>JAUHVL010000020.1 GCA_030425045.1 bacterium
AAATTGATGCGTCCAAATGTTTCACTACAATATAGAAACTTTAGTTTTGAAGATAAAATAAAAACAGACTCTCTCGATTACTCTCAAAAGTCTGTTCTCAATCGTTATTCACTTATCTATAAACAAAGTATCAGCTCACGATTTGATATAAGAGGTGAGCTCAATTACGACCAGCTTAGTAATAAAGATAGCGATTTGACTCTGGAGAACTACCAAGTTGAATCTCAAAATATTGCTTTTGAAACAAATTATTCTTTTAAATTTGATATGGACTGGAGGCTTAAAATTTTCTATAACCAATATGATAATATCAACGAAGAGGAAAATATATTTCTCTTTGCCAAGAAAGAATCTAATTTTTCTGGTTATACATTACTAAGAAAAGAAATCGAAAAACATTTTCTCTCACTTTCCTATGCTAGGGAGTATGCACTCGTTCCAAAAGCTGCTGATCTCTCAATTACATTCTACCAAATAGATTCACTCGACTTATTTGATAGTATTGAATTTTCTCAAGAATTTACAACAACAGTAGGTTTTAGAGCTTCTCGTACCAAAGAAATTGATCGAGACTTTTATGTTTATTCTATCAAGCCCCTCTATCGCCCAAAACAATTAGGAAACTGGGAATTTTCGTTAGAATATAAATCCCAAGAAGAAGCAACGGCCCCTGATTTTTGCACAACGACTTTTTTTACTTCTTGGTATAATAATTTCAATAAGCTCTTTTTTGATTTTACGACTGCACTTTCCTACACCAACTTTGATGAATCTTATGCTCATGATACAAAACTCACTCTCCGCTATCAGCTCCCTGCTGAGCTTGTTTTTAGTACAGAGCTCTCCTATCTCTATGAATTTAAAGGAGATAAAGATAAATCCAGCTCAATACTTGTAAGCCTGACTCGGTCATTCTAACAGTTATATGTAAGAAAAATTATTTAACTCTATTCCTGACAAGATGAATTTTTTCTTTCTATAATTAGGTATGAAAAATTTAACCATACTATTTATAAGTCTCTTTAGCTTTTCTCTTTTGGCCACGCCTTTAGTTCCAACAGATCCGGAACATCCAGGTAGCTTAGTTTATAATTACGATTATCAAAAAATCATTTTTGAAGCTGGTAATCGAGAGATTGTGTTTTATTCACCTCTCTTAAACAATACAAACCAAAAGGTTCCTCTCATTGTTTTTGGCCATGGCCAGGCTCTTGGGTACAAGCAGTATGAAGAAAGTTTTATCCATTTTGCAAGAAAAGGAATTGCTGTCGTTCACCCTCAGTATGATCGAAACTTTTTTGACCGTAAGTGGAGAAGAATGGCAGCGGATTATAACCGTCTCGTGGCCATCACAATAAATAAGTATCAAAACCTCATCGATACTTCTAGAGTGGTTTATTCAGGTCATTCAAAAGGAGCTTATATTGCCTTACTCGCTGCTGGCTCTGATAATCTTCCCGTCAATTTAAAAGCGACAGTACTTTTCTCACCAGCTGGTTTTGATGAGGAACTACTCCAATCGATGGATAGTACTGTTCCTTTAACTCTTATTCGTTCTAAAGATGATCGTATCATTAAGAGGGAATTAAACTTTGAAATATATTCAAAGGCACCCTCTCTCTATAAGCAGTTCATTGAAGTTGAAAATTATAATAATTTAGAAGCAGGACACTTCTTTACTCTTACCAAATCAACACTTTTTGGGGGCAACGATGGACCGACGGCATTTCATCATCATGGTATGTGGAAATGGCTCATTGGTGCGACTCTAGATACTAGCCTTGATAACCCTTATATTTACGGAGCAGAAACAATTACCAGTGGGACAAATAAGATGACTCATGAAATCTTAAAAAGCTGGTAAAATATGTTTAATCGCAGGGAAGCTCTTAAATATACAGCTGCAGCGACGGCACTTATGGGACTTGATCCTTGGAGTATCATCAAAGCAAGCTCTCACCCTCATCATCTTAGTAGAAAAGCTTATAAAAATGTTACCGAAGAAGGTACATGGCAGCTAAATCATATTGATGGAACCCTTCCCAATTTAAACGGTGAAGTTCTCAGAGTTGGTCCAGGAATAAAGAATAACTTTGGTCATAAGTTACGCCACTTTTTCGACGGAGACGCTTTTTTAAATCAAATAATCATTAGTCAAAATGGAGTTCAGCTAAAGGCCCAATTCATTCAAACACCTCAAAGAATGAAGGAGCAAAGAAAAAAGCAAATGCTCTTTGATGAGTTTGGAACTGAAGCTCCAAAGAATACTTATAAAAGAAAAAATCAACCCAATATTAATCTCATTAAATGGAATGAGCACTATCTGGCCCTTTCAGAAGGTGGTGCCCCCTCTTTGTTACACACCGGAAGTTTAGACTTCAGAAAATTTGAGTATTTTAATGGCAAGTTGAAAAAAAATATTGGAATGTCCGCTCATCCAAAAATTGATCCCATATCAGGAAATCTCTACACATTTGGAATTGAACAAGGTCTCTCTAAAGCTTTAGTCGTATATGAGTTAAATAAATCCAGTGGTGAGTTAAAGGTACTTTATCGCTTAAAACAAAAACATATTTATATGATTCACGATATGATGATTACCGAAAATCATATCATTTTCCTCATTCCTCCTGCTTATTTTAAAATTATGGATATCGTTTTCGACAAAGGAAGCCTTGCAGATGCAATCGAATATGATCCCAAACTCGGTACTACCTTACTGATTCTCGATAAAAAAGGTAAATCAAATCCCATCGAAAAGAAATTACCTCCGGGTCTCGTTTTTCATAATAGTAATGCCTATGAAGAAAATGATAGTATTTATTTTGATAGCTTTATCGCTGAAGACCACTCACTTTTAAATACTATCTCAAATTGGAAGTTGGATAAAAAAGAAAAAAGCAATACTAAAACACCTCAACTTAATAGTTACGAATTTAATTTAGCATCAAGAACACTACATAAAAAAAGTACAAACTTAGGTCATCACGATTTTCCTATCTTTAATGGAGCGTATACGACGAAGAAAAACCGCTATCTCTACTGCGCCAAACTTGGTCCGGCCCATGACTTAATTGCGATGTCGGGTACTTCTAAATATGACAAAGAAAAAGATACTCTTCTAACATATGAAACAAATTCATCTGAACTTTTCGGCGAGCCTATCTATGCTCAAGGAGATAATATTCTTGAAGACGATGGATACCTTCTCGTCCCTGGGTATAACGCTGATAAGGATGAAAGTTTTTTAGAAATTATCAATGCTATCGATATGAGTTTTCAAGCGAGGATTTGGTACGATCGCTATTTACCACTTGGCTTTCACGGAAACTTTTATTCTGCTTAATCTATGTAAACTAATGGATCTAAATATTGGTATCTTATAGTTAGATTGTATTTATAACTGGTCATTTTCATTCTTTTCTAAGTCCAAAACAAAACATCCTTGTTTTCGATAACCAATATCGGGCCATCCTGCCCCGACTCTTCGGGCAAGTATTGGTCATCTTATAATTTTTAATATTGTAACGACTTATAGATGCTCTGAACTTGCCCACGCAGTGGGTGCGACCACGATGGGAGCATTCTGAGTATCGAAAAACAAGGATGTTTTTAGAGTGATTTTGCCGAAATAAGCGAAGTTAAAACCTTTATTGACAATACTTAATTCCATCAATTCCTAATCCTTGCTCCAAAAAGCTTCACGCATTTTTCTATCTTGTAAAGCACGTCCAACCATAATAAACCAAGCCGTCGAGGCGACAGACGGAGCGGTTGTGAATTGAAACTCTATTTCATTGGTTGCATAAGGGAGGGCGCCATCATTACCTTGAGCAAGCAGTGTATGCTTTGTATCTCTCATTGCTTCTTTTATACGCCCAAGTTTAAGCTTCGCCATGATCACCCCGTATGTTCCCTCAAACCATACAATTGGAATATCATTCCAATCTTTTTTGGGATTTTTTGGGTAGAAAATTTTATTAATCTCTTCACTCTCATAAACAAGAAAGTTTCGATAAGGTTTATGTCCTTTAAATTTTCCATGTTGTGTATAATATTTGTGGGCCTTATTTAGTGCAATATTAGCTAATTTTTTCTTACCAATACTATTTAAAAGCATAGCACCCCATGATGCTGTATCAAGTGCTTCTACGGGGTCACCACCATTTTTATTATGCCCACGATTAAATTGTTTTAACTTTGAATTCCAAGACTTTTTAACAAGTGAGTCTTTCAATAAGTTTGCGCTATTAATATACTTTTTATTATTTAAAAATCGTCCTAAATCTCTAAGAAGATAATAGGAGTCAATATTATGTTCGATAGAGTTCCATTCTATTTTTCCTTTACGATACAACTCTTCTGGTTTTCCTGACTGAGGATTTTTTGCAATATAATAACTTCCCTCACCACCAGTAATAAGTCCGTAACGTTTATCTTTTTTATCTGTAATTTGACGATCGATAATATAATTCGTCATTTTTTTAAGAAAATAGATATTACTTTTTGCCTCACTGGTGGTGAGATAGGCCTTATCAAATTTCTTTCTCAAATCGAGATAAAAGACGACAGCGTACCCAAACCAAGCCGAAGCACCATTTCTTACTATAGATCCACTTTCATCTTTATCATTAGGCCAAAGATTATGTGTATTGACGGAGAACCAATGTTTTCCCGTTTCAGATTGACTTCGCCAGACACCATCTATAATTTTTTGAGCATTTTCAAAATCACCAAGCATGGCAAAGGCAATAACGGTAAGAGCATTATCATATAGCGATGACTTACTATAAATATAAGGGAAAGCTGGACTTTCAGGGTTAGCAATATAACTGAGAATTAAATTTCTTCTCGGTGATACAGGATTAGGCACGATATCATTGGGAGTCATTTGTCCGAGAAGCCATACATAAGCTTTTTTAATTGCTTGACTCAATCTATCTTTTTTAAACTTAACGGGAAGCTGTTCTTTTAATTTAATAAAAGCAGGAAGTTTCTTTTGATCTCCAATCTTAACATCACTGATATACTGAATGAACTTCATGCCCACATCAACCGCATCACTAATAGAATTATCCACGTCAATAGCAAGTCTAAACATGGTCATCCCTCGAGTAATGCGACGATGGTGATCTGGCCAGATATACCAATACATCAGAACTCTTTGGTAACCATCTTTACTTGCGACAGAGTAACGAATGGGAAATTTACTATCACCAAGTTTAATGGTTTTTATAGAGCGATTTTCCATTTGCCACTCTTTGCCAAAATAACAAACTTCAGCGGCATGAAAGTCACTCTCATTTGAGCCATGGGCCACAAGTAAGTATAAACTTCTTGTTTCTTCTTCTTTTTCTGTTCGGTATTCATAATAGCGATGAAAAACGAGATCCATTTGGAGAGGAAGATCTTCACTCGACCAATTATCAAATGTTTTTGGAAATGACTCTAAAACTTCTCGATCAAGATAATTAGAATTCGATGGGAAACTTCCCTCATTCTTTGTTGCAAAATGATAAGAGGTATCGGCAGGAAATTTGTAATAGTTTGCAAAAGAAAAATTAATTGAAACAAACAATAAAAAAATTATTTTTGACATACTTTTTTATACAACCAGTAGATCGTCGTTAAAGCGATAAAAAAGATCACCGTGTTTCCCTTATCATGAAAGGCATCATAGGCCCAATAAGGATCAGTGAAAATCGCCGTCACCAACATTAATGTTACTCTGATCATATTATAAAACTGAGCTGTCAAAAAACTAAGTAAAATAAAGCTCAATCCCAATTTTATTTTATAAGGGCGCCATATTAAAAGTATGATTGAAAAGGTTGGTAATACGAGAAACGACCTTATACCACTACTAGCGGGACCAACGACAAAAGTACCCGAGTCGATAACTATCCTACCTTGAGAAACTTCATTTACAACACCAAAAAGTGAAAGTAAGTGCCCCGATAAAACACTGCTACTAATCTGAAGATAGGAAGTTAAATGGTATATATAGGGGAAAGGGGTAATCACCAAAAGAAAAAGAATAAGGTAGAACCTTTCATAACTTCTCATTAAAACGCATTTAAATAAAAAGAAATTTAATAATAACCAAAGAGATAGTGCACCTAGAAAAGGTGCTCGTAAATAATACTCGGCAATGGCCGAAACAATTAAAGAAATAATAGGAATGATTAAATTGATAGCATTTAAATTATAGATAAGAGGTTTATACTTCCATCTTCTTGATTTAAATTTCTTGAAAACAAAAATAAAAGCTGCAATGAGAAAGAAGTAAACATGCTGGTAATGATCACTTTTAAACCATGAAAATAAAAGCCATTCTATATGGTAAAGATTTATAAAAACATAGAGTAATAAAAAAAGGACAATGATGAAGCTAGCAATCTTCTTTTTTAATTCCAAGCTCATCCCTGCGATTACGATATAAAATTAATGAGACAAAGCCCATCGTGGCCAGACCCATGGCCGCCGTTGATAATTCATCAACTTGAGGATCTCCTGGCCGACACCGTCCAGTACGACTACAGAAAAAATCTCTCATTCTATCTCGAGCATTATCTCTTTCTGTCCTACGACTATCTCTACGATCACCTCTTTGATTACCAACATTATCTCTTCGGTTATTGCTTCGACCATTATCATTTCTAAAATTTCGAATATCATTTCGACCGCGATCATTATCAGCAAATACAGGAATTGATAAAAGACTTATCAAGATTATAACTAAACTGCTTTTCACCATAGATCTCATATTTGGCCCTGGTTAAATAACCCTATACTTAAGTATATCATAGTTTAAATTATGGCCTTTTCTTATCCTTCCCAACTACCTATAATCACAAGAGGAAAAAGCCACTGGAGCAGAGGATCCACCTCAAAGACTATTTTCTTTCCTACAATTTCCTTTTGTTTTTCAACAGTTATGTAATATTGATCGATATCCCATCTTTCACCAGAGGAACCATTCCAGTCATCACCTCTTCCCAAGGGTTTACCGTTAATGAGGTTCGTACTGCCATTTCCCTTTAATCCGTGACCACCAATAACGGCAATTTTGAAAGGCGCTGACTTCGCCTTTAAATCTACCCCATGTAGTGAGCCAGGGTAAAAGGCCTCTAAACCAGCAAAAATCTTTACACGATTTTCAGACTTTTGTTTTTCAAGTAAGACCATGGCATGTCCATAGTATTTAGGATTTGGCTTCGTCTTTCCCGCTAGCTTAATAGTATATGTCCCTTTTTTTAAACGAAGTTCGGCCACCGCTAAAAATAGTTTTCCTTGAGTATAGTTTTCATAAAAATGTTTTGCTTTTACCTTTATAATTTTGTCATTTAATTTGAGGTTAATATTTTTATGTTCACTTGGAACTCCCGCTGATTCACCGGACCAAATAAGAAGTACTTTTTCATAATCTCTTGAGAGCTCATAACTGAATGTACTATTTTTAGTGCTACTTCCCAGCACCTTAAAGTCATAACCTTTTTGGTTAAAAATTGAGGAATACTTTTTACTTAACCTACGAGACTTTTCATCAGTTAAAGATGCAGCAAAAACAACCTTATATAAGGATAGAGCTAATAATAAAAACGCGAATACTATTTTCATGCATTACCTTCTAATCGGTTTTGAACATCATCCACTTCATCTCCATCATCGTCGTCATCTTCACTTTTGGCAAAGCCTGTTCTGGTCATTTCACCCCAAGTTTTATCTCCGATAAGATATTTATAAAAACCTTTTAGTCTCCATATCAATGTCAACTGACGATATCCAAAATTTTCTAAGATTACATATATAATCATTTTTAAAAAATCTACCTTAGTATGATACTGACCTAAGGAAACTTGAGTCAATAGCATCGAAGTTGTTGTTAAAATTAAGGAAAAGCCAACTGAGGCCACAAAAAACAACGCGAAAAAATTATAATCGACAATATTAAAAACGAGAGCACCAATAAAAATCATCCAGCCGAGAAATTCGATAAAAGGTGATAAAAGTTCTCCAAAAATAAAAAAGGGAAAGGCAAAAGTCCCAATGACTCCGTAACGAGGATTAAAGGCCATGCCCTTGTGACGGTAAAGTGCATCTAATAAACCACGATGCCATCTTTCTCTTTGTCTTGCTAAAACATTTATGTCTTCGGGAACCTCTGTCCAAGCAACCGTATCTGGTAAACAATACACCTTATAAGGATTACCTCTAATTTTTTCATTATGGTGAATTCTAACGGTTAACTCCATATCTTCGCCAACAGTATCAGCGAGGTAACCACCACATTCTAAAACCGTCTGTTTATCAAAAAGACCGAAGGCACCGGAAATAATCATATTGCCACCAATATAATTCCAGCCCACTCTCCCAAAAAGATAGGCCCTCATATATTCAACAATTTGAATTCCCGCTAACATTGATTTTGGAAAGTTAACTTTACTCACAACACCATTTTTAAAGGTACAATCATTAATAACCCCAATTGTTCCCCCAACGGCAACCACATCTTTTTCAACTAATAAGGTTGTCATGGCCCTTAAAAGACCGTCTTTTGCAATGAGAGTATCGGCATCGAGTGCGAGAAAATAGGCAAATTTTGAGGCATTAATTCCACAATTGAGAGCGTCTGCTTTTCCACCGTTTTCTTTATCAATAAAAAGTAAATTGTCATACTTCTTAGACTTAAAATATCCTCTAACTTTTTCAGTGGGTATATTGACCGGAAATGCTGGTGGAACCAGATACATTTCAAACTTTTCTCTCATCACTTCACTGGTATTATCTTTCGATCCATCATTCACGACGATAATTTCGTAATGGCCATAATCAAGTTTAAGCATTTGCTTAACACTATCATAAATTGTAATTCCCTCATTATAAGCGGGAACAATAATCGTAATGGGGGGAAACGGCTTTTCTCGACCAAAAAGATGCTCTCTTTCAATTTCAAGCTCTTTATTTCTAAAAAAGACCTGAGGAATTGAAAGCAAAAGAAGAAGCATATAGATTGAATTTAATCCAATAAAGTAAATGATAATGATGAACGAGAAATCATTAACAATTTGAATAAATCTTAATAAAAAATATTCAAAATCCATTATCCGGCCTTCTTTTTCTTATTCTCTAAGTTTTGCTGCTCTTGCATTTGCTTAAAAGCTTCTTTCATATCTTTCGTTTTTTGCGCGTCTGATTTTCTCACGTTTTCAAAATTCATTTTTAGAGCAACTTTCTGCTCATCTGATTTTAAATTTAGACGTTTTACATATTGGGCCATTTGATAAGCATAACGATCTTGTTTCGCTGTAATTGAATTTAAAGCAGCAAGTCCTGGACGATCTAGCTTTGCTAAGGCCAAAGCTGCATTAAATCTCACCCACCAATTTTTATCACAAAGGTTTTGCAGTAGTAATGGAATTGCCTGATAAGCTTTTCTTTCGCCTAATAACTTTGACGTTAGTGAGCGAACTTCCCAATCTTTATCTTTCATGTAACGAAGTAGCATTTGAGTTGCATGAAAATTATCAAACTTATTTAAACATCGTATCGCCGTTAATTTTAATTGCTTGTTTGGAGAGCGAACATCTCGTTTTAATAAGAATAGGTCAGAATTCTCAACAGAGTCAGAAATAATATCGATACAAACTCGTCTTATTTCGGGGTCTTCTTCATCGAGAAGCCTCTCTCTTACAAATTCCAAAAAGTCTTTTTGGCTATTTTTCATAAGATCGACATACACCGCTCTGGTATGACGATTTTCTCTTTTCATACTGTCGATAATGGCCTGAACAGAATAATTATTTCCAATTTTTAAAAGCGGTCCGAGAGCAATAAACCGATTGTGAGCAACAGGATCAAGTAAGAACCCAATCAAATACTCTTCATCGCAAGGACGAGGATCTAAAATCATACATCGTAATGCCCAGTAACGTTTAATCCAATGAGTTGAGTGTGCATCAACTCTTGCCATAGGAAGTAGTAACTCCGTTAACAGGTGATCCAGCATAAATAACCAATGAGTATTTGTTTCAAACTTTTTGTTTAATTTAATAATAACAGGTATGATTAAGGCTAAATTCTTCCACTCTGGCTTTAGAGACTCAATTGAAATAAAAACTCTTTTGTTGATGGCATTTGAGATAAATTTATATATATCGTTTTGAAGCGCAAAAGATTTTTTATACTTTTTTAATTTAAATTTATTGTAAAAAAGTACCGTGCCAATGGTGAAGGCAATAATTATAAATTCAGCGGCTAAAATTTTTCCTAGAAATGGCAAAGACAAAAACCAAGAGACACTATCGGAAGCGATAAGTGACATATGTTGAAAAATGGATGAAAGTTTTTCCATTACCATAGTATTTTTATCGGCATAAATAGGATAAAAGTTGATGAAATCACTACGATTTAATTTGATCGAAGTACAAGATATTAGGGACTTATAAAAGTGTAATAAAAAAAACTGCTATGAGGAAGTCAAGCTAAAGGATTTTCAACTGTTTACGAATGTTCTTCTAATCAAAAAACTCATGAGTTACCAAAGCCGAGAGAAGATCTACTTTGGTGATAATGCCTAAAACTTTGCCAGTTTTATCAATAACAGGAATGGCACTGATCATTTCTTTGACAAAAACTTGAGCGACCTCTAACAACTCCGTTTCTTCATCACAACAAAGAACAATCGTCCCCATCACATCTTTTACAGAAATGAGATTAAACAATGTATCTCCTTTCAATTTTAAAAGGTCACGATCTGACAAAAGACCAATTATTTTTTCATTTTTTATAACAGGTAGATGATGAAAGTTATGCTTCAGTAAGACGTCCATCGCTCTATCGAGGCTAAAGTTTTCTTCTACGGTTTGAATATATTTAGTCATTTTTTCAATAACAAAGTGATGTGCGCCTTTGGGATACTCAATTTTTTTTTGGTGATAGGAATTACCATGGGGAAGAGTTTTTTCGATTCGGCTTTTTTTCTTACCATCTTCATCGACGAGATAATTAAATTGATGGGGGTGAACAATACCGTTTGTTACGAGATAAAAAGACATGGCCCTATTGCTTTACTTGCTTGAACTTGCGAAAACCATCATCTGAGCAGACTTCAACCTTCTCTCTTTCAGAGACAATCCCAGCATTATTTGAATTGATATTATTAACTTTTAAGGTATCAATTGCTTCACTTATATACTCATCGCCTTCGAGCACATATCGACCACGAGTCATCACATAGGTTGACCCATTAACTTGAAACGAGTGAAAATACCGATAAAAACCTTCATCAACAACAACGCTAACAACTTTCTTCTGATCATCGGAAGCACTATTATTAAAATCGATATCTGCACAAATTCGTTGAAGCATACCCGACTTATCAGTTTCAATTTGTCTAATAAGTGAGTCACCAGTTAAAACATCAAATCGATATTCTTCCAATGCCGTTCTTACAACTTTTGCTGTGACATCTACTTTAAAACTATAATCATTTTCGCTGCAACTTGATTCATAGATTTTAAAAGAATGATTTAAATTATTACTGGCATTAAAAGCTTGTCTTTTTTTGGTGAAGGCAAAACAAAGATCTTTGGCGACACTATAACTATCACCAACCAAGTTTGTTTGAACAGGAATCACTCCCCCAATTTTTTGATCGGAGTTGGTCGCCTCTTTCTCACCAGCACCACAAGACATTAATAAAATAAGAGTCGTTATCAAAGTTATTTTCATCATAATTTATTCTAATCTGCTCAACTAAATCTGTCTAAAGTTTAGACGAGGTAAAAACCACTCACAAGCTTAATGACTCTATCTAGCTGAAATCACTACAAACAAATGGTATTTAGTTTGCAACTTCTCTAGTTGTGAATCGAGGATACAGGGAGGGATATCCATGGAAAAAAAATCATCTTAAATTCAAAACATTACCTAAAGAAATTTATCTAAAAAAAGCAAATGACATTGTTTTTCCCAGGAGCTGTTTTGAATATACCGACATTAAGAGAAGAAATAAGAAAAGCTATGATTAGTGAAATCTTAAAAAACCTTCCCCATCAAAAAAAAATTACCTTATGGCAAAGCTTAGACATGAGAAAAGATTACTTACAAGTTAAGCTTGCTAAAATCGATGAAGAAAAGGCCGTCCTTAAGTTTTTTACCAAAGATAGTAAGCATGCTTTTAAATTTGATAGTAAAAAGTATCTTTACTTTTATGAAGCTAAACGTACTTTTATTTTTAAATCAAAAATCTCATTTCAATCCGCATTCGAGCTGGAATTGAGAATTCCAGAATTTATTATGATTGAAGACTTAAGACAAGAGGTGAGACGCTCTGGAATCCTAGAACAATTATATGTTCAGTTTAAATGTTCTCACCCCAATGCCTTGGGAGTCATGGAGAAAAAAGTACTAGATTACGGAACCGGAGGCTTCTCAGTAATCGTCAATTCGGTTGAGGCCAAGCATCTTTACCAAGGAGATCTCATCCAAGTTCTCACGGTTTCAAATGATACGGGATCAAATTTAGAAAGGGTGGCAAAAATTGTTCACACCAATCATTACTTTGATGGAGAAAAATATTTAACGAATAAGATTAAAGTTGGGTTTAATTTTCTATAACTTTATTAAACTGATCCCTCTAATTGGAGATAAGTTTTCAACGTAAACTCGTAACATTTAAAAGTTCTAAATACTTACAAAAAGTAAATTAAAACTTCCATGTTTTGGGATAACCAATATCGGGTCATCCATGACCCGACCCTTCGGGCAAGTATTGGCCATCTCCTATTTTAAAACAAGAGATGTTTAAAACTTGCCCACGAAGTGGGTGCGACCACGACGGGAGCATTTTAAATGTCTAAAAACAGGGACGTTTTTATAGGTTTATCAAAAATAAAATTAATTCCAAAAATGTAACATATCCATTTAAGAACATCAGATTATAACTTTATTAGCATGGCCTTCAGCATATTTATTCCAGCCAATTTTGAATTTTATATCGTTAAACTTCATGGCCTGCCCTCGAACTTTTTCAGGGCGATATTCTTCGGCATCAAAATGGGAGATCCATTTCATAAGATCCGTTAACTGACCATATATCGCTGTTCCCTCGGAGTCAGAAAAGAAAAAGGAAAGACCAGACTGGGCCGACATAATGACAGGTCGTCCACAGGCGAGAGACTTGATAGCAAGGTCTGAAAATATTTTCTTGGAACCAATGAGTATTCCTTTTGAATTGGCCATCACTGGTGCGAGATGATCGTCACCAAGGTACTCCCCTTTTGCATTTCCATCTTGTTCATTTGCTTTTAAAAGTCTAAACGCCACTTGGTTTTCTTTTAAGGTTGAAATGAGATCACCAAGCTCTGTGGCATCATAACTTGATTCATCAATTAACCAATAACTCGCTTTAAGAAGTTTTCGTTGCTCTTTTCCAAATAAGGGAAAACGATCGATTTTTACCGGAGGAAACATCACTTCTTTAGGAGCATCCGTTTTCACATCAAAAATATTTTCATTTGCAGAAACAATAACTCTGCTATCTTTGATACCCTTATCTACAGAAGATTTCACGAAACTTCTAAAAAGTTTATCGCGCATTCCTTTTTTCTCTGGCCACCATTTGTGATCACTTAAAAGATAAGAAATTTTTGGCGTGGTTTTACAATGAGAAATCATTGAGGCAAATCCACTACCGATACAAATGATCAAATCAAAAGAGCATGGAATGTGAAGATTATTGGCAGCTCCAGGAGCAACAAGACTCCATTTCCAAAAATCGTCTTCATTTTTAACAAAATGGCTCAAAAAAGATGAATGAATTTTTCTTTGCTCGATAGGTCCTGCAACACTTCCAACCTTATGAACCAGAGTAAAAACCTCACTATAGGGAAAAAGAAGGACAAGGGATTCTAGTACTTTTGTTTGATAGTTTTTTTCGATCAAATAGTCACATGCCAAGGCAACTTTCATAAATTATTCTTAAGTGCTTTGAAATATTCCGTGGTTTGTCTTAGGCCCTCTTCGAATCCTACTTTGGGAGAATAATCACTAATGGCCATCAGCTTATTCATATTCGGTCTTCGCTTTTTAGGATCGTCTTCAGGAAGAGGATGGTAACTAATCTTAGATTCACTTCCTAGTAATTTTACAATTAACTCAGCAGCTTCTTTAATCGTGTATTCATCAGGGTTACCACAATTAAATGGTGTATGAACTTGTGAAAAAAGCACATTATGGATCGCTTGTATTAAGTCCGTCACAAAACAAAAAGATCTTGTCTGACTGCCATCTCCATAGACGGTAATATCTTTATTTTCTAATGCTTGATTCACAAAATTTGGAATCACTCTTCCATCATCAGGACGCATACGAGGTCCATAGGTATTAAAGATACGAATAATTCTCGTGTCGACGTTATAACGACGGTGATACATCATCGTGAGCGCTTCTGCGAATCTTTTAGATTCATCATACGGTGATCGAATACCGATGGGGTTAACTGCTCCGACGTATTCTTCAACTTGTGGATGAATTTCTGGGTCACCATAAACTTCTGAAGTTGAAGCTTCGAGAAACCTTGCACCATGGTCTTTGGCCAACTCAATTAAATTTAAAGTTCCTGTAGAATTCACCAACATAATTTCTAGTGGAATAGTTTTAAAATCTAAAGGAGAAGCGGGAGACGCAAGGGATAAAATATAATCAAACTTTTTATCTTTAAAATCTGGTAGCCCTTCATAAATATTACACTCAATAAATTCAAATTTTTCATACTTTGATAGGATTTCAATATTTGATCTCGAACCAGTAATAAAATTATCAAGCCCTACTACATTTGCACCGAGGTTTAGGTACATTTCACTAATATGGGAGGGTACAAAGCCAGCTGCACCAGCGATAAGAAAAGTTTTTCCTGTTAGATCTGTTGGGAGTTGAATCCTCTGCCCCATAGTGACTCCTTTTAATAATGCTTGATCTTAATTATAGTCGAGCCCGTTAATAATAAAAGACCGCCAGCAATCTGGAAAGCATCCAACGATTTTCCTAGGAAAATCCAATTTAATGCGACTGCACAAAATGGAAAGAAAAGTTCCGCCAACGTGCATAATCTGGCGGATAATAGTCTTAACCCGCGATAATAAAAATACATTCCAGCAATACCAGAGAGCCCTACCATAATGCTTATCTTGGCCCAATAATCAAAATTTATGGGCAGTGCAAAGGGACGACTGACGACGATAGGAATGAGAAAAATCAAACCGAAAAAAAAACGACCGGCCATGATTTCTTTTACAGAATAATTATTTTCTAAGGCCTTACCAAAAACAGTCGCGAGCCCCCAAGAAACAACAGAAAATAAAGTTAGTCCGTAACCTAATAGCATTGATTTATTTAAAGAAAAATCAGATGTTTTAATCCCTGAAATATCTTGAAAACTAATAAGAAAAGCTCCCACCAAACATAAAATCGCCCAGACAAAGTATTGTCTTTTAAATTGCTCACCAAGAACAATACGAGCAAAGACGATGGCCACAAGAGGCTGGAACTTTTGTAAGAGAATGACTAATGAGGGATTGATGAGCACAAAGGCCTTAGTAAAAGTCAACGTAGCAAGGGCGGAACCGAGTCCACCAATCATGGCAAAATAAAAAATCTCTTTGACCTTGGCCTGCCAAAACTTTTTAAGTAATGAGGTAATCACCGGTGAAAAAACTAAACATAAAAGAGCGTGTTCAGTGAAGACAAGGAGGTCGGGAGAGAAGCCACCATACAAAAGTGGATATCTAATTAAGGTATCTAATGCCCATAACGTACAGGCAATAATAACAAAGAGAACTCCTAACACTGAGTATTACTCCAATGCTGCTTAAAACTCTCCATCGCTTTAAGTGCGACAATCTTTCTTTTTTCTTTTTTAATCATCGCTCGTTTTTTACCACGAGTTTGCGACTTTTGGAGTGTAACAGAAGGTAAAAGACCAAAGTTGATATTACTTGGTGAAGGTTTTTTCTGAGTTCTTATATAACGAACAAGGGCCCCGATTGCCGTTTCATAAGGCCAGGTTACCACTTCCTTTCCTTGGATTTTTCGAGTCAATTGCCAAGCAACATAGAGTCCCATCGAAGCACTTTCCGTATAACCTTCGACACCGGCTATTTGACCAGCAAAATACAGGTTGGGATTTTTCACTGAAGAGAGGTCGTCATTGAGCATTTCATAGGCATTAATAAAAGTATTACGATGTACACTTCCAAGGTGTAAAAACTCAGCGTTCTCAAGTCCCGGAATCATTCTAAAAACTCTTTTTTGTTCAGGGTATTTTAGTCTTGTCTGAAGCCCGACTAAATTAAAAGCATCGCCGGCCAAGTTTTCTTTTCTAAGTTGCACACAAGCATAGGGAAGAGTGCCATCTTCACGTTCTAAACCAATTGGCTTCATACAAGAAAAACGGGCAGTCTCGACTCCCCTTTCCGCCATGAGATCAATGGGTAAACATGATTCAAAAAACTTTTCCTTTTCAAAATTATGGGCCGGAACTTTTTCTGCCGCCACCAAGGCTTCGATAAACTTTTCATATTCTTCTTTGGTAAACGGAGCGTTTAGATAATCTGCTTTTTCCGTTTTATGACGATCTTTAAAATACAATTTATCATAATCTAGACTATCCGCATCAACCACAGGCGCAATTGCGTCGTAGAAATATAAATCTTTCTTATCTCCATAGCTGGCCAGCCAACTCTCAAGCCCAGGAGAAGTGAGAGGTCCTGAACAAACAACGGTGTACTGGCATCCATGCTCACTTGCCAATTTCAAGGGATCAACGACGTCAACTTCAATAGTCTCAATATTCTTATGAGCTTTTACAATTTCAGTGATCTCTTTAGAAAATTTTTCGCGATCAACGGCCAATGCATCACCAGCAGGAACACTATGTTTTTTTCCTATTTTTACCACGAGCGATTCAAGGGCCTCCATTTCACTTTTTAAAAGCCCATGAGCACTATAGGGGTCCATTGACTTTAACGAGTTTGTACACACCAGCTCAGCATAATCTTTTAGTTTCTGAGCAGGCCCTAAGGAGATTGTTTTTTTCTCAGCCAAAACGACTTGAATATTTTGGTTAGCGAGATAAAAAGCCGCTTCACATCCGGCCAATCCAGCACCTACGATTAATACCTTTTCCATTTGCTTCCTTTGTACCTATCTTCTATACTGCGAGGAGAAATGATGCAACTAAATCTCCACCAAACACATATTTCAATCGGCGATTTTCAAGCTTCTTGTGAAAGCTTAAAAAACCTTATTGATCAAAATGTTACAGGCCTCCATTTATTTCCAGAATTGCACTTTTCGGGCTATCCTCTGCAGGATCTGGTTTTTCAAAAGGAATTCTGGTCTCGTTACCTTACAAACATTGAGCAGCTTGACCTCTGGCTAACAAAACAAAAAGAGAATGATCAGCTTTTAATTCTTGCCGGTGGACTTGATTATGAGTTTGATGAAAATAATCTTATTACTCATATCACCAATGTCATTTACAAAATAACTCCAGGACATAAATCGCAGGCCATCTACCGAAAATGCCTTTTGCCCAATTATGATATTTTTGATGAGAAGAAATACTTCACTCCTGGAAACGATATTGGAACCGTTCAGTTCCTAGGTAAAAATATTGCTCTTTTGATTTGTGAAGATATGTGGTTTAGCTCTGGTTATGAATATGATCCTGTCGAGGCATTAAAGAAATCTAAAGAGCAATTTGATTTAGTGGTAAACCTCTCTGCTTCTCCCTTTTTCATTGGAAAACAAGAAAAAAGAATCGAGCGGGCCTGTGAAATATCGAGCGAACTTGCTGCTCCTTTTGCCTATGTCAATCGTGTTGGTGGAGAAGATGAAATTCAATTCGATGGGGGCAGTTTTATCGTTAATGGTGATAACGTTGAGCTTGTCGGTAAGAGATTTTCTTCTGATCTCTTAATTTTAGACCTACCAGACTATAAAAAGCCCAAGAAAAAGCTAAAAAGTGACCATATCAATACTTGGGAATCTCTGTTTAATCCCAATTTAGACTGTTCTCACTCTCCCTGTCTTTTAAATTCCTTAAGTGATAATGGCGATAAAGAAGTCTTGGCCGCCGTGGTTTTTGGCATAAGCGAATATGCACGAAAATGTGGCTTCAAAAAAATTCTTGTGGCCTTATCTGGAGGAATTGACTCTGCGGTGGTTGTGGTTCTCGCCAAGATGACAGGGTTGCCAGTTGAAGCGGTTTATATGCCTTCACTTCATTCTAGCTCTCTGTCCTACGAGGGGTCTTTAAAACTATGCCAAAATTTAGGAATAAAGCTAAAAAACTTTCCAATTAAGTTTCTCCACTCCACAACAAGTCATGGTTTTATGGAAAACTTTGGTGATCAACTTGCTGGAATTGCTGATGAAAATATCCAAAGTCGCCTGAGAGGGGCACTCATTTACACCCGCTCAAACCAAACCGGAGCGATGGTTCTTAATACCTCAAATAAATCGGAACTCGCAGTGGGCTACTCTACTCAATACGGTGATAGTGTCGGTGCCATAAGTCCCCTAGGAGACCTCTACAAATCTGAAGTTTATCATCTTGCTGAGCTGATTAATAAAGATTCTGAAATCATTCCAAGAGAGATTATCGATAGGCCACCCACAGCTGAACTTAGACCTGATCAAAAAGACGAAGAAAGCCTGCCTCCCTATGAAAGACTCGATGCCATTTTAGAGGGCTTTTTATCTTATCGTTTTACTCGTGAAGACTTGATTAAGCATGGACATGCAAAAGAAGAAGTTAAAAAAGTATATGACCTTTACACAAAAAGCGAGTATAAAAGGAATCAGTTTGGGCCAATCATCAAACTTCGCCCAAAAAGTTTCGGTTTTGGATACCGAGTGCCTATCACGGCAAGAAAAAAGTAACGTTAAAAAGTTAAAAGAATATAAGGAGTCCCTATGAAAATTGATATCGATGTGGTCATCAACAGAACATGGAAAGAAGTAGCAAAAAATATTGAAACGACTTTAAAAAAGAATGGTCTTCCGTTAGACCAACTTCAAAAACGAGTCAAAAGTTTTACTACAAAAGCGGAAAAAGATCTTATGAAAGTCATGGACAAAGATCTTCCTCAAATGCTGAAGAAATTTAAAAAAGAAAAACAAAGTCTAGAAAAAATGGTTGAAAGCACTATTCAAGACGAAATCAAAAAGGCCAAGAAGTTTATTGATGAGCACAAAAAAGAGCTCAATAAACTTCAAGATAGAGTGGAAAAATACGCTCAAAAAACATCAAAGTCTACTAATGCGGCCAAGAAAAAAGCAAAAAAAGTAGCAAAAAAGGCGACAAAGAAAAAGACAACCAAAAAGAAAGCAACCAAAAAAGTGGCCAAGAAAACAACAAAGAAAACGACTAAGAAAAAAACAGCTAAAAAGAAAGCTTAAGCAATAGATTAAAATCTATCTAGATAAAAGGCGATCATTACGGTCGCCTTTTTTTATGCTAAAAGGCGGTTGCCAATTTCAATGATTCGCATAAGAATTAATCCATAGGAGATTTTTATGAGAAAACTAACGATTATTATGTTCGCCCTTTTATCATTCAATTCTTTTTCAAACTCACTAGATATAGACTGTAGACCTTCTGCAGATACAGTTTTTAAGGACGTTGTTGTTATTAAAGGTAACGTATATTCAGCCCCTGCGAGTACTCGATTTAATGGTTACCTAGATGTACAAATTCCTTATTTAAACGTAGACGAGAGAAGACTAGCTGTCAGCGGTAGAAAAGAATATATCGATTATATCAATTCTTATGCTTATGTTCTAAGAGGTGAACTTTCAGGAATGACAAATAACTACCTCTCTCCAAGTATAAAAATTACAGATAATAACACCATTGGCGTTAGAGAAATCAATGTTATGTATGATTTTGTGGTCTATACTTGCCAATTAAGTGAATCTACTGTCATTGATTTTGATATTGTTGTAAATTAGTCAATTTTTATACAGCTTGTTGAATAAAACCTATAGTAAAGATAGAATTATAGTGATGTTTATAAATATGGAAGTTTATGAGAATTCTATCAATTGATGCTGGTACCTATAGTGTTAAATACCTAGTAGCGACTCTCGAGCGAAAAAAAATTACAATCGATTTCTCTGAAGAAATTATTGTTCCTTCCCTCACACCACCTGTTCCCACTGAAAACGAACAGGAAATTATCGACAATCAACCCTATATTCCATTAGATCAGTGGACTGAAATTATTCGATCCATTTCACAAACTGATGAAGAAACAAAAGTTATTCTACAATATCCTCATCAACTTATTACCTCCCGTTATTTAACCCTTCCCAATGTGAGTAATAAAAAACTTGATATGATGATTCCCTTCCAACTTGATGAGAGTATTCCCTACTCCTCCATGGATTCCCATATTATTAGTTCTCTTGAAAAAGATGCTCATAATGTCCATGGGATTGTCAGCGTCGCTCAAAAAAATGAGTTTGAAACTTTTTATAATCATTTGAGATCAAGTGAAATTCTTCCTTCTCTTTTAACCAGTGAACTCGACCTTATTAATACTTATGTGTCGGGGATAAAAATGGAGGGGCCAGCTGCCATTATCGATATCGGTCATAGAACCACCAAGGCCTATATGATTTATCAAAATAGAGTAATCTCTAATCATATTTCCCATCGAGCAGGTGTTTCTATCGATTATGCTATCGCGCAAGCCTATAATATTTCTCTCGAAGAAGCGTCTGAATATAAACATCAAAATTGTTTTTTTCTGACAGAAGGACAATACGATTCTGTGAACGATGAACAAAAAGAATTTGCCAATCTCATGAAAGAGACGATGGGACCTTTAATTCAAGATATCAAGAGATGGACCCTTGGCTTTCGAGTTAAATATGGTCTGCCTATTGAGAATGTCTATATCACAGGTGGAACAAGCCAAATTAATAATATCGATAATTTTCTTACGCAGACGACAGGTAAGATTACTAAGCATCTTGGACAAATCGAGAAAATTGATGATGACTCGCAGACAATTGGTGCTAATGCCAATCAATTTTACCTAAGTAAAATTATGGCCGCGACTCAAGCTTTCAAAGAAAGACCTCATAACTTTCTTTTTGGAAACTACTCAAGAGCTCATGGCCATAGTATTCCTGCCCATAGTGCCGCTTTTATACTGGCCAGAACATCCCTACTCTCCATTGCTTTTTCCGTTTTACTGCTAGCTGAAATCTTTTTAATCAGTGCTGATAATAAAAAAGTCGCAAAGGCCGTTAAAAGATCAGTGAAGTCGCCTGAGCTTGCACTAACCAGAGCGCAACAAAGGTATTACCCCAAAAAGGCCGATAAACTTTTAAAAGCTTTGAAAAAGAAAAAAAATGTTATCACTCAAGAGGTAAAAACTATCCAGTCTGCCTCTGAAGTTAATGCGATTGCTCCTCTTGCTATGATCAACAAATTAGTCGGTAAAAAGAAAGATGTAGAAATGATATACTTTAGAGGAGATGGTGAAATGAACCATGCTCGCTTCTTAGTCAAAGATGCCGCTCAATTAAAAACTCTTGAAAAAAGTTTATTGGCCCTCGGTCTTGATAATGCTCGAGCAAGTGCAAGTCCTCCTAAAAAAACCATCGATTTTCACTTTGAGGTAATGCCATGAGCGAACAAAAAGTTAAAATGTCTCTTTTTAAAAAGCTAGACTCTCTCATTTTTGAGCAAATTGATAACTTAATCAATCATCCCAATTATCGAGAGTTAATGGGAAAGCTAGATGTCCTCACTGACGAACAGGTAAAAATTGTTAATCACGTTGTTTCATACGCAATTATTACATTACCGCTGATCATCTTCTTTGCCATTTTAATAACTTTTTTTAGTGCTCAGTCTAAACTTTCTGTCTCTACAGATATTCTTTCAACCATAGATGAGATTAGTGCTAATAAATCTTCTGTCAGCTCTCTGGAAAGAACATTAATTTCTCCAGGTCCGGCCAATAATATTAATGAATTTCAAACCAAGCTGGTGGGTATTCTCACTCGTTATAATATTGCTTCTGATAAAGTAACAGTTAAGACCTTTGCCACTGAATCGAGTGGCGGAAATATTAAAAAAAGTCGCTCTCAAGTGGTCTTTAGTCGCTTTTCTTCAAAAAACTTAGCTGATTTTCTAACCGGTTTAACACTTACTCAAAAACTTAAAATTATAGATATCGAAATTAAAAAGACGGAAGATAGAACACAACTTTTTGGGCAGCTATCATTAATTCACTACGGAAAAAATTAAGTTAGATGAATAAAAAATACGAAGATAATGTCATTCAAGATGAAACTTACACCATTCCTATGGATGTAAAGTTAAAAATCACGATTGTTTCTCTCGTGTTTGCCTTGGTGGGACTGTTGATGAACCTCCCCATGCTTGGCAACGTCGAAGAGCAAATTGAAACGGCGATAAAGTCTAATCCTCAATGCCCAATCACCTATAAGAAATTTAACTTAAGTTATGTCCTTCCCAAAGTGACTTTAACGAAACCCGTTATACCGGGACGATGTTTTAATAACCCCTCTTCTTCTCTCAAATTAGACTCTGTAACCACAAGTTTTACCATTCCAAGCTTTATTCCTCCCGGCCTAAAGTTTCATTCGGTGATTAAAGGTCTTGGGTCTGAAATAAATGTCTACCCAAGAGTAACGGCAGGAACAGTTGATATTCGAATTACAAAAAGTAAGATTAATGCCAAATTTATCAACGCATTTACCGTTTACCCCAACCTTTTAAATGGTAATATGAGCTTAGAAGGCTTTTTCTCTACAGTAAAAAACAAACTTGATAGCGGCGTTGCTAAATTGTCTTCTAAAAACCTTGTTATCCCCGCTCAAACTATTAACTTCTTTGAAATTCCCGAGTTACTTCTCAATAAACTTAACTTGGTTATCAAAATTGAAAAAAATAAATTAAATGTAAACCAACTTCTTATTGGAAACGAAACATCTCCGATCAGAGCTGAGATCAAAGGAACGATTAACCTCAATCAAAGGGCCATGAATCTCTCTATTTTAAATCTTCAAGGTAAAGTTAAATTCTCGAAAGACTTTCTTAAGTCATTTGCGATTTTAGAAATGATGTTAGCCCAAGCGAAACCTGTTGATGAGTATTACAGTTTTACTCTGACAGGCCCCCTTGGTTCGCCGAAGCCTACTTTCAAGTAATTATAGATTACAGATGGACTTAACTCTTGATCATTCTAAATTCGCTTCTGATTATATTAAGCTATTCTAAATATTTTCAAGATCCGAACTGAAACGCCACGACGACGCTATGAGCGGGCTACCATAGTAGAGATGCCAAAGTAAGCTCCCGTCACCACAAGTTGCAAATAATGATTCTTCTCTTTTTTTTACTTTAAAATAATGCAAATAAATTTAGGTAAGTATCAACTATATTACTATGACGGCACTTCATAATAATATGTTCGAAGTAAGTTTATATAGAAAGGTAACTTACCGTCTCTATGTTCAATCATAAGTTCAACTTTCCAAGAAACTGGATAACATAATCCAAAATCTATTCCTGTTGAACAATGACCGGCGACATTAACATAAGAGCTCTTTTTAGAGTCAAATAAGTATTTAATAAGCTCATTTTTTTCATATTTAGGAAATTTTCTCATTCTAAAATAACCAGGTAAAAATTTTATTTTATACTGATTATCTATAGTTTTTGTATCTAATATTTCTTTATAGTTTTCCCATTCATCTAAAACAATACTTGTCCCAGAAGGATGCTCAAGCTTTAAATTATTTATTTTAGTTAAAACAACTTTAACTTTTTCTTTTTTATCCCAATGAAAAAAAAATCTGTTGGGTAGTTTCTTTTAAATCGATTTGACTCTCCTGCCGGGCAACTTATATGACTATTTTTGTATTTTTTATTTATACTAAATTCTTGACCTTCAAGACATTTATAAGTTATTTTCCTTAAATTCGTTGGCCATACTCTTCTTTCTGCTTTTTTTCTGTAGTTTTTACTCTTATAATTCAAATACCTTTTACCAATTAAGGCATCAGGATATTTAAACTCATTCCATGTTCCAATACGAAATGCATTCAACATATTATCAGATATATTTATGACGTCCTTTGAATTTACAATAGTTTTTATAAGCCATTCATTGTTTTTTTTATAGAAATATATTCTTTTTTTATCTTCTAAATCATTTAAAAATACGTTTCCATTGATATCAACAATTAAATGATCTCTAGGTTTTTTCAAAAATTTTTTAATAATATTCCCTATTTCATAAAAGTTTCTTTCTCCATTTTCATCAGTAGAGCGCGACCAGGAATAGCCTCTATTATCATTTATTGTTACTCCATATGAGTCCCAGTACTCCGGGGAAATTTTATGTTTTACGCCATCAATTTTGACTATTTTCTTAACAATGCTAATTCCATTTTTACTACTAGAATAAAATTGATGATTATATAAAAAACTCTGATAACAATTCTCCGTTTTAATTTCCGTTAAACATCGCTCAAAGTCTGAAAAATACTTCTTTAGTGATCTATCACTATAAAGGTTTTCAATTTCAACTCTCAACTGATTTTCTATACCTCTATCAATGCTTGTATCTGTATGATTAGAATATAGGTGTTGTTTGCTCATTACAAAGCTATTGCGTTGTCCATCAAAATTTTCATAAAAAACCTCAGCATCAAGCAGAACAGGAGGATATACATTATCATTAAAGCTTGGCTTTAAGACCTTTTTAATTTCATAAATATTCGATTTACTCCAAAGAAAGTCTCTATCTCCATTATATACAAGCTTAAATTTATCATCATTAAATTTGCACATATATTTTTTAGAAAAATTTACATCGTCTTCAAGCTTCAGCTTACAAACCTTTTCTTTAATAATGATATAACCTTTTTCACAAAATTCTTTTTCATAATCACAAGAATATATTCTTTTCATAAAAATATTTAAGTTATCTTTACAGAACGACATAATAACACTTCCTGCTCCCCAAAAAGTAGATTTTGAACATTCACTTACTTCTCGATATACAGTGCTTAAATTTACGAAAAACCTGTTTGGTTTTTTAAATATTTTATTCGGTTCTTTTTCTAAGTTCAGAATATAATTCTCAAAATCATTATGACTTAGGAAAATCCTATTAAAGTTATTTTCATCCCAAACCCAATCACTAGATGGAGATAGTTTATTTTGAATAACTGAGCGCAAAGGAACTTCTTTAATTTTTTCGATTAAAAAACTATCTGAGTATAAATTCTCTACTCTCTTCTTTTCTATTGAATAAAAAGAATTGAACCAAGAAACAAGCTGTTTATTAGTTACTCCAAAAGAATCTAAAGAAACTATCAATAGTAGAAATAAAGTTAGATTTTTAATCATCAAATTCCTTGTTACAAATCATCACAGCATTAAAAACTTGTTTAAATTTTACATGAATTAAAAAATACTTAAAGAAAATATTCCAATCAAAATAAATATCCAAACTAGACAAAAACAGACATCTTTAAGAATAAAGAGACTGAGGTATCTAGAGTATACCAAGATGCAACATTCAATTCCTTCTCAGCAGTCCAAAGATCAAGGTGATGAAAGAAAAAAAATTAACAAAGATAAAAAGTTCATAATGTTTGCCTATTTAGCGTCTTGCTCCCTAGAAGAAATATGCTAAACATCATTTACCAAGAAGGTTTTTAGGTTTAGAAAAAACTTGATTTATTGCTTTTCACGAAAATACTGATTTAGTTAAAAAGACGGAAACATTTTAAAATTACTGCCGCTTTAAATTTTGATCGTCCAAATTTGACCAAACTATTTGCCTTAAGATAATGAAAATCTTCTATCCAACGACTATATCGGCCGATCAGAATTTTGAGATCTGGGAAAATATTGATCTATTGCTGATGCGACACTACCTTATATTTTAACATGTAGCCTGCAAATTTTTTGTACTTTATTGAGGTTTTTAAAATTTTTGGCCACCTTCTGGCCAACTTTCACCCAACTTCTTTTTCGATCTTTTCGTCAATCGCTTCATTTAGCCAATCATTCATACTAAGGTCTTTGGCTTGAGAAATTTTAGAAACAATTAAATGTCTCTCCTCTCCCATTCTAATTCTTGTTTCACCTGAAACAGGCCTTTCAGGATCTTTCCCTTCAGACTCACAAAATTCAAGGTAATCATCAACAGAAGCTTTAAACTCATCCTCTATACTATCAGCATCTTTCGCTTGAAATGTTACGACATCATTGATCCCAACAACTTCACCATGAAGAATTTTGGCCTCATCATCATAAATAACTTTTCCTAAAAATCCTTTATACTTAAGCATCGTTTTCCTCCAAAATTTTTAATACTCCCGAGTTATCTAAAAATTTTCTAACTGATTTCACAGCACCTTTATCTGTCACCTTTTCAGGGTGAGGCCTATGAAATACAGCAAGAGTTTCTCCTAATTTTACTCGTACCCGTGAACCGGACCCTTCAGTTATCTCTCCACCTAAAGCGAGAAAAAGTTTTTCAATATCTCGCCAAGGTATGCTCGGTGAAACAGGGTCCCTAAATACTTTTTCTAATGTCTTCTTATTCTTACTGTTCACGAGGACAATGGTACCACGAACTGGAACCATTGTCAATTACCCAATATTAACAACTAGTTATGATCTAAGACAACAAGCTCATATTTAATACTGAATGAAAGTTTAATTAATGAAAGTATCTGTCACTTAGTTAAATAACCGAGTGTTTTAGTGTCAAAAGATAAACATCGGAAAGTCTATTTCTGTAAGGTTTTAACGGTTGTCACTTAAAAATAATCGTCTGAAAATTATATAAGCATAAAACTTACCAACACACACAATCGGAGAAATTATGCAAAATTTAAAGAGACAACGACTGAGGACACATATTGAAAAAAGGAACTTCAAGAGCATTATTTGGTAATCTCTTACAACGTATTCAGCTAGAAAATAAAACTTCTGATTCTAAGAAGTTTTTCAGTCGCAGTCTTAAAAAATCACAATCTTTAGAAGCAATATTAACAACTATTAGTAGTGAAATATTTAATCAAGTAGAGGTCGAAACTGATCAAGGAGGTATTTTGAAAATTTTATTAACAAGATAAGGCTCTCAACTGATTTTATACCCGAA
The DNA here is from genome assembly GCA_030425045.1 of bacterium. Taxonomy (GTDB): domain Bacteria; phylum Bdellovibrionota; class Bacteriovoracia; order Bacteriovoracales; family Bacteriovoracaceae; genus JAUHVL01. Next base: position 27,237 of record JAUHVL010000020.1, read on the forward strand.
GGAACAGTTGAGAACCAATAAATACGGCAATTTTTATTATCGCAACTGTTTCCTTCATGTCAACAAACTTAAATTAACCGTTATGTTTAAGACGGTTTGAAGGTAAAAGTATGATTAATTCAAATTTATTCTATTCAGAAAAAAGAGCGCCCTCTACGACTGTTGCAGGTAATTCATTTAGTAATGAAAAAATCAAAGCAGTCTGGAATAAAGCTGCGAAAATTCCGGGAAAAGACCCCAACTTTTGGCGTAAAGACAAATGTGGTGCGAAAATTTTTTCAGGGGATTATGGCAAACGCAATGAGATGTTTGGTTGGGAAATCGACCACATCATACCCGAATCGAAAGGTGGTAGTGATAATCTATCAAACCTACAACCATTGCACTGGCGAAACAACGCTTCTAAAAGTGATGGGTCGGATTATAGCGACTATTGTGTGATTAGCTCTTAACTTCTTAAGAAGAGAGGAGGTCACTCCTCTCTTTCATCTAACATTTATCAAAATTCGGCCCTTGTAAAAACGGCCATAACCACCGTAGGCCATATATAACGTACTAATTTTTACCACATGGAGGTATTTAGAATGCAATCGATTATTAATTTGTTTACCGTCGTTTCAGTCCTACTTGCTTTGAAATTTGGAGTTCCTAGAGTTCATCATTATCTAAAACTAAAAGCATTAGAAAAAGTCGCGAAAGGGTGTGATAAGCCGACACTCATGAGAAATTCAGAGTCATTTTTTCAACTTCTCTTGAAGTCTTTCAAACGGAGTTTTACCCTTTAATCCTCCATGTGGTCTATATAAATTGTAAAGTTTTTCCCATTCTTCGACTTTTCTTTTTAAATCTTTATCGTTTTTATAGTTTAAATGATAATAAAACTCTTCTTTGTCTGTTCGATGAGACCTTTCAACTTTTCCATTAAGTCTTGGAGTGCCTTTTCTGATATAAACATGTTTGATGCCATGATCTAGTACTTCCCAATGAAACTTCGCTTGGAATTCATGGCCATTGTCAGTCCTAATCATGGCGATTTTGAAAGGAAACTTTTTTTGTATATATTTAAAGAAGTCGATTGCATTCGCTTGTGTATGACGATCATAAACTTTTAAAACTCTCATTCTGGTTGCATCATCAATTGCTGTATACTGGAAGCGTTTTATTTTCTTTTTACCTTTTTTAAAAATGAGGAATTTAACATCCATTTGAATATCCATTTGAAATAATGGTAAAAGTTTCACCAACAGTAATATTTGCATGATGCCCAACCTTGGCCTGACGTAAGGCCCTCATATAAAGATCACCACCAACATTTAATGTGGTATTACTTCTAATATTTACTCTAGCATCCCCTGTCGCCTGAGTTGAAACCATCTCTAAGGTTCCACCAATATCTAAATTTGTATTTGCTTGAAGAGTAACAATATTTGCTGAATATAATTTAGCGTCAGCGACCGTGGTTAAACTCGCCCCACTTTCAATACGAACTTCTTCTTTAGCAACTAAACAAGCTGTTCCAGTCGCTGAAAGGTTTCTGTTATTTTCAATAATCAGCTTACAAGCTGAAAACAAATTGATGTCTCCAGTGTAATCAAAGTCGATTTTAAGGTTTTTAATTTTATTCGTATTAGAATTTAATCCCAGATCAACCATATACGTATTAATATCGGCCTCACTGGTCGCCACAAACGTTCCTTGACATTCAAGTGCGTCATTTGGGTGAGTCGTAATACAATTTTGAGAATAAACGCTAAATGAGACAAGAGATGCCCATAGGCATAAGATTAGCTTTGCAGGGTTCATAAATTAAACTCCATTTTCAATTTTATGAATAACGAATAAAAGTAAATTTGTTTTTGAAAGCGTAAGCTGTCTTAGATGTTCACGTCAAGTTTTTATTTCAATTAGAATAATCAAAGAGTCTAGCGCGAAGCAAACTTGCTTAAATTACTTCATTTGAAAAATTTAATCATAAAATTTGAGAGAGAAATTCTTTTGTACGTTCTTCTTTTGGGTTCGTAAAAAAGATATCCGGTGATGAGTCTTCTATAATTTTTCCTTCATCCATAAAAATAATCCGATCGGCCACTTCTTTGGCAAAGTTCATTTCGTGAGTAACACAAATCATGGTCATTCCTTCTGCCGCAAGAGTGATCATCACATCTAAAACTTCTTTTACCATCTCGGGATCAAGGGCCGAAGTGGGCTCGTCAAAGAGCATCAACTTTGGATTCATACAAAGGCTTCTTGCTATGGCCACTCGTTGTTGTTGACCACCAGATAACTGAGCCGGATACTTACTCGCTTGATCGGCAATTTTAACTCTTTCGAGTAGCTCAATTGCTTTTGTTTCAGCTTCAACTTTTGAATTCTTTTTTACCACAAGGGGTGAGAGAGTTAAGTTTTCTAAAACTGTGAGATGAGGAAAAAGGTTAAACTGTTGAAAGACCATACCAACTGTTTGTTTAATTTTTTGTTGATTTTTTAAATTATTCGTTAACAAAAGACCATCGACCTCAAGGCTTCCTTGTTGATGTTCTTCTAACGCATTTAAACAGCGAATAAGAGTCGACTTGCCGGAACCCGAGGGGCCGCAGATAACAATTTTTTCTCCACTATTTACCGAAAAATTAATATTTTTTAAAACTTGAAAATCATCAAACCACTTACTTACGTTTTGCATTTTAATCATGCTTTGTTCTCCACAAATTTCTTTTCAAGAGCGAGGGAATAACGGCCCATCGAAAAACAAAAAATAAAATATATGATAGAAGCGAAGAGATAAGCCTCAACACTAAAACCTAGCCAGTCGGGATCTTTTAACGCTGTTTTTGTTGTTAACGAAAGATCAAATAAAGCAATAATCGCTACCAGTGATGTATCTTTAAACATGCCTATGGCCGTATTAATCGTTGGAGCAATGACGTACTTTAAGGCTTGAGGTAAAACGATAAAGCGCATACTTTGATAATAATTAAGCCCCAAACTCTGAGCCGCTTCAATTTGCCCTTTTTCAACTGCAGCTAGTCCTCCCCTTACCACTTCGGCCATATAAGCTGCTGCAAATAAAATGATGGCAACCTGAGCTCTTAAAAGCTTAGGAATAATCATTCCTTCAGGTAAAAAAAGCGGAAATAAAACAGACGCCATGAAAAGAACACTGATTAAAGGTACTCCTCGAATCAGCTCAATATAACAAACACAAAATACACGAATGATCGGTAAGCTTGATCTTCTGCCTAAGGCCAACAGAATTCCTAGCGGATAACTTATGAAAATTCCTACAGAAGATAATATCAACGTTAAGGGAAGCCCACCCCATTTATCACTTGGTGCTCCATACATAAGCCAAGTACAAGTGCCCATATTGAAAAGCCAAACAACCACTAAACTTTTATTCCATCGTTCAAATTTTAGACTATAAAAAAGTAGTGTTAAAAAAAGAATCATCGCTAAAATTGGTCGCCAAAGAATTTCTCTTGGATAGAGCCCAAAAAGAATAAAGACAAACTTTTCACGAATAAAACTTAAACACGCTCCACTGGCCTCACGACAGGCATTGGCGTCTCCCAACCAGACCGAATTTAAAAAGAGCCAATAGAGAAGTTTTTCGAGAACGATTGAGATTAAACAAAGTAGAATAATACTGAGAAACGTTTGTTTAGAATTTTTGAGAAAACTTTTTTTTACCCATTTGGCAAAGGCAAGGGACTGTTTCATCTCCCCTCCCTTTTTTCAAGACGATAATTATAAAAATTAATAATAAGTGACGTTAATAAACTAAAAAATAAATAAACGGCCATGATAATTAAAACGGCTTCGATCGCCTGACCAGATTGGTTCATCACAGTATTCATAATAGAGACAAAATCAGAATAACCAATTCCAACGGCGAGTGAGCTATTTTTTGTTAAGTTTAAAAACTGTGACGTCACAGGAGGAAGGATGACTCGTAAGGCCTGGGGAAAGATAACGAGTTTCATTGTTTGTTGAGAGTTAAGCCCTAAAGATTTAGCCGCTTCCCATTGCCCCTTCCCCACACTTTCAATTCCAGAGCGAACTATTTCGGCGACAAAGGCGGCCGTATACAAAACAAGCCCTGTCATAAGCGCAGTAAATTCGGGTGATAAACTAAGACCACCAGAAAAATTAAATCCCTCTAACGTTGGAAAGGTTATTTCAGAGGGAGCCCCACCAAGTAACCAAACGAGAGGAATCATCAAAAGTGGATAAAATGTCCTCAACTTAAAACTAATCAAACTACAAAGAGCAAAAGAAAGAAGAACGTATTTCCAAATAAAATGTTCTTTGAAAAAGGGTATAAAAAAACCTCTTTGAGAAAAGTAAACACCAGGAAGTGGATTGAGAGCATCCTTGATATCAGGTAATACCTCAGTAAAAAGTCCGTACCAAAAAAATAACTGAAGTAATAAAGGAATATTTCTAAAGATATCGATATAGAGATAACTTAATTTTTTTAAAATAAAATTAGAAGAACGACAGGAAATGGCGATGACAATACCTAGGCCTAAGGCCAGTACATTGCCAATCAATGAAACCTTAAGAGTATTGAGAATACCAACAAAGATGGCCTTGATATAACTATCTTCAGACCAAAACTCAATCATCGACTCTGCGATAAAAAAGCCCGCTTCTTGAGTTAAAAAACCAAAACCAGAAGCAATATTTTGTCTCTCTAAATTTTCGACAACATTGGAGTAGAGATAAACCCCAATAGCGAAAACAAAGACAAAAAACAGTACTTGATACAAATATTGTCTATAACGTGGATGATTCCAAATTTTCTGCAAAGCGCATTTCACCTTATGTTTTAGAATATTTTAGTAGGGAATAGTACTACTGGCCATTACTGAGTAGCACAATTAAGATGTTTTCAGATGACAATTCAAACCGATATCCAAAACCTTGATAAACAAAAAATTCCTCGAGCGTTTGCAGGATTCGTGGTCGCTAATCCCAAAAAGTTACTATTTCTCTTTTTCCTTATTTTAGCTGCGGGAGCACCATTTCTTTTTCAAATCAAAACAGGGTGGTCTCAACGAGTTTGGTTCGACAAAGATCATGAGCTCATCAAACAAATGGATCAGTTCGAGAAATTTTTCGGTTCAGATGAATATGTCAGTATCGTCGTTCATCAAAAAAATGGTATTTATAATCGTGAAACGTTGAAACTCATTAAAGATATCACTGAAGAGATGTGGACTGTCAGTGAAATTATTCGAGTAGAATCCCTCACCAATGTCAATATTATCAAAGGTGAAGATGAAGACATCCTGATCAACCCTCTCGTTCCAGGTGACTATAGAGGAACTCAAGCTGAAATAGAGTTGATTAAAAAAAATGCCTACGAGAATCGAGACGTCACCAGATTTTATGTCAACGACGCCAGTACGCTCGCCATTATTAACGCTGGCGTTCGCCCCACCTTTGAAAAAGAAGCTCGCTATGAAGTGGTGATCAATGAAGCAAAAGAACTCGTCAAAAAATATCGTGGAACAGGAGGTGCCACTGTTAAGGTCTTAGGATCAGTGGCAGCAAATAATGCCTTTAGAGAAGTTTCGGCCAACGATACCAAAAACCTGATTCCCTTGATGCTTTTTCTGATGTTGGCCTTATTATACTGGCAGTTTCGATCAAAACTCTCTTTAATCATGCCTTTTGGACTCATTGCTAGCACTGTCGGAATTACCTTTTCCTTTTTAGGTCTATTGGGAATAATCTATAATAGTCTTCTCGGGGCCATACCAGGTATTCTCTTTGCTATCAGTATTGCTGACACCGTTCATATTTTAACCGCCTATTATTATTTCAATCGAAACGGACTAAATGCAAAGGACTCCATTCTCTACTCATTAACAAAAAACTTTGCGCCCACATTATTAACATCCGTTTCTACCGCCATCTCTTTTTTCTCACTCTCTATCAGTGAAATCGCACCTATTCGCGACTTGGGAATTTTATCGGGGATTGGAACTATCTTCGCCTGGATTTTTACTTATATCTTTATTGGATCTACAATTGTTCTTATTTCTAAAAGACTAGACGAAAAAGCTAAAAACAAAAAAGTTAAAAATAAAGTTAAGACAGTCGGCATGACTCTTCCGAAGAGAGAAATCATCCAGCTGATTGATCGCTTTCGTTGGCCAATTGCTTTTGGCTTTATTTCTTTTACAGCGCTCTTTCTTTATATTGGCCTACAAAACGAAGTGAATTCTGATCCCATTAAATATTTTTCAGAGTCAACTCCTCTTAGAAAATCTTATGACTTTGTTCATCGTGAGATGGATGGTCTACGAGGATTAGAGTTGATGATCGATAGTGGCGTCGAAGATGGAATCAAAGATCCCAAGTTTTTAAACAAACTAGAAGAGTTTAGCGAATGGCTTTTAAGAGACCCTCGTATTACAAGACTTCAATCATTCAAAGAAGTCGTAAAGAAAATGCATCAGGTTTTAATGGGCGGAGACCAAAAAGAGTACCGCATTCCTGATAACCAAAATACCATTGCTGAAAGTCTTTTTCTCTATACTCTGGGGCTTCCTCAAGGAACCAGCATTAACCATCTTTTTTCCAGTAATAATCGTTATATGCGAATGAAAATGGTCTGGACCATTGAAAAGTCTAAAGAGTCTTCACTCATGGCCAAAAAAATCGAAAAAGAGGCCATGGAAAAATTCAACCTCAATGTTAAAGTCGCTGGCAATGGACCTATCTTTTTAGAAATTAATGATCTTGTGGTGATATCATTTTTTAAATCAATGGGTCTTGCCCTGCTCCTTGTTTCGGGACTTCTCCTTTTTATCTACAGAGATATCGTGCTCGCCGTTTCTTCACTATTTCCCAACGTCATTCCCCTTTGTTTCGGTGCTGGTCTGATGATGATACTAGGAAAATATATTGATATCGGAACATCGATTGTTTGTACGGTCTGTGTGGGAATTGCTGTGGATGATACCATCCACTTTATTAGTTCCTATAAACAACACCGAAAAGATGGGCTCGATGCCTACAGTGCTATTGAAAAAACTTACGCCGTAACAGGACTCGCTCTAGTCACCACCACCATGTTACTTGTTATCGGTTTTGGTTCATTTATATTAGCCGATTTCGTTCCCAATCATAACTTTGGTCTCCTCTCGGCTTACGTTTTAGTAATGGCCCTTTTCACAGATCTTATTTTCCTTCCGGCCATAATTTTAATATTTGATAAAACGAAAACACATCACTTCGAAGATACGGTAAACGACGCACTTTAAAGCTGACTTCCACAAGGCTTCATTAAACGAACACCATGAGAATAATCATAATAACCTTCATCTCTGGTGTGAGCGGGACTTGCGGTTCTTTGATAAAATGATCCATCTCTTCTAGCGAAGCCATAAATTCGGCAATCATTTGTATACCATTTGAAATGGCCATCGATCATGCGAGTTCTTCCGGTTTCAGCACGAGCTCTCATGACGGAGTTATTCATCATCTCGTTCATATTATCATAACGATCTTCGAGGTTATTTGGGCTAATGGGAATTGCTGGAACTTGAAAACCATTTTGACGAGCATATCTTCCGATTTCCATAAGCTGTGATTCCGTGGGCATCACATAACCCCAGGCATTGGCAATTCTTTCAGCGTCAGGACATGTCAAAGGAAGATAAGTGCCATCTGCTAAGGTGACATGATCATTTAAAACTTCAAAACAACGACCTCCAATATCCATCGTCGTAGAAGTCATATTGTCAGGTCCGGCATCGATAATTTGTTGAACCAAATCAAGTCGAACGGTCTCAGTTTGAATATCATATTCACCTGTGGTGAGCTCTGTACGCTCAGGTCTTAAAGTCGCGCACTGAGCGTTCATTCCACTAGACGGATCACTTAGCTCTCTTGTGACTTCCTCTCCCGTTGGAACGCGATCACCTCTTCCAAAGAGTCTTTGAAAAGCATTTCTCGCTTCACCATTTTCACGAAAATCTTCGTGCATAATATTTCTATTTTGGCGTCGGCAAGAACACATCACCACCAAAACAAAAACTATGATGAGTTTTAAAAAGTTGGGCATAGGTTTTCCTGAGTTCTCACTCCATTATAAGTGAAAGCTCAAGTATATAAAAATATTCAGAACTTTGACGTAATTTCAGTTGATTAGAAAGCGGCTTGTATACACTGAAACTTGTCAGTTTTTAGCGAAGAGGAGGTGCATACATGAGGCCGCCTTTGGTCCAAAGGTCGTTCATCCCTCTTTCCAGTTTAAGCGGTGTCTTCTTCCCTACATGGCGCTCGAAAACTTCGCCGTAATTTCCTACTCTTTTAATTATTTGATAGGCCCAATTTTCATTTAATCCGAGGGCCTTCCCATTACCTTTTATCTTCCCCAGTAATCTTCTTATGGCCGGATCTTTACTTTTTAAAAAGCTATCTACATTTTTAGAAGAAATCCCCTTTTCCTCAGCATCAATCATGGCATAGATACTCCACTTAACAATATCAAACCATTGATCATCGTCATGCCTGACAGCAGGACCGAGAGGCTCTTTTGAAATAATTTCGGGTAGGATAATATAGTCACTTGGATTTTTTACTTTTGATCTCTCTGCAACCAAACCAGAAGCATCATTTGTGAAAGCATCACAACGTCCCTTAAAAAAAGCTTGTGTCACTTCATCATTTGATTCAAAAACAACGGGCTTCATTTTCATTCGATTTTTTCGAAAATAATCTGCTAAGTTAAGCTCTGTTGTGGTTCCTTGCTGAGTACAAATCGTTGCCCCATTTAATTGTTTTGCCGAAGTAATTTTCGAGCTCTTTCGTACCATAAAACCCTGGCCGTCATAAAAGGTAGTAGGAGCGAAGTTTAGACCCTGGGCCGTATCTCTTCCCAATGTCCATGTGGTCACACGAGATAAAATATCAACTTCTCCTGATTGAAGTGCAGTAAAACGAACGGGAGCATTGAGAGGAACAAACTTAACTTTATTTTCATCACCAAAAACGGCAGCAGCAACGGCCTTACAAATATCAACCTCAAGACCCTTCCAAACACCTTTTGAATCAGGTGTTGAAAAGCCTGCTACACCTTGAGTCACCCCACAGGCCAAATACTTTTTCTTTTTTACTTGCTCCAGAGTAGATGTTTTAGCGTAGGAAAAATGGACAATAAGAAATGTCGTAAGAAAACCACAAATAAATTTCATCTCTAAATCCTTATCGTTTAGTATTAGGCACTAAAAATCTACACGAGTTAAACGAAACTTCAACTAAAGAAATGAATGAATCAATTGGGAATAATTAATAAGTTTGCTGCTGAGCTTCTTGTAGATAATTATCAAGAGTCGCCTGATAATCGTTAAGCATAGCACTCATCAGCTCATCTTTTGATATTTCGAGAACCTGTCCTACCTTATTTAATGTTTTCAAAGGGATAGCACAGATTCCTCTTTCAACATTACTAATAAATTGGCCATTTTTATAACCCAGAAGCTCAGACAGTTCCGCTTGCGAGTAACCCTTTTGATGGGCCAAACGACGATCTTTGATCAATTTTGCGATATGTTTAAAACTTCTTTGCTTACTCATTTAAATCTCCAATTTCTGCAGGGACAACAACTATAGTTTAATTTTACTGTAGTAGTTTTCCTACAGTCAACTAGGAAATTTGATTTTTTTGATCGACTCGAGACTGGCAGGATTGACGACGGCCTCTATGGTACTGATTTCCTGACCATTAATGATTCTGGTGGCGACAATCTCCATTTTTTTACCACTGCGGGTGTAAGGAATATCCGTAACTGCAAAGACATGTTGAGGAACATGTCGTGGAGTACAGCCTTTTCTGATGGCCGTTTTAACTTCTTTGATCAATTCATCATTTAGTGAAGATTGAGTTTTTACTAGTAACACCACTTCCACATCACCGTTATATTGACGACCAACACAGAGAGAATCTTCAATCCATGGAAGTCTTTCTGTCTGACGATAAATTTCAGCTGTCCCAATGCGAACACCGCCAGGGTTTAACGTAGCATCAGATCGTCCATGTACAATGACTCCTCCTCTTTTGGTCAACGTGATAAAGTCTCCATGGTGCCAAGTTTTTTCAAATTTATTAAAATAAGCTTTCTTAATTTTTTCATTATCAGGATCATCTAAAAAATAAACTGGCCTTGAAGGAAAACTACTTTTACAAACAAGCTCTCCTTGCTCATCGATAAGCTCATTTCCTTCACTATCAAAACAAGCAACGTTCATACCGAGTCCAAGACATTGAATTTCACCTCGATAAACAGCACCAATAGGATTACCTAACATAAAACATCCAATGATATCGGTACCACCAGCGATGGATCCTAAACAGAGATCGGCTTTTATCTTTTGATAAACAAAATCAAATTGTTCCGGTAGCAGAGGGGCCCCTGTCGAGAGAATGGTCTCTAAATGAGGAAGTTCAAAATCAAGGTTATAACCTGAGTCTTCAAGGGCCTTTAAAAATTTGGGAGACGTTCCAAAAATATTAATTTTTTCTCGCTTTGCCAGGCTAAAAAACTCTTTAATACTAGGATAAGCAGGAGAACCTTCATAAAGAACAATTTTTGCACCAAAATAAAGTGAACTGACTAACCAGTTCCACATCATCCAACCACAAGTGGTAAAGTAAAAGATCGTTTTATCTTCATTGAGATCACTGTGAAGCCCAAGCTCTTTTACATGCTGTAGTAATGTTCCCCCATGGGAGTGAACAATACACTTTGGTTTCCCCGTTGTTCCCGACGAATACATAATATAAAGAGGTGTTTTAAAATCAACCGAAACAAATTCGAGATGGCTCTCATTTGAAAGATAATCATTCCATAGTGAAACTTGTCTGATATTTTTCAGCTCAGGGTTTGTTTGAAATAAATCTACAACCACCGTCTTTTTTAAACCTTCAAGTTTAGATGTGATGGTTTCAAGTCGAGAAACCAAATCAACTTTTTTACCGTTATAGGTATAGTCACTACAGCTTATTAAAACTTTAGGCTTCGATTGAGAAAAGCGATCGATCACTCCCTCTATTCCAAAATCACAACTCGTCGATGTAAAAACTCCACCAAGAGAAACTGTGGCCAGCATAGAGATAACAGTTTCAAGACAATTAGGCATATAACAAGCAACGACATCACCTTCACTGATATCATGCTTTAAACTTTCTCTCAGTTGACCAACTTTATAAGCGAGCTCTCGGTAACTGAGATCAACTTTTTTTCCACTTTCGTGATGAAAGCTAAGGGCCGTTTTTTCACTATCAGCATGTCTTAAAAGATTTTCAGCGAAATTTAGTTTTGCTTTTGGAAACCAACCATAACTCTTAAAATGATGATCTAGGCAAACAGGCTCTCTCTCACCCCTCAAAGTAATTTTAGTGAAATCACATAACTCATTCCAAAAGTCTTCCGAGTTATCCACACTCCAGCGGTGGAATTCTTCATACTGAGAAAACTTAAGTTGGTATTTTGATTCAATACTTTTTTGAAAGGCGGTTATTGCTGCTTTCTCAATTCTATTTTCAGATGCTTGCCAAAGTGCTTCCATAACGATCCCAGAAAAAAAGATAGCATAATGCTTGGTTCTCAATGTGAAAAGTTTGTCTTATGCTAAAGGGATGTTCAGTATCGATTCACTTAACCCAGAGCAGCGAGAAGCAGCTTCTGCAATTGAAGGTCCCCTTTTAATTTTAGCGGGGGCAGGCACCGGTAAAACACGAACCATCACCTTTAGAATGGCCCATATGGTGGCCAACTTGGGCATTAAGCCCAACTCTATACTCGGAGTCACGTTTACCAATAAAGCCGCAAAGGAGATGCAAGAGCGTTTGGGAAATCTGATTAAGGTAAAAAAGGCTGACCGCCCACTTCTGTGTACCTTTCACAAGCTGGGGTTATTGATTTTAAAAAAAGAGATTTCAAAACTTGGTTATCATAAAAACTTTAGCATCTATGGACCTGCTGAGCAGTCGTCGATTATTCGAGAAGCCTTGAAAAAGTTTAAGGCCGAAAAATCCTTTGATCGTAAAATGATTATGGCCAGTATTGGTAATCTTAAAAATCGTGGCATCAGTGAAATTGACTATGCCGACTCTGAGCTGTTTGACCCTGATGATCCCTACTCTGTTGCGACAGAATATTGTTATCGCTTTTACCAAGATAAACTGCATTTTTATAATGCTATTGATTTTGATGATATTTTACGTTTAACCATTGAACTCTTTCGAAAGCATCCAGAAATCGCAGAGGAATATTCTCGAAAGTATCAATACATCATGGTCGATGAATATCAAGATACCAATAGTATACAATTTGAAATGGTACGTGCCCTAACATCGACTCACGATAATCTCTGTGTGGTTGGTGACGATGATCAATCAATTTATGGTTTTCGTGGTGCTGATATCACAAATATTTTAAGCTTTGAAAAACATTTCCCTAGAGCAAAAGTGATTAAGTTAGAGCAAAACTATCGCTCAACGTCTCCTATTTTAGATCTCGCCAATAATGTTATTAAAGTAAATAAAGAAAGAAGAGATAAAAATCTCTGGAGTAATAAACAAAACGAACACGACCCACTACTTTGGGCCATGAGTGATAGCGATCATGAAGCACAAGTGATTGTCGAAGAAATTACTCAATATCAAGCGAAAGGATTTCCGCTTCATGAAGTGGCCATCTTATATCGCTCGAATACACAAATTCCTCCCTTTGAAGATGAGCTAAGACTTTCTCAGGTCCCCTATACTATTTTTGGTGGCCAAAAGTTTTATGAGAAAAAAGAAATTAAAGATTTGATTGCCTATATGCAGGTTCTTTTAAATCCTCACGACCAACTGGCCATGAGAAGAATTTTAAATGTTCCCAATCGAGGCATTGGAAATGTAACGTTAAAAAAGTTTATCGCCATAAGTGAAGAGCAAAACTGTTCGCTTTATAATGCGCTCAAAAAAAATACCGACATAGCGGGAGCAACAGCAAAAGCTGTCTTTAATTTTGTAGAGTTGATTGAAGAATATCGCGATGTTTTTAAAAGCTATCCTCTTCCCCAGGCCATTAGTAAATTAGTCGAAAAAATTGATTATAATCGCTTTATTGATAAACAATACGATCAAACAAGCCAAGCGACGTTAAAAAAGAATGATGTCGCTCAGTTTATTGAATCGGCCGAAAGATTTATTCGAAATCATCCCGATAAGGCCTCCCTTGAAAACTATGTAGAACAATTATTACTTCAAGATGTTCGCGATAAAGAAAACGAACCAGAAGATGACGAGGGAAAGGCCAATCGAGTAAATATGATGACCCTCCATACGGCGAAAGGGCTGGAGTTTAATTTGGTCTTTTTAGTTGGAATGGAAGAAGAGCTTTTACCCCATAAAAAATGTATTGCTGAGGCCGGTGGTCTTAGCGAAGAAAGAAGACTTGCTTACGTTGGTGTCACCAGAGCCCGAGAGCGACTTATCATGAGTTATTGTAAAGAGCGTATGCTTTACGGCAAAAAAACACCACGCTTTCGCTCACGCTTTATCAACGAGCTCAATCAACATTATATCGAACAAGACCGCACAACCTTTGGCCACCTCTCTGAAGAAGAGGCAGAAGACTATAAGAAGTCATTCTTTGCAAACTTAATGGATACTCTCGACTAAATTGAATTTAGTGCGCTACTACATGAAGTTGGATAAGTAGAAACTTCCTCACCAGTATTTACATTGAGCATATTCCAACTATCTTTACAGAAAAAGCCGTTTTTAAGCTCTTTCATCGCTGTTTGACATGCTTTTGGATAAGTGGAAACTTCTTCGCCGGTTTTAATTTTTAAGATATTCCAGCTATCTTTACAAAACATCCCCTTTCTCATCTCTTTCATAGCTGTTTGACATGCTTTTGGATAAGTAGAAACTTCTTCGCCGGTTTTAATATTTAAGATATTCCAACTGTCTTTACAGAACATCCCATCACTCATTTCAGTCATGGCCTTTTGACATGCTGTTGGATAAGTAGAAGTTTCTTCGCCAGTTTTAATATTCAAGATATTCCAACTATCTTTACAAAACATTCCTTCTTTCATTTCATCTAAAGCAGTTTGACAAGCAGTTGGGTAAGTAGAAATTTTTTCTCCAGTTGATACATTAAAGAGGTTCCAACTATCTTTACAAAATATATTTAAACTTTCTCCACCACAAAGATTTTCCGATAAAATATCCTCTTTGGTTACTCGAGTGGCTTCACCATCTTTACAACGGACTGACCAGTTACCTGCTTCGTCTTGAACCAGAAGCTCAACATCATCGAGACCGGCGTGAATATTCGTCACTAATAGAAGAGAAAGAAGAATTGATTTCATTTGTTTTCCTGTTGTTAAATTATGTGTAGCTGTCTTATAACATATGAATCTTACTCACTTTTTTCTTTTGAAAAGTTTTCAGATTTTCTAAGTCAGTGGAGACATCTTGACCTTTTTTCCACTGAATTGTACTAATAAATACAATCATTTGGAGAAGATATGATCAATCAAAACCAGTTCACTGAAGACCTTAATCACTTAATTGGGACCTTAGAAAACCATCCCCTCTATAACGAAATTAATTCTCTCAAGCGGTTGCGCTTTTTTATGGAAAGACATGTTTATGCGGTTTTTGATTTTATGAGCCTGGTAAAAAATCTTCAACAAGAAATCGCTCCGGCTAATTCTTATTGGGTGCCTCCTAAAAATAACGATCTCGCCCGTTTTATCAATGAGATTGTTTTAAGTGAGGAGTCCGACATTACTGATGACGGACGTCATATGAGTCATTTTGAAATGTACTGTCATGCCATGAGTGAAGTTAAAGCAGATGCAGATTTTCCTTTTCATTTCGCACGTCATTTTATGATGGGAGAGCTGAGTAATCCCGATATCCCAAAACCTGCCAGAAAGTTTATGAGGCATACCTTTTCAACAATTGAGCAGGGAAAACTCCATCAAATTGCCGCTTCTTTTTGCTTCGGACGAGAGAAATGTATTCCTCCTATGTTTAAGGCCTTATTAGAAAAGATGAATATTGATGAGCAATCTGCCCCTATGTTTCATTTCTATTTAAAAAGACATATCGACCTCGATGGTGATTCACACGGGCCTTTGGCCATGAAAATGATAGCCGAGCTTTGTGGAAATGATGAATCAAAATGGCATGAAGCTAAGGAAGCAGCAAAGTCTTCTCTCAAAGCAAGAATCCAGTTTTGGGATGATGTATTAGCTGAAATTAGAGAAGTTTAATTTTACAATCTTATGAACTTAACTATTGATACTTTATTCATCTCTCAATAGTCCTTCAAAACTATTAAGATTCTATTAGCAATGACTTTTTAATGACTTAACTCCTGTAAAAGCTATCTCCTCTCTTTAAATCAAAGAAATAACCTGATACAAGCTCTCCTTAAACACATCATACAGGAGACTATTAAATGAAAAACTTAATCCTATTTTCTGCGGTTTTGGGAACAATCTTTTCCGTAGGCGCTAGAGACATTAAAAAAGCTTATCAATGTCAAACGACTGAAGAGTCTTATCGTGAAGTCAAAGCAAAAGGTAATATTGATTTTACACTGAATACAAACAAGTATGGTATGAGATATCTAACAAATGTTAATGGCATGATTAGAGCTGATTGGAGTGAACTCAGTGAGACTCCTTCTTTTTATGAATACAAAGGTTGGTTTAATATTAAGTCCATAGACGAAAACTTAGATTATAAACCAAGAAAATATAAAAACTATTCACAATTTAGAGACTTCGATGCCACCAGTTCAAAACAAGGTATGTGGGGTTATTTTGTGTTAGAAAAAGAAAATCGTCAGACTCAAAATTCTAATGGTGGAAACACTTTAATGGCCCACTATATTTTTCAAGCCGGTGATCATATTGGTGGAACGATTGATTTCGTTTGCTATCCTGATCGTTGGTAATTATTTATTTTGAAAGTCCCGGTCCATGAGGGTTTTTCGACCTTCGGCCCGGGCATTATCGACCGCACCATCCACAGCATACCTCACAATATGGGATAATTGTTCCATCACATTAGCAGAAGTATTCATTCCATGTTTTTGTTTCACATAATCTTTAAGTTTCGAGGCGACAATTAAGATATCCATTGGGTAATTGACGGGTTTACCACCACTACTTCCAGCGACGATTCTTCTTCTTGGTCGATCACTTTCATTTTTTGTCGTTGGTGCTTTCTCCTCTTCGGCCCAAGCAGATTTATGTCCCATAACTTCATCGTGTAGAGACCAACAATTCACAGAACAAAACGCATGCTTTTTGCAAGAGCTCACACTACATTTTTGATAAAGACCACCAAGTGGAATCTCTTTTTTACAATTGCCACATGTTCGCCAAACATTACTCATATCTTCCCCAACCTTTTAGTGAAAAAAGAAAGGACCATCATGGTCCTTATATATATTCATCCTTGAATAGGAGGTACGTCCACACCCCATAATCGTCCCTGACAAAACTAATTCGTATACATTCCTTCAACTGTTAACGTATGACGAGAGATAAAAGGTAGTACACTAAAGAGAACATCTTTAGAGGACTGATCAATTGTCACACGTAACGATTTAATATTTTTACAGGCAACATCATGTTGACCTAAATAACTTTTTAAAAAGACCTGATGAGGTGAGCTATACTCTGTGGTGAGACCATGGGTCCAAATTCTCTTTTTGATAATAAAGTCAGGCTTAAAATCGGGGTCAAAATCAAGAGCATAGGTAAAATTCTTATCATCGGAAAAACAGCCACGAGGAACGACCTCGATATGACCAGCACACGACATAGAAAAAAGCCCTAATAAAACGACCAGAAGTTTCACTGCAGATACTCCCTTCGTTTAATAGACCTAAGTTCAGGATCTAGTGTTAGACCAAATCCTCTTATCTTATATTCTTTGGGAACATAAAGACCTAAGCTAAAGATGGTTTGAAAAATCGCCTTGGCGCTCATATAGGTTTGAATATGAACATTTGCCACACTGACATAACCACGATCTTTGAAGGCCTCATCGATAAACACTTTTTTATCGTCGCCAATTAACCCCCAGAGGAAAAATTCTTTTTTTCCATAAATCTCTAAATAGTCGTGGTGATCTTTATGTTTTGATACATAAACAGGAATCTGACCGCGATTGGTGAACTGCACACTAGAGCAGCCAGAAAGTAATAAAAAAGGAATAAGCAAGTTTATGCCCACCGAAATTTCCTATATCTGTTTGGATTTATTTAATTGTTGAATAGTGTCACTAGCATGTCATGCCATAGCGCAATACGAACAGTTAGTTTTTTTTCAAAAATTTTCTTACTTGTGTTTCATGAAAATCAGTGCGTTGAGCAATACCTTGGTAAGAGGCCAGTAATAATAGGCTTGAAGGAAGATCGTGACGGTGACAATGTTTGATTGCCGCTTTGGCCATGGTTAAACTTTCAATTGAAATTTTCAAAAACTGCTCACAAAATTTTTCAGTTTCTTCTTTTAGTTTTTCTAGAGAAACAAGTTTATTCACAAGGCCCATCTCTTTGGCCTCACTGGCGGAATAAATTTTGGCCGTTAAATACATCTCCAATGCTTTGGTATAACCGACAACACGATTCATAAAAAAAGGTCCACCGTCTCCAGAAATGAGACCGAGACTGCCAAAAGTTACACCAAACTTTGCCGTATCACTCGCAATTCGGAAATCACACATAGCACTGAGGTCACATCCAGCACCAATAGCTGCTCCATTGACCATGGCGACTGTCACAGTATTGATTGATTCCATCGTAAGTGGAATCTGTTGGATTCCATGTTCGTAATTTTGTTTAAGGGTAAAGCTATCACCAGCAAACATTCCTGACTTTTCATCCATCGCTTTTAAATCACCACCAGCGCAAAAACAATTTCCGGCTCCGGTTAAGACAATCACTTTTATCTTTTCATCAGCATCGGCACTTTTTAAATTTTGACAAAGATCGACTATCATTTGAGAACTAAAAGCATTTTTACTTTCAGGTCGATTAAGTTTAATCCAACAAATCTCATTTTCTTTTGTTACTTGGATTTCACTCATGATTATTTTCCTTTGAAAACGCGATTAATTTTTGATTCAGAGCTTTTGTTTAAGGCCTTAAATACTGATGAGCTTGCTTCAATTAATTTATTTAAGTCCACACCTGTTTCAATCCCATGGGAACGTAATAAATAAACCAAGTCTTCTGTCGCCAAATTCCCTGTGGCCCCTTTTGCGTAGGGACACCCCCCAAGTCCTCCAGCAGAACTATCATAGATAGCAACACCGTGTTCTAATCCGACAAGGACATTTGATAAGGCCATAGACCTGGTATCGTGAAAGTGAAGTGCCACTTTTTCTAAACCAAATCTTGAGTTTACATTTGTTAAGACTTCATCAACCTGTATCGGTATGGCCACACCTGTGGTATCACCAAGTGAAATTTCATCCACATGATGCTGGTGAAAAAAGTCCATGACTTTTAAAAGTCCCTCGACAGATGTTATTCCCTCATAGGGACAGCCAAAAACCGTTGAGATATAGGCCCTAATTTTTAAGTTATTTTTCTTGGCCTCTTCAAGCACGGGACCAATTCGTTTAAGGCTTTCTTCCACCGTGGCGTTAATATTTCTTTTATTAAACTCATTGCTCGTCGCTGTAAAAACAGCAATAGATTTTACCTTGGCAGCAAGGGCATGCTCCATTCCTTTTAAATTTGGAACGAGACAAGGGAGATCGATATTTAGACCAGCAACTCCACGATAAACCTCTGATGCATCTGCCATTTGAGGGATACGATCAGCTCGAACAAAACTTGTGGCCTCAATCGTTTGTAAACCTGCAGCGGCAAGATTTTTTATAAACTCAACTTTTATTTCCGCAGAGACAAGTGTTTTTTCATTTTGAAGTCCATCACGCGGACCGACCTCAACAATTTTAACCTTTTTTGGAAAGTCATTAAACTTCATGAAGGACTCTCACTTTGGGCCGTTATAGAAACTAGCTCAATATCTCCTTCAACCAGCTCCCCTTCTTTAAAGAGAAATTGATCGACAGTACAATCACAAGGAGCTTTTAGTGAATGCTCCATTTTCATCGCTTCCATCACCAGTAACGTCGTTCCCTTGGCCACAACATCACCTTCCGAAACAGAAAGCTTTAATATTTTCCCAGGCATTGGAGATTTTAAACTCCCCACATCATCACTTTGAGCTCCTCCTCTTTTGAGAAGTTCTTTTTCGACAAAGTATTGCTTGCCCCCTAGCCGACAATAGCCGTCTTTATAATGAACACGATAATTTTTCCCCTCTATACCTAGAGTCATACTGGTTTCATCTTTCGCTGTTAAAAAAATTTCAAATGCTTTTCCCTCTAAGTTAAAGTTAACGGCGTTTCTATCTTTTTTAAGATGGGATACAAGATGAGTTTCCTGATTTATTTTATATTTTTTTTCCATTGTTTAGTTTTTAAATCCTTTTAATTCACTCCAAAGAGTGTTGTTTGTCGTTGTTGATGTCATTTGAGATTGAGTGTTGTCAGCAAGTAAATGTGCCGCTAGGGCCAGCGCCTTTTCTTCTAGGGCCGATTCTTTTTCTTTTAAACTTTCTTCATGGGTGCTGACAAAATGAGTAAATGTATTTCCCGCGATGAACTCTTTGTGATCAAGAATTCTTTTGAGGTATTCGATATTATTAACTGGCCCTAAAAAAGGAATATCATCAAAGCTATGCTTCATTTTTTCAATGGCCTCTGCTCTATTTTGTCCCCATGTAATTAGTTTTGCCAGCATGGGATCAAAGTCAATTGAGATTTGATTTCCATCTCTATAACCCGTATCCAAGCGAACATTATTGAGACGAGGCTCCCCTACATAAGAAATTTTTCCCGTACTGGGAAGAAAGTTATTATCTGGGTTTTCAGCATAATAACGAACTTCTAAGGCGTGACCTCTTTGGGTAATATCCTTTTGAGCAAAAGGAAGTTCAAGTCCGGCGGCTACCATAATTTGTGCTCGCACTAAATCGACTCCGGTCACCATCTCTGTTATCGGATGTTCCACCTGAAGCCTGGTATTCATTTCAAGAAAATAAAATCTACCATCTTCGTCATAAATAAATTCAACCGTTCCCGCTCCCTCGTAATCGACACCTTTTGCTATTTCGACAGCGGCATTACAAATATCTTGGCGAGTTTTTTCACTGAAAGCAGGTGAAGGAGTCTCTTCAACAATTTTTTGATAACGCCTTTGAATAGAGCATTCTCTTTCAAAAAGGTGGAGATGGTTTCCTTTTTGATCACTCAAAACCTGTACTTCAATATGGCGAGGGTTAACAATAAATTTTTCAATCAATACTTTATCGTTACCAAAAGCATTCATCGCCTCTCGTTTAGCAGAGGCCAGTGCTTCATCGAACTCTGATGCCTGTTGGACAATTCTCATCCCCTTTCCACCACCTCCAGCAGAGGCCTTAACGAGCACGGGGTATCCAATTTCTGAAGCTTGTTGTTTTAAAAAATCAGCTTCTTGATTATTTCCGTGATAACCGGGAATAGAAGGGACTTTTAGCTTTTCAATTTTTTCTTTTGAAGAAATTTTATCACCCATG
Source organism: bacterium (assembly GCA_030425045.1). Taxonomy (GTDB): domain Bacteria; phylum Bdellovibrionota; class Bacteriovoracia; order Bacteriovoracales; family Bacteriovoracaceae; genus JAUHVL01. The sequence continues at coordinate 47,916 of JAUHVL010000020.1, forward strand.
ATTACCATGGCCTCAGCCGGTGGCCCAATGAGTTTAATCTTTGCTTCTGTTAATGCTTTGGCAAAATCAGCATTTTCTGACAAGAATCCATAACCGGGATGTACGGCCTCGGCATTATATTTTTTTGCAATGGAAATGAGGTTTTCAATATTAAGATATGTTTGCGCGAGAGGACCAGAACCGAGATTAATATTAATATCTCCCATAGTTGCGTGGGGAAGGTCCTCTTCTCCTTCAGTATAAATACTGATACTTTCGATCCCCATTTCACGACATGTTTTCATAACACGACAAGCGATCTCACCTCTATTTGCAATTAAAATTCTTTTAAACATTCATCCAACTTGGTTTTCTTTTATCAAGTAATGCTTGCATCCCTTCTTGGGCCTCATCACCTACTCTTATTTCTGCAATTGTTTTACAAGTATAAGCAGTAGGCTCTTCACTCGATTTAACATTTTTAATTAATTCTTTCGCGGCAACAGCGGCAGCCGGTCCCGCTTGCATAAACTTTTTAACGGTCTTATCAAATATTTCGTGGATCTCATCACTATCGACAACATCGTGAACCAGGCCCATTTGCATGGCCCGCTCAGCACTAAATCTCATACCGGAAAGAAAAAAAGATCGAGCTTGAGACTCTCCAACTTTGGCCATCACAAAAGGTGAAATCACCGCGGGGACAAGGCCCAGGCGAACTTCTGAAAAGGCAAACTTGGCAAGATGAGTTGCCATGACATAATCACAACAAGCAAGAATACCCGTACCGCCACCAAGGGCCGCTCCATGAACTTTCGCCAGAACGGGATAAGGGCAATCATTAATCGCTTTAAACATGGCCGCCAGCTTTTCACTGTCTTCAATATTTTCTTCCATCGAATAGGACTTCATTTTTTTCATCCAGTTGAGATCGGCCCCAGCACAAAAAGAAGGTCCATTGCCTTCGATTGAAATTAATCTAATATTTTTTTCATCAGAAAAAGCTAAAAACGTTTTTGTTAACTCTTCTATCATCTCATCGTTAAAGGCGTTGTGAATATCAGGTCGATCTAAAAATATTTTGACGAGTCCATTTTCTTCTCTTTCAACTTTAAACATACGATCCTCACCTACATTCTAAAGACGCCAAATTTAACATCTTCAATATCACTGCCAAGACTTGCTTCTAATGCCAGACCTAAAATTTTTCTGGTGTCTTTTGGATCAATGATTCCATCATCCCAAAGTCTGGCCGTAGAATAATAAGCACTTCCCTCATTTTCATACTTTTCTAAAATCGGTTTTTGAAATTCCGCAATTTCAGCTTCCGTCATTTCAGCTTTTCCTTTGGCCACTAAGGCCCCTTGCCTCACGGTTGTGAGAACTCCCGCTGCTTGTTCTCCACCCATCACAGAAATACGAGCATTCGGCCACATCCACATAAATCGTGGTGAATACGCTCGGCCACACATTCCGTAATTACCTGCCCCAAAGGATCCGCCAATAACCACAGTAAACTTAGGAACATTCACAGAGGAAACCGCCGTCACCATTTTTGCCCCATGCTTTGCAATCCCCTCGGACTCATATTTTTTTCCCACCATAAAACCGGTGATATTTTGTAAAAAGATTAAAGGGATTTTTCTTTGGCCACAAAGCTCGATAAAGTGAGCACCTTTTTGTGCCGATTCAGAAAATAAAATTCCGTTATTGGCAACAATACCTACTGTTCGACCATAGAGTTTTGCAAACCCACAGACAAGGGTTGTTCCATATTTTGCCTTAAACTCGTGAAACTTTGAGCCATCCACTAAACGAGAAATGATCTCGCGAATATCAAAAGGAATACGTGTATCCTTTGATAAGATGCCATAGATTTCTTCGATTGGATAAAGAGGTTCTTCTGAGTTTGTACGCTCTAGGTAAGTTCCCTTTTGTTTATAATTTAAATTTTCAACAATATCCCGACACATTAAAAGTGCATCTGTTTCGGTTTCTGCAAAATGATCGGCCACACCTGATTCAGAAGTATGAACTCTCGCTCCTCCTAAATCTTCTGCCGTCACTTCTTCTCCTGTCGCAGCTTTGACAAGAGGTGGACCCCCAAGAAAGATTGTTCCATTTCCTTTTACAATAATGGACTCATCGGCCATCGCTGGAACATAAGCGCCACCAGCGGTACAAGAACCACAAACAACCGCAATCTGGGGAATACCTTTGGCCGACATATTGGCCTGATTATAAAAAATTCTTCCAAAGTGATCGCGATCGGGAAAAACTTCATCTTGCATGGGAAGAAAGGCCCCACCGGAATCGACTAAATAAATACAAGGAAGATTATTTTCAAGAGCTATCTCTTGCGCTCGTAAATGTTTTTTTACAGTCATGGGAAAGTAGGTTCCCCCTTTCACGGTGGCATCGTTGGCAACGAACATGCAAACCACACCGTGAACCATTCCAAGGCCTGTAATAATGCCGGCACTTGGAACTCCCCCTTCTTTTTCATAGAGGCCATTAGCGGCAAGTGAGGATAGTTCAATAAAAGATGAGTCTTCATCTAAAATGGTTTCAATTCTCTGTCTGGGAAGAAGTTTATTTCTTTTTAAGTGACGTTCAACAGATTTTTCTCCACCACCTTTTTTAACAGTTTCAATTCTCTCTTTTAACTGCGCTGCCAGTTCCTGATTAAAACTTAAATTTGAGTGAAATTGATCTGATTTTTTATCAACTGATGATGAAAGTACTTCCATATTGCCCTGCCTAAATTTTCACAACATTATACACATTAAAAGCTCGGGTTTTCCAGCATGGTAAGACGCACAAAGAGGACAAACAGATCAATAATGACAAATTTTTCTAACGACGAGTGGCCAATTTATGTAACTCAGCACAAAGTTGAGAAGATTGATGGATAAAAGTCCCCTCAATATTTTGTTTTCCGTTGATAGTCTCTTCAATTAACGGAAAGAGTAGTTTGATATAGAGGTTTGTAAAAGTATCCTCATTCCACTTTTTATGAAGAGAGAACTTTTTTTTCAGCGTCCATTTTTCAGGTAATGTTTTCACCCAAATTGTTTTTAAGGCATCATTAAATTCAATGGATCGACCAGAGCAGCTGCGATTAAATATTTTAGTGGAATTACTTTTTTGGTTGGGACTAAGATGGGCCATATAGGTTTCGATCGCCGCTTCTAAAAGAGTCGTCCCTTCCCAAACCCTAGCGCCACTAAGAGGATGGTAACGAAGAAAAATTGTGTTTCCTCGAAAATCAAACGTTGCTTTTTCTTTTGATGGCCACCATGTTACTAAAAACCGAATTCCCGTTTTTGAAGTAATTTTTAAGCCTAAAAATTTTGAAAGCCGTTTTAAAATTTTATCTGCATGTACTTTTTTTAACGACTTTTGATAATTTATAAGATGAGATTTAAAACTGGTACTTTCTTTCACCATAGTCTGAATTTTAGGTAAGAAATGCTTATAAAATTTCGCTAAGAATTTATAGTCTTTTGACGTCACATAGGGGGACACCTTTTTTAACGCCTCCCCAACGCTTCGTGAAGAATAAAAGGCCATCGATAGAGGAACTGAAGCAATTCCCTTATCTCCAAAAAGAGAAATCGTAGGTGATGCTTCCGTTACATACGAAGAGTAATTGCTATCGGACTTTCTTCGAAGAGCAATATACTCATTGATCAGATTGAGGTCCTCTCCTCCAATCTCACCAAATTTTTTTTCCCAATGGCGACGAATCGCTGTGGGAAGTTTTTCAGTCCATAGAGAAACATGATCCATAATTTCAAAAACATCAGCGGCTTCAGAATAATTGACGGTGACTTTAGAATAAGTTTTTAAGGATAAAAAAAGAAAAAGGGTCAAAGATAAAACTTTCACCCTTTTAGTATACTACGCTTTTGAATTTTATCTAGGTTCCACCAATACGATTTATAAATCTTTAAATGTTCGGTAACGAGTTTTTGGATTATCATCAACTTCTTCTTCAACCACTACCGGATCATTAAGGTCGGGATTTTCTCCCTCGGGAAGTATCACGTTTTTAATTTCGATTTCACCATTTTCTAATAAGGTGTATCTGAGAAATTGATTATTACCAAGATCTTTAAAAACAGGCTCGCCCTCTTCTAGTAAATCGAGATTCACCGTCTGCATAATTCGGCCTTGCATTTCAGCATAAGGAACTTCAATGGGTGCTCCATAGCGCTCTAATAAATCACTTGTTTCGGTTAAAAATAAGGCACTATCGTAACCACCACTAGCTGGACTTCTTCCCGATCCACCACCTCCACCGTAGGGAGCAGTAATACCAGAGCTATAACTTTCAGCAACGTCAGCTTCTTCGACCGCTTCATCTACTGGTGGTGCAATCGGATCTGTTGTGCCAGCTCCTTGAAAAGAGGTTGCCACATTGACATCCACCCCTTGAGGATCGGCCGATCCACCATTATTTCTATTAGCTAGCTGGCCTTCAAGATCAGCACGTAATCTCGCCAGCTCTGCTCTTTCTCTTTCAATTTCTGCCTGAAGGGCGAGCATATCTGCACTTGGAGCCACTTCCCCTTGCGCACCAGCTTCGCCAGCAGGCAATCGACTTTCAAGGGCCGCAAGTGAGGCTTTTAATTCTTCTATTCGTTGAAGATAAGGAGCAAGCGCCGGATCACTTGGATCAATACTATCTTCTATATTTCTTCTGGTTTCAGTTGTGGTTACACCACCGTTCACTCCAGCGACACCACCATTAATTCCCGCAACGCCACCGTTGATCACACCATCAGGATTTCCTTTAGCAAGACCAGCAAAAGCTGCACCAACACCATTTCTTCGATCAGAAGAATTGAGTTTGCCTCCGACGGTTCCACCACTAGCGAGATCACCTCGTAGCGATCTTCTTATTGTCGCTCCCCCGAAAGGATCTTCATCCATATCAGGCCAAAGACTGTCATCTCCCGTTCCTCTACCTTGGGCGTTTCTTTCTCTATCTGAATAAGTTGTATCTCTCACCTTATCTGCTAAGTTAACATCGTTATCTGCCTGAGTGGCATCGTCACCTACGACATCGTCAAGATCATTACCTCGCATTCTTTCTCTGAAATTAGCTATCTGAGTTGAATCGTTATCTGTAAAAGACTCTTGGGCCACAATACAGGCCATCCCAACGAGTGAATAATAGTTGCCGTTCATTTGATCTTGAGTGAGATTACTTGCACGCCACTGCTCACGTAAGTTATCTCTGTACTCACTGTTAAAAGCAAAGTCTAAACATTGATCCGTTTCTTCAGGTGGTAATGTTGGTGCATTATTCGCAATCTGCTCACAAAGGTTTTCTACTTTCTCTTTAAAGGTTGTACATGCGTTTTCAGAAACACCTCTTTCCATTTCGATAAATCTTTTGAAAATTTCAAACGTTGACATCTGTGTTGGTACCTGTGCAGACCTAGTGATACTTCCATCTGGATTAGCTGTCGCGACGACGCCATCTACTCTGGCTTGACGATTATTAGACTGAATAAACTGCATTGCATTTTTAAAAGCTTGAGATACATTACTTATGTCATCGTTTTCTTTAAAATTAACCATTCCTTCTAGATAACCATGACGTAATAAACCTGACGATCTTAATTCATCTTCAGTAACGTCAGCACTTGCCTCTCTTCTCACTCGATCTATTAATTGAACTGCTAGATAACGGGCCTGAAATTGATCTTGATTTTCTTCTAAGCCTGTCATCATCTGCATAATGATTTGTGTTTTTTCTATACGTTCAGATACGGCCAACTCTCCTTCGAAAACAAGTCTATTTGCAAGGTATTCAACAACCGAGTCACAAGGGTCAGCTGTACACTGCTGTCTCTCTTCACTTTCTGGGTTTTGTAATCTTTCATGAAGAGCATCAGTACTTTCTCTTGAACCTAAACTATTATAAAGAAGTGTTGTATTTGCTTGATAGTTTTCAGGAGATGCTTCTGGATCACCACCTGCTTGGATTTGAATAAACTTACCAATAGTATGACGTTGAAATGCTGTATAGACTTCACCGGCCGTTCTTCCTTCATCAATGAAGTTTTGTAGCTCTTGTTCACCAAAATCAGGTACAACAAGTCTTGCCATCTCTGTCATTGTTTCTCTTTGATTGGCCTCTGCATTTGAAGCTGTAAAGGAAGCATCGTTAGGATTAAAGAATAAACAAGCATCGGTATTTCCGAGTAAACAACCTGAGCCATTACTACCAATATAATTATTAAAAGTAGCATTTCCACCGCAGCTTAATACATCCATTCGATTTTCAGGAGTACACGTTAAACCAGCGACGGCCGTTGCCCCATCTTGGGAACTCATAAGTTCTCCAATCAACTCATTTTGTTTTTCTGAAAGCTCTCTGTACTCTTCAGTTAAAGCTATAATTGATTCGTAATGAGATTGCCTTGCTCTTTCTATACTAGCTCCAATTGCACGATCATGTTGAGCTCGTATATGGTGCAGGTTTGAAGCACAAGCATTTTTAAATTCCTCAATATCTTCATCACTAGGGTTAAAAACCGGACAACTATTTTCATCTCCAGGTCTAATTAATTCATCGACAAAGCGATTACAAAACTGCTCTTTTTGACCTTCTGTATTTTGAACTCCCCCAGTGCCAGCAGTTAATTCACTAATAAAAGTATCAATACTTGTCGCACATATACTTTGAGTAAGAGACATGGCCCCTTCAAAAGGATTACTTTCACCTTCAACTTGCGAGGGACATCTTTGCCATCCATCTTGACTTAAATACATCGTTCCCGTGGGGGCAAAGATTCTTCGACTTGGATTTTTTACAGAACCCTGACGAGGATCCACATCAGCAAAGATGCTTCCACAACTAAAAACGAAAAAGAATAAAAGGACAAACGATCTGCTCATTTTTACCATTCTCCATATGCCTTAACGGCTAACTCTCTACAATTCTTGACTTATTTACTTAATTATAAAGGTTGACCTTGATGAAAACCTAAGGAAAACGAAAACTTGGAATAAAGAAAGCCCCAAAATGGGGCTAACTATATGAATTAATTGAATGTCTTTTGAAATCAGGCTTTTGCTAAGTTGAAGGCTTGCAGCCAAAAATTATGGTCACTCTCTAGTTTCCAACTTCTCTAAAGATGTCATAACGAATTTTGGTCTCTGAAGCTTCTTCCGTTTCAACGGCGGCAGGTAATCTCGTTCTGGCGACATCTGGGTTATCACCGACAACCACTTGCTGTCTAAAGAGCGTCCCGTCACTTCTTTTTTCATGTAAAATAATGGTCCCATCTTCTAATCTTAAA
>JAUHVL010000021.1 GCA_030425045.1 bacterium
TGGTCAGAGATATCATTATAAGCAGGGCAAAAATCCTCTATATCTGAAGGTGGATCTTGTAAGAGCTCAGTAGCATTCGATAAAATAAAGTTTGCAGTGTAGTATGACCAACCTCTCGACGGGTTTTCTCTGTCCCAAAGAAAAGAATCGTTTATCCAGTTCTCTCCTGAAGGTAAGGGGGTATCGTACATTGCTTTAATTATATTTAATTTATTGTAATGCCACTCATAGGTATAAAGGTCTTTTTTGTTAAAGTTACGGATTTGCTCATTTGTTAGGCCTGGAGCACTGACAATCTTAATAGGTCCAAAATAACGTGCTCCAGACTTCTTTAATTTTCCTTTATCTAGATAATGGGGAAAACTTAAGTATTGATCAGGTCTGAGACTTACAATTGATCCTTTTGGTAATCTTAAGTTGTTTAGCTTTAAGTAACGAGAAACTTCAGGATCGATACTAGAATCATTAACAAGAGTTCCAAAAAGTGCTCCTTTAGAAGATCTTGCTTCTATCGTTACTTTCGCTAAGGCCGTACTTTTTTGGTATAAAAATAATTTTTTACGATTGAGCTCTTTTAGTTGATCAGATGTAATTCCACTTGCTTCTAAAATGACAATCGATCCGAGGAAATGAGAACGAGATCTAAAAATATCCCCTTGCTTATTTTGTATAAGTGGTCTGATTAGTGACTTGTTGGTTCGAAATTTGAACTTTGTTCCCTTTGGAAGCTTTCTTAAAATTGTGAGAACTTCTTCACCATCTATAACTTCAAGAGTTCGAAGGTTTTCACCTTCATGAGCAACAATCTCTGCTGTTCGTTGAATAGCAAAACTAGTGGTTGTTATTAAAAATGAAAGCAATAAAAGAATTGTCGTTCTCATTATTCGTTCCTGTTGTTTGGTTAAATATAGCATTGAATATGAGGTAACTTGCTGATATTGTAATAATTACTGCGTAGTGTCATAAATTCTTTCAAAATAGGGAGTCGTTCCCTCACAACCAATTATCTTAATTATTTCAGATACTTGCTTATTTTTAAGGAAGATAATCGTATCGAGAGAAGAGCATACAAGTTGAAGGACATGTTCATACTGTAGTCCTTTTTGATTAGCATATATTTGAAACAAAAATGCAAGACGAGAAATACAATCGATGGCCGAGTTAGCATGAAGGCTTGTCATCATCCCCTTGTGACCTGAATTTCCAGACAGTAAAAAGGGGACGACTTCGTTACCTCGGATTTCTCCAACTAAAATTCTATCAGGCCTCATTCTTAGAGAATACTGGCAATAGTTCTTCATGGAGTTTTGAGTAGTAGGTTTACTGATAAAAGATGTTTGCTCTTCTCTTGATAAGATAAGTTCATGGGTATCTTCAATGGTGATAATATGCTCATGTGGTGGAATTAAATTAATTAATGACCTTAAAAAGCTAGTTTTTCCTGATCCTGTTGCTCCACATACGGCAATATTGAAATTATTTAAAATACTTTTATGAAGAAATTGATTTAATTCATCACTATTATGAAAGCTTTTAAGACAAAAAGAATCTGATGTAATCTTTCTAAAAAAGACTTTGGATTGTTTTTTTGCATTTGTTGAAAAGTGGCAAAGAGAGACTCTGAATGTCGTATTAAATAATTCTGTTTGAAAGCTTACAAAGGGTTTTGAATTATTCCACTCTTGACCATTTTTTTGAGCGAGAATTTCTAGTGAACTTTGTAGATCTTCTTGTGAAATATTGTTTAACTTATCAAATATTCGCTCGTCAGTATCGATTTGAACTTTTTGATTTGAATGAATGATAATTTCTTGTAAGTTTTTTCGTGTTATGAAACCTTTTAAAAACATATGTTGATAGATATTTTCAAACCATTCTTTAGATGTATTCAAAACGGGGAAATCGCTAGGTAGAGATAAATGTGAAAGTGTTTCTGTAAATATTTGCTCAAAACTTAAATTTGTTTTTTTCTTTAACTCCTCTAGAACATTTTTTTTAAAAAGAGTTATGAATTTTTTTTCATAACCGGATAAATCAAATTGACCATAGTAGTTCATAAGAGTACCTCCTCAATGACAAGAAACCCTAGTATTTTCTTATGAACAGCATGACCTGAAGTGGAGGAAAAAATTTTACCAAGAATTGGAATTGATGAAAGATAAGGAAGTTTCGATTCTTTGTTGCCTGAAGTTTGAAAAAAGATGTCAAATAATTTGAGAGAGTGTCCAAGTTTAATCAAGCTAGAGGATTGCTCATAATTCCCACTTATCGATTGTCCTTCTGTAGGGGAAGTCAGCCTTGTATCAAAATTTAATAAAATTAATTCTCCTTGCGGTTTTATAACGACTTTTACTTTTAATCCAGCAAACTTCCACTGAGTATTGACAACTTGATCACTATTGATGGCATTATAAGGTATTTCTGATCCAATCTTCATTTCTGTTGGATGATTAAAACGAATGACACTTTCTGGTTTTGCAAGAGTTGAAACTTTATACTCATGATTATTTATCAAAAAACTATTTTTTTTCAAAATTGAAGTCCACTTATCATCAAAAAATTCTGATAGCTGACCACTCACTTTATCTAATCCAAGATTCAAATCATTGCCACTAGTATTTTCAATTTGAATTATGTGCATCTTCATTTTAAAGGTTCTATTTTTATGTATTTGAAGTGGTATAAAAGTTATAAAATATGAATTTTCTAAAAAAATTTTACTTTCTTTTTGAAGTGACTGTGTCTTATCGAAGTAACAGACAATTTTTATATTTTTAAAATTACAATTAAGTTGATCATTTTCTGACTTGAAGGCATGCTCATAGATTTCTATTAAAATTTCTTTTCTCAACGATGGAGAAAGTTTTAGGCCTTTGATTCTAATAAAGTGATCATTTTGTTTGATAACTTTTACAAAATCTTTGTAATGAGAAATATCATGTAATTCTCCTGAGAGTTCATAAGAGTTGAGATTATTTTTAACTTTAATGTTAAGTTTAGAAAAAAAGCTCTCAAGTTCCTTTTTCTTTAAAATTGAATTTTTAGACATGATATTGAAGGTGTACTTCTCGGGAGAGTTTTTGTCGGCCCACCAGATAAAGATATCGCTATAACCAATTTTATTTGCTTTAACTAGCAGTGCGTTATTTTTGATCAATTTAGACTTAATGACCTCCTTGTTCCCGATGGTATAACTCCTAATCTTTTTACCTTTAATTTCGAACACTTGGCCTTTTCCTAGAAAGATAATCTTATTTTCATCTTTGTTTGCCCTCGTTTGAGTCGAATAAAGAAGTGAAATAAGAATCGATATTTTGACATAATTAGCAATCTTGGTTAGATTCTTGAGTCTGATTTGATTATAAGTTAAGGAAAATATTATGGTTTCAAGAACAAGAGTTACTCGTAATCGTAGAGCAAACAAGAAAGTAAAAATGGGTAAGAGAAGAAAGGCCCAAAACCAGAACAAGGGAACTACTCCTAAGTTTGCGATCCACCCGGATAAGTAAGAAGTAATTTTCAGCATTAGCTATCCTTTAATAAATGAAGATCAATTATTTTTTTAATTGATCTTCTGTATAGTTCTCTATTGGTATAAAAAACTCTAACGTTTTTCTTTTCAACACAAATTCCTATAACAATCTTTCTATCCCTTAATGAACAAATCCTATCTTGAGTATGTAAGACACTAATAAAACCTTTTGGAATACCGAGCTGGTTTTCTAAAGTTTTATTTAATTCTTTAATCCTTTCACCGTTAGATTGGTTATTGATTTGAATTTGAATAATTTCTCGAGCTAGAAGATGTTGCTCTATTACGAGAGTCAGGATCAAGCTAAAAACTAATTTCACGGTTAATTCCTTTTGTTGAAGGTACCTTATTTGTTCTTGGGATTATCTTGAGTTGAGATTTGCTATTGAGAATTTTATGAATTTCTTCTTTATGTATTTCTACTTTCCAAGGGCCATTTTCGTTAAGTGCTTTTTGTTTCGCTTTTGGTAAAAGAAATGCTTTTTGAATGATGAGCTTGTCGTGGTTAAGAATAGAGATTTTTGATTCATCTTCAGAAAGAGGGACTAATAATTTAGCGTCTATATTTAAAATAACATGATGTAATTTTATTTTACTCGTTAGTGAGTTGTTCTTTGTCTCATTGTCAGAATTAAGAATTAACCAAACAAAAAAGTTTGAAATGATAAGAAGGATGAAAAACCTACGTCTCTCTTTTTTAATAACAAATTTTTCTAGCTCCGCAGGAGAAACCCAGTTGTTTTTACTTGATTCTTTTCCATTCTGTTTTAAAAAAGTTAATTTTTTTGTTAATTCTTTCATGAGATTTATTCAATTGTTTAAAGTAAAGAGACATCAGAGTTATAAAAATTCCGCTCCATATAAGAAATTCGATAAGGGCAAAGCCTTTTTGTTTAAATCTTTTATTGTTACTTTTAAATTCGAAATACCGTTGCCCGTCGCTCTTAGTTTTGCTTGAGTAAAGCCGAGGGATTTTCTTTTTGTATCGATAAGTATGATTTTCCATTCTTTATCCTTGAGTTGTGCAATGTTGAGAACTCGTTCGAAATTTGGTTTATAGGGGAGGTTCATAACTTGGATGGCCTTTTCATTTTTATTACAATATTTACTTTTTAGAATTTTATGAGAGGCCTTTAGGTAAGAAGCTCTTTGAATATTTTTTGCTAGCTCTATCATGGTCTTACCCGCTGCCGCTGTCTTGGGATTTAAAAGTAAGCTATTACCAATACCGATTTGAATATTGTTAAGTTCAACATTCTTGACAAGTTTTTTATGAGTAATAATCAGTTCTTTAAAACAAAGATAATGAAGACTCTTTCGAACAATAGTTTTTTCAACAGTAACGATCGTTTGATAATTTAAAAAGATAATTGAAACGACAATAAGTATAAATACTAATGCTGTAATAGAGACTGAACCTTGATTATTCACTTTTAGGTATTCCTCTTTGAAGCTGAAAAGTATTTTTCTTAGATCTACTAAAAAATGAGCTAAGGTTTTTTACAGAAAAAGAGTGTCGATTATCTTTTTTATGATATGTGGTAATCAAACCACAGTTCTTGTAGATAAATCGATAATCTTTTTCATCAATCAGGCCATTGATCATGAGTTGGAAATTTTTGTTTCGATTGTTTAATTGGCAATTATTTATGTGTAAAACTTCAATCATAAAGAACGATAGGGTGAGTAATAAAAAATTTACGGTTATGTACTGAATCATGGAATTTGAATTTTTTCAGTTATGGTTCGATTCATATTTGAGATCTTTGTTTTGAGTCTCTTGCCAAAGCTGCTTACAGTTGTGAGGCAAAATATTCCAATTAAGCTGGTCAGGATTATGTACTCTAAAAGAGATTGGCCTTTGTTGTTTTTTAATTGCTTCATATTGATTTCCTCCATAGTCAGTGTTTATGGGGTTATGAATTTTTGAGAGTATTTTTTCAATTCAAAAAAAGTGAAAAATCACTATTGAACTGGAGTGAATTGCTCGGAGAAAATTTCTTATAAAAACATTTTGCACCAAATTGGAATCACGTATTAAAATAAATACATGGATGAAAAAACAAAGCTTTATGTTTTCTCAAAAAAGGAAGTAGCTCTTATCTTTCTTTTTATGGTTGTCACTGCAATTACCTCGTTTGTCGTTGGCGTAAAGATGGGGAAGTCTTTTTCTTATGCTGAAGCGGGACTTAAGCAAGAAGATCGACAAATGGTTGAGATTCTTTCAGGTCAAGAAGAAATGGTAAATGAAGTTGTTGATAAGCAAGAAAACAATGAAGAAGAAAATGTCTCTATAAAAGATCTCAATCAAAGACTTGAAGAAAAGTTGATCGATGAGCTTTCTGGTCGCTCAAAAAAGATTTCTGATGAGCAAATGCAAAAAGTATTAGAAAAAAAAAACGTTGAATTAAAGAAAAATCAAGAAGATCAGGTTTCTGACTCAGCTGTTAGCGATACGAAAGCTAAAACCGTTGTGCCTCCTGTTATGGATATGGCGGCGGAGAAGCCTCAAATGGAGCTTGAGAAAGTCTCTGATCAATATAAAGGTAAATTTACTATTCAGCTTGGATCTCATCGTAGTTTGCGCGAAGCAGAAGAATTCGCAGAGGGATTTAAAGTTCGTGGATATAACCCTATAATCAACGAGGTTGAATTGCCAAACAGAGGGACATGGTTTCGCGTTAGTCTTGGTGCTTTTGCATCACTTTCTGAGGCCAAAGAGTATGTAAAAAAAGAGTACTCATTGTTCCAAGGGCAAGATTACGTTTTTGTTCGATTTGATTAAGGGATCATCATGGAAAACACTAAGGAATCTAATTTATTCTGCTTAGTTATGGCAGGAGGGAAGGGAACACGTTTTTGGCCTGAATCTACCAGTGCTAAACCAAAGCAATATCTTTCTTTAACAAGTGAAAAATCACTTTTATCAGAAACATTAACTCGATTTGAGAAACTTGTACCAGCAGATAGACGTTATATTGTCACTGTTAAGGAACAAGAGGCACTTGCGAAAGAAAACTCCGTTGATCAAGTTGGAGATAAAGGGCTTATCTTTGAGCCTGCTGGTCGCAATACTGCTCCTTGTATTTTGTTAAGTCTTGCTGCTTTAATCGAAAATGGGGCAGATGAAAATGACATTGTCATGGTCGTTCCCAGTGATCACGTTATCATTAATCACGAAAAGTTTAGACAAACCATGAGTGATGCCTCGATGGTGGCGGCCACTGAGGATAAAATTGTCATCGTCGGTATAACACCACATTGTCCTCATACAGGATATGGCTATATTCAAAAGGGAAGTGAGGCTAAAAAAGACGTTTTTGATGTTGCTGAATTTAAAGAAAAGCCGAATCTTGAAACGGCCAAAGAGTATCTAGCGAGTGGAGATTATTTTTGGAATGCTGGCATGTTTGTCGGTAAGATAAAAGTTTTTCTAGAAGAGTTTGCGGAGTACGCTCCCGAAGCTTTTAAGCAATATAATGGTTTAAGGTCGGCTTTAAATAATGATGATGAATTAGCGGCCATTTATAATCAAATTCCTGAAGACTCCATTGACTATGCCATTATGGAAAAAAGTAAGAGAGTAAGTGTTGTTCCTGCGCTTTTTGATTGGAATGATTTAGGCTCTTGGGATGCTCTTGAGGAAGTCATTGAGAAAAAAGAGAATAATACGATTACGGAATGTCGTGATTATTACGTTGATAATGCCAACGGTAATATAGTCTTTGCTCCAAATAAATATGTTTCTTTAATTAATGTGAATGATTTAATCGTCGTTTCAAATGATAAAACCGTTTTAGTATTACCTAAAAAAGATTCGCAAAAAGTTAAAGAAATCGTGAACTCTTTAAAGTCTAAAGAAAGTTTTAACGACTTAATTTAGAATGAAAAAAGCTCTGTTATTTTGTTTATTAACAGGAGTCCTTCTCTATAGCTTGTATTCAGGCTTTTATTCCTACACAGATACAATAGAGCAAGAAATTCTAGATGAGGTTCGTCTTATTGAATCAACTATGCAAAGAGAAAAGAGCACTGCTAAGTCTCAAACGATTAATCATAAAAAAGAAATTCAGTATAAACTAGAACAAAAAGCAGCAGAATATGACTACCCACTTCTTTGTTTAAAAGAAGCAGAAGATTTTCGTCGTTATTCTGAAACTGAACTTATTGATCTCATTAAAAGCGAGAACGTTTCAATCTCTGGGGATTGCCTCTAGGAGCTAACGGATAGTTTTGAAGATCGTGAATTTATTAAAAATGTACTAACTTCATATGACTATAAGCAGACAAATGAATTTTTACAAAAGTTGTATCATTATCTTAAATATTTAAAAAATTTTGAAAATATCGAAGCTCCACGTGGGAAACAGGATATTAATTGCAAAGTGAATTTGCTTAAAAATTTTAATAAACATCTTTATGTTCTTAATAAAAATAAAAGACTTGTTGAGTATGCGATTAGTGAAGTGGCTGAGCATTTGGTTTCCAAACTACTTCTTTCCAAATCATCAATTCTTTTAAAACTTAAATACGCAGAAAAAGGATCCTTTCCACATCGTTTGAAAATCTTTGTTCAAAAGCAAATAGATGAAAGGTTACCTTTTGTTCGAGTAGCATTAAGAGATGCACTATATGCCAGCTTAATTAGAGAGCAAAAAGATTTTGATGAAGTAAAAATGAAAGTGGAGTTAGAGCGTCAGCTCGAAAGGATTCAAAAGCGTTTAGGAAAGTGAAATTTTAATCTAGTAGAGGCTTATATTTATCTAGGACAACGATATCAGGTTTGTTGAGTTGCTTGTTAAGTCTATCCAACATTCTAAATGGCCATTTTGATTGAATTATATTGATGATCCAATTCGGGATTCCACCTTTGAAGTCAGTTATGAGCCATGTTTCAAAAGACGTTTTATTTGGTCCTAATTTGATTAACTCTATTCTTCCAAGGTGAGTAATGCCGCGGATATAGTTTTTTTCTTCAGGGTAATCCTTTCTCTCTACGGATTTAATTGTAATGACGAGCATTTTTTTTTCTTTGATGTAGTTTCCAACGATTTCAATAAGAAATGAACGATCCATTAAAGGCCATGGAGCAGTGTAGAGAGAATATTCCACACGGCTAAAAGGTGATGTTTGCTCGACAATCTCATTTTTGACAAGCCTTGGAATCCATTCGTGCTTACGATCACTATCACTCATGGCAGAGATGACTTTTGCTAAAGGATGGTTGATCACTGATTTTGCACGGATGGGAATGAGGCCTGATTGATGTCGGGAGTTGGCCTTGTAGACCGTAATATTGTCTTTTTCTTTAAATACTTTCCATTCATATTGATCAAACTGGTGAGCAAAACAAAAAGTAAATATGAAGCTTAAGAGTATATTCATGGAAGAGGGTACTGTTCAAGTGAGCGATGAAATACTTGATCGGTGCTTCCTAGATAAATATTTTTTAACTCTTCTTTTGTAGGAGTTGTTAAATCGACGGTTATATTTTTATCTTTGCAAATCGTAACCAACTCTCTGTGAAAAGCGGTTGCCTCAGGTTCACTTTGACTTTTAAAAGCAGCTTCTTGAACAAAGTAGTATAACTCTTCTCTTTTTACGTCAGTCTGCTTTAAAAGTTGATGAAGATAGTAACTAGATAAATAATTATGTTGCTCAAAAACACGGTTTTCGATGACCTCATGATGAAACACTAAATTATCCACAGTATCTGTTAATCTCTCAAGTGAATAGAGCATAAGGCCCAAGTTATCAGGGAGGTAAAGTCTCTCTGTCGAGCTATGAGAAATATCTCTTTCGTGCCATAGCACAATATTTTCTAGGGCCATATGAACATGTGATCTGAGAACTCTCGCCATTCCTGTTAGATTTTCACCGCTAATAGGGTTTTTCTTATGAGGCATTGTTGAGCTGCCTTTTTGTCCTTTTTTAAACCCCTCGTGAAGTTCAGCGACATCACTACGGTGGAGGTGTCTGATTTCGACACAAAATCGTTCCATAGCACTTGCAATGAGGGCATGGATAGAAATAAGCGAAGCAAGTCGATCTCTTGGAATGACTTGAGTTGAAAGAGGTTCAACTTTCATCCTTAAAGATTCTGCTGCCTTTTCTTCCTGCTCGGGAGTGAGAATGGTATAGTTTCCTACTGCTCCACTAAATTGAATGGTTAAGTTTTCGTCGTACCAAGTTTCCCAAGCCTTATAGTGTCTTGAAAACTCATTATAAAAACCTAAGAGTTTTTGGCCAAAACTCATAGGCTCTGCATACATTCCATGGGAACGTCCAATCGTCATGATGTCTTTCATTTCGACAGAACGTTTATGAAGTGAATGTAAAAGTGCTTTGAAAGCTGGTCTTATTAAATCTAATGAACGCTTTATTTGAAGGTTCATGGCAGAGTCGATAATGTCTGAAGATGTGACTCCAAAGTGAAAGTATTTTCCTTCTTCGGCAGTTAAATTTTCGGTAATAGAAGTACAAAAGGCGATGATATCATGACGAGTTGTTTTTTCGATTTCATTAATTCGTTCAGGATTTATTTTTACTTTAGATTTAATATTTTCAGCAGTACCAGCTGGTACTAACTCCGGTTCTAATGCTTTTAGTATCGCGAGTTCAACTTCTAAATAAGAGCCAAATTTTGCTTGTTCATTCCAGAGAGAAGAGATTTCGACTTTTTCATAGCGGGGTATCATTTTAGACCTCGTTTTAAAAATAAAAACTTAAGTCTACTCCTATCGTCATCCACGTTAGAAGTAAAGATCGACTACTTGAACTCTCGTCAGTAAAAGCCTGTGGACGCTTTACATGGGCCAGGTGATAAGTTGTCCTGACACCATAATGCATTGATTTGCTGTTTCTTACATGGAGACCAAGGTCGGCCTTGAGACCAGGTCCTTTATAGGTTCGATTAGAAAAGTTTTGGTTCAATGTGTAGTAACCAAAATTTGCTGCAGTATGTGTATAAATTGACTCTGAGTTGATAAGCTCTTGTATCCAAGCCCCTCTCATACTGACGCCGACTCCAAATATATTGAGCTCATCGTTACTTTCATCCAAAGCGCTACTTCCGGCAAGATCTCCCGAGTTGGTTTCATCTACAATACGATAAAAATCGGCTTGAGTTCTCATGTAGAAAAATTCCATCCAGTAGTTTTTAAAATGATGAGCATAATTAAATTCAAGGGCCGTTACATCGGCAATTTTGTAGAGATTTGTGTTGCCATGAAAGAGAAAACTAATTCTGTTGCGATCATCTTTTATTCGATGGCGATCAACCATTAAGCCTGAGTCGATATCTCTAATTTGTACTAATTTAGCAGAATCATCTTCAATCATTTCTTCTAACTCAGCATCACTATGTTCCATGCTGTCTTTTGCAAAAAGTTGTGGAAGAAAAATGAAACTAAGAAGAATGATTAAATTTTTCATTTTGTAGTTCTCCCTAGTGGAGTGACTTGTTTTTCAAAATTCTCACCTGGAATGTTTTCTTTTCCAATGAGTTCCGCAAGAGTAAGTTTACTTCTCAAGTGTAAATACTGGTATTGGGCCATCAGCATTTGAGCAGAAGTCATTTCTTCAAGTGCATCCTGATAATCTAAAAAGCGTGTTTTCTTATTGAGATAATTATCGAGAGCTGAGTCATATAGTTTTTTTACAGTGGGGACTCTGGCCTCAAGCACACGAATATGATTTTCTAGAAACTTGATATTGATATAACTTTGTTGAATTCCGGTTTTTACTTGGTTGATCGCCTGTTTAAGGCGATTAAAAGTACGCTGTCGATCAAGTGTACGCTGTTCAGTTCTTCTTTGGTTGAGAAAACCGTTTTGACCAAAAAGAGTCCAGGTCGCAGAAACTGAAGCGACGATATCTAAGTTACTACCGTTTAAACCAGTATCATATCTTGTATCATGAATGGCCGGTCCCATCGTGTGAGTGTAAGCACCAAGGTTTAAATCAAATTGAGGTAAGGGGAGGTTTTGTAATCTGGCCACTTTGAGTTCACGTTGCGCTTGTTTCACATCAATCTTGGCATCGAGAACACTTCTAGCATCTCTTTCCCCAAGTTCTAAAGCAGATTGAAGGGGATAACCTAATCTTTGAAAACGAATTTCATCTTTTAATAAGTAGCGAGTTCCTGGCTCATCTACAATTAAAAGGGCGATCTCTTCATCTTTACTTTCTTTATCTATTTTGGCCTGTTGATAATCATTTTGGGCCTTAAGGTAGATGGCACGGGATTGGTAATA
This sequence comes from bacterium, assembly GCA_030425045.1. Lineage (GTDB taxonomy): Bacteria > Bdellovibrionota > Bacteriovoracia > Bacteriovoracales > Bacteriovoracaceae > JAUHVL01. Next base: position 11,788 of record JAUHVL010000021.1, read on the forward strand.
CTCCTGCCGTGATATCTTTCTGAGTGTGATTTTCTCTCTATTGTAACGGTAGACAAAAGAGGCTTGTTGAAGCTGGTCTTTTCTGATTTCGAGTAGTTTATTTAAATAAAGCAGCTCGAAATAGGCATCGATTAACTGAGACCTGAGTAACCTTCGATCCTCACCTAGGTTTCGACGATCTTGTAAAAATTGGTCTTTATTATTGAGGTGGACTAGAAACTCTTTTCCCCAATTGAAGATAGTGTAATTTCCTAAATCTAATTGCAGATAACCAGACGTTGAGCGAGTTCGAGATGAAAGCAAATCTCCTCTTCTTAGCCTTGCGACTCTCTGCGGAGTGGTGACCATATTGACTTCAACCTGGGGTAACCAAAAAGTATCCCAAGTTTCTTCCCAGCTCAATTGAAGAGATTCAAGCCCCATTTTTCGATCAACTTGATCATAGTTTTTCCTTAACCCTTGTTCTATCACATCGGTAAGACTGAGTGGTTTGTACTCCATCTTTTCGTTTAGTTCCTTGTCTTCTTGGATATAAAGACCTTTTGGAACAGATTGCCCCATTACCTTAGGTAATAAGATAAAGAGAAAAGATAAGAAGGTCAGAGTGACTTTGTTCAACTAGTGGTCTCTCAATTATTGTGTGTGTTTGAAAAGGATAGCGAAGTTTTTGCTAAGTGGTCAAATTTATTCTGGAAAGAACTAGATATTAATTCCTGGGCAACCTTGGCGAATAATTGTTTCTTCTTGTTTTTGTATTCTCAATGAAGTGAGCTCTAGCTCTTTTTCGAGTCGTTGAGAATTTTGAATGAGCTTTTCTCTTATGGAGACTCTCTCTGGTGGAGTAATCGACTGTAACTTTCCATTTCGGTTTAAGAGCTCTTTGATTTTCTGTTTATGCATAACCTTTTTTTGCCGAGCGCCAATAAGTTCTTGGCATCTTAGTGAAATTGCAGGATCTGTGATGGCCGACTGAGCAAGTACGCTAATTTTGAAGGCCATTGTGATGAAAATTAGTAAAAATTTCATGTAATTATAATAACATGACTTTGCCACAGTACATAAGTAATGGTAGCTTGTTCCCTTTGTGATTTTACTCGAGGAGGGTTGCCATTTCTGAGAGTGTTAAGGCCTTGGTCTTGATTCCTGCCAGGTTTGGATCGACCAGGTTTCCCGGTAAGCCTTTGGCGAATATTGCTGGGAAGAAGATGATTGAATGGGTCTATGACCAGTGTGTGGAAGAAATAACTTCCAACGAAATCCTACCCCCAATTGAAATTTCTGTCGTTACTGATCATGATGAAATTGAACACACTTTAAAAGACAAGTCCCGAAATGTTTGTCGAGTGGACGATAATGTTTCAACAGGCTCTGAGAGAATATACTTGGCTTGGCAGCGATATTATAAAGATCAAAACTTTGATTATATTATTAATGTTCAAGGTGATGAGCCTTTAATAAATAAACAAGACCTTTTGAACTTACTCGAGTTTCATCAAGAATCGAATTTTGATATCACAACCTACGTCAATAAATCTAAAGTCAAAGAAGATTTTGAAAATCCAAATTGTGTTAAAGCGTTGTTGAATGAAAAAAATGGTGAATGTCATTATTTTTCAAGAGCACCTATTCCATTTCACCGAGATAGTGAGTTTGAAAGTTTTTATCATCATATCGGAATTTATTGTTATAAAACCGAAGCATTAGAGAAGTTTTTTAATGCTGAGAAAAGTACAAATGAAGTGAAAGAGTCTCTTGAGCAGTTACGTGCTCTCGATTTAGGGATGAGAATTGGTGCCATGATTACAAAGAAAAAGTTTATCGGTGTTGATACACCAGAAGATATTTATAAATTAGAGGGAGTATTGGGTGAAGAGTAATAAAAAGGCCAATAAAAAGTTTATCTTTATTACTGGTGGTGTAGCGAGTTCTCTTGGTAAAGGTTTGGCTTCGGCAAGTATTGGTATGCTGCTTGAAAGAAGAGGGATCAAGATTAATATGTTAAAAATGGATCCCTATATAAATGTTGATCCGGGTACCATGAGCCCAACTCAGCATGGTGAAGTTTTTGTCACAGATGATGGAGCTGAAACAGACCTTGATCTTGGACATTATGAACGTTTCACTTCGCTTACTCTTTCAAGAAAGTCGAACTTTACAACAGGTCAGATTTATTTAGAAGTTATTGAAAATGAAAGAAAAGGGAAATATTTAGGTAAAACAGTTCAAGTTGTTCCCCATATTACCAATGAGATTAAAAGAAGAATCCATATGGCAGCAGAGGGGGCAGATTTACTGCTTGCAGAAATTGGAGGAACTGTTGGTGATATTGAATCACTTCCTTTTTTAGAGGCCATTAGGCAATTTGCTCAAGATGTCGGTCATGAAAATGTTTTGTTTGTTCATTTGGTTTTGATTCCCTACTTAAATGCAGCGGGAGAGTTAAAATCAAAACCTGCTCAGCACTCTGTGAAAGAATTAAGATCCATTGGTCTCTACCCTAATATGATTATTTGTAGAGCAGAAAGAGAAATTGATCCCAGTATTATTGATAAAATTTCACTGTTTTGTAATGTTCCAAGACAACATGTTTTTAGCTCTATCGATCAAAAATCAACTTATCAATTGCCATTAAATTTTCATCGCCAAGGAGTAGACGAAAAAATTACAGAGCTTCTTGGTATGTGGACCACATCTCCAAAGATTAAAGATCTTGAAAAGGTGGTTCATAATATTGAAAATCCCGTTGCTCCCGTAAAGATTGGAATTGTCTGTAAATATATGGACCTCATAGAGTCCTATAAATCACTCGACGAGGCACTTAAGCATGGGGCCATTGCTCATCAACTTAAACTTGAGCCTCTCTATATAAATGCAGAAGATCTCGAAGCTGGGAAAATGGATGAGCTTGAAGAAGTTCAGGGGATTTTAGTTCCTGGCGGTTTTGGTGTACGTGGAACCGAAGGAAAAATTAAGGCCATTCAATATGCCAGAGAAAATAATATTCCGTTTTTTGGAATTTGTTTGGGATTACAATTAGCTGTTGTTGAGTATGCAAGAAATGTTGCAGGAATTGAAAATGCAACTTCTAGAGAATTTGAAGAAAATGGGAATTTAATAGTTGATTATATGGAAGGTCAAAGTGATGAAGGCGACAAAGGTGGAACCATGAGACTTGGTGCCTATGATTGTCAGCTAGAAAAAGGAACACTGGCCAGAAAGGTCTATGGAAAAGATGAAATCAGTGAAAGGCATAGACACCGCCTTGAAGTTAATAATGACTTTTTAGATAAACTTACTCAAAAAGGTTTAATTATTTCCGGTAAAAACAAAAAACTAAATCTTGTTGAAATGGTCGAATTGGAAAATCATCCTTATTTTATTGCCTGTCAGTTCCATCCTGAGTTTAAATCTAAGCCGTATGAACCGCATCCTCTATTTAAAACTTTTATAGAGCAAGCCAATAATCTAAAAAGGTAAAATTATGACGACTCGTCTTTTAACATTTTGTGGTCCATGTGTGCTTGAGAGCGAAGAGTTAGCTATGGAGATAGCTGGTTATTTAAAAGAAAAAACATCGACAAATATTGATCTTGTTTTCAAAGGTAGTTTTGATAAGGCCAATAGAACCTCAATAGATTCTTATCGAGGTCCTGGTATTGAAAAGGGATTAGATATTTTAAATAAAGTAAATCAAAAGTTTGAACTACCTACAATCACAGATATTCATTTGCCAGAGCAAGCGGAAGAGGTTGCAGCAGTTGTCGATTATGTTCAGATTCCTGCATTTCTTTGTCGTCAAACTGATTTATTGGTAGCAGCTGCCAACGCTTGTGCTAAATATGGAAAGAGTTTAAAAATTAAAAAAGGTCAGTTTCTTGCTCCTAGCGACACCATTAATATTGTAAATAAAGTGAAAGAAATATTACCTCTTAATAGAATTCTTTTAACGGAAAGAGGAAGCAGTTTTGGTTATAATAATCTCATTGTCGACATGGCCTCTTTCAATGAAATGAAGAAGTCTGGCGCCCGAGCGATCTTTGATGCGACTCACTCAGTGCAAAGACCAGGTGGACTTGGCCATCAAACAGGGGGAAAAAGAGACCAGATTGAGACTCTTGCAAAAGCGGCTATGGCCGCCGGTGCTGATGGGGTTTTTATGGAAGCTCATCCTGAACCCGCGAAGGCCTTAAGTGATTCTGCAACTTGTTTACCATTACAAGACGTTCCAGCACTTTTAGAAAAGTTATTTAAAATTTATCAGGTTAATTTAAATGCATAATTTAAACTTAAGAGAAATCTCTAAAAAGTATGAAGATAAATTAAAAAAGATCAAAGTATGTGCTTTTGATGTAGACGGAATTCTAACTGATGGTAGAGTCTGGTGGCATGGAGAAGAGGTTGGATGGAATAGAATGACTCATACTAATGATGGGTACGGTTTCCATATCTTAATGAAGGCAGGGCTAAAAGTGGGTGTTATTACTGGGGGCAAAAGTTATAGCATCGATAAAAGATTTAAAGAAAATTTAAAGTTAGATTTTGTTTATAAAGGTACAGATGATAAGCGTTCAGCTTTCAAAAGTATTATGGATTTGGGGTATGAAGCAGAGGAGATCCTTTATATGGGGGATGAGTTCTTTGATATTCCTTTGTTAAAAAAAGCAGGATTCTCAGCCACTGTTCCTTCTTCTAGCCATGAGGTTAAAGAAGTCGTCGATTATGTTACTTATATTGACTCTGGTATGGGCTGTGCGAGAGAGGTCATTGATTTAGTAAGATATGCACAAAATATTGTTCCTGTTATAGAAGACTTTTAATTATGAATGACCGAAGTAAATTTCAAGAACTCCTGGATGATCATTATACCTGGCCCACGAATTATACTTTTAAGTTTATTGTTAAAACAGATCAGGTATCTGAAGTCATGAATTATTTTGATCAAAATGTAAAAGTCGATAAAAGGCCATCGAAAAAAGGTAATTATATTAGTATTTCAATAACTAAAAATGTTGCCAGCTCCGATGAAATTATTTCAATTTATCAAAAGCTTGAAAGTGTTAAAGGTATTATTAAGCTTTGATATGAGGTTTTAAAATGAAAAAAGGAAAGATTGCATTAGTCGTTGGAGCAGGTGCTTTTGGTACATCAATTGCTAAAATAGTTTCTCATAATTTTGAAAAAGTCATTTTGAAAGTTAGATCAGAAGATGTCTTTAATGCCATTAAAGGGGGAGAGAATACTGTTTATCTTCCCGGTCATAGCTTACCTGATAACCTCATTCCTGCACTAACATGGGAAGACGTTGATAAATATGATAGAGATGAGATTAACCTTTTAGTTTCAGGTTTACCTACTAAAGCAATTGCTTCCTATTTTACTGCCGAAAAAGAACGTTATAGAGATTATTTTGAAAGAGGTATTCCTCTGGTTTCTCTTTCAAAAGGTATTGATGCAGAAACGTTAGAACTTCCTGATGATCTTTTCTTTGATCTTTTTCCTCTCCATAGAGACTTATTTACTTTTTTATCAGGACCAAGTTTTGCCAAAGAAATTATGCAAGAGCAGATTACATTGGTGACTCTTGCTGGTAAGTCAAAGGAGACCATTACTAAAACCATGAATATGATAGAAACTCCCTATTTTAGATGTATGGGGTCCTACGATATTAAAGGTGTTCTTCTTGGAGGGGCGTTAAAAAACGTCATTGCTATTGCTGGTGGAATTATTGAAGGCCTTGGCTATAACCACAACACAAGAGCGGCCCTTATTACTTGGGCCATTGCTGAGATGTTAAGGTTTGGACATGTCATCAATGCCAGACCGGAAACGTTTTATGGGTTTTCAGGAATGGGGGATTTAATTCTGACTACGACGGGCGGTTTATCTAGAAATAAACAATTTGGAATTGAAATTGCCAAAGGTCGAAAACCTGAAGAAATTATCAATAGCCAAAGAACAGTCGTTGAAGGTTATAAAACAGCTAAAGCAGCGTATTTATTAGCAGAGAAATTCGAGGTAAGGGCGAAAATTTTTGAGGGTGTTTATAAAGTACTCTATGAAAACACTCCACCTGAAACGATCATGAAAGATATCTTACAATTTGCATCTCGCTTTGAAATACAGCCATAACATTCGAAATTTTTTAAAAATCTACTATAATTAAACTAAATACAATTTAAACCAAGGAAGGTTTTAATGAAGAGTTTAGTTCTAGGATTTTCATTAATATTACTTTTAACTGTCCATGCAAAAGAAATTACGATATTAGATGTTCGAAATAATTCGGTAGATGAAAAATATGATTACAAAATGGTTTTAGATGTAGATAAGAATAATAAAATCACAAAACTCTATGTCGATTCTTACTTAAAAGGGAATCACCAAGCAGGTCTTCAATCAAGAGATACGAAACCAATTTCTAATATCAAAACAGGAATCGTTCTTGTTAAAAGGCAAGGTTATAATTTGGCCATATTGAAAAGTCCAAATTTTATTTATGATGTTGGTGGAGAGATGGAATTATTTTATCTTTACCGTGGGTCACTTTCTGGTTCTGGCGGGACATATCGTAAGAAAGATATGTCACTTCTTTCCCATGGTGATAATTGGCAAGTTTACGACAGTGTTAATAACGACATAGAAAAAGCAAGCCTTGTGGTTAACAAATTATTTGGAATAGAAGTCGGTATAAAAGAAATCTACTTCAAGTGAGATTCAATTTCTTTAATTGAAATTGTTTCACCTAAATCAATCAACTCCCCAGATTTCTTTTGAATAAAGTATACCGGAACACCGACATGTCCGTTTTTCTTAAGAAATGCTTCAATAATAGGATCTCTTTTTGTCCAGTCACCGAGAAGCAGTTTTACATTATAATCGTCAACGAGTTTTTTAAATGCAGAGGTATCAATAACAAGCTTTTCATTTACTTTACAGGTGAGGCACCATTTTGCTGTGAAATCAATAAAGACTAACTCGCCTTTGAGTTCTTCCATTCTTTTCTCACTCCAAGGCTCCCATTGAAGACCATCTCTTTTCTTCTCTGCAATCATAGATTTCGAGCTTGCATGAGACGTATTGATTTCAGTGATGATTAAGTTATTAAATAAAACCAGTGGTAAGATATAGAAAATAATTTTAAGAGGTTTTTTCTTTCCAATTTTTTTATCAAAATAAAAAGCAAAGAAGACAAAAAGCATGACGACATTAATTTTAGTATAGGCCAGAGGAAGGTCCGTTAAAGAATTAAACACATCTAATAACCATAAGACGGTTAAAAACATGGTCATCCCTAGAAATTTTTTGACGTTTTCCATCCACATACCTGGTTTTGGTAAAAACTTAATCAGTGATGGAAAAAGACCTGTTAAAATAAAAGGACTCGAAAGACCTAAGCCTATGAAAGTAAAGATCGTAAAAATTTCGAATGTTCCAGCGGTAAAAGCAAATGTTAAAGCCCCACCTAGAAGAGGGGCACTACAAGGAGTTGAAAGAATAGTGGCAAGAACTCCTCCCATAAAGTCACCGAGGACACCTTTTTTTAGCTCCATATTTCCTAAGGTTTTTCCTCCGGGAGTTTTAAATTCAAAAAGACCAAAAAGATTTAAGCCTAGTATAAATAATAATATGGCCATAATACTGACAAAGAGGGGACTTTGGAGTTGAAAACCCCAACCGATGCTTTCACCAGAAGCCTTCATCACAAGAACGATAATGGCCAAGGCAAAAAATGTTGCAAGCACACCAAACGTGTAAAATAAATTGTGTCTAAAGATAGACTGATCAGACTCATCACTATGAGCAGCAAGACTAAAAAGTTTTAAAGATATTACGGGAAGTACACAAGGCATAACATTTAAGATGAGCCCACCAAAAAATGCTAAAACAATATAAATAAGAATTGATCGAGATGTCGCCGGAGGCATTTTTTTAGCTTCAGTAGTCGCCGCTATCAATTGAGCAGGTTGATCTAATTGAAAACTTGAAAAGCTTTTTTCAATAATGACGGGTCTTTTTTTTATTGAGTCGTGATAGACAAATTTAAAAGTAAGGGGAGAGTTTAGTTTACCATCTTCTGGTAAAGGTATCTCGGGATCTTCATATTCTCCGTCCCACTCCAGAGGAAGGTGACCTTTTAAAATTGAGTCTTCTTTTTGAACGACTTCCTTATTAAATGTAATAAGAAAAGTTGGAAAGGGAGTTAAAAAGTTTGTGTCTTTGGTTTTTGGAAATGGTCTTTTTGTGCTGTAAAAAAGATCGAGAGTATTGGCTTTTTTTCCTTTGTGAAGGTTAATTTTTAGATTCTCAAGCCAAGCAGCTTTGATAGGAAGTTGTGCAAATCTTTCTTCTAAAAGCTTTGGGCTTGTTTTAAATTCGTTTTTGGTAATTAAGATTCCGTTATTCAATTTTCCTGATAAATCCTTTTTACCGGGGATACAGATATCCTTACAAATGAGCCAATTTGCTTTGACTTTGAAGTCGGCATTCAGGTTATTGGCGATCTTATAAAAGAAGGTGTACTCGTTACTATAACCGTAAGCAATCAGACCGCCGGCTTCGCGATAAAGTTTCGGTGCAGGCCACTCAAGCTCTGTCGCCTCAATACCTTCAAAATGTACTTCGATTTCTTTTCCAGCACTGCCAGGATTTTTCCAATATGTGTGCCACTTTTCTTTATTGAGAAATGTGACGGCCAAATAAGTACTTTCACCTTTAATGAGAGTAGCAAGTGACATCTTTACCAGGTTTTCTTCATTGGCCCAGGAAGAGCTTAAAAGGAGAGTAAAAAGGAGGATAATTTTTTTCATTTTTGTTCTTTAGATTCAATTTTTAATAATATAGCTAATCTTTAGCTTGCTGAAAACTCATATCTTGCAATGCGTTTCGTCCGCTAAATGTTCTTATTTAAGTCAGTTATTTGTAAATTATTTTTCTTGAAAGTCTTTGCACAATATCTGTTTAGCCGGCTTCAAGTAAAAAACTTGTATTGATCTAAAATGAACTCAAGCTTACATATTTTCGATAACTTACAAGAAAATTCATAAAAAAACTAAATATTGATGATTTTGTTCCGAAATGATGAATGACGACATCTGTTTTTTAATATTATCGCAGGTCGAGGAAATGAAAAAAGAAATTATTTTAACACTATTTACTATCCCTTTACTCAGCTCATGTGACTTTGTTGATCACATTGAAGAAAAATCGGCCAGGGTTAATCGCTATGAAAAAGTAGCGTTGCAACTTGCTAAGAAAAATCGAGAGCAAGAATTAATCATTGGTAAGTTAAGATACGATTTACAAAAATTAAAATCAGAAAAAAACTATCTCACAATAAAACTAGAAGAAGCTGAAGGTAAAACGTCTGAGTCAAAGAGAGAAGTGGCCAGTATTAAGAATATGGTAGACACAGATCTTGTTAATGATGATGTTTATCATTGGCAACCAAGTCAAATTCTTGCCGTCGCAAGAAGTGAATTTGAAAAGAAAAATTTTGAAAAGTCCGCACAGTATTTTCAGACTTTCATTAAAAAATATCCTAATAATGAGGCCATCAACGACGAGTTATTATTTCAAGCTGGTGTTGCTGCTTATGAGTCAGGAAAGCATTATGACTGGACGATCGAAAATCTTGGAAAACTAGTAAAGAACTATCCAACATCTCCCTATTATCGAGGTGGACGTTTATGGCTTGCTTTAACTCAACTCAATATGGGTGACCATCAAGCATTTTTTGGAACAGTAGAAGAATTCAGAAAGAAATATAGAAATACTAATGAATGGAAAGTGTTAAGTCAGCACTATGAAAGAATTGTTCAGAAGTACAAGAGAGGACAGCATTAAAACTGTTATTTTAGGGTTTTCCCTGATCTTTTCATCTATCGTTTATGGTCAACAAAAGTTGGCCGTTGCCATTAGTAAAATAGATGGAAGAGCTTTCTATTCTCATCAAGGTAAAACCAAAACGTTAAAAGTGGGTACTCATCTCCCTGCAGGCTCTGATATTTTTACTGAAGAGGGCGCTCAAATTATTTTTAATGATTATTACAACCATCAGTTCATTCTTTCAGGGAGTGGACATGTCAACGTTGATCATAAAAAGATGAAGCTAAAGTCTGGCTATTTATGGGTACAGTCATTAGTGGAGAGTGATCAAAATAGTTATCAAATTACAACGGCAAATTCAGAGGTGGCGTATTCTGATGGAGAGGGAATTATTAGTTTCGATCCCTTTTCTGGAAAGACACAGATTTTGGTTTTAAAAGGAGAGTATCAGTTTAAAAATATTCTCTATCGTGAAAACTATGTTTCTATACGAGATGGACGTTTTTCTTTCATCAGTAATGATGTAAATAACGGAATGCCGAGAAAGCCAACTCCAATTGGTTATAGCTCTTTTCAAAAAATTACAGGACTCTTTCAAGGGGTAAAATCCTTAGATGACCAAGCTGAGGAAAAAAGAGTTGCTAATGTAAAAACCAATATTGTGCCAGATGTGAGACAAGTTTATGTAGACGTACCAAAGCAAGATCTTAGTTTTGAGCAGGCCATAACAAATAGTAGAGAACGCTTACCTTCATCTGAGAATGTTGTACCGGCACCAAAGGCCAATACGGAAAAACTGCTTAAAAGTTATTTAAGTAAGCTGGCCAAGAAAAAGCCTGAAGTAAAGAAAGTTGAGCCTGCTTCTGTTGTGGAAAAGGTAAAGAAAACTAAGCCTCAGTACAAAAAGAAAAGTAACTCTTATAAGGGTTATAAGAAAAACTCCGTTAAAGTAAATATTTATGGAGCATCAGTATCTCGCCAAAAATCGAAATCAAGAATGCCTGCAAGCGCTGGCCATGAAAAATCTCTCGATAAGAAGACCACAGTCTATGGGGCTAAAAAGGCTACCAAATACGATAGAGCTCCTGCCTCGTTAGGGAATATGGTTCCCAAGGTTTATGACAGAAGATCCAGTGGAAAAACTTTTGAGTCGAAGTTAATCAAAGAATACAAACATCAAAAGCGTCATAGCGATGATATGAATGCTCTTATTGATAAGCTGCAATCGGTCGATATGGACTACCAAAAAGACTATTAAGAACTCCTAAGAAATTTACTCGTCAGATAGCTTTTTGCGGTGTATAATCACCGCAATTTTAATTCTGAGGTGTTGATGACTAAACAAAAGTATTTAGAAGGGAAAAACTTCCTAACCTATGATGATGTTCTCATTCGGCCTGGGTATTCTCAAATATTGCCCGCAGATGCGAACCTTGCTACTAAATTCTCAAGAAATATTAACCTAAATATTCCCATTGTCTCCGCAGCTATGGATACCGTGACAGAGTCCCAAACGGCCATTGTCATGGCCCAAAGTGGTGGAATTGGTGTTATCCACAAAAATCTCGAACCAATTCAACAGGCGAAAGAGATTCAAAAAGTTAAAAAGTACGAAGCGGGTATGATTCTAGACCCCATTACGATTTCTCCAGAAAAAAGACTGGGTGATGTTTTTGATCTCATTAGAAAATTTCAGATTACGGGAGTTCCCGTTGTAGAAGAAAATAATAAACTTGTCGGGATTCTCACCAGTCGAGATATGAGGTTTGAATCCAATGAAAACCTTATGGTCAAAGATATTATGACTACAAAGGAAAGACTGGTGACTGCGATGGAAGGCATCGATACCGAAGAAGCGAAAAAATTGCTACATAAGCATCGGATAGAGAAACTTCCTGTGGTGAATAATAGAGGAGAGCTTAAGGGGCTTATCACGATTAAAGATATTCTTAAGGGAATTTCATTTCCTCTTTCAGTAAAAGATCAGTACGGAAGATTAAGAGTTGCTGCAGCTGTTGGTGTTGGCGAAAAAGAATTAGAAAGGGCCGACTTATTAGTACAAGCTGGAGTAGATGCCATTGTCGTCGATACGGCCCACGGTCATTCTGCAGGTGTCATTGGAATGGTTCAAAAATTAAAGAGTAAATACGATGTCGATATTGTTGCAGGTAACGTCGCTACCGGAAAAGCATGTGAAGATTTAATTGCTGCCGGTGTTGATGGTATAAAAGTTGGGGTTGGCCCTGGTTCAATCTGTACGACTCGAGTGGTTGCTGGAATTGGAGTACCTCAATTCTCTGCTGTTTTAGAATGTTCTGAGCCTTGCTTAAAAGCAGGTGTTCCCTATATTGCTGATGGGGGAATTCGTTATTCTGGCGAAATTGTAAAAGCTATTGCCGCTGGTGCTAGTTGTGTGATGGTTGGTTCTCTTTTTGCTGGAACAGAAGAATCTCCTGGAGAGACGGTTCTTTATCAAGGGCGAACCTATAAAGTTTATCGTGGAATGGGTTCAATTGGCGCTATGACCTTAGGATCAAAAGATCGCTATGGACAAGGAGCGGTTGATGAAATTGGGAAACTTGTACCAGAAGGTATTGAAGGCCAAGTTCCTTATCGAGGAAGCCTAACGAGTAATATATATCAGTTGATAGGTGGTATTCGTGCAGGAATGGGATATGTAGGTGCTTCTACTGTTTCAGAGTTACAAGAAAAGGCTGAATTTATCTCAATCAGTACTGCTTCATTTAAAGAAGGTCATCCTCACGATGTAATGATTACGAAAGAGGCTCCTAATTATTCTATAGGGTAAACATGCATAAAAGACAGATTTGGATCATTGATTTTGGCTCTCAGTACACTCAACTTATTACGAGAAAGACTAGAGAGTTAGGCTTTTCTAGTGAGATTATTACCGTAGAAGACGCCAAAGAAAGAGTTGATAGCGGTGATAAACCAAATTGTTTTGTTTTATCTGGTGGCCCTCAGTCTATTTTTGAAGATCAATATGATTACTCTTTTATCTTTCAAGCTGACATTCCGACCATGGGAATTTGTTATGGCATGCAGTTAATGGCCCAATTCCATGGTGGCAAAGTTGAGAAAGGAACTGTCGCCGAGTATGGCCATTCAAAGATACACTTACAAAATGGCTTTGAGATAAAAGGTTGCCCTCGTGATATCAATGTTTGGATGAGCCACTCTGATCATGTGGTTGAGATTCCTAGCGGTTTTGAGCTCATCATTGAAAGCCATAATAAACTAGTGGCAGGTATTCAAAATACAGAAAAGAGATTATTTGCTCTACAGTTTCACCCTGAAGTGGAGCATAGTGAGCATGGGAAAGATATTCTACGTTATTTTTATGAAGTGATAGCTGAATTAAAAGAAGATTGGGATGAAGCTGAAATGCTCAAAGAATGCCAAGAAGTTCTAGAAACTGCCGGAGATGAGTATGTCCTTTGTGCATTTTCCGGAGGAGTTGATAGTCTCGTGGCCGCCTCGATTGCTGCTCCGATGTTAAAAGACAAGCTCTACTGCTTTTTTGTCGATAACGGTCTTTTAAGACCACAAGATTATGGCCATATTGAAACTCTTAAGAAGAACACTCCACTCAATATTGAAATAATCGATGCAAAAGAAATCTTTTTAAATAATTTAAAAAATATTGATGACCCCGAAGCGAAACGAAAAATGATTGGAAAGACTTTCATTGATGTTTTTGAACAAAAGGTTCATCAATTTGAAAATGATCATCAAATTCATTTTAAATATTTACTTCAAGGTACACTTTATCCTGACGTTATCGAGTCGGTTTCGCCCCATAAAAAAGGTGGAAAGTCCGTCACTATTAAATCACATCATAATGTTGGTGGTTTACCTGAAAGAATGAAGTTGAAACTCTTAGAACCACTAAGATATCTTTTTAAAGATGAAGGTCGAAAAATTGGTGAAAAACTTGGTCTTAAACATGAGTGGGTCTATCGTCATCCTTTCCCAGGTCCTGGTATTGGTATCAGAGTTCTAGGTGAATTAAAAGAAGAATCTATCCAAAAAGTACAACAAAGTGATCAAATACTTTTTGAAGAACTTAAAGAGCATAATTTATACGAATCAATAGCTCAGGCCTTTACCGTTTTACTTCCTGTCAAAACAGTTGGAGTCAAAGGGGATGGAAGGGCCTATGAAGAAGTGATTTGTCTTCGTATGGTTTCCACAACCGACTTTATGACGGCCACTTGGACAGAGCTTCCCCATCAATTTCTTTCAAGGGTTTCTGGAAGGATAACAAACGAAGTCCCAGGTGTTACTCGAGTGGTCTATGATATTACCTCGAAGCCTCCCGGTACAATCGAGTGGGAATAATTATCTTAAAGGATAATTTCAACTCCTCTTTTAGAAGTTAATAAAGTTAAGTACTTACACGCTGTAAGAAAGATTTATTTGTCCCTACAGTATTCTCCTTATATAACCCTTCTCATACACGACAATAGGAGAACCAATGAAATCACTTTTTCTGCTACTTTTAAGTTCAATTTGTGCTGGAGTTTTTGCTTTTTCAACAAGCATGACTCTGAAGCTTGACCCTGTAAAAGGCGAAGTTGGAAGGCTCAATACTATTTTTATTATCGATAATTCCGGTTCAATGCAGCCTCACCAAGATGAAATAGTTAGAACAGTTGATACTTATTTTAAAAAGATGTCGGCGATGACTTCTGATTATGCTCTCACTGTTATTTCGACAGATGTGAATGAAAGTATGTATGGTATTACATCAAATAAAGATCCTAATGCTGAAGGGAGCTTTGCCTCTATGGTAAGACAGCTTGGAACTAATGGAAGTTATGAAGAAAAACCGCTTCAGGCCTTATTAAATAACCTACCTCTTCTCAATACAAATGGTTTTTTTGATCTTGCTGGTTTTACGAATGTGATCATCGTCACAGACGAAGAAGATCAATCGAATATGGACATCAAGTCACTTTTATCTTCATTAAATAAAGTGACACGATCTAATATGATGATTAATGCTTTTTTAGGTGATGAGAGTTGTCCACAATCTACTTCGGCGGCACCTATTCTTGAAGATCTGACAGCACAGACAGGGGGAAGTTCCTATAAGATTTGTGGTGATTACCGTGCTTCTTTTGAAGATATGTTAAATAAGGTTCCTAAAAATAAAAATATCTTAACATTGCCTCAAAATGAAATTTCACTTCCTTACCTTCCTATCGTTGGCTCTATTGAAGTTCGTTTTGGAAGCCAAATCATTCCTTTTGGTTATTACAGTTCTGGCTGGGTTTACGATGACCTAAATAACAAAATTATTTTTGGTAATGAAGTGAAGTTAGATCAATACCAACCTGAGGGATCAAAAATTGAAATTAGCTTTGAAATCGATCCTTCTGTAGATTTTGATATTACGATTCAGTAACGAAGTTTCTAACTACTTAAAATTAAGATAAAAGGGCCTTTCTTGGGCCCTTTTTCAGTTTAGACAATATGTCTAGATTTGGATATGAATAGGAAACTTGAGAGAGACACAATGAAGAATTTTTTATTATCTTTTTTCTTTATCTTTTCCCTATCTGCGGCGGAGTTTTCGACATTTTTTTCACCCGAGGATGACCTTATTCAAGTTGTTCTTAATGTTTTAAACAAGGCCAACCGTTCTATTGATATTGCGATTTATAGTTTTGACTCTAAGAAAGTGAGATCGATGCTTGAGCAAAAGTTAGAGCAAGGTGTAAAGCTTAGATTAATTATCAGGCCCTCAACGGTAAAAAGGGCCTTAGAGTTTGTCGAGAGTTTAAAAGAAAGGGGAGCAGAGGTTCGTTATTTAACCAAAACGAATCACCATAAATTTCTTATTGTCGATCAGAAATGGCTTTTAAGTTCCAGTGGGAATTTTTCAGATAGTAAAAGAGCTGCCTCTTATGATGAAAATATGATTGTTTGTTTAGACTGTTATGACTATCTCGCACCCTATAGAGAAGAGTTTGAGTTTCTGTATCGTCATGCAACAGATCTTCATTTGAAAATGGCCCCTGATGGACCCGAGCCATCACTTCGCTCCATGTACTCATTTGATACAGCTTTTATGACCAGTCAAAATTTTACACCGTATTATAAAAAAAGAAGTAAGCGTTTTCATTTTCATACTACCAGTGAAAAGCTCGGTGCAGTCGAATCAAGACTCATTGATATCATCGACAACGCTCAAAGCTCACTACTCGTTGCCACTGGGCACTTACGAAGTTGGAATTTATATAAGGCCCTTCGAAGGGCGGCTCTGCGAGGTGTAAAAGTGGATCTTTTGCTCGACAGTCAAGAGTATGTCAGCACACAAAAAGAAAAATACCTCGTGGAAAAAGTTAAAGAGTGTAAAAAAACTCAGAGTGATTCCTATTGCCGAAGTAGAGGGCTGTATTACGGAAGAAAGGCAATGAAAGCGGGAATAAATGTCTATATTAAATATTACTCTTTTATTTGGGACTTTATTATTTCACCTCAAATGCATCATAAATATATGATTGTTGATGACCAAACTCTTTATACTGGTAGCTATAATTGGTCTGCAAATGCTGAGTTTAATTCTTTTGAAAATGTTACCGTCATTGATGACTATGCGACGATTTCTTCTTTTAAAGATAATTTTGATAAAATTCTTCAGTATGGAAGGGGAGGATTTGAACAGCTTAAGGAATCGCTTAAAAACTCCTCGGTTAATCTGCCTTTACATTTTGACCCCATTACTTTGCCAATGAAAAAAGTTGATGAACTGTATAAAGTTGCTTGTTCAAAATGTCCTGAGGTCTTTTGTAAATCAGATAGTCCTATCGATGAGTTGGAAGATCATGAAGATAATCCGGTGGTATTACAATATATCTTTAAAATGGATGGAAAGAATTATTGTACGATTCACTGAAGTCCGTGAAATAGATTGAGCTGAGAGTTTTCTTCGACATACTCTGTGCTATTTTCAAAAATTTCCATTTTATTATAGCTATGTTCAAAAGTTTGGATCACGAAAAAACTCATGTCAGGGTAATCCCTTTTGAGCTCTCTCATTTCTTCAGTGATGAGTTCAACGTTTTTAGGGTCATCATCACTCATGCCAAAACGATGGGGATTGTTATCTCCATAAACTTCTAGTGCTTTTTCTACAGAGAGCCGAATGGCACGCTTTTTAAGAGAAGCGACACTTTCTTTTAGTTGAGGGTCTTGAAGTTCATTTCTTCTAACTTGAATGTTTGAAACGGGAAAGACACTTAAATAGTTAGGAGTATGAGGGAGGTGACCTTGTCTCACGATGAGATCAATCCCTGCCTTAATCGTTTCTGGGTGATGCCCTCTAGCTGTAATAACAGACATTGGTCTTTTATTAAAAGTAGCATGATAAAAACAATTCCAGCTCGGAGCTTTCCAAGCAAAGTCTGCTTTTTTTAAAGCTTCTTCTACATCGGCAACAAAAATTTGTTTCTTTCTTTTTAAACGATCAACAAGTGATAACTTCTGATCTCTAAAATATCGAAAAGAACCTACGTCTTCGTCAAAGTTAATATAGTAGTTTTCATATACTCCAGACTTTCCAACATCTCGGTGATGTTGTGCCCAAGCAGCACTACTGAGTAGCTTCTCTTTATTTGATTCTTTGTGAAAAATAACGATGGGAGTGGTGAGGTAAGCAATATTGTCATCAAAATCAAAAAAGTAAAAACTTCGCCCACCAAGGTGATGGTTGCGATCTTTCTCTGGTCGATGCCCAAAGCCTAAATCGAGCTGATTGGAAGTGGTTTTGTTATCTTTTTTGTTCTGAGTCAATAACATAGGCGAAATTTAACCTGTATCGTGTTTTAGGTCAAATAGAGCTATCTAAGTCGGTAAAATCTTTGAGCTAGTGACAAAGCGCCAATCAGCAAGCTTTATTGTGTAAATTTAAGAGTTTACGAGTGATTATGCCTATTGTATGAAAGCAAAAATAATAATTTGGAGACTTTTATGTTGCGTTTGATTTTTCTTATAATTTCGTTAGTTTCTTTTCATGTTTCAGCTGAGTTTAGCTCTGAAGATTCACTTTCACTCGTTCAAACAGGTGGAAATACCAATGTTAAAACCTATTTAGCTGCTTCTAAAAATGCTTACACCTTGGGAAAAAACATTTTTAAGTTAAATGGGAAGTACACTTACGGTGAAGCGTATGATGTGAGAAATGCAGAGAGATGGGATGCCCTTTTAAGATATGATAGAGACTTGACTGAAATCTATGGTGTTTATGTTTCAGAAGAGGTTATTGCAAATCGCTTTGCTGGTATTAAAAGAAGATTCAACACTGATGTCGGTGGTAAATATACCCTTTATAAAACTGAAAAAAATAAAACTTATGCTGAATTAGGTTACAGATATACTGTTGAGAAAAAAGAAGATGAAACACAAGCAGATGATAAAGACTCTCAAGGCCGTGTATTTGTTCAAACAGATCATAAAGTTAAAAAAGATATCACAGCAAGATTTTGGGTTGAGTACATCCCAAACTTTACTGAAAATTCCAATTATCTCATCAATATGGAGCCTTCGGCACAAGTCGCACTAACAAGTATTTTTTCTTTGAAAATTGCTTATCTTTGGAACTACGATAATCTTCCTGTTCCAGGAAATAGTAAGTATGACTATACATACACCACAAGTTTACTAGCAAAATTTTAAGAAAAGGATCGTAAAATGAATCAAGAAGTACTTATAAGCTTAGCTACTCAGTATGGAATACTAATACTTAAATCGTTAATTGTTTTATTTATTGGTTTTAAAGTTATTGCGATCATAAATAGTATCATTTCTAAGATTATGGATAAGAATTCTCTTGATCCCTCTCTTAAAAGTTTTCTTGTTTCGTTGATCTCCATTATTTTAAAAGCATGCCTCTTTATTTCTGTCGCTTCAATGTTGGGAGTTCAGACAACGAGTTTTGTTGCACTTCTAGGTGCTGTCGGTCTCGCGGTTGGCATGGCCTTAAGGGGAACACTTTCAAACTTTGCTGGTGGAGTTATGATTCTCCTTTTTCGTCCCTTTAAAGTTGGTGATGTTGTTGAGGCTCAAGGTGTGACGGGAACGGTAAAGTCGATTCAAATTTTTAATACCATTATGCTTACGCCCGATAAAAAAACAATCATCCTTCCGAATGGACCTCTTTCCACAGGGAATATGACCAATTACTCCATCGAGCCAGTAAGAAGAGTTGATCTCAGTTTTGGTATTGGTTACGACGATGACTTAAAACTGGCCAAAGATACCCTTGAAGCGATGGCAAAAAGTGATGAAAGAGTTCTTTCAGATCCTCCTACAGATATTCTTGTTTCTGAGTTAGGTGATAATGCTGTAACCATTCTCTTTAGACCTTATGTGAAAAAAGAAGATTATTGGGGAGTTCACTTTGATATGATTGAAAGAGTGAAATTGAAGTTTGATGAACTCGGTATCAGCTTTCCTTATCCTCAACAAGATGTTTACATGCATCAAAAGTAAATTTAGGAGACTTAGATGAATGAAATTGACCGTCGTCACTTTGTTAAATTTTTAGCGGGTGGAGTAGTTACCATAAGCTCTTGCGGTTCATCGCTTTCTTCAAAAAGTTTACCTTTTAAACCGTTGTCCTTTTCTCGTGCTGATGAGCTTATCCTCGCTGAAGGGTTAACTTATAGCATTCTTATCAAACAAGGTGATCAGATAAACAGGCGAGGGGATATATTTGGTCATAATAATGATTACACCGCTTTTATTCCTGTTTCGAAAAATGAAGCCTTTTTTTGGGTCAATCATGAATACCCACTCCCTCAATTTATTCATGGCCGCGACTTAAAAGCAGAAGAAAAAACAAAAGAGATGATCGACAAAGAACGAGAAGTTGTTGGTGGCTCAATACTAAGAATAAAAAGAGATAACGAAAACTCACCTTGGCAGGTTGATAAAACATCAACGTTTAATAAAAGATTAACCGGAAAAACAAAGATTCCTTTCGTTGCTAATAGGGCCATTGCAGGTAAGAAAAATGCAGTCGGCACTTTTGGTAATTGCGCGGGTGGGGTGACTCCCTGGGGAACTGTTTTAACTTGTGAAGAAAACTATCATGATTATTATGGTGAAATAAACTTTGGTAGCGAGAAACGAATTCCTTCACGTTTAGGTTGGGAAAGGCATTACAAAAATTCTCCTCATCATTATGGTTGGGTTGTCGAAGTTGATTTAAAGACTGGTGCAAGTAAGAAGTTAACTGGAATTGGTCGTTATGCTCATGAATGTGCAACTTGTATTAGAACGAAAGATGGTCGCGTGGCCGTTTACTCTGGCGATGATAAAGCAGGAGAGTTTCTCTATAAGTTTATTTCCAAAAACAAAAATAACCTTCATGAAGGAGAGCTTTTTGTTGCAGATATCAAAAAAGGGAAGTGGCTTTCTTTAGACATTAATAAAAGTAAAATTTTAAAAGATACATTTAAAGATCAACTGGATGTTTTAATTCACTGTAGAAAAGCGGGAAGATTACTAGGGGCTACTCATCTTGATCGCCCTGAGGATATTGAAATTCATCCAGAGACAGGTGATGTCTTTGTAACGTTAACTAATAACAAAAAGCGTGGAAACTTCCACGGAAGTATTCTTAGGTTGAAAGAAAATAATCGTGACTATCTCTCTCGCGACTTTAAAGCTGAAGACTTTCTTGTTGGAGGTGATGACTTTTCTTGTCCAGATAATTTGGCCTTTGATCGTAAAGGTAACCTATGGATGGTCAGTGATATTAGTGGAAGTGCTATGGGTAAAGGCCCCTATAAAAAATTTAAAAATAATGGTCTTTTTTATATCCCCATGAGTGGAGCAAATAGTGGAAGAGTTTTCCAAGTTGCTTCGGCGCCTATTGATGCAGAGCTCACAGGTTTAAGCTTTAGTGCCGATTACAAAACGTTATTTATGTCAGTGCAGCATCCAGGTGAAAAGTCTAAAGGACCAAAAGACTTAACGAGTCATTGGCCAGATGGCGGAAATTCCATTCCTCTTTCTTCTGTTGTGCAAATAAGTGGGAAAGTTTTAGAGAGTTTGCAAGCCTAAACTTATTGGGAAAGCTTATTGATCAGAGTATAATGTCCCTATAGGATTTTTGTTCCTGGAGAGATTATGACACACACAACAACGGAGACGTCTCTCTTAGAGTCTCATCCGGATAGCTTTGTACATTTACATCTTCATACGCAGTATTCACTACTCGATGGGGCCATTCGTTTAAAAGATTTAATTCCTAAAGCACAAGAGTTTGGTGTTCCGGCCATTGCTCAAACCGATCATGGAAATATGTTTGGTGCGATTGATTTTTATTGTCGTTGTAAAGACGCTGGGATTAAACCAATTTTAGGTTCAGAAATATATTTTACACCTGGTTCAAGGTTCGATCGTAAAGCGGCCAAAAGAAGTAAGTCCGTTAGTACTCAAGATGCGGAGGAGTCCAGCCGTCAAATTCATCACCTTATTCTTTTATGTAAAGATAATACGGGTTATAAGAATTTATGTAAGCTTTTGTCTCAAGCATATCTCGAAGGTTTTTATTATAAACCCCGTGCTGATCTTGAATTATTAAAAGAGTATAGTGAGGGTTTAATTTGTACGACGGCCTGTTTGAAAGGAGAGGTCGGTTATAATTTTTTCACTGACCAAGATGAAAGGGCCGTTTCAGCGATTAAAAAACTTCACGAAGTTTTCGGAGATGATTTTTTTCTAGAGATTCAAGAAAACGGTTTAGACGAGCAAAGAATTGTTAACGAAAAAGTTGTAGCTTATGCTCGCGAGCATGGCATGAATATTGTGGCCACGAATGATTGTCACTATATGGAACCTGAAGATGCGCAAGCACAAGAGGTTTTACTTTGTGTTCAAACGGGTAAAACTTATCACGATGAAAATCGTATGAGGATGACCTCTCAAGAGTTTTATTATAAATCACCGGCCCAGATGAGAGAGGCTTTTAGTTATGCTCCAGAGGCTTGTGATAATACACTCGTCATCGCTGATCGCTGTAATGTTGAACTTTCTTGGACTGATGAAGAAGGAAAACAGATTTATCACTTACCAGATTTTCCGATCGATACCGGTGAGACTCTTAATGATTATTTTGCAAGAGAGTCTCGAGAAGGTTTAGAAGAGCGGTTCCGTGGACCACATTTTGTTAAAAGAATTCAAGAAGATGATTGGGAAGATGTTCAAAAGCCTAAGTATTACGAAAGGCTTCAATATGAACTAGACATGATCTCAGAAATGGGCTTTGCTGGTTACTTTCTCATCGTTTCGGACTTCATAAAGTGGTCTAAAGATAATGGTATTCCCGTTGGTCCTGGACGAGGCTCTGGAGCTGGCTCTATTGTTGCTTACGCTCTCAGTATTACCAATATTGATCCACTTCCATATAACTTACTTTTTGAAAGGTTTATTAACCCAGAACGAATTTCGATGCCTGACTTTGACGTAGATTTTTGTCAAGCAGGAAGACAAAGGGTGATTGAATACGTCACTGAGAAATACGGTGAAGATAAAGTTGGTCAGATTATTACCTTTGGAAAACTACAAGCTAAAGCAGTCATCAAAGATGTCTCTCGCGTTTTTGGTTTAACTTTTTCTGAAGCAGATATTATTTCAAAATTAATTCCAGATGAGCTGGGGATAAATCTAGAGAGGGCCTTAGAGTTAGAGCCAAAACTTCATGAGTTAATTGAATCAGATCCTAAGATTAAACATATTTTCAATATTGCGAGAAGATTAGAGGGACTTTATCGACATGCCGGAATTCATGCGGCTGGTGTTGTTATCACGAACAAACCACTGGTTGAATATTGTCCGCTTTTTAAAGGGGCAAAAGGTGAAAAGGTTATTCAGTTTGATAAGGACTTCGGCGAACTTATTGGGTTAGTGAAGTTTGACTTTTTAGGACTGAAAACCCTGACTGTGATTGATCGTGCCGTTCAGCTTATTAGACGTGACCATGATCCAGAGTTTGATATTGAAGATATCGATATGGAAGACTCCGAGATTTATGATTTTATTTCGGCAGGAAAAACAATTGGTGTTTTTCAGCTTGAATCTTCTGGGATGATAGATCTTTGTAAAAGATTGGGCCCTGATAATTTAGAAGACATTACCGCGATCAACGCTCTCTACCGTCCTGGTCCATTAAACTCGGGGATGGTTGATGACTTTATTGATATTAAGCATGGCCGAAAGGATATGACCTTCCCGTTTAAAGAATTAGAGCCTGTATTAAAAGATACTTATGGTGTGATTGTTTACCAAGAACAGGTGATGAAAATTGCACAGGTTCTTGCGGGTTATTCTCTTGGCCAAGCGGATATTTTAAGAAAGGCGATGGGGAAAAAGAAAATTAAGCTTATTGAGGAACATAGGGCCATTTTTCTCAAAGGTGCTACAGAAAGAGGTTTTGATAAAAAGATATCAGAAGACCTTTATCAATTAATGGCAAACTTTGCAGAGTATGGATTTAATAAGTCTCACGCTGTTGCTTATGCTGTTATTGCTTATCAAACGGCTTTTTTGAAGAGATATTATCCTTCAGCTTTTTTTGCTGCTCTTCTTTCAACTGAATTAGCAAATACAGACAAGGTCACGCAATATATTAACGATGCGAGAAGCTTTAATATTGATGTGCTTCCTCCTGATGTTAACGAATCTCTTTGGCATTTTAACGTGACACCAGAAAACCATATTCGTTTTGGTATGGGGGCGGTGAAGAACGTTGGTGAACAAGCGGTGAACGCGTTAGTTAAAGAGCGCGAAGAAAATGGAGCCTTTACTGGATTTATCGATTTTTGTGAAAGAGTTGACCTTAAAATGATTAATAAACGGATGATAGAGTCACTCATTAAAGTTGGTGCTTTTGATTCTGTCGAGTCGATGAATAGAAAAACTCTACTTGAGAACTTAGAGTTGGTCGTGGCCCATGGGCAGAAAATCCAAGAAGATAAAGAACTCGGTCAAACCGGATTGTTTGATATGTAAGTTCAAGATAAGGATACGATTAAGACACAATTAAATATTACGGACATTGAAGATTTTGATGAAAAAGAAAAGCTTGGTTATGAACAACAGCTGATTGGAATTTATGTTTCCGGACATCCCCTCGATCGTTTTAGAGGAATTATGGAGCAGATTAGTACAACCTCAATGGCCAATATTCAGCAAATGAAAGGCAATGGAAAGCGTGATGTTGTCATCACAGGAATTGTATCGACGAAAAAGAATATTATGACCAAAAAAGGCGATAGGATGGCCTTCGCAACCGTTGAAGACTTAACGGGAAAAATTGAATGTATTGTTTTTCCAAAGGTTTTTGCAGAATATGAGGCACTTCTTGATTCAGATGAGCCACTGGTTATTAGTGGTCATGTCAACCTCGAAGAAGAGCCACGGAAAGTATTTCCAAATAAAATTCATAAACTTCAAGATCAAACGGAAGAAAGAGTTAATAAAGTATTTTTTAATTTAAAGATGGATCAACTCACGGATCGCTCTCTCGATAAATTTAAAGAGCTTCTTTTAAGTTATCGTGGGACTATTCCCGCTCATTTAACCATTGAGTCTCATGATGGGCTAGTTGAAATGCCCTTAGGGAATGATTTTTTAATCAATCCGACTCCTCAAATGGCCGCTCGAGTTAATGAATTATTGAATGGAAATGTGGTAAAATTCCAAGTCTCAAGAGGTATGGAGAGGAATGAATCAAATGGTTTCTAGTTTTAAAAAATTTATTATTTTAAGTTTAATCTGCATCAATTCTATTTTCGCTAATAGTTACCTTGATGGGGAAGGGCGTTTCTATGCTCATGAAGGTGATAGTTTGAATTTTATCAAGGGGCAGCTCCTTTATTCTGCAACAAGGCAAGTTCTTACTCAGGAGATGAAAAAGTTAAATTTAAATAGCGAACTTTTTTGGGAAAAATTTGACGAAAAATTTAATACCTATTTTGAATCAGTTCAGGAGAACCTTCATAAGAAGTTTAAGATGGATGCTGAGAAGGTTTCAGCTAAACAGCGAACCGCTTATACAAAAGCACTTCGTAAAAAGAGACTTGCTGTAAAAGAAGAGTATGGAAATTTAAAGAGAGTGCTCACTCGCTATGCTGTAAAAAGAATGAGTCGTTCAACGAGAGATCCCAATAGCCGTTATATTAGAATCCAAGCTCAGGTTAACAGAAGAAAGTTACAGCAAATTTATTTAAAGTTTGTAACGGAAAACACTAAAAGATCTTTCTCAAAACTATTTGTTTCTATGGACTTCAGACTTGAAAGTATGTCTTGGGAGGATACAGGGGTTGCCGTTGGAGATGATTTTGTAAAGGCCCTAAGAAACCATTGGAAAAATGACTTGCAAGAAATGTTAAGTGAGCATTTTAGTGAGATTGAATTCACAGATAAACCTAAAGAAAGCGAATTGATTGAATTTTCAAAACTTAAGGCAGAAACTAAAGAAAGCCTTACTAGTGAAGAAAGTGAGAATGGTCCTCTTCATGAATTAAAAGACTCTCTCTGGATGAGGCTTAGTTTTAATTTTAAGAAAGTTGCCGATAATATGGGGGCAAAAACGAAGAAGTTTGTCGTGAGTTCAGATTATCTTCTTATCGATATGGCCACAAAGAAATTAGTCGACTTTAATGATTTTGGTCCTATTGAAAAAGAATATAAGTATAAGGACCAAAGAGAGCTAAGTTCACACTTTGCTAGTTTTGTTTACCAAATTCCAAAGTCACGATTTCAAATGATACCTAATCAGTTAGCCTCTCTTCCAGTGGTAAAAAATAGGGCCATTATTAAGGTCTGGGATTATAAAAACCTAAACTCGCTACTTGAGCTACAAAAAGTCTTTATCGATAGGGGCATTAAATATCAATTTAATACTTCTATTGAATCTATGGATAAAGAAAAGGCGAGTGTATTACTTGAGTATATTGGAGAGTTTGAAGAAGTTAAAAACCAGCTTTTCTCACTCGAGAATCTCAAACTAAAGACGGGTGAAATAGTCAGTTTTAAGAACAATCAGGACCCCTTTTCTCTTTCGCTTGTTCATGAAAAAATAGAGTAGAGAACTATTTTGTTCTAAAATATTGGAACACCTTTATGAAAAGACGATCACTTTTTTCTTTTATCTTTTTACTTTCAACTCTCATGGTTTTAGAGGGATGCTCTCGACCTGTTATTGAAAGAAATACACTTGGAAAAAGACCTCGTAAAAAGGCACGCCAATATTTTAACGGTGTTAAAAAGAAAATCGCTATTCTAACTTTCTTTAACGAAGCTCCCTATGGAGGAAACGATCTCGGTGTCACAGCAACAGAAGAGTTGCGAAAAGAATTGTCTCGTACTAGAGAATTTATGGTTGACCCCATGGGGAAAAAGATTTTTGGCAGCTCTAAAGAAATCTACTCTGGTGGCGGCGTAAAGCTGGTTCAGCTTTCAAGAAGAGCAAAAGTTGAAGGATTTAACTTTGTCGTTTTTGGAAGAATTGTTGAAGCAAGAGTAAGAGAAAAAACTGATGAAATTGGTGTTGTGAGAGAAACCAAATCCTATACCGAATCAAAAGTTGAGTTAAGAATCTTTGATGTTAACGGTAACAAAGAAATTTACACCGATACAATCCGTGGCTTCGCTGATGATTCTAATTACCGCTTTTTCGGTCAAAGCCAAGAAGAAAAGCTAACCTATAGAAGAGATCTATTGAGATATGCTGTAAAAGTTGCTGTTAGAAAATCTGTACCGCGTATTTTAAAAGTTGCTTCGAAATTAGATTGGGTCGGTAGAGTTGCCAGAATTATTGGAAATAAAATTTATGTCAACGCAGGTCGTGGAAGTGGGCTGCAGATTGGTGACGTTTTGAAAATTCTCACCGAAGGAGAAGAGGTATATGATCCTGAGACAGGGGCCATGATCGGAGTCTCAAAAGGTGAGGTTAAAGGAACGGTTGAAATCATCGACTATTTTGGGCCTGATGGGTCAATCGGTATTTTACATTCAGGTGGTTCCGTAATTGAGGGTGATTTTGTTCAACTTTATTAGTATAGTGACAAAGCTTTGAATCCTTATAATATTTTTAAATTTATGGCCTTTAAATTAGATCCTGAGATGGCACACAATCTTGGCATGGATCTTCTTGCGAAAATTCCTGGCCCTGCTTCAACAATTTGGAACCAAAATGATCTTAATGAGAAATATGCTGTTAATTTAAACTGTGGTTTAAAATGGCCATTTCCCGTAGGTCTTGCTGCCGGTTTAGATAAAGAGGCAAAGACGATAGACTTTTTCTCTAAGCTTTATTTTGGTGCAATTGAAGTCGGTACAGTGACGCCGAAACCTCAAGAGGGAAATCCCAAGCCAAGGTTATTTCGTTTAAAAAAAGATGAATCTCTTTTAAATCGAATGGGGTTTAATAATGCTGGGATGATGACGATTAAGCAAAACATCACATCATCTAGTACAAATGGAAAAATTCTTGGCATTAATTTAGGTAAAAATAAAACAACTTCTGCTGAAGATGCTAAGCAAGATTATCAAACGTTATACCGAGAGTTCTCTTCTATTGGAGATTACTTAGTCGTTAATGTTTCTTCGCCTAACACTCCTGGACTTAGAGATTTACAGGCAAAAGAATCTTTAGAAGAAATATTTGTTTGTCTTGAAAACGTGAGAAAGGAAAACCCAGTTCCGTTATTTGTTAAAGTTTCACCAGATATGGCCAAACAGGGTTACGAAGATGTGGTTGAGCTTTCTTTGAAATACAATCTTGCTGGAATTATCGCGACCAACACTTCAATTATGCCGGAGCGTGGACTTGGTGGTGTCTCTGGAGAGTTAATTAAAAAGAAGTCTAAAGAGTCTCGAAAGTATTTACTTGATCTCACTAAAGGAACGAACCTTGATATTATTGGTGTTGGCGGAATATCTTCTTTTCAGGATGTAAAAGAATTTTGGGAAGCCGGTGGTAAAGTCGTTCAAGTCTACACTTCATTTATTTATCAAGGACCAGCTCTTTTAAAAGAGATAAAATGTGAAATAGATAATTTTTTGAAAGATCAAGATGTTTCAACATTAAACGAATACTTCATGAAAAGGATAGATTCATGAAAACTCAAGATATTCCATTTAATATGAAAGTTCATTACGATGACGACCTCAATGAAGTGGCCGAAAATTTTGAAGAAATGGAAAAAGGTGTTGAGGTTTTAAAAAAAGAATTTGAAAAACTTAACGATGATAGTATTCAAGCTGCTATTTTACTGGGGCAGATTGGATCTTTTCTTCGCGTTTTAAAACAATTACCAGAAGCAGAGCAAACATTTGCTCACGCATTAGATATTCTCAATAAACATCGACAAATACATGTCAGAATGGCCATCGTCTTAAGGATGTCTCTCATCGATCTCGCTAAAAAGAAGTTTTTACCAGCGAATAAAGTTTTCGAAGAATATCTAAAAGAAATTAAATCCTCTGAAGATAAAAAAGTTAGAAGTCTTTTAGACTTCGTTTTGTTTCACTTTGCGAGATCAAAGTATGCCGAAAGATCATATAGTGAAGCTAAAGAAATGATGACTAAAGCTTTAGAGCTTAGGCTTGTAAGAGGTGACTTAGAAATGATCGGTCATACCCAAAATGCCTTGGCCGTGATAAATCGAAAGCTTGAAAGTTAATCATTTTTATATACTCACAGACAATGTAAGAACTGTGTTGGACTTCTTTGAGAAGACTTACTTCTTATATAAAACCTTGAAAATACTTGAAAATTCATAAGAAGAAGATTTAGCTTAAAAGCTAAGTTGATCATTTTTACAAGAGTTTATTTGATTCTTGTTAATTCCTTTATTTTTCGATTTGATGTGCTAATTTTTCGAGATAATTAAAAGTGGAGAATCGATGATTATTTTAAACCTTAAAGCAATAATTCTAACAGCTTCAATATTGTCATTTAATAGTTACGCTAAAATTACAAATTCTTTTTTTAAAACACTTGCTGAAGGTGAAGAAAAAACCTCGCTTATAAACCTACTACTTACATATCAGTCAAAACCTTGGCTTGGTATTTCTGATTTTGATACCCTTGGAGATTACTTTTTTAAGACAAAGGAAGCTTCAATTACTTGCAAAACTTACACAGGTGAACTTCCCATTACAACATTGAAGTTTCTTTCCCTTCATCCAGAACTTAAAAAGTTAAATATTATAGGTTGTCAGGATCTTGAAGTTGAAAATGAGATTGTTATTTTACCTAACTTAATATCTCTTTCAGTTTCTGCTTCTCCTAAATTTGACTTTACTCTTTTTTCTGGAAAAAAAATAAACTCTTTAGAGCTTGATGTTTTTGCAATTAATCAAGTTGATTTAGGAAAAAAAATATTATCTTTTGCTCCAAAATCTATAAGTTTGAGATTACAGGACACACTTACTGACATCAATTTTATTAAAAATTTAAATAAACTTAGCTTTCAACAATTTAAAATTAACTTTAATACATCAGATGATCAATTCTTTGCGACAGAGGATATATTAAACATATATCTAAAAGAGATAGCTACAGAAGTAATGGATATTACTGCAAATTTAAAAGCTGAAGTTGAGCTTAAAAACTTTAGTCCAAGCCTAAAAACTTTTAAATTAAAACATTTATATCCTCAAACACAATATGCAGTAAAACTAAGTGGCCTTGCTAAGCTTAATAACCTTGAAGAATTAGAAGTTCATTATCCTGTTAAAAATATGGATCTAGCTCAAACTAATTTAACTAAGTTAACCTATAAAAATAGTTGTGATCAAAAAGAATGCCTTGAAATTTCATTACTACCAACAGACTCTTTAAAAGAGCTCACAATTGAAAATGCTGTGCTAAAAGCACCCACAATGTTTGAGAAGTTAGAGGTTTTAAATATTGAAGGCGATAAAATGCCAATAAATAGTTGGGCCAATCATCAGTATCCAAATTTAAAAGAATATCAAGACAATTCAAAAGCGATTGAGTCAATTGATTTTAAAAACTTTCCTGGTCTCAAAAGTTTTTCATCGTATTCAAGTTCTTTTAAAGATGTGAAAAATACTCAGTATGCTACCTCTTTAGAGAAGTTTGTTGTTAATGATACTCGTTTAAAAAGCCAGTCTCTTTGGAAACTTAAAAACTTTAAGAATTTAAAAGTTTTAGGAATTGGCCGACTTGGAGAAAGTGGTGAGCAGTCAAATGGGGGAAGTGCTGGAGTAGATTTAGCGTTTCTTTTAGAGCTTGATCAACTAGAAAGTTTAGAACTTTATAACGATGATAGAACTCATCGAGTAAATGCTTCTGCCATTCAATACTTCAAAAATCTTCAAAATCTTAAAAGGCTAGATCTCGATGCCAATTTTATTACAGCAGATGACTTAGCTTTATTTCCAGTGATGGGTTCGTTAGAACATTTGAGAGTATGGAATAATAAAATTGATGAAAGTATTATGAGTGTTGATTTAGCATCTCATTTTCCATCTTTAAAATCGCTTTATATTACGGAGAACCTCTTTGATGAAACAGTACTCACTGAGCTTCAAAAGAAATATCCTAATATTACAATTTTTTAGTCGTAGCTAGGACGAGTTAAATAATCAATGGGGTCTTCTAAGCCTGCTTTTTGAAAGCCTTTTAGGCGAAGAGCACAGGAGTCACAAACGCCACATGCTTTATCGTTTCTTTCATAGCAAGACCAACTTGCGGTGAGAGGGGCTTTAAGTTCTACGGCCTTTTTTACGATTTCGTCTTTTTTCATATGAATGACAGGAGTAATCACCTCAATATCGCCTTCTTTCGTTCCTTCTTTTATTAAGTTATTGAGGGCCTTGTAATAACTTGGTCGACAATCGGGATAACCTGAAGAGTCTTCGAAAACGGCACCGATAAAGATTTTCTTTGCCCCGATAACCTCGGCCCAGGATACGGCCATGGCAACTATATGAGTATTTCTAAAAGGGACATAGCTATCAGGTATTTCTTCTGTATCACCTTGATATTTTTTTACTTCGATTTGATCATCAGTCAGCGAGCTTCCACCAATTTGTTTTAAAAAACTGACGTCGATAATTTTTTGAAGGTGAGTGGGGACGCCATAATGTTCAGCTATTTTATGAAAGCAATCAAGCTCTCTTTTTTCTGTTTTTTGACCGTAGTTTAGATGTAAAAAAGCAAGGTTGTGATGAGACTCATTGGCAATAGCCGCAGTGACGAGGGAATCCATGCCTCCACTGACAAGAACGACAGCAAGTTCATTATTTTTACTTGGCATATTCACTATATGGTTTCCACCGTTTTATTAACGTAGTTAATGAATTCTTCGATAAACGTTGAGGCCGCAGCTTTTTTGTTTTCTAGCGTACCTTCGGTCTCCTGACCCATAATATAAAACTTAATCTTTGGTTCTGTCCCAGAAGGTCTTAAGTAAACAGTTTTACCATTTTCCATATGAAAGCCTAGCACATTACTTTTTGGTAAATTGATAGTCTCAGTTTTGTCGTTTTCAAAATCTTTGATAGTTTGTGTTTGATAATCTTCGATTTTTAGAATTTTTCTTCCATCAAGTTCAGTGTCTGAGTAGTTTCTAAAATAATCCATAATTCGCGAGATTTTCTCAGCTCCTTCTTTTCCATAGTAATTGAGACATAGTAATTCTTCACCAGAGTAACCAAACTCTTCATAGATTTTATCAAGGGCCTGATTAAAATTCATACCTTGTTGCTTATGCCAAAGAGCAATTTCACAAAGAAGAGAAATCGAGCTCACTCCGTCTTTATCTCTCACGTAACCGTGGTTTAAATATCCAAATGATTCTTCTGTGGCGAAAATAAAGTTTAAATCTTTTTCAGTTTTTTCAAGCTCGTTTAAGCGGCCACAAATCCATTTAAATCCGGTTAAAGTATTTTCAACTCTTACTCCAAACTGAGCAGCAACATGATCTTGTAATCTACTGGTGACAATAGTTTTGATAAAAAGAGGGTTTTTAGGCATGATTCCTTTTTCGCTATATTGCTGTAACATATAGTGAAGCATGAGAAGACCAATTTGATTTCCATTTAGATAACAAACGTCACCATTTTCTATAAAAGCAACACCAACACGGTCTGCATCAGGGTCAGAACCAATAGCAAGGTCTGCATTGGTTTCTTTCATAAGTTTAACAGCAAGCTCTAAAGCTTCAGGATTCTCTGGATTTGGAGACGTTACTGTAGGGAAGTTGCCATCAGGTGACTCTTGTTCCTTAACTGTATTGACGTTAGTAAAGCCTAAATCTTTTATGGCCCTGGTGCATGGACCAAGTCCCGTACCGTGAATTGGAGTGTAGACGATATTGAGATTGGCCCCATGTTCGCGACAAAATTCTGGATTAACAGATTTTTCTTTTATTAACTCATAATATTTATTTTCAACTTCGCTAGATACCCAGTTCACAAGACCATCGTTCATGGCCTGATCAAACTCGATAAATTTTACGTTAGAATAATCAGTAATTTTATTGAAGTGATCGATGATATTTTTATCGTTTGGTGGTGTTACTTGTGCACCATCGGACCAAAAAACTTTGAAGCCATTATACTCTGGTGGATTGTGACTGGCCGTCACCATTACTCCAGCTGCACATCCATATTCACGTATCGCAAATGAGCAAAGAGCAACGGGGTTAGGGTTTTTATAAATAAATGCTTTAATTCCATTGGCAGCAAAAACACCTGCTGCTTCTTTTGCAAATTCAAAAGAAAAGTTTCTGGTATCAAAACTAATCGCTACTTTTGGATCAGGAGAGTTATGTCTAAGAATTTCGTTGGAAACAGCTTGAGTTGCTTTTCTAATATTGTAACGGTTCATACGGTTGGTACCTTGGCCTAGGATACTTCTCATTCCGCCCGTTCCAAATTCGAGGTCTTTATAAAAACGCTCAACAATTTCCTTTTCATCGTTTTTATCGATTAAGGATTGAATTTCTTTACGTGAATCTTCACTAAAATACGAATTCTCTGCCCATGATTTTGCACGTTGCCAAGACTCTTGAATCTCACTCATTTTTTGTTTCCCTTATCAAACTTTTTTAAGCCTTAATTTATACTCGTTATCTAAAGCTTTTCCAATTTTATTCCGTAGAAAAGGTCTTTTCGCATGAGAGCTTTGCGGTTATATTTACCAAAGTATCATTTAATTTTTAAGGAGAGTTTTGATGGCAAATCCAGAACACAAACACCCGAAAAATATTCCCGGTGCTTGGTATTGTACAGATCCAGATGACGAAAATGGTGAAGGTTGTATCGCTTGTAACGTTTGTTACACAGGTGCTCCAGACTTCTTTGCTGAAGATGATGACGGTAATGCTTATGTGATCAAGCAGCCTGAAACTGACGCTGATAAAGAGCTTTGCCAAGAGCAGTTAGATGCCTGTCCAGTAGCCTCAATCGGAAGTGACGGTTAATTAGAAAATAGTTAACTAAATTTCTAAGATAAAAAAACCAGATTTAATCTGGTTTTTTTTTGTGCGCAAATCCAAATTCCTGTTATCATTAAAGTAAAATAAGTTAAGTTTAATTTTAACAAGGAAGTTTCTTATGGATGGAAGTCCAAGCAGTATTGAATTGTTAGGTACGGTATTATTCGCTTGCGCTGTGCTTCACACCTTTATGGTCAAAAAATTTGAAGAATTGGCCCATAAGTACCCAGAGGGATCGATAGGGGAAAATGTTTACCATTTCTTAGGTGAAGTTGAGGCCGTTTTCGGCATGTGGGCAGCCATTTTTCTTGGTGGTTACTCAATTATTGATGGATTCGCTCATTATGATGATGCTCACCATGTTGTCGGTGGAGCTCTTCATTATCTAGAAAGTCTAAACTTCACTGAGCCGGCGTTTGTTTTTGTTATTATGTGTATGGCCGGTACCAGACCAATTATTTTGTTAACGGAAAGAATTATTAAAACGATTGCTAAGCTCATTCCTTTACCTAGAAGAATGGCCTTTTACGTAGCAACGTTAATTATCGGACCACTCTTAGGATCTTTTATTACAGAACCTGCCGCTATGACGGTTACGGCACTTATTTTATTAGAGTATTTCTACACTCAAAATATGAGTAAGAAATTTATGTATGCCACCATTGGATTACTATTTGTGAACGTATCTATTGGGGGAACACTGACTCACTTTGCGGCACCGCCGGTTTTAATGGTTGCAGGAAAGTGGCATTGGGGAATGGGCTTTATGATGACTCATTTTGGTTATAAAGCCGCTGTTGCTGTTATCGTTGGAACGATCGCCACGGCCTTTGCTTTTAAAGGGGAGCTTGGAGGAGAGCTTCAAGATAAAGCTGCTCACCAAAATGAAATGTCACCAACTTGGTGGATGTATATGATGCATATTATTTTCCTCGCTTTGGTTGTTTATACGGCCCACCATATGGTTTTCTTTTTAGGTCTCTTTTTATTCTTCCTTGGGTTTGCAACAGTAACTCAAGAGTATCAAGACAAACTAAAGCTAAAAGAGTCACTTCTTGTTGGATTCTTTTTAGGTGGACTCGTTACTTTAGGGGGAGTTCAGGCTTGGTGGCTTAAACCACTTCTTTCTAATATGGGAGATTTTGTTCTCTTTGTTGGCTCTACCGGTTTAACAGCGATTACAGATAATGCTGCTCTTACTTACCTCGGTTCACTCGTAGAACTTAGTGATACAGCAAAGTATAGCCTTGTTGCTGGTGCTGTGTCTGGTGGTGGTTTAACGGTTATCGCTAACGCTCCAAACCCTGCAGGTTTTGGAATTTTGAAAAAATCATTCGGAGAAGATGGGATTAATCCACTTGGTTTATTAGCTGGAGCTATTCCGGCCACCATTTTAGCTATGATTTGCTTCTATTTACTACCACATCTTGGTAGTGCTGCTCACTAAAGAACTTTTTTAAATACCCATAGAGGGCCTATAAGTAAAAATTGTAGGTCCTCTAAAAAACTGGGCTTTTGCCCCTCGATTTTATGTCCAATAAATTGAATGATCCAAGCAACGATAAAGATTGTCGTGGATGTTCTCAATAAATTTCCACTTTGATCGATAAAATAAACGACTGTCAGCATGATGAGAGAAACAAAGAACATCAGTAAAGTTGCTCTCATACTAAGCATGGAATAAAAAGCTAAACAGGGAAGACAAAAAAGCATTGCCCAGTTAATGGGACCCATAAACTCTAAGGTAGGGATTGACCAGAGTAGGCCAAAGAGGCTTAGCATAATAGCTGGGACACAAACTTTATGAATCAATTGATTCGTCGGGTGCTTATGATCTCTAGCATAGAGGTTTAACCATTGCTCTAAAGTTTTCATAAAACTGCCGGCTCCACATTTGTTCTCCAAGAAAAAGGATCATCTGATCGGCCTTCTTGAATATTTAAAAGCTCGTTTCTTATTTTCATGGCAATGGAGCTTTCAGCGATATTTAAAGGGTAATTACTTCCATCGTGCTCACCAAGAGCGTTGATAGGAGTGATAATCACAGCGGTCCCACAGGCAAAACACTCTGTACATTTTCCTTCTTTGATATCATTGATCAGCTCATCAATATTCATATCGATTTCTTCAACCGTGTAGCCAAGTTTTTTTGCCATCTTAATAATTGAGTCTCTGGTGATTCCATTTAAAATAGTTTGGGTAAGTTTTGGAGTTTTTAAAACATCGCCATAAAGAGCGAAAAAGTTCATGCCACTCATTTCTTCAACACTTGATTTATTTTTTCCATCAAGCCAAAGAACTTGGTCGAAGCCTTTCTTTTTAGCCTCTACCATAGAAAGTAAACTAGCGGCATAATTACCACCGGTTTTGGCGGCACCAACACCACCTTCACTGGCCCTTACTGCGCTTCTTTCAATTAAGACTCGAACCGAACCTGAACTAAAATAAGCAGAAGAAGGCGAGGCGACCACCATATATTTATAGGACTCAGAAGGCTTAATTCCTAAATGATTATCTGTCGCGAACATAAAGGGGCGAATATAAAGAGAGTCTCCTGTTCTTCTTGGAATAAAGTTAGCGTTATAAGAAACCATCGCCTGAACACTTTCCATAAAGAGATTTTCAGGAAGAGTTGGCATGGCCATTCTTTCGGCAGAAAGATCAAATCGCTTGGCATTTTGATCAGCTCTAAAAAGGAAGGGACCATTATTATCAACTTTGTAGCCTTTAAGGCCTTCAAAGATTTCTTGGGCGTAATGAAGAACTTTACAGGTTGGATCGAGCTCGAGTTTTCTGTAGGGAACCATTTTAGCTTCTCCCCATTTTCCATCTTGGTAGTCACATTCAATCATGACAGGGCAGAGAACTTTTCCGAAAGTTAAATCGTCGGGTAAAGTGAAATTTTTAATTGCTTCGATAGCTAGGGGGTCAATTTTGATATGATTCATCGTTTCACCTTTTGAGCTTATAATAGAGATAGACAATAGCAAAACAAGGGATAAAAGAAATTTTGCAAAGAGTTATCACCATCACTTTTCTCTCACTTGTTCTCACTAATGCATATGGCAATTATGATGCAATTTTAGTGGGCAACCCTCAAGATATGATTTATGCCAAAGAAGAGCTGCAAGCACATATTTCAAGGGAGTCCCATTTTTGTCGGGGAGCAAGTTATCCAGAAATGGAGGGAGGCTTTGCGTGTAAAAGAACTGGGCCTGGCGAGGAAACTTGTAAAATTAAATTTCATTGTTCTTTAGTTAAGCCAGGTAAAACCAGAATGACAAATATGGCGAAGTACTCGCTCTCTGATAGAGGTCTAAAAGCTTTAAGGAAAATGCAAACCACGGTTGGGGGCAAAAAAGTTAGCTTTAAAGAAAAACGTGTTTTTGTTGATGGGAATAAAGCTGATCTTAAAATTTATGAAGATGATCACTCTAAAAAAGAAAAAACTTTTGAGGGCAAAACGAGAGAAGATATTAGAACTGCAGGTTATTTGAGTTTTGAAAAATTAGATCAACTCGTAGAACAGCAGCAGTATGGAGTAACGAAGTTAGAAGTAGATTCTCCACTTAATGATAATTTTGAGATGGATCTTTCTTCGGCTATGACAGAAGAAGAAGAGCTTGAAAAAGAACTAGCGGCTTTAATGGAAGGTGAAGATGACTTTCAACTGACTCCGAAAAGGCCAAAAGAAAAAAAGATAGAGAAAGTAAAATCGGAAGTACGTTCTCAAAAAAGGACTCCTGTAAAAAAAGCATCTTCGAGTAGTCGTATGACTGAAAGGTCTCATGGACTTTTTTTGTTGGGGCTTAGTTACAGTATGATTAGTACAGCTTCGAGCAAGGGGAGTATTGCTCAGTCCGCTGATATCGCTTGGAGTCCCGTTATTAAACTTACTCATAACTGGGCCGTGAGAGGACATTTTGGTTATCATAATGTACGTGCCTTTATAACTGAAACTGACGATGAGGAAACGTTTAGTGCTTATGATTATGGCCTTGCTGTTGAACATACTGTCTTGGAACGAGCGTACTTAGATGTTGGTCTAGGGATTCAAACTTGGCAGAGCACTGTGGGGGGATCATTTTCTACATTTAGTCTTGGTGGAGGTTATCGATTACAAGACAGTTTTCTTTGGCTAGTTGACCAGATTTTTATAAACTATACGAGTGTTTCAAACTCAGATGGAAATAAAGAATTCAGAGTCGGCCTCAGAACTTATTTCTAATTAGTACCTCGAATTACTTCAAGTATGCGTCTGGGGACGAGAACAGACCGTGAGCAATCAATTCAAGATAAAATTCAAAGTGTTGAAGAAAAATTAAAATAACGCTTTCCGTCTTTGCTGACAAAGCATACTCTTTTCTCTAAAGTATTGGTTCAAATCAAATGGTCGTATAGCTCAGTGGGAGAGCACTGCCTTGACATGGCAGGGGTCGCAAGTTCAATCCTTGCTACGACCACCATACCAACCGATATGCAAAAAGTGTCCTCGGCCATGTCACTGGCCAAGGAAGAGTCACTTAAAACAAATTTTAATTGAAGTTTAGAGCTATCTTCGACTGAAAGCTCAATTCTTGTAAAAAGATTTTGGTATATGGATTTGAGGGAAATAAGATCTTTTGTAGAAATATAGTCAATTGCCTTTTTTGCAGTTTGAATGAGTTTACTTTTGTTAGGACTCATTGAGTCAATACTTTTCAAGCTTTTTTGTAGCTGAAGTTTACTCGACTCAAGTTCTTTAATTTGGGAACTGTAATTCAAATAGCTTGCTTTATATTCTTCTTTAAATAGCTTTGCCATTTCTACATCATCGTCTTCAAGCAAGAAGTTTAAACGATGATCAAGTTTTTTCTTAGATTGTTCTATTAGAAGGATCTTATCGCAGATAGAATTGATATCATTTTTGATCGATACTATTACATGTTCTTTATTATCCATAAACTTAGTAAACGATTTTAAAAATATTTCAGAGTTATTGATAATTTCTAATAGAATTTTTTTTGCTTCTTTTTCGATGATATCTGTTTTTATTCTTAGGTTGTGTTTTTTATTAAAATAATAAGTTGATACCGTTGTATCTCCCCAAGCTCCATTTCCTATAAACTTAGTACCGTCCTTATATTTTAAAATACCAGAGAGGGGATAGCATCTCTTGACGCCTTTTGCTTTGATATTATTTAGTTTTTCTACCTTTTCTTGGACTTTATTCCATAAAACGATATCTATCACTTGCCCATAATCAAAACTGACTTCAACATATCGGTTATATGGCATTAGCTTATTTTGTCTTTTATTTTTATTTTCTTTATTACGATACCATTTTCCAATATAGCGAGGATTAGACAATAAGGCCTTAATGCTAGACCTTGTGAAATCTCTATTTTTTTTCGTTTTGATACCTTTTCTCTTTCACCAATCAACTAGCGTGCCATATTTATCAACACGTAAGAACGATTCCATTATCCATTTAACATCGCTTAATTCTTTTGTATTTGGTTTATAGATTCCTGTACTCTCATCTTCTTCATTTCTAATAACATCAAAGCCAAGTAATGGATATTCACCATTAAATTTACCCGATGTAATTAATGCTGAGTGATTACTTTCTTTTATTCTTTTAGAAGTTGTTCTAGATTCAAATTCAGCAAATGCTGCAAGTTGATCTAGCATCAGTACTGCTGCTGGATCATTAGGATTAAATGGTAAACCTCTAATACAAATTTCACATTCATTAAGCTGACATAACCGGAAAAACCTTTTCCAAATCTCTAGATCCCGAACAAGTCGAGATATCTCTTTAAAAACTATAAAATTGAGTTTTTTTGATTCTATATCATTTTGGAGTCGATTAAATTCAGGTCGGCTATCGTTTGTACCTGTTACACCTGGCTCGATGTAAAAATCTATAATTTTATAATTAATATTTTCTTGCTCTGAGCGATATTGTGCTTCTGCTACAGCAATATGTATTTGCTGTTCAAGAGATCCTCTTTCAACGGCCACTTGCATATTATCTGATAACCTTAAGTAAACACCGCCTTCAATAGTTTGCCACTTCTGATTTAGTGGTTTCCAAGCCTGAATATAATTATCGGCCAGTTTTTCACAATCAGAAACAACTTTTCTAACAAGCTTTTTAAATTCAATGGGGTCTGTTTTTTTTCTTTTCATTATACAGACTTTTTGAAATAGGATTCTTTAATGATTAAAAGAAGTGTTTCTACTTTATCTTTATCAAGAAGACCAATTGTCTTTGATTGAACAAAGAGATTTTCTTTATTAAGTTTTACTATTTTTTTCTTTTGATTAATCTTATACCTTCTTTTTTTTCGACATTCTTTACATTTGCTGTCTTTGTTATTTATTCCTGATTGTTTTTTGTGGAAATTGCTCCATTGTTTAAACTTTTGGCAGCCATTACAAATCCTTCCATCATTTTGGATCTTAACGACTATTTCTTTTATAAATATTTATTTCTAACCCATATCCAAGAGAATCTAGCATCTGTAGATACTTTGCTACACTAACGCCTTTTCTTTCGCTTCCATTTAAAGCATTACTAACATGTGTACGACTCATATTTATAAGTAATCCTAACTCCGCCTGAGTTTTTTTTTCTTTTTTTAATATTGTTTTTATTTCTTTTCTTAATTTTTCTTTAAGCATATTTACTTCTGCATTCAAGTTTATACTCCCTTATGATAGTACGTTAAAAACGTACTATCAATAGTTTTATTAAAAATTTCATATTATCTTTATTTTTCAATATTTTATCAGATCAATGTAGACTTTTTAATCTTGAATATAGTCTGACCGCACTGTAATAGATGTAACCAATTCCAACTCTTATGAAATAGAGCAATGTTTGTTTTTTATTACCAATTTCTCTTTTTATATTCGACAAAAAGATTGAATTAGCAGCATCTAGGTCTTTTTTCGTTTTTGCTATCGAATACATATAGCCGTGAATATTACATGATTCTGAAATATCCACACCCATTAAATGATTTGGAATAATTGAATTAAGTGGCCCATCTGGGCCACATTTATTAAGTAATCTATCACGCTCTTCTTTGGTGAGTTTCCAATATTCTTTAGGTGCATCAAGTTTCATGATACTTTTTCCTTTTATTCTTTTTTGTTGATTCTAATAGGCATTCTTTAAGTTTAGATTCAAGCTCTTGTTCGGACATATTTTTAGAAACTAACTCCTTAAGATAATGTCTTTTACTAAAAAACTCTTCATTAAATTTGACTTTGTCTTTTTGGTAATACTTTTCAAAAAAATGAGAAATGATCTTTGAAACTAATTTAGATTCATTCACTTTATAAAATTCACCTTTGGCCTTGATCTCATCAATCATATTTCTAACTTGCTCTAAAGAATCTTAGTTAAGTAGAATCCTTTTTCCGCTAATTCTATTTTGCATCAAATAGAGATCTCTTTTGATAGAGTAATTTTGAAAGTAGTATCAGATGGGTAAGTCATGTGAACATAATCATCATCAACATCCGAGTTAAACTCTTTTTTTGAAACGTATCCACAATTTTTATATCCAATGAATCCAGTTTTTATTTTATCTTTAAATTTATCTTGAATGACTAAAGATAAAGAATTATCAGATTGGATCATTTCTTCAGTAATTTTAAATTTAAAGGTTGAAGCCTTAGAATTTGAAATAAGTTTTCCAATTGAATAGAGTTTATTTCCAATTTGATACTTTATTTGATGAAGATTGCTGTCATCGCCAAATACAATTGACTTCTTTTTAAATTCTCTAAGTTTTTTAAATTGAGCATTGCAAATACTTTCTTTTAGTTCCCACCAACAAAACTGATCAGCTTTGAAACCAGGCTTATTTAAACAAAGTTTACAATCACTTTTTAAGCAATGATTACAATTTCCAAGAAACAAATTCGTGTATGAACACTTCCTTTCTTTGTAACTGACATAGACATCTTTTTCATAGGTCGAAAAAATTGGAATATTTTTTATTCCTGAAATCTCCATTATGACTATGTCACCTTTTTCAATATTAGTGACAAAGCGGTTAGACTTTATTTCTTCATTTTGAAAGATAATTTTAGTTAAGTTATCTTTCGTATCTAGTTTAACTTCTTGATCATTTGAACTCTTTTCTAAAGATTGATCTTCAAGTCCACACGATCCAAAAATAATAATTGAAAGAAGTAATATTAAATTAATTTTCATAATAATTATTCTCCTGGTTAAAATTGATAAAAGAATTATCTTCTCGTTGAAAGTCTCCACTTACTCCAAATTCTTCTAAATTAAGTAGAGTTTCTCTTCTTATCTTTTGATCCCTTTTTTCGAGCTTTTTATGAGAAAAATATCCGATTGTTGCACCAATTAGACCAAAGGTAAGACTGCCGATAAGAGCATTTTTGTTTCTTTGTTGTTGGCTAAAATATGCGCCTGTAGCAAATCCTATAGTTACTCCAGTACCTAAGCCTAGAAGTGTAGACTTTGATGTACTAGAGCATCCTGAAAAAGTTATTACTAATATTAATAGCAATGAAAGGTAACGGTTTTTAATAAAAGACCTCCTGCTTTTGATCTTTTTAAGTAAATTTATTAATGAGTTCCTATTCTGAGTTTTATAGTTATCTGCAAACATTCTATAAAACTAAAGACTTATAAATTTTTGAATACTAATTGATTAGTATAGAGTTAGTGGCCAGTCTGTATAAAGGTATGTCAGGCGTCCACCACCTCTAGTTTCATAAAGCCTCCTCCATTAGGCTGATAACAAAGCTAAATTAAGGAGGCGACAGGATGTCTGAGCAAATTGAAAAAATAGCAACTGAACTAAAAAAATACAGAAAATCTACCGGTAGTAA
>JAUHVL010000022.1 GCA_030425045.1 bacterium
TTAGACATTTAAAATGCTCCCGTCATGGTCGCACCCACTTCGTGGGCAAGTTTTAAACATCTTTTTTTTAAATAGGAGATGACCAATACTTGCCCGAAGGGTCGGGCATGGATGACCCGATATTGGTTATCGCAAAACATGGAAGTTTTAATTTATTCTCTGTAAGTATTTGTAACCTTAGAGACATTACGAATTTACGTTGAAAACGTATCTCCAACTAGAGAGATCAGTTTATAAATTTTACTAATGTTTCTTAAATTTACATCGAGTTGACCAGCCAGATGAATAGAGCCTCATTCGGCATAGGAGATCATTATCATAGGCTAAAATATAGCCACTTTTGGTTCTTTTGATGCTTTTATAGTTAGCAGGAGCAGGAGAGTGAAATGCCTTTTTATTGAGATGGTGTTTGGGGAGGTTCGTGATCGCTTCCGGCCAAAGTAAGAAACAAAAGGGTAAGAAGTAAGGAATATAAAAAAGTGAAAGAAAAAAAAGAGCAATAAAGGGAGAGACTCCTTCAAAGGTAAAGTGACAAAAAAAGAGCAAGGTGGTTTCCGTTATTTTAGAGATAGGTGAAATTCCTGGAAAAAGAAAGTCGATAAGATAAAGGGGAAAAAGACTTGAAATGATAGGAGTGAGAAAAAAGCCAATAAAAAAGCCAATGGGGTAAACTTGCTGTTCAAAAAAATAAGCGATTAAGATTTGTGCTATAAAAAAATCTCTCGCTAAAATTTTCTTCGGATTATTTTTGTTAATAAGGATGAGACCTAGAAAAAGAAAACTAAGAGCAAAACTAAAAGGAGACTGATGCCATCCACCTAGAAAAAAATCAAAAATGAACGTGACGATGAAGTTTTTTGTTAAGCCAAATATCGCCATTCTTCTTAGCGCATTATAATCTCCCATAAACAAGGTCATAATGGAAATCAATAATAATAAAAGTTGAAGGATGATTTTCTTTTTAAAGTATTTTTTAAAAATGAGAAGGGCCACACTTAAATGAAGGCCCGATGGTGTCATTAGGTGGAGTAGATGAAGTTTATGATGTGCTTTTTTTATCTTTCGTGAAAGTCCTTTTTTTTGTCCCAATAAGTATGACTTCGCGATATTACTTTTTGATGTTTTCAGCGAATAATTCATTGTTTTTGGCATTAAAGAGGCCATGAAAAAAAGAATAAAACTAAAGAGGAAGAGTTTTATATGCACAGAGTAAGTTTTGCACCTCTAATTTTGACACATGATCTTAAACTAAGGAAATATAGGGTATTAAATTTGAACTTATTAAGAATTGACGGGCATCTATGAGTATCACCAACAGAGCATTAGAAAGACAAATGGCAAACTTCTTCGAGGAAGATGATCTCTCCCGGAATATCACTTATCTCAACTCGTTACCAAATGAACTTGTTCAAGGTGAAATTTTTATTAAATCAGATTTGGTCTTAGCTGGGCTGCCTTGGTTTCAAGCGGCATTAGAATTTATTGGCCGCGAACAATATGAAATCGATTCTTCTTTTGAGGGAAAAAAGTTAAGACAGGGTGAAATGATTAAGTTGGGAAAAATTCCTTTTTCTGTCGCATTGACTGGAGAGAGAATCGCCTTAAACCTTCTTCAAAGAGCATCCTCGATCGCGACTTTTACCAACTGTTTTGTTGAAAAGGCTCAAAAATATAATATTGCAATTTTAGATACAAGAAAAACCACACCGGGATTAAGAGCATTAGAAAAATATGCGGTTAATAAAGGAGGTGGTTACAATCATCGCTTAGGTCAAACCGATGCCTTTATGGTGAAAGACAATCACAAGACTTTCTTTGGGGGAGTTAAAGAAGCGATATCGTTTTTTAAAAATCAAAAAGGATTTTATACTCCGTTAATTTTAGAAGTTCATAATCTTAAAGAACTTAAAGAAGCTGTGGACCATAACGTTTCTCATGTTATGTTGGATAACTTTTCACCTGAAGAAATTAAAGAAGCGGTTGAGATGAAACCTAAGAATATGACCTATGAAGTTTCAGGAGGAATAAACTTAGAGTCAATTGAAAACTATTTAATTGAGGGAGTTGATGCCATCAGTATGGGATGTCTGACTTATGATGCTCCTCAAGTGGATATTTCTTTTAAATACAAAAAACAATAAGAGGAAGTATGAGAGATTTTATTAAAAAGTTACCGAAGGCGGAGTTGCATCTGCATATTGAAGGAAGTCTTGAGCCGGAGTTAATGTTCGAGTTAGCGAAACGAAATGATATTCGTTTAAATTATTCGAGTGTTGATGAGATCAGAGCTGCTTATAATTTTTCAAATCTTCAAGACTTCCTTGATATTTATTACGCTGGAGCAGGTGTCTTACAAAAAGAAGAGGACTTCTTTGATC
The DNA here is from genome assembly GCA_030425045.1 of bacterium. Lineage (GTDB taxonomy): Bacteria > Bdellovibrionota > Bacteriovoracia > Bacteriovoracales > Bacteriovoracaceae > JAUHVL01. The sequence continues at coordinate 2,379 of JAUHVL010000022.1, forward strand.
TCACTTGGGCTTACCTAAAAAGATGTAAAGAGGACAATATCGTTCACACTGAAATTTTCTTTGATCCACAAACTCACACCGATAGAGGAATCTCCTTTGCGACAGCTTTCAATGGAATTAAGAGGGCCTTAAAAAAAGCAGAAGATGATTTTCAAATAAGCTCAGAAATAATTATGTGTTTCTTACGCCACCTTGACGAAAAAGCTGCTTTTGAAACATTAGAACAAGCTAGTGAATTTAAAGACGACATTATAGCGGTGGGGTTAGATTCTTCTGAAGTGGGCCATCCTCCTTCAAAATTTCAACGAGTTTTTGAAAAAGCTCTCGGTGAAGGTTATTTGACTGTCGCCCATGCTGGAGAAGAGGGAGACCCTTCTTATATCTGGGAAGCTCTTGACCTATTAAAAGTAAAAAGAATCGATCATGGTGTTCGCTGTTTAGAAGACAAGGAACTCGTTGCAAGATTAAAAGAAGAACAGATTCCTCTTACCGTCTGTCCTCTTTCTAATATTAAATTAAGAGTTTTTGATCAGATGAAAGATCATAATATTAAAGCTCTTCTAGATGAGGGATTGATGGCGATGATTAATAGTGATGACCCATCATATTTTGGGGGCTATTTAAATGAAAATTACTTTCAAGTAGCAGAGGCGCTAGATTGTTCTAAAGAAGAAATAAAACAACTTGCGATGAATAGTTTTAGTTCAAGTTTTTTAAGTGAAGATAAAAAGAATATTTATATCCAGAAAATAAAAGAGGAGCTTTAAAGCTCCTCTTTCTTTATATTTAATTTTTAATTAAAAATTAAAGACATTCAGTCTTAGCGAAAAGACCAGTTTTTAAAGCAGCTGCAACTTCTTCTCCGCTGTTGTTAAGAACAGAAAATACTTTACCTTCTGCAGTTTTTTCAATTGTTCCTGTGTAAGATGCTGGGAATTTCATGTCACAAGCTACTGAAACTCTATGTTTCGCCCAACCACTTTCTGTAGGCATATCACTTGGAAAGTCTGCTGGGTTACCGATGGCAAAAGCACTTGATGAAATAAGAGCAGCTAAAATTAGTTTTTTCATTAAAATCTCCTGTTGTTTTAATAATCTCTGTTTGTTCAATTTGTAACAGGGATATATCACCTAGAAGAGAACGGATCAATTCTTATTGTGCAGTGGGTTGTTTTTTACAGGTGTGGCAGATGTTGGCCGTGGCAAAAAAGATACGGCCCTCCGAAGAGGGCCGCTTAAGGTGGGGTAAAGATGTGTCCAGTGAGATTCCTTTCTCTTTATCTGGATAAGAAAATATAGCTGTCTCTCCAAATGTGTAGGCCGGGTTGCCAGTGGATAAATCCTTGAGACAGCTGGCGTCTATCCCTTACTGACGTTTACGCTGCAATTTTGCTTAAAATGTCGACCCAAGTTTGAGTCTGATCGTTGTTAATAGCTTCCTTAGCTATAATGGTTGATTCAACCTCATCCTTTGAGGCGGGGAGAACGTCTGACCATTCAAGTTCAGTGATTTCGCTTTCCCATAAGATATTTGTCTTCTCTTTTTTCACAAAAAACTGAGTTTTTGCGTCTAATTCACAATAAGAGAACTTAGTTGAGCGAACTGGTGAGCATTGCCATGTGCAATTGATAAACTCACTCGTTGCAAATTCGCAGTGGCTCACGTTTGTGAATTCGAAAGAGCAATTGATAAATTTACACTGTTGAAAGTTGCAATTTTCTAGCTTGCTAGCATAAAAAGTGCAGTTCTCAAAAGTAACTTCTTTAAAAGAAGAAAGAGAGAGGAGAGCACCTGAGATTGTTAACCCATTGATTTTACGGCCTTCAATGGCACTGTTTTCAATTACTTCGTAAAGAGAATCTTCACAATTTCCTTGGCCACAAATACTTTCTTGGGCCTTAACGTCAACAGGCTGGGTTGTGTGATTTTGATAGATAAAGGTTGTTAATGTGTTCATGCTCTCCCCCTTCTCTCGTCCTTGTTGAAATGCTGTTGCATATTCAAGGACAATTTCAGTATAGAATAATTGACTCTTTGCGTCAAGCAATAAAATTGCATTAAGAAATAATTTTTCAATCCGATAATAATATTAAGCAATTGCAGATGGAATTATTGCAATTGGTGGCTGCTAAATTATTGAAAATACATATTGCAGCAATTTGAGGAGGCCATCATGGCGCAATTTAGAAAAGATCAACTTGAAATGTTTCTGGGTGCAGTTCGCAAATATATGCAGGTGAGAGGGCCGATGAGCCAAAAAGACCTTGCTGAAGCCACTGATACAGGTGTTTCGACTATGAGCCGCTTTCTTAATCTTCAAACTAAAGAGTTAAATCCCCAGCTTATTGCGAAAATAGCTGCTTATTTGCAGATCCCGCTTCACGAGATCATCGATTTTGTCGATGAGGGTTTTACAGAGCAGTTTATTCGCTTGGTGAAGTTCTATAAAGGCGATGATACGGCAGCAGCTCAAATGACTCAGACTCAAACAGTGACGAAAACAGAAGTTGGTGTTGATGAAGATGAGGACGATATTCTGGCAGAGGCCCTCGATGAGGGAGGTAAAGCAGGAGGATCGAGAAAAGGATTTGATGCTGGAATAAAGATTGGTAATAAAAAAGTATCAATGCCTTTTAGAGAAGATAATGATCACCACGCCAGCTCTGAATTAAAAGATAAACTGAAGCGGTTGTCTTTAAAGCAGAAGGGTTTTCTCAATGAGTTTTTAAACCTCGATTCTGATGGCCGCGATCTGGTTGCAGATGTTGGTCGAAATATAATTTCTTATCTGCGCCAAAAAGGCATCGATTTTTGAAATTTTTGTTTCTCTTTTTTTACACTCTTTCAGCCTTTGCTACTCCCGAGCAAATTGAAGTGGTGTTTCTCAGTCATAAACAAATAAATGCTTTACTTCAAAGAATCGATTCTGGTTTTGAAAAATCTCCATCTCAGTTTGCTCAAGCTAGTAAAGAAAACTGTATTCCAATGGGAGAAGGGTGTTTTCATCCACAGTTTGGGATGATTCCATATGATGAAAAAGAGCAGAAGAAAAGAAGGCAAGAGCCTGAATCGGAAGCTAAGGTTGAGGTAAAGACAATTGGTGATATTGATACTGACTCCATTAAGTGTGAGAAGGGGAGCTTCTTTGACGTTTATTGTGGAAAATTTGAAAAGAAAAAAAGATCACCAACATATGAAGTATGGATTGATACCAGTAGTAGTTTCAAAAATGTTGATTACTCTAAAGAGATGAAACATTGTGAGAGAAGATATTTTGTCTCAAAGATAAGAGACCTCTGTGGAGATAAAGTGATGTTTTCTACTTTTGATTCTATGCTACTTGCCCTCGGGAGTGATCAAAACCTTTGCCAATACGCAGGTATGAATAATAAAGACCAGTTAATTCAAGCGATTAAAAACTCTGCAGCTAAGTATCTTCTCATCGTTACAGATGTTGAAGAATATACAGATGAGTTTCGAATTTATGTAGACTCTATTGGTGCACAGCTTAGAGGAGTAGACGCAACGTCTATTTATGCTAACCAACTTTCAGATATCTATTCAAGTAAATTTAAAAGTTTGTGTAAGTAAAAATTTTTTTCTTTTCTAATTCTCTCGACTCGTTTAGACCTAGATCATGAAAAAAGTTATCGACTGGTCCTTAGCAGAATTTTCTCATTTACCGTGGAGAAAAAACCGCTCGCTTTATAACACACTCGTCTCAGAGATTATGTTGCAGCAGACGACAGTGGGTACAGTCGTCAATAAATTTGATCCCTTTATTAAAAAATTTCCTACAATAAAAAAATTAGCCGAGGCAAAAGAAGAAGATGTTCTTATGGCTTGGGAAGGTTTGGGTTACTACCGTCGAGCAAGAAATCTTCATAAAGCAGCTCAGACTATTGCGCAAAACTTTAAGGGCGTCATTCCAAAAGACTTCGATCAATTGATTTCGATACCAGGTATTGGAGATTATACTGCCAACGCTTTATTATCAATTGGCCATAACGAAAGAGCACTTGCCATTGATGCCAATATTGAGCGCGTGCTAGCAAGATATTATGGTGTAGAAGATAAGACGGCTCTTCAGTTAAAAAAATATTTTAAAGAGGAGTTTAAGGGTAACTTTCTTCGACGGATGAACTCGTGGGGACCGAGGTCTTTTCATGAAGCAATAATGGATTTAGGGCGAACTTATTGTCAGGCTAAAAAAGTTGATTGTGAAAGTTGTCCAATAAAGACTGGCTGTGTAGCTCGAAAAAATGATAATCCTCTGAGTATCCCTAAAATCATCAAGAAGAAAGATGAAAACTTCGAATTGATTTTATTAAGAGTGATCTCAAAAAAAGGTAAAAAGTTATTAGCTTATAAAAAAGATAAAAGTGAATGGCTGAGCGATCAGTGGGAAGTGCCAACTTTTGTGTTAAAAACAAATGATAAAAGTCTTAAACAATATCCCAAAGCTCCATTTAAGAAATACAAAGAAATTGGAATATTTAAATCTGCGATCACAAAATATAAAATTCAAAATATTGTGGTTGAAGTGGAAGACATTGATCGCTTTGTCGACACGCGATTTCGTTATATCGACTCCAGTAAAAGTCACCTTTCAACGGCCACCAAAAAAGCCTTAAAGCACCTCTAAAAAGCCTGTTGACATAGTGAATCAGGTTCTTGAAACTATTAGTGTAGAGAGGGAATTCGCATGCACAAAATATTAATGATTCTTATTAGTCTTACACTTTTTAATTCTTGTTCATCAATTACAAAGTCTCAGATGAACCAATCGATAAATGTGACAATTGATAGTCCAATGAAGGCCAAAATTGATGTCGATATGTCACGGCAGTTAACCGGTTATGCTTCAGGTGGTTACCTCTTTCATGTTTTTAAAGTAAGTGGTGATAGTAAGTTTGCCGAAGAGATTCGATTCAACGGAGAAGATCCAGGTTGGTTTTCTTTTTTAAGTCGTGTGAGAACAGTTCAGTCGGCAGCCGCCTATAATGCTATTAGAGGAACAAATGCAGATATCCTCGTGAATCCTCAGTATGTGCTTGAGGAAAATCACTGGAATCCATTTTATAAACAAATAAAAGTTAAGGTTACAGGGTTTCCCGGAAAAATTGTTAGTATAACTAATCAGCAATGATAAAAACGTGTTTTCTATTTATCTTTATGCTTGGGCAAACATTCGCTTTGCCGCTAGACTCTAAAGTTCTCGGACGTATTATTGGAAGTTCAGATAGTAAGAGAACAATTCTTGTTAATAGAGGAAAAGAGCATGGTTTGCGAGAGGGAGACCATGCAAAAGTTTCATTACCTTCGGGAATGGTCGCTAGAGGTGTTGTGGTGAAACTTTCTCCCGGTCGCTCTGTGTGGTCAGTCTATCGTTTTTTTGATGCCGAAAAAGTAAATAATAATATGGTTTATACTTTTAAAATTGCAGAGCCTGTTAAGCTGACCTCTGATGAAACAAAAGCACTCGGAGCATTGGCCAAAAAAGAAATCAAGAAACGTGAAAGAATCCCAAAGGCAAATGTTAAATTGACTCCTGCAGAAATTAAGCGGCAAAAAATTATGAAAAATGATCTGATTCGAAAAGAGAGAGTTCTTCATAAGCCTGATGGAATTGATTATACCAAGCTTGAGGACCACACTGTTCCTTTGAATAAAAGAGACCCTTCTATCGACTGGAGAGGTCTTGATGAAAAAGGAAAACATGATTATTTTAATAGGGTAGACTACTCTGCCTTGCATTAATTTCACTGTTAAATGCAATTAATTTCCAATATTTAAGCTTATTTTTCACTTTTGACATTCTTTTAACAATTCCATGACTAGCTTTACATTTCTTTCATGCATGATGGATTCATAGATTTGAGGGAGGTAATAGTGACTCATTCTAATTTTCTCGTATTTTTAATAATGTTTGTTTCTCCTCTCCTGTATTTATCCCTTGGTTTAAGACCACGTGTAGTCAAAGTCTTGTCTTTTGGGAAAGTAAATTCTTTCCGACCTCACACACACAAGACCTCCCTCAAATCTTTCAATAAAGTTTCTCCTCAAGAACACATATAGTTCATCCCATCAAGGAGTATTACGGATGACAAAAAGCGCCTCTCAATGAGAGGCGATTTTTTTATTTGAGTAATTCATACTTTTTCAAGAGATAAGCATGTATCATAGAGATAATGTCTAAAAAGTATTTAGTATTTTTCTTTGTCTTTATTGTGATTTGCCTTTTAACGCCAGTTTATTTTATGGCCGACGATTGGGAGCATCTCAATTGGTACCATCAGGGATTACCACCTTATACTTTGATTCAACTTTTTTATCGGCATACCGGCCTTTATATAGTTCATCAGCTCTTCTTTCCTCTCTTTGCAGAGGGATACTTCTTCTTCGCAAAGATTTTGATATATGGAATGCTGGTAAGTAGCTCTTTTTTAATCTGTGATCTTTTTATAGAAGACTTTCGATTAAAAATGAAAAACTCTTATCTTTTTATTTTGCTTCCTCTTTTTATGTCATTTGCCCCCAATCAGTACGAGTGGAATTATTGGCCTACGAATATGACCTGTATTTCCTCGATGTTTTTAATGGTTTTATGTTTTTGGCTTGAGAAGAAATATAAATACTACTCTTTAGCCTTTGTTAAAAATATTGCATATATTTTTGCAGGCTTTACTTTCGAAAGTTTAATTCCTCTTGCCGTACTTTTAGAGCTTTCTTTTATTATCTATAGAGAGAAAAGATCCTTTGAAGATATGATCAAAAAAATTCTCAACCGAACCCTTCCTTTTCTCATTATTTTTTTATTAGCGAAATATAAGATGAACTCCCTGGCGCCTTTTCCTTATGATGCGAAATGGGGATTCAAACTTCATCTTTTCCAACAGTGGTTATCAATATTTTTTTCTCACGATTATTATAAAACGAGACATCTCACTGGGAGCGTTGTCGCTCTTTGTCTTTTGTTTCTTGTTGTGATGAGATGGAGGAAAATCGAAAAAGATTTATTCTTTAAAGAGTTATTTCTTTTCTTTGCCCTCATTGTGGGAAGTAGTTACTACTGGCTAATTCAAGATTATTCATCTCGAAGAGCACTTGGAGGACAACTTTATTTTTACTGGGGTTGGGTCTCTCTCTTTCTATTTTCAATATTAGAAAAGAGAAAAGAAGTAGGAAGGCCAATTTATAGCATAACACTTGTCTTTATCCTTTTTACTTTTATTCACCACGGGCATGTCTTTCATACAAAATATAATGAGAAGTTTGCTATTGATCGAAATGTGAAGAAAGCCAAGTCGATGTTGAAAAGTTATGAGGGCAATAGTTTTCATTTTGATGCTCATTTTCCAAGGCAGGGGATAGGGCGAGCTTGGAACTTTATCGGCGTCCGGCAACTAAATGGATTTTTAAGACATTCTTTAACAAAAGAAGAGCAGGCTAAAATTAAATTTGAAGATGCTTCACATAAAAGAAAGGTACCACCACCTCCCTTTTAATTAACCTGGAAACTTCCCGCTGCTTAGTTTGTACTCAAAGGTAAAAACTTCATTGAAACTACCTTCGTCCATTTCATCTGAGATCCGAATCACACCATCAATATTATCAAGTAAGCCGAGAATTAAATCTAAGTGACGTTTTGATGTACGTTTGACAAAGAATTTTTTCTTATTTTTTTTGAAGTGAAGTCTGCTTTCTATTTCTCGATCCCATTGATCTAGCTTCCCATAAATAAGGGGAATACTGGAATCGAAATCAGCGGGAGGGAAGCGTTGCTCTTTAGATATAGATTTCAATTTTCCCTCATCAAGATCAATAACTTTCACTTCTTTAAGTTCATTAATTGCTTGGGTAATATCGCGCTTTAAATAATTCTTAAGTTCCTCTTGTGAAATGACTTTTCTAGAAAGGGTGATAATAAGAAAGATGACATAATGTTCGAAACTCTTTCCGATTGTGGCCACCTGTCTCAGTGTCAACATATTCTGCTTAACAGGAGTACTCGCCAGAGCTGGCTTTGATTCTTTTTTATTAATAAGGCTTTCATCAATTGAGACTTGCTGTTGTTCGAAGATAAATTTCTGCTCAGGAAAAAGCTCTGAGCAATAAGACATAACTAAGTTCTTAGCCGAGTCATCACTTAAGAAAGAAGCGATTTCTTGAACAACTTTATGAGAGGGAAATGCTGAACCGGATTCCATTCTCGTAAAATAAGAATAGTTAAAAGAAAGTTCTCTCTTGCTACTAATGAATTCATAAAAAGACTTTGCGCTTTTATAACCATTGGCTTTTCTCAAGAATTTCAACGAGTCGGCAAAGTTCATATGTTTACTATCGGTAAAATGTTTAAAATCTTTAACATTGTAAATTTCTCTGGAAATGGTAAATAAAGTCTCGTTGATTTAGAACTGAGGAATTATGAAGCACTTACTACTTATTTTATCACTACTGTTTATTGTTGGAGCTGAGGCTTATAGAGGTGATATCAAAACAATACACGAAGTAGAAGATGGCTTTATGGCTGGTTTAACAAACAGTTACCACAGAGCTGATAGATGGGTTGGTTTAAAGAATGAAGGTCTACTTAAGACAACAGAGGTAGATGTTCTTCTCGATAGTAATTCTGGTGAATATAAGATTAGGTTAGTTCAGTGCCAAAAAGATATTCTAGCTGGAAAAACCGACATTGAAGGTAAGATGCCTTGTGCGGATATCTTTAGAAATACCATCAATAGATTTTTGAAAAGTTATAACGGTTCAGTCGCAGATACCGTTGTAAAGTCTGCATTGAAAGTCCTGAAAAATGAAACTAAGGGCTACACTGTAGAGAGATAAACTTTGTTTGTTGGGAAGTAGAGTTTCTTGTGTCCCTCTCTGCTTCCCTTCCCCCTTTGAAGCTAAAGAAAGCATTGAAAAGCCGAATTCCCCCTCGGCTTTTCAATGTTTTTTTGTTAATAACCGATATTGTTTAAGAAATGGGATCGAAAACAGCATAATGAGACATTTTTTACTTTTACTATTTATCGTAACGTCACTGAATTCTCAGGCAAGTTGTGTCTCTAAGTTACTCAAAATATTTAAACCAGCTCAAGAAACTTCTGAAGAAGCCTTTGATGAGTCTAGACGAAGCTTTCTTAGAGGTGGTGCTGCTGCCGTTGCGGTAGCTGCAGCTCCTGGCGGACTTGTAAAAGTTGCTTCCGCGGCTGTAAACGAAGCTGTTAATAGAACGGCCCTGCTCAGAAGAGCAGCACAGATGAGAAATGGTGTGAACGTTTCCGGTATGGGAGATTATGCTGGATCACTAGAGAGAGCAGCATCTCAAGCGGACTTTTCAGGAGTAGGAGAAATTCTTCAAAGAAGAGCGCAAATGTTAAGTGAAAGGTTATCAAAGGGGAGTGATCTCTTTAGCAAACTTCCCGAGAGGATTATCACTGAAGGTCAAAGACCTGATTTGAGAACCGTTCTCAATAGTCCTAATTATCAAGCACGTATTCAGCGATCGTTGCGATCTGCGAGAACCAGTACTCTCATTACAGTAAAAGAAGAAGTGACAGCGACAAGAGAAGAGTTGATGCAACTTATTTTAGAAAATCAAAATTTAAGCATTCAGGCTTTTGCTGATAATAATATGGCGCTCGCTCAAGTACTATTTGAAATGGACACTATTCTTTTGAGTCAATGGAAACAAACATTGGAAGAAACAAAAATGGCTTATCAAGAACATAGTGAATTGGTCCCTAGTTTAAACACACTTCTCGATGAATATATTGAGGAGGTCGATCAAGTGCTTCGTTACCTAGAAGATCCTCAAGCCGATGAAGCTGTGGAGTGACCACAAAGCTTGTCTTGTTAAAATCATCTATCCCTTTGAAAGTTCGTTAATATACTAGTTTGTTTAGTGATATTAGTAAGTTGGCTTATACTTTTATCAATATTATCCGATAAATTTTTATGAGATTACGAATGATAAAGGTCGTCCTTACTCTACTTATTATTTTCAATTGGAGTTGCTTTTCACAAGGGAAAGAACAACAGCGTACGTTAGCAACATGTACTTCGGCTGAGGAAGGCTTTGAAGCAATTAATACCAAACTCAACGAGCAAGCTTCATTTCGTGATGTAGAATTTTTAAGTGATTTTAATCGTTTCGATGAAACGTGCCAGGCACTTATTCAGACTCATCCCGAGTTTCAAGGTTTTTTAAATGAAGTCATTCGTTTATCTGAACAAGCTTATAGTGCACAAGAGAATAATCTAAATTTTGATCTAACAAGTTTGGAAAGACTTCATTCAATGAGAGGAACAGAACTCTCTGAAGAATTTACGAGTTCTGTGAATGAGCGAATGGAAGAGGCACGAAATAATTGTGGCCCAATCGATAGAAGATCTGAAATGCCACCTGTAAGAAATCAAGGAAATGTAAATTGGTGTTACGCTTATACGGCGGCAGATTTGGTAGGTCATCGTATTGGTGAGCATATCTCAGCTTTTGATATGGCCTTAAATTATAACGGATCTGTGAATGTATCGTTGTACTCACAAGCTTTATTCAGACCTTCAAGACCAACGGCTGCGAGTAGTAACCAAGAGGGGGAACAACCTCGAGGTATTATTCAAGAATATATAACTCGATTACAGCAAGCTCATGATAGAACTCAAAGTGTTTTTGACCGAGAGTATGGCTTCTCCCAAGGGGCCATTGAGGCTACTCGCTTTATGGGGTTTTGTCGTGAAGCGGATCTTCCATCAGATACCGTGGAGTCTCGTTCTCTAGCTGAGTTATTAGAAAATATAACGGCTTTTGAGGATGAAGTTGAAGCATTAGAGAGTCGAGATAATGCAGATTATTTAGCTTTAGCTTTTTGTATGGAAAATGCAGAGTTGATGGGACAATTTCTTCCCGGAGTTCCCTTAAGTGAAGTAGCCGAGGCAACCAGGAGTCTTTCAACATCAGCTTACTTTAGACAAATTGTGAATAGACAATGTGAAAATAGAATTCAATTTAATCAAGAAAGTGTTTTTCAAACATCTGTTCAGTTTCCTGATGGTGAACTTACCTCTCAGCTTGATCAAGTGTTAAATAGCGGCCAAGTCGTGGGCATACTTTATAGTATGGGGATGATTAGTCATAATGGTAGTGGGAACCATGTTTCTTCTGTTGTGGGAAGACGTTGGGATGAGAACTCTCGTAGTTGTCGCTATCTCGTTCGCAATTCATGGGGCGAAGGTTGTCATCATTATACGAGCAATATTGAATGTAATCCGCAAACAGATTCAGGACACTTCTGGGTAAGTAGAGAAGACCTTAATGAGCACCTCCATCGCATCACTCATTTTTAAAAAAGATTGAGAAGAAGGATAAGCCGGATTCTGTCGTTGAAGCATCATTCATCTTGGCCTAGTGTTGCCACTAAGCTCATGCGCTCTACCCGTTCTCTCTAGCTGGCCGCCTTCTGGTTTGACCCGTCGAGAACCTATTTGAGCTTGCACCACGTAGAGTTTACCTGATTTCACTACAGCTTAACCTGTACATTCTTTCTGTTGCACTTGTCCTCACCTCACGATGGATGGGCGTTACCCACTACGCTGCCATACGGTGTCCGGACTTTCCTCTAGTAGGAGAACCTACCAGCGATGCCTTCTCCTTCTCAATCTTAATTCGTTTATGCACCATGTCTTATTTCCTGTCAAGATTGTCTAAAGTTTAAGATTCGGCATGGGCATACGCTGGAGAAGTAGGTATATATATGTGGTCAAAAATTTGGAGTTCCCATGAAAACTATCAGTTTACTGCTTTTCATTTTTATCAGTGCTAGTTTACAGGCCAATTTTAAAAAAATTGCCGACGAATGGGATCAGCAAAATATCAATCTTATTGATAGCCGTACTCAAGTAGACCTAAAACGTTATGATTATGAAAGAGTGGATCTTCAGCGAACTTGGAATTTAAATTACGAATATAATTTTAGTGATAGTGATAAAGAAAATAGTCCCAGTGCTTTTATTCCGGTCTCATCAAAGTCTGATTACCATAACCTCTCTTTAACAAAAGATTTTTTCTGGGGGGGATCACTTGCTTTTAATAATTATCTAAGTTCGACGGATTTTGGAACATCCTCTTCCTTGGCCATTCCAAAATTTTATCAATTTAATCAGGGTTTTACATACAGCCAAAGTCTTGGTGCCGATTTTCTTGGACGGCTTTATCGAAAAGAAAAAGATATTGCTAGTGAGAATGTAAACTTAGCTAAACTCGAATACGATGAAAAAAGAGAAGAAGGTCTTTTTAATTTATTAAATCAATATACTCGCGCCAGTTTAACGAAATCGTTGATAACATTTCAAAAAGAAGCAAAAGTCAGAGCAGATAAAAGATTAAACCTCATTCGAAAATGGGTACGTGATGGACTTCGTGAGAGAGTTGATCTTTTTCAAGCTCAGGCAGCGGCATTGGCTGCACAAGAGAACGTCAAAATTGCGATGATCGATCTCGATAAAGCACTTCAAAGTCTTGGAACTTCTTTACATCGTGATGTTAAAGAGAGAGAGGTTGATCCTCTTGCTGAAAAAGAAAATGTTCTTAAAAATAAAAACCTTGAAGCGAAAGAGAATAAAAACTTAAAAGTTTTAAAAAGCAGAATGAGAATTTTTAATAAGCGTTTATCTCAAGCAGAGGATGGAGTGATGCCATCTATTTTGTTAACACTTGGATGGAACTCAAACGACTACGATGCTGATCGCTCAACGGCTTTTTCTAATGGCCGGTTTATGGAGGATCATGATGAGAAACTTGTTAAGTTAACAGTGTCATGGCCTTTGGGATCTCTGGCAAAAAAAGTAGAAAAAGAACAAGCGGCGATCAATTACAATCTTGCACAAAAAAGATTCGAAAAATACTCAAGTGATGTTGTGGAAATTAGAGAAAGCTTAAAAAACCAACTTTATATCTTAGAGAAAAACATTGCTTCCATTAAAAATAGAGTTGAACTGAATAAGAAATCACTGAAAGAATATAATCGACTTTATAATCGTGGTCGTGCAGACCTCGATCAAGTGATTAGAGCTGAAGAAACACTTATCAACTCAGAAATAAGTCTTATTAGACAACAAGCTGAATTCGAACAACGTTTTGGAGAGTTAAGTTACTTAAATGGAACACTTATCTCGACAGTATTGGAAGACTAAGTGAGAAAGCTGATCGACTTTTTTATTGAGCGTTCACTACTGGTGAATCTCTTTACCGTTATGGTCCTCTTAATTGGATCCCTTTCTCTTTACCTTTTAAAGAAAGAAACATTTCCGCAAGTTGATTTTGACGTAATTGTGATCACCACACCGTACCCAGGCTCTTCGGCAGAGGATGTCGAAAAACTGGTGACGATACCAATTGAAAGAAAACTTAAAGGCATTGGCGGAATAAAAACGACAAACGCCCTTTCTACTGAGAACTCATCAATTATCTATTTAGAAGTTGAAGCTGATAACGATCTCGACCAAGTTTTAAATGATGTAAAAAATGAAGTTGATACTGTAAATGATCTTCCTGACGACGTCGAAGTTCCCATTATTAGAAGTATTAATAATAAACTCCGGGGTGTCATGAAAATTACGTTGACCGGTGGAACCTACGACGAGCTTCGCTTTTTTTCTAAAAAGCTGAGAGATAAACTTGAAGTTTTGCCGGGGATTGCTGACATCTCCTTACCTGGATATCAAGTCGATGAAATTAGAGTTGAATTAGATGCTAACAAATTAAGTCGTTATGAAGTTACAGTTAGTGATGTTTTTAATGCCTTAAAGCAGCGAAATCTAAATCTATCTTCCGGTAGCATCAAAGGGAAAGCCGGAGATATTTTTGTTCGGACTCAAGCTGAATTTGAAAGTCTCGACGAGATTGAAGCAGTGGTTGTTCGTTCGAACACTTCTGGAAGTAAGGTGACGATCTCCGATATTGGAAAGGTTGTGAGAGGTCCTGCCGAGGGAACGACATTACAGCGCGCCAATGGAAAAAGAGCTGTTTTCCTCGATATTAAAATTCAAGAAAATGCTGATATTTTAACCAGTACCAGATTAATAAAAGCAAAGAATGAGCAGTTTTTTAAAGATCAAGATCATCAAAAGTTTACCTATCATTACACAGACGATTCTTCGTATTACGTAAAAAGAAGACTTAATATTTTAAAAGATAATGGGTTCATTGGAATAGGGCTTGTTTTTATTTGTTTACTCTTTTTTCTCAACTTTAGAACATCATTTGTTACATCTCTTGGGGCACCGATCGCTTTTATGTCCGCCTTTATTGTGATGGGGATGACAGGAGTCTCCGTTAATCTTATCTCCATGTTTGCCTTAATTCTTGTGCTGGGTATGTTGGTTGATGACGCCATTATTGTTTCGGAGCAGTTTTATCAAAAGCTTGAGCAGGGTATGGAGCCTAAAGAGGCGGCTAAGCAAGCAAGTTATGAAACCATAAAACCCGTGACCACAACCATTTTAACCACCATTGTCGCCTTTGGTTCTCTCTTTTTCATGGGAGGAATCATGGGTAAGTTTCTGTGGTCTGTTCCGGCAGTGGTGATTATCTGCTTACTCGCTTCTCTTTTTGAATGTTATTTTATTCTCCCTTCTCACCTTGCTGACTTTTGTAAATTATCAAAGAATCACAGCGGGAGAAGATGGTATGACACGCTTACTGATTTTTATGTGAAGTCCCTTCAGTTTTTTATAAAAGCACCTTGGTCCGTTCTTTTTGTGTTTGGTGGAATTCTGATCGGCTCTTTTGTACTAGCAGCAAAAAAGATGGATTTTGAATTATTTCCCGGTGACGATGTGAGAACCGTTTTTATTCAAATGAAAGGAGAGGTCGGAACTCCTTTTGATGTGACAAACGAAGCAGTTAGAAAATTAGAAGAGATTGCCATCTCAGAAGTTAAAAAAATTGAACTCGATCAAATTCGCTCTCAAGTAGGTGTTCTGGTTGGAGATCAAGGAAATAAAACTGGTGATCATTATGGCTCTGTTATTGTTTACTTAACTCCTCCCGGTGATAGAGAGCGATCTACTGATGAAATCATTGATGCGATTGTTGAGCCGGCCAAAAGTATTGTGCCTAATTTTGTCGTGACGGTTAAAAAACAACAAGGGGGACCACCAAAAGGGAAGCCCGTTGATATTGAGCTGACAGCCGACAACTTAGATACTTTGCGATTGGTATCGAAAGAAGTACGAGATGAATTAGAAAAAGTACCTGGTGTTACTAGCACTGAGATCGACTTCGAAGAGGGAAAAAAGCAATACCTCGTTAAAGTTAATGATACTGAAGCAAGAAGATTAGGGCTTAGTACATCTCAAATTGCATTAGAGTTTAGGCGTTTTCTTTCCGGTGATGCGGTAACAGAGATTAGAGAATCTGATGAAGATATTGAAATCAAGATTTACCCTATCGCTGAGCAAAGAGGGAGTTTAGATACTCTTGGCAAGCTTTATATTAGTAATGCCCAAGGACGCTTAATTCCTATGAATAAAGTGGTGTCTTTTGAAGAAAAGCCTGGCGCTTTTGTTATTCGAAGACAAGATCGTAAAAGAATTATTTCTGTTTCAGCTTCTCTTGATAAAACAAAAGCAACCCCTGTTAGTGTTGCCAATGATATGAAGCCTAAGATTGAAAAAATCATTGAAGATCATCCTGACGTGGCCTTCTTATTTGGTGGAGAAAATAAAGACACAAAAGAGTCGATGATGAGATTAGGTAAGTCTGCTTTAATCTCTTTGTCGTGTATTTTTCTTATTTTGGTTTTTCTCTTTAATAATTTTCGTCATCCCGCTGTGGTCATGAGTGCGATTCCACTAGGGTTTATTGGTGTTATCTGGGCTTTCTTTGTTGCCAATCAAGCACTTGGCTTTATGGCCATGATGGGAGTTGTGGGACTTGTCGGAGTGGTGGTGAACGACTCAATTGTTCTCGTCAATTTTATTAATGTAAAAAGAAAAGAAGAGGATGATTTAATCTCAGCTGTTATTGCTGCAGCAAAAAGCCGATTTCGCGCTGTCATTTTAACAACATTTACAACCGTTGCTGGTTTACTTCCCATTGCTCATCCCACCGTTTCGAAAATACTTTCTTTTGGATTTAACAACGATAGTGATCCCTTTTTACAACCAATGGCCTTGAGTTTTGCGTGGGGCTTAATGTTTGCCTCAATGGTGACACTCATTTTTGTCCCATGTAATTATATTGCTTTTGAGGCGGCGAGAACGAAGTCGATTGCTCTTTTTAAAAAATTATTTAGAGTAGCCTAAAATATAAAAAAGCAGACTTATTACTTCTGTAAACAAACTCACCTAAAATTTCATCATTTTTAAATGTCATGATCTTAACGTTGTTTGAGCTAACTCTGCTAACTTTTCTTCCAAAATCATTAGCATCAGCTAAACACTCGTCTGTACCAGGACGATATCCGTTTTGAAAAATATAGGGCGTGATACTAAAACCAAAACGATTACTAAAAGAAGAAACATCATCTTCTTTAACGTCATTAATATTGGCCACAGATTGAAGGAGGGTATTTAAAATAGCGAGCCTTTTTTTCCTCGAAGTATTTTTAAGATTAAAAGCATGAATTTGAATTGTACTAAGATTACAATTTACATCGTAGATTTCTTCAAAGAGTGGCCTAATGACAGAACTATCAATATCTCTTGCGCTAAAAACTTCTTCAAATTCAAGTGCGTGGCCAAGTGTACTAAAAAATAACGTTGAAATTAACAATAAGTGCTTCATTTCCATCCCTTATAATAGTTGTTTACGATCTCTCATATAAAAGTTGAAGCCATAAGGCGAGAGGACTCGGTAAAACTTATAGATGTTAAAGTATTAAAATTTGGTTAGGATAAGGGTTTTTGAAGGAGTTATTAATAATAGTGATTATTTTTCGTAAACATCTTTGCGCTGACCAACTTTTATTACATGAACAGTTACAACTTCCTTATCGATAGAATAGATTATTCGATAGTCACCTACGTGTAATTTCATATAACCTTTTAGAGTTCTTCTAAGTGGAAGGCCAAACTTAAGAGGATCGGTCATTAACTTCTCTTCTATGGCCCGACGTATGATGTATTGGATATCTTTTGAAATTTTTTTTAAATCTTTTTGGACAGACTTTTTATAAGTGACTTTCCAATTCACTTCCATAGTTCCTTATGAGATATCTCTTTTTCACTTTCACGTTCGTCAGCTACTTTTGCAAAATAAATATCTTCTTGTAACTCAAGGGCCTCTTTAGTTAACTCTATTACTATTGATGAAAGAGAAGGTGCACCTCTCAACTTCTGAAGTTCTTCAAGTTCTGTATAGAGAGAATCATCAACAGATAAGTTTATTCTTTTTTTAGCTGTGGGCATATATTTACTCCCTTTAAAGGCGTGTTACACCGGTGTTACACCATTGTCAAGGTAGGTAGTAATTTAAGTATGTTTTGATTAAGGTTTGTTTATTGGAACTTATTTCATAAAGCTCTGATTTTAGTTTTATATTAATTAATTTATCATTTCTACTAACCGAAGCTTGTATTATTTTCCGTATTTTAAGATGGTGCCGAGTATAAGTTTTCTTACTATCAATAAGAATGATATGAATCTCTCATGATAAGAACAATATTTTTACTAGCTTACTTATTTACAATTAATCATAATGCTATTGCTTCAACGTCAGCTCTTTTGCTTCTTGATATGGAGAAGTACTTTATAATTGAGTACGAAGGGAGTGAAGACTTAGTACAAAGAAATAAAGAAAAGCTTCAAGCATTAATTAAGGAACAGATCTTCTTAATAAGACTTGCGAAGAAAAATAATATACCTATATTAGCAACACTTTATGGAACTTGGGGGAAAGTATTGCCCTCACTTCAAAAAGAGCTTAATGGCTACAACAAACTAACGATTGTCAGAAAGGAGAATAATAACCTTTTTGCAAATGAACCTGGAAATGAGGAACACAGAGAGCAAGCACTCAATTTTCTAAGAAAATACTCTGTATCAAGTTTGGTCGTAATCGGAGCAAATGGTGGTGCATGTGTGAAGTCGACAATTGTTGGGGCTTTAGAGCATAGTTACGAAATCAAAGCTTATCCAAAAGGCATTATTGATTTCAATCACTCTGAGTATTTATACCCTTATTATCTGAATGACTTTGCAAAAATTGATGGCGAAAAACTCTTAGACTTATCACCCATGCCATTTGAAGAGTTAGATGATGCTATTTTTATAGAAAAATTGTTCACTAATTAAACTTATAGAGATACTTGTTTCAAACTTTAACCTCTCAAAGTTAATAGTTCTTACTTCAATAAACTAAACTTAATAAGACTAAACTGGAGTATTGGACATTATAAAACAAATAGTCTTTATAGGTTGTGTTCCCAAAGAGCTTTTTTCTACACTAATAATTGGGCAGTACTATGTTGTAATTTAGGTTTAAGTATTTTTTGTAGTTTGAGACGTAAAGTCATCGACAATGATTTAAGATGAGTGGTTTGTTGTTAATATTCGTCCACAACCATGACAAAAACATAAAGCGGTAAACCTTTCTATCTCTAGAATCATTCCTTGATCTACTTGGAAGCGGCATTCGCGACAGTCTTTTCCCATCAAAAAAGTGACAGGTTTATTATATTGATATTTTTGATTTAATTGATGGAAGCTTTGATAGACTTCTTTTGATGTTTGCTCGACGAGTAGGTTAATTCTGGATTTGAGTTGTTCAATATGTTTATTTTCGACATTTTTTACATCTTCAATTTCGCTCTCAATTTCTTTAATGGTGTCACTTGATCCATTTAAAAATTCTTGAAGCTCAATGGCTTCATTTTCAAAGTCTTCTAGTCTTTCTAATTGAGCAAGTCCATGATCTTGAAGTTCTTCAAGTTTTGGCTTTAAACTTTTTAGCTCATTTTCAAGAGCACCAAGTTCTTGTTGCGTGCTCACCATTGCGAGGTGTGACTCTGTTTGCTTTAATTTACTTTCAATCGAAAATATTTCTTTTTCATTTTTATTAATAAAATCATTTAGGTTTTTAATTTCCGACTCTACTTCTTCACGTCGTTTTGTCTTTGCTTCTCTAAATTTCTCTACTCGGTTCAATCTCGACTTTTCCTCTTTTATTGTGTCGAGATGAGCTTTGATTTTCATTTCGAGTGACTGTATTTCTAATAAATTTCCTAGATCGTCTTGCAAGGTGCTCATTGTCTTGACTCTGTGTTTCATTTGTAGCAAAAACAATAGCTCTAAGTGAAAGATTAAGGCAAGAAGATGCGCGGTAATACATTTGGTAAACTTTTTTCGATCACCAGTTTTGGTGAGTCTCATGGTAAGGCCATGGGGGTTGTGATTGATGGGATGCCTTCAAATATTGAAATAGATGAAAGTGAACTCCATCGCTTTATGTTGAGAAGAGCTCCTGGACAAACAAAGGGAACAACCAATCGAGTAGAAAGTGATCGGCCTCAGGTTTTATCAGGACTTTTTGAAGGTAAAACGTTGGGAAGTCCTATCGCTGTTATGATCGAAAATACAAATCAAAAAAGTAGTGACTACGATAAATTAAAAAAAGAATATCGTGCGGGTCATGCCGATGAAACGACGATGATGAAATATGGTATTCGTGATCATCGAGGTGGTGGCCGTGCTAGTGGGCGAGAAACTGTTGCCCGAGTTGTGGGTGGCTTTTTTGCTTCTCAAATTATTCCTGATGTTTCAATTAAAACTGAATTAGAAAAAGTTGGAGATCTACTATCGCCATCTGAAGACGAGGCGATTGAGTATTTAGAAAAATTAAAAGCTGATGGTGAGTCATGTGGTGGTGTTTGTGTCATACGCATCCAGCAACCCCCTCGCGGATTGGGAGAGCCTTGCTTTGATAAATTAAAAGCAGACTTGGCAAAGGCCATGATGTCGATTGGTGGTGTTGTCGCTTTCGAGTATGGTCTTGGAAAAGAGTTTGCTGATAAAAAAGGTTCAATGATTTCATCTGACGAAAATGCTTTTGGCGGAATTGAGGGTGGAATAAGTAATGGAAAAGAAATTGTTCTCAAGGTAACCTTTAAGCCAACTTCGACAGTTGGCGATAAGGCAAAATCTGGACGTCACGATCCCTGTATCATGATGAGGGCACGAGTTGTTCTTGAAAGTATGGCATGGATGACATTAGCAGATCATTTTTTGAGACAGAGGGCCTATGAAGGCAGATGATACGAAAATTACCTACTTAAATTTAGAGCAAATAAAAACGGCCATTGCGGATTTAGATACGGATAATATTGTCATCATTACTGAGCCAAATGTTTGGTCTCATGTGAGAGCTCATTTCAAAGACTTTAAAATCGACGGAAAAATTATTCATCAGTATAAATTACCATCCGGTGAGGCTGCTAAAAATTTTCTTGAGTATGAACGTTGTATTCAATTTCTTATTTCAAAAAAAGTTCATCGAGGAGCACATCTTGTGGCCTTTGGCGGAGGGGCCCTTAGTGACCTTGCCGGTTTTGTTGCAGCAACATACTTAAGAGGTGTAGGCTGGAGTGTTGTACCCACATCTTTATTATCGATGATAGACGCTTGTCTTGGAGGAAAAGTCGCGATCAATGTTAGTGAGACCAAAAATATGGTTGGAGCTTTTCATCATCCTCATAATATTTTTATTAATTATGAATTTCTCTCAACACTTCCAAACGAGGAAGTGAGAAGTGCTCTGGGAGAAGTCGTTAAATATGCTCTGCTCGAAGATAAAATCTATGAGAAACTATCAATGGGCCATCCCGTGGATAGTATTATTAGTGATTGTCTAAATTATAAAAGAAATGTGGTTGTGAAAGACCCTAATGAGAATCAACTTCGAAGACTTTTGAACCTAGGGCATACGTTCGGTCATGCCATTGAAAACTTTTATAAGCTTTCTCACGGGACAAGTGTATTTTGGGGAATGGTTGTAGAGTCAATTATTTTTGATAGTAAAAAGTCACTAGAAAAGTTAATCGAGTTGAATAAGAAGTTAAATATTACAAACGGTGAGCCACCTTGGTTAAATCGAACATTTCCTAAAGATGACCTTATTCACTATATAAGAAATGATAAAAAAGTAATTTCGAATAAAGAAATCAATTTACCCGTTATTAAAGATAATGGTGTAGAATTAGAAACAATCCCTTTGGATACTATTGAAGAAAAGTTGAGTTATAAAATTGAGTTTATCAGAACCTACAAGTTATAAAGTCGAACCAGCCCTATTTGATTCAGTCATTACACCTCCCTCATCAAAATCTTATTCAAATAGAGCGCTTATATGTGCTGCCTTTTCTCAAGATGAGGTAAGGGTTTTAAATCTTTCTGATTCTTCTGATGTTGTTACTCTTGTGGCTTGCTTGAAAAAAATTGGGGTGGTGATAGAGAAAAAAGATCAAGAGTGGCTTGTTAAAAACTCCTTTCCCGAATGTGAGAAGGTTTCTGAAGAAGAGATTATTTTGGAAACAGGTGATGGAGGAACAACAAATAGGTTTTTGCTCGCCTTGCTTGCTCTTGGTAAAAATAAATATGTTTTAAAAACAAGTTATGGCATGAAAAAAAGACCTATGGGTGAATTGATTACTGCTCTTAGGGAAATTCCTGTCAATGTCGAAATAAACGATGAGAATATTACGATTCAGGGTCCACCTCCTAAAAAGTTTGGTAGAATTGAAGTTGATTGTTCAAAGTCTTCACAATTTGCTTCAGCATTACTAATGGCCTTTCCCACGGCCCATTTAGTTTTTAATAATCTCAATACCTCTAAAAAATATTTTGATATGACGAGACTTGTCTCAAGAGAAATAGCTCAAAAGAGACTGTTTGAAATTCCCTATGATTGGAGTTCTCTTTCTTATCCTATTGCTCTTGGGGTAACGCTCGGAAAGGTTGTTTTGAAAAACGTTAAATTGATCGATGAGCTACAAGCAGATTCAACACTTATGAAAGTGTTGAGAGGGTCGGGAGCAAAAATTTCTAGATCAGACGATGGGTTGGTTGTCGAAAAATCGGATTTAAAACCTTTTGATGTTGACTGTCAGGACTGCCCTGATCTCGTTCCAACGTTAGCTTTTATTGCTTCAACCATTAAAGGCGAATCGAAACTTAAAAATATAAAAGTTTTAAAATATAAAGAGTCTGATCGACTTAGGGAGCTCTTTCATTTATTTGATGAATTTAAAGTTCCTTATCAATACAACGAGAATGAAGACACCTTGACTCTTGAAAAAGGAAGTGAGGCGGTAGAATTTGTAACGTATAAAGCTCCTGATGATCATCGCATGATTATGACGGCTTATCTTTTTATGAGATACCATAATGGTGGTGACATTTTTAATTATCGTCATATCGAAAAATCCTTTCCACATTTTTTTAAAGAAATGGAGTCATAAATCTTATTAACAATTAGTTATATTATTATCGTTTGTGTCATTGATAATATATCAAGAATGGGAGGCCCTCTCTCATTTCTAGCTTGGCAACATTCCTCAGGCTTTGAAATCTTTCCTTTTGTTTTTTGGCTGATCTTACCAGTCATCATTTGGAGAAAGATGTTAGATAAAAGCTATTTTAGTTTTAAAGGAATTAAAAAAATTGATTGGATGATTCTATTTGGAGTTCTTGCCTTAAGTTTTATCGTTATGTTTATTATTCCACATATCGAAAGTTTGAAAGATTACTATATGCCTCCTGAAAACTTTGGAACGGCAAAGAAAATTGCTTTTGCTAAAAAGATTATGATCTGGAACTTTTCTTGGTTAATTGGTTATGAGTTTTTATTTAGATATGTTTTTTTCAAAAAATGCTTAGAGCAAGATAAATACTACTATCTCATCACTCTTTTTGAGGTTCTTTATCACTTTAATAAACCTTATCCTGAAATGGTGGGGGTTTTCTTTTTATCTATTTTCTTAACTTATTGGACGAGGTTACGAAGGAATTTTTTAATTCCTCTCGTGGCCCATTTTTTAATTGAGCTTTCTCTACTGCTATTTATTGTAAGTGTCTAAATGTATTATCTTATGTCAGTAATTTAAAAGCCGATAAGATGTCATACAAACTAAAGGATATGAATGAAACTCTTAGCGTTACTTTTTATTTTTGCCCTACTCTATAGCTGTAATAATCTGAATAATAGAAAGATTTCTTCATTAGAAAATACGAAGACACTTCAGAAAATAGACAGCACAAATTGGATTGCATTTTGTGAAGACGGAACCAGAGAGGATGTCACTCAGGAAATGATACTAAGTAATGAAGTATGTGTTGGAGACTCTTTTGATAATAAAGGAATTTGTCTTGAAGAAGCTAAGAAAGGTTTAAATAGTGGTTGGTATGACAGCCCTAGTGAATTAAGTCAGCTTAGTAATGCTTGTGAGGGAGCAAAAGCAGATGTTGGTGGTTGTCTAGATTCAGCAAAGTCTGGCATGAGTAGCGGCTGGTATGATAGCCGTGACGAAATGATTCAGTTAATAAATGCTTGTAAAAATGCTGAGCATGGAGCGCATAAATGTCTTGAATCTGCCAAGTCAGGAATGAGTAGTGGTTGGTATGATAGTCGAGATGAAATGATTCAATTGATTGATTCTTGTAATAAATCATCTGTTGGAACAAGTGAATGTCTAGAGTCTGCAAAGTCTGGGATGAGTAGCGGCTGGTATGATAGTCGCGATGAGATGATTGTTCTGATAAACGCATGTCGTGAGGTTAATATTGGGGCCAATGGTTGTCTTGAGTCGGCAAAGTCCGGCATGAGTAGTGGCTGGTATGATAGTCGTGACGAGATGATTGTTTTAATTGATGCATGTAAAGAGTCAAAGTCTGGGGCTGAGGGATGTCTAAAATCGGCTAAGAGCGGATTGAGCAGTGGTTGGTATGATAGCCGTGATGAAATGGTCGAAATTATAAATGTTTGTAAAAAAGCTACAACCTCAGTTGTCAGTTGTATTGAATCTTCAAAAAAGAGCATGAGTAGTGCTTATTATGATAGCCGTGCCGAGATGATTAACTTAATAAATTCATGCTTATAGATTATGCACACTGTAACACAACACCTGTAGCGAGCGTGACATTAGATAAAACAAAAAAGTTTGAAGAGAACGAAAAAGTTTGTAAAGCTCTAACTGAAAAAAATCTCAGAATCGTAGAAGTATCTATTGTGAAAAAGTGAATGGAAAGTGTACTGATATTACAGATAATAGTTAGGGGCCTGCCTTTATTATTATTGAAGTCTGGATTCGATTGAAAAAGAGTAGTAGTTTATCTCTTCAAAGCTGGAACAATATATAAGTCAAACAATAGACCGAAAAGTATAGTTATACTCATCAGTACGCCAAATTGTTTTATTGGTAAGAAATCGTTGAAACCTATGATAAGAAAAGAGAAAATGAGTAATAATGATACATAGAAAATGGGACCAATTGTGGCCACTTTATAATTTTCTATTTCCTCATTCTTCCTAATTGAAAATAAAATATGAATGGTGCTATCAACAATGATTCCAAATGACACGCTAAAGGTCATAATTGTAGCAACATTGAGACTGAATCCAGCTATATTCATAAAAAGAAGAGATAATGATGGTGGCCCAATATTTACTAAAATAAAAATAAAGAAATCTGATAGTGACTTAAAGCTAAAAGCAATAATTAAACACACGATTAAAAGACTTATTAAAAAACTTTTTACCAGCGTTTGAATCAAGTTTTTTTGTGAAGTCATAAGGTGATAATAAATTCCATTAAACTCATACTTGATATTATTCTTTTTTAGATAATTATCTACAGCGCCGACAAACTGGAAATATTCTTCTGTATTTAATAATTTTCCATAGATGGTTATTCGATAATCGTTTTCATCAGTGTTTCCATAGCTTAGTAGAATCTCTGGAATTTTCGACTTTAAGGTATAGTAGGCGACAGAAGCTCTCGGGAGGACTTGTTGACCTAAGTATAAGTAATTTATATCTTTGATGATGGTGTTTAATGATGCGATACTGTTAATGCTTTTATGAACAAGCTTCAAATCTTGCTCTATCTTGTCAATCTCTAATACTTTTTTAAAATTGTCTTGATCAGCTTTTATTATAATTTCTAGGTTGGGATTACCTAAAAAGTGATGATGAAGCTTATCTATACTCGTTCGAACAATATGTTTTTGAGGGAAAAAGTATGATGCTTCTACTAAAACAGGAACTTTGATAAATGACCATAGTCCAAAAAGAATACTAATTGTCGTAATCAACAATGCTAAAGTTTTTCGGGGAAGAATCAAGAGAAATTTTGTACCTTTTAAATTAAGGTTTTTTTTGGGGGAGATATTATCAAAAAACATAATCCAAAAAACGATGGTGAAAGATGAAGAGACAAAAATAGAAAACGAAGAGATTAAGGCAAATTGTTTGATGGCCAGAATATCGCTTAAGTAAAGGCTTCCAAAACCAATGACAGTAGTAAGAATCATTAGCAAAAATGGATGTAATTTCCATTTTAAAATTTCTTTCTTACTTTTATAGACCAATGAAGAAAAGTAAAAATGAAAACTGACTGCTAGTGTAATAACAAAAGAGACTAGTGGTGAAATGACAGTGACCATATTAGAATGAGTATAAAAAACTTTTGTAACAATTAGAGTTAAACCGACAGAAAAAAGAGATATAAAAAAGATATAAAAAGAGGGAATGAGTGATCTTATTAAAATAACGATAAAGATAAATGAAAATATAAATAATAATGGGAAAACGATAGTTTTAATTTCTAGTGATTGTTTATCTAGGTAGAAGTTTGTAAAACTTGGACCTATAAGTTTTACATTTTTTAAGTGTTCTAATATATCAGAAAAAAGCCTGTTTAGCTCTGTTGGAAACATTTTGGGGTGAGTAAAGATAAAAAAATGTCCTTTTTTATCGATTAGTTTTAGCGATAAAAGATTATTTTTTTTATAAAACTCTCGAATATCATCATTATATTGTTTTTTGGTAAAGTTCTTCGCCCAGGCAAGTTTAACTTGAGGGTATTTTTGCTTAATCTTTTTAAAGGCTTCTTCAATAATGATAGGATTATCTGTTTCTAAATACCCTAAGACAAATCTTTTGTCCTCATGCTTTTTCAAAAAGGACTTATATAACTTTAATGAGTTCTCGGTTAGGAAAACCTCTTCCTTATTATATTGGATAAGGTCATTACTAAAGCTCAGAAGGATTACCGTTATAAATGCGAGTAATCCTAAAGGGTAGTGCTTTTTGGTCATTTAAGCTCAACCTGAAACTTTAAATTAAAGAGGTCTCTTACTTTAGCAATAGCTATTGACGGATCTGGAATTTCCAGTTTTTGAAGAGATACTTGAGTATTTCCTGTAACTTTAATGATATTGCCATCCTTATATACATTAGCTTGAAGTGTAATAGGAAAGTCTTTACCTCTGATGTGTAAAACCGCAGGTATTCTTTGAGATATTTTTTTTGTATCAAAGATTCTTACAGCACTATTGATTTTGATTTCGATGTATTTAAATTTATCAGCACTCAAAGTTTGCTCATACATTTTCTCGTCTCTTGATGAGTTGTCTGTATCAATGCTTTTTGCTTCGAATTTTACTTCAATATTTCTCAAAAAATTATGATCACCTTTAGCAGAAATTTGGAACCTCTTTACAAATCCATCAAATGAAGTTGTTAATATTCCCAGTTTGGTACTTTCACTTTCTAATTTGATATAGTTTGCCGATTTTGAACTTTCTTCATAATCCTTGAAGCTATAAGTCGTTGTTATAGCAAAATTATTAAAGCTTAAGAGAAATAGGATGATAAACATTTTCATAAAGCACCTTCTATTTAATTTATTTTTTTTAATGTAAGAGTATTTTTAAGAACTTTATTCTCAAGATCAATTCTACTTTTGATTATCCATAAGTTAACAAGTGAAAATAGAATTAAAGTGAAATAACATTGAAATACCAAAGGAATAAAAATAAACTCTAAGACTACAGCAAGGTAGGCTGGATGTTTAATTATTTTAAAAATCCCCGTGTTGATCTGTACTTGATAAGGAATTTTCATTATTTTTACAGTCCAGTATTCGCCAAGCTCTTTAATAGATAAAAAACGAAGAGTTTGAGAAATAAGTATTGTTCCGTAGCTAATAAGAAGTAAACTCGTATTTATCAGTCGTCCAAAAACAGCCCCCTCTACTATCAAGGCTATAAACCAAAGTGAATGAAATAGTTTTAGTTTTCTATTCTCACTAGGAGAAACAATTCTTGCGTTATATTTATTCTTTAATGTATTTTCATTTCTTGCTGATAGATTGAGTTCAAATAGTCTCTGAGCAATAATAACTGCGATTAAAGAATAAAAAACGAAAATATCACTTTGAAAAAAAAACATTTTATATTCCTTTTAATAGCGTTGATTCCGAATTGAAGGCAGGCCCCATTGCCAGTGCAATAGCATAATCACTTTTCTTGACACCTTTATTAAGAGTTCTTTTCAGGACATCAAGTACAGATACTGAGGACATATTTCCTAGATCCTTTAGACTATCCCAGCTATGATTAAACTTATTATCACTATATCCCGTCGCTGAACTTAGGGCCTTTAAAACCTTTGGCCCTCCTGGGTGCGATATAATATGCTCAATTTGATCGGTTTTTAGAAAGTTCTTATCTAAGAAATAAGATAAATCATCGGCGATATTTTCCTTTACGATTTCAGCAACATCACCACTCAATACAATTTTAAAACCATCTTTAGTAATATCCCACCCCATAGTCCTTTCTGTATTTGGATAGAAGTTTGAAATACTATCTAAAACTTCAATTTTCGCTTTTTTAGACAAGGGATGATCATTGCCACACATTAGTAGTGCAGCAGCCCCATCTGCAAAAAGTCCTGTCGAAACGAGATTAGCAACACTTTTATCATCAAACTGAAATGTTAAAGAACAAAGTTCACTTGCTATAAATAAGACACATTGATCTGGGTAGGCCTTGAGATAATCATGTACTCGGTTAATCCCAGCGACACCTCCAAGGCAGCCAAGGCCAAAGTAGGGCATTCTTTTTAAATTTCGTTTAAATTTAAACCGATTCATTAAAAGGGCATCTACACTTGGAATAGAAATTCCTGTAATGCTAGTAAAGGCCATAGCATCGATTATTTCAGGATTAATGTTATGCTCTTCTAGTAAAGATTGAATAGCAGTTTCTAAAAGATCTGTCGTATGCTCTTTCCAAATGAGTGAACGATTACCAAAATCTCCAAGGTTCAAATACTCTTCAAGCTCTAAGGCCAGATGCCTTTTTTCCACGCAGACATTATTATGAAATTGTCTGATACGGTTTTCCTTATCAGGCCATACCTTTGAGATAAAATCTACGATTTCATTTTGATCAAAATAGTTTTTTGGAAATGATGTTTTTAAATCAATAATATAGCTCATAATTAACCTCTCCTCGATACAAGAAGTCTCATTGCTCCTTGTAAGGGTGAATAAATATTTCCAACTATTCCTACGAACGCATCACCTCTATCTCTTTTTCTTGCCAGAAAGTTTGCAATAAGCTCACAAAGCCAAGGCTTTTTTATTACAAATTGGAAAAAATTATTTAGAATTGTTTTTTGAAAGAAGAAAATGTTCTTTTTTCTTTTATAGTGCATTAGTGCCTTCGTAATGTCTTTTTTATCTTGAATGGATTCATATAGAAGAACACTACTTTTTAACGCATTATAAATTCCCTCGCCTGTTAGAGGGTCAATAAAGCCAGCAGAGTCTCCGACATAGACAAGGTTATCGCCAGCAACAAATGAATTTTTAGCGTTTAGGGGAAAAACGAGATTTACTTTTTCGTTTTCAGGAGGAATATTAAATTTACTTTTTAATAGATTAGATGAATTAATTGACTCAATAATTAATTCTCTTTTATTTTTAAACTTTTGTACTTTTGTATTGTCACAGACGATTGAAAAATTGACTTCATTTTCATCAATCGGATTGATTCCACAGTAGCTATTATTTTTAAGTATATGCATTTCTCCAAAACGGTCATAAGAATCTCTCTTTTTTGTTAAATAGCAGTGAAGTGCCACACGCTTATTTTTCACAGCTTTAAGGTGACCAAGTTTTTTAGCAACAATTGAGCTTCTGCCATCTGCTGCAATTAAAATATCACCTGAAACCGTTTTGTTATCTAATGAGTTAATGCTCCAAAAGTCTTTTTTCCTTAAAACCTCATTTACAGTAAAATTAAATTCAATATCAATATTTGATTTTCCCCTAACAAGCTGAAGAAGCTTTTTCTCAAAAACTTCTCTATTTAAAGAAAGACCTTTAAATTTGAAATTTGATAACTCTGGAAAATGGGTCTCAACCTCAGTCTCTTGAGGGGAAATAATGCGCATTCCGATTAGGTCATTAAACTCTTCAAATTTGTCGAGTATTTGAAGCTGAATTAATAACTCAACTCCTCTTGGGCAGAGATATTCTCCACAAGCTTTCCTTTTGATATACTTGAGCCTATCAACCAGCGTTATCTTTTTAAAAATATCTGACAATAGGTAAGCAGAAAGAAGTCCTGCTGGTCCTGCTCCAATAATGATAATTTCTTTATTTTTATAACTCATATTTAAGTTCCAAAGAGAATCTCTAAATAATATTACGCCAACTCAGAAATTTTCTTTATCCTTCATATGTTGTATAATCATAGAAATATCAGAGACTTAAGGTTTTATATGACAAAAGTCCATAGACAAGAACGTCTTGTAATCACATTCATCCTCGTTTTGATATCAGCTTTAACCTTAGTTGATGTATTTAATGATATTCAGGAAGGCCTACCTACTAAGCACTTGATACACGAGCTTGGGCTTGTCTTTATTTGTTTGTCCGGAATTGCCTATCAGTTATTTATTATCAAAAGAAAGAATACTGACCTCGTTAGTTTTGACCAAAAAAACCGAGAATTAAGCCATGAAAATGCCGAGTTTAAAAAGCAATTACAAAATAGGCTTTTAGGTGCTCAGAGTTTAGTGGAAGAAATGTTTGAAAGGTGGTCACTTTCAAAAGGGGAGAAGGATATTGCTATCCTTTTAATCAAAGGCTGCTCTATGAAAGAGATCGCTGAAACTCGTAGTTCAAGCGAGAGTACAGTCCGTCAACAAGCTTCTAATATTTATAAAAAAAGTAAGCTCGAAGGAAGAAAGGAGCTTACGGCTTTTTTTATTGAAGACTTATTTGCTTAACACTTTTGGTTTTCCAACCTATTAGTCATCGATATAAAAATGATATTAAAGAAAACTGTTTAAGTAAAATCTAGTTCGGAAAACACTTATTCCACTTTTCAACAAGTGAATAAACATCATCAACTGACCATGGCTTGCTTTCTTTCCAGTCATCGATTGCGGCCATGGTGAATTTTATTCCATGCTCAAAAGAAACCTTTGGTGACCAAAGGGTTTTAAATCCGGAGTTGGAGGTATCGAGCCATGTTTCTTTGGGAAGCATTTTCATTTCAGGGAGTGTTTTAAAATTATTACTAATTTTTTGAACTATCTCACTAATGGCAACCGGTTTACTCGTCCCGATATTATAGGTTTGTTTATTCTCTTCAATTTTAGCGAGTGCCAAACAAGCGTTGGCCACATCCGTACAGTAAATGAGATCCCATTTATGATCTTGAGATCCAACAACGGTGAGAGGGACTTGATGAACTTTTTGGCCAATCCATACATCGAAGTATGATGCAAAATAGTTTTCAGGGTATCGGCATCTCGGTCCGTAAGAATCGGCAACTCTTAAAATGCTAGCGGGAATATTGAAATTAAAAGACCATTGTTCAATGGCCCTTTCTGCTGAGATTTTACTTAGAGCATAAGGAGTAAGAGGCCTGGGGCGATCTGTTTCTAAAGTGGGAATATTGGGAGCACCATAAATTTTATGAGTACTCGTATAAACCATTTTTTTTACATGCTGATAGCGACAGCATTCAAGAACTTTGATCGTTCCAAGAAAATTGACAGAAGTATAATGTGAGGGATTATAGAGAGAGTCGACTTCATTGTCGGCAGAGGCTAAATGAAAAACGAACTCAACATCTTTAAAAAATGATTCTTCCTCTTTTAAGTCGAGGATATCTTTTTCTAAAAGCTCAAAACGAGGACTGTCTTTCCATTGCTCGATATTTTTCTTACTTCCAGTGGAGAAGTTATCAATAACCCTGACATGGTATTCATGATTCATGAGATGATCGACAAGGTGGCTTCCGAGGAACCCGGCCCCTCCAGTAACGAGAGCAATTTTTTTCATAGATTTATTTTAATGCCGTTAGCTATTGCAATCAAATAAAAAGAAATTAGTGGAGTATTTTTATATCTTACTAATGGCGCGCAGGAGAGATTCGTAACTTAAATAACCAAAGAGCAGAAGGGCAATGACGAGCACGACAGTTGAAGGTATTTTGTTGACGAGTTTTTGTCCAACCCACTCACTCTTACTATTCATATAAAGTAGAGTTCCCGCGAGAAAAGGCATAAACATAGCGCCAATAACAGAATAGATAATGATAACGAGGACGGGCTTTTGAAAAAAGAGCAGGGGAATAGAGGCAAGAGTGATATAAATGAGATAGCCTTTGTACCATTTTGAATCAGTGCTTAAGATGGCTTCTCGTTTGTCCGGCCAATTGGTACTGATAAAGTCACAAAAAACATAGGGAATAGACTGCCAAACGCCAATGCTTGAGGTGAAAGTCGCGGCCCAAAATCCAATGATAAAAATATATTTTCCAGCGCTGCCTAAATCACCTTCAAGCATATTTGCCATCTGGATAACACCTTGATTGCCTTTGATTTCAATGCCTCCACCAAGAAGTGCTTTTGAAGCCAGCACGATGATGGAAAAACCAAAGATGCCTGTTAAGAGATAGCCAATAAATAAATCGATATGAACTTTTTCTAGATCTTCAGGTTTTTCCCATTTCTTTTCTTTGATCCAGTAACCATAACTTAATAAAGTTAGGGTTCCCCCAACTCCTCCAATCACACCTAGCAGAAACTTTCCACTTCCTTCTGGTATCGCCATATTAAAAACTGTTTCTTTGAAAACGACCAAAGGGTTTTGGATAGTAAAGGCCGTACCTATAAAAGAGAGAAACATGAGTCCGATTAAAATTTTCATCACGGATTCAAAGCGTTCGTATTTACCCCAGTGAACAAAAAGGTAAGTAATGATAGCGTGTATAATTCCCCAGACGGTGACAGATAAAGAAGGGAATAGTGCGTGGGCCGCCATGCCACAACCAACAATTAAAGCGCCACTAACAACCACAGTCCAAATTAAAAGGTAGATAAAAAAATAATACTTAACAGGCTTGCCGAGGTATTTTATCCAGCCATGTAAAATAGGCTCTCCATTTCCGAGTTGCCATCTTGCCAAGCCTTCAGAGAGGGCAAACTTTAAGATAGATCCCACGATGGCCGCCCAAGCAACGGCCATTCCGTACTTGCTGCCGGCAATAGCAGCGGCAACCATATCTCCTGCACCGACACCTGTCGCGGCAACCGCGATTCCGGGGCCAATAATCTTGAGGGTATTTTTGATATCCATGCTGGTATTCATAACATAGTTTGGAGTTTTTGCACTGCTTATTCTTAATTTATCGTAGTATATTTTTGCCTCAGCTTTTCAAATGTCCCTATGGTAGCTAGAATGAGGCATCTTTAAATCAATCCTAGGAGTATATATGAGTCATAGAGTCGAAAAAGACACCATGGGTGATGTTCAGGTTCCCGCTGATCGTTATTGGGGAGCTCAAACTCAACGTTCTATTCAAAATTTTAAAATCGGTGAAGATCGTTTCAACCGTTGTATGATCCGTGCCCTTGGTATTCTTAAAAAAGGTGCGGCGATAACAAATATGAAACTAGGAAAACTTGCTGAAGATAAAGCTAACTTAATTATGCAAGCGGCAGATGAAGTAATTGAAGGGAAGTTGGATGATCATTTTCCTCTCGTGGTTTGGCAAACGGGTTCTGGTACACAAACGAATATGAATTCAAACGAAGTGATTGCAAACAGAGCGATTGAAATTGCTGGCGGTGAAATGGGAAGTAAATCTCCTGTACACCCTAACGATGACGTCAATAAATCTCAATCATCAAATGATACGTTTCCAACGGCTATGCATATTGCTGCTGTTGAACAAATCGAAGACTTATTGATTCCTTCTCTTGATCGTTTGATTAAAACATTTGATGAGAAGGCTACGAAGTTTGAATCAGTTGTTAAGATTGGACGTACACACTTAATGGATGCAACTCCCCTTACTCTAGGACAAGAGTTTTCAGGTTATGCAACTCAATTAAAAAATGCCAAAACGTCAATTTTAGCAAACCTAGATTTTTTAAGAGAGTTAGCACTTGGTGGAACTGCGGTAGGGACAGGTTTAAACACACATCCCGATTATGCAAAAATGGTTGCCGAAGAAATTAGTAAAATTTCTGGTCATGATTTTAAAACGGCGCCAAATAAGTTTGAGTCATTAGCGGCTCATGATGGAATTGTTGGGGCATCTGGCTCAATGAAAAGATTGGCTGCTTCATTATTTAAAATTGCAAATGACGTGAGATGGTTGGCCTCAGGACCTCGTTGTGGTATCGGCGAAATCATGATTCCTGCTAACGAGCCGGGATCTTCTATTATGCCTGGTAAGGTTAACCCAACTCAATGTGAAGCTGTGACAATGGTTTGTGTACAAGTAATGGGTAACGATGCTGCCATTGGTTTTGCTGGTTCTCAAGGAAACTTTGAACTTAATGTTTATAAGCCGGTGATGATTCATAACCTGCTTCATTCAATAAGACTTCTTGCTGATAGTATGAATTCTTTTAATGACAATTGTGCTTATGGAATTGAGCCAAATGAAATAAATATTAAAAATCACCTCAATAATTCTCTAATGCTTGTGACGGCTTTGAATCAGCACATCGGCTATGATAAAGCCGCTGAGGTTGCGAAGAAGGCCCATAAGGAAAATAAAACGCTAAAAGAATCTATTTTGGAACTAGGTTATTTAACTGAAGAAGAGTTTGATAAGTATGTTGTTCCAGCGGATATGACTCATCCTTAATGAGTAGTGAGCAAACAGTTAAAATAGGCTTGGTGATTCCTTGTTACAATGAAGCGAATCGCCTGCCTATTGGTCATATTAATCAATTTCTAGCCTCTGATCCTGTAACTTATCTTTTGTTCGTAAACGATGGAAGTCGTGATCAAACTCTTAATAAGTTAAAAAATTTAGCAGAACATGAAAGGGTAGATTTTCTCGACTTAAAGGAAAATAAAGGCAAAGCTGAAGCCGTTCGCTTGGGAATGATCAAAATGAATCATTTAGAAGTTGATTACTTGGGGTTTTGGGATGCCGATATGGCGACTCCTTTAACAGAAGTAGCAGAGTTACGTCGTTTTATCACAAGTAAAAAAGAATCTGATGCTATTCTTTGCTCGAGATGGCTGCGTTTAGGTTTTGAGATTAAAAGAAACCCATTGCGGCATTATTTGGGAAGGGTATTTGCTACCGTCGCTAGCATGATGCTGAAGCTTCCTGTCTACGATACCCAGTGTGGAGCTAAGCTTTTTAATAAAGAAACGATCAAGGCCATTACGGACAATAAGTTTGTTTCAAAATGGTTCTTTGATATCGAAATTCTTTTTAGATTAAAACAAGCTGGGTTTAAGAGGTTTTGGGAATATCCCGTTCAGTCGTGGGAAGATGTTAAGGGCTCTAAACTAAAAATTACTGATTTTATTTTTGTTCCCATTGAACTTTTTAAAATAAATCGTCACTACAATCATGATTAAAAAAGTAATTTTCTTTGCTCTCATTGTCTTTTGTATTTTTACCTATAAAGATTATTCAATTAGTCCAGACGAATATCTTCATATCGACTATGGAGAGTTGGTTTACAACTACCTGACGACTTTTTTTCAAGATAAGTCATTTAAAACCTATCATAACTTAAAGTTTTACGGAGGCTGGCTTGATTTGGTTGCAACTGTCTTTGGAAAAGTTTTAAATATCGAAAAAGGTCTAGGCTTGTACTATCTAAAGCATTTGATTACGGCCTTGATTGGTGTGTTGGGTTGTTATGGAACATATTTATTAAGTAAAAAATTTGTATCTGAAAAGTCTGCGCTTTGTTCTGCCTTACTCTTGTTTACAGCGACGGCTTATAATGGCCAGCTTTTTTATAACCCTAAAGATATTCCCTTTGCAGCGGGATATATTTTTTCAATTTATTATCTTCTCCAATATTTTGAAAAAAGTGATCGTAAAAATTTTATTTTTCTCATTATTTCTATCGGCTTAACATTAGGAATTAGAGCAGGTGGTGTTTTACTCTATCTGTATTTTGTTTTTACATATCTCTTTAAAAAAGATTTTTCCCAATGGTTTAAAAAAGATAATCTTCTCTTTGCTGTTAAATCCGGAGTACTCTTATTTCTAGGTTCATATTTTATAGCAGCTCTTGCTTGGCCATACCTACTTTATAAGCCGTTTAAGGGACTTTATGAATCAATTCTCGTGGTAAGTAATTTTGGTTGGGATGGAGATGTTCTCTTTTCTGGGAGGTATTTCTTTTCGAAGACTCCGCCTTGGAATTACCTACCACAAATGTTTGCTATAAAATCTCCAGCATTAATTGCAGTGGGATTCTATGGGCTTCCTTTATTTCTTCTTTATCAAATGCTTATTAAGAAAAAAGGGAATAGAGATATTTCTCTTTTAATTGTGATAGCCATTTTTCCGATCTTTTATGCCATCATGAAAGGTTCAACAGTTTATAATGGCATAAGGCAATTTCTTTTTACGCTTCCTCTCATGGTTGTGCTCGCTGTGTATTTTTGGGAGCAGGTGATAGGAAAAAGAGCGGTATATTTTTTTATCACTCAAGTGATTGTGAGTTCAATTGCCATTTATCAGTACTATCCCTATCAATATATCGTTTATAACGAGTTCGTTGGTGGTACGAAAAAAGCAGACGGAAAGTATGAGCTTGAGTATTGGTCAATGAGCCGTGCTGAGGCAGCAAAAAGAATGTCAGGAAAGACGGGAACCTTTTTTGCCAATATGCCACTTGCAACATTTAATGATTACTTGCCAAAAGAGGTCGTTTTCTCAAGTAATAAAGATACTGTCGATTATCGTTATGTTTTGAAAAAAAGTGGAAATGAAGTTCAAAAAATTGAAGGCTATCGAGAGCTTGAGACTATCTCTATTAATGGAATCGTTTTGGGAAAAATCTTGAAAAAAACTACATCACAATAGGCTTTTCAAATATAATAGTGAGAATAAACAGGGAGGTTTATTTGAAGTTACTATTCATCTTTATTTTTAGTTCATCTATCTACGCTAATTACCTAACTGTTGTTCAAGAAAGTAAAATTGTCCAAAAAAGAAATGGGCAGGTTATTAAAATGCCTGCGGGCGCGAGCAATAATAGTATCGATAAAATGTATTATCACAATGGGAAGATGGCTTCCTATCAAGATGGAAAAATAGCAATGATAATCGATGCAAATACTGGTGTCATGTATAACTTTATTAAGGGCAATCGATATATCGAAATGAACTTAAAAGATATGATGAAAAAAATTGCGGAGAAAATGGAGGCAAAGGGTGCCTCAGCTGACCAGTATGCTGCCGCACTATCGACTAAAATGGGAGTCACATTTAAAAGTCTTAATAAGTCTAAAACAATTAAAGGACATAAGTGTGATCTTTATCAAACGATCTCAAATACTAACTATACTCAAAATGTTAAAAAACAAAAGTGGAGTACAAAACATAAAAATACAACGACTCACTGTTATATGAATAATCCTCCTGAAGCTTTTAAAGAGTACACAAAAAAGGTTGCAAAAGGTTATGGAGCAATTCCTAAAAATATATCTTCAAAAATTAAAACAGAGGGAAATCCTCATTTTGGTTTGGATATACATAATGAATCGGCAATGAGTATGTCTTTTACTCCACCTCCGGGAACAAAACCGGAGATTGCAGAAATGATGAAAAAAATGATGCCCGTTACTTATAATATCAACACACTCAAAGAGCTCCATACGAAGCCTTTTGATAAAAGCTTGGTGAATCTTCCAAAAGGGGCGAAAAAATTCGAAAGGGCCAAGAAAAGATAAGCCCTTAGTTTCACTAAGAAGTTGCCCATTTTTTGTGTCCTCAATTCAGCTACCTGTTTTACCTGATTAATCTATTATTAGTATCTTATCTAAAAGTCTCTAATTCATTGAAAATAAAAGATTATTATATAATTAAGTGATTAAATTATTCGGTTAAAAAAACCGATACGATTGTTATGAAAAAATTAGGTATATCAATAGTTTTATTAGCTGGAATTGTCTTTGGTTATTTGAGTTTAACTTCTAAAGATAAATCTGTGGTTGTTAAAAAAAGTGTAAAAAAATATAAACCTATTCAAAGTGATCAAACAATAAATAAAAAAATTACAAAAAAGGTAATTGATAAGAAAGTTCCTGTTCAAAGAAAGATCGCAAGTCATTCTAAAAAGAGAATAATTAAAAATAAGGGCAAAGCCCTCTCTAAGAAATCATTTCAAGATCCTCTTTATTCATATTTTTCAACGAGTAAAGTTGGCCTTGTTGTGAATGACACAAATTTGATTTTATCAGACTCTCTTAAGGCCATAGATCCAAATGATCATAATGGTGAAGATGTTCTAAAAGAGCTGGCTGGTTATTATATTGTGAGACATGATTACCAAAACTCTTTAACAGAAAATGATCATATTAGAGTTGTTTATAATAAAAGTACAAAAAGAGTGGGACTCCTCACCGGAAAAGTACTTTTAAGAGCACAGCAACCGATTGGAGAAGAGATGTTGGAGCAAGAGTTTGGTCTAGCAACTCTCAGTAGCATCACTCATCTCAAACTCACCGTTGCAAAGATTGAGTCGGGAACATCTCTTGCTGGCCTAGAACAAAAACTTAATCAAAGTGGTTATTTTGATAATGTTGAATTAGAAATTATCGAAGGTGATATTCGTGCAAACTAAACACTTATTCATCAGTATGTTTTTACTATCTTCATGTGTTGATCTGAGTACATTAACTCCGTCCACCAGTAGCGGGAATAGTTCAAACTCACTAAATTCATCTTCAGGAAGTAACGAGACGACCACAAATACAGGAGGGAGTGACTCTTCAAGTAGTACTCCATCAGTACCAGAAGATAAATCTTCAACACCGACCTCTGGAACAGATCCATTATTATCTTTTCAGTGGCACTTAAATAATACAGGACAAAATTCTTTTTCTAGTGGTTCTGGCTCTTCAGGAAATGATATTAATTTTGATTTGGACGCGAGTAAAGATGGTTCAGGAATTATTGTCGCTGTTTCTGATGATGCTGTTCAAGTTTCACATGAAGATTTAAGTGACAATGCTGTAAGCTCTCTTCATCGTAATTATCATCAATCTGGGCCAGTCTTTTCTGGTGACCCTAGCCCTGGTAGTGGTGATACCGCTCATGGGACGGCCGTCGCGGGAATTATTTTAGCAAGTAGCGATAATGGAATTGGCGGTAGAGGAGTTGCTCCAAGTGCGCAACTAGCAGGGTTTCGCTTTTTAAACTCTTTGCAGTCGACCGAAAAGTTTATAGATCAAGCAAATGGACCTATTGATGTTTTCAATTATAGTTATGGAGCAAGTACCTGTGTATTTGCGGAGTATCCTAGCTCTTATATTGCTCAATTAGAATTTGGAGTGAACTTTTTAAGATCGGGTAAAGGAGCAATTTATGTTAAGTCTGCAGGTAACGATTTCATTTCACCTTTGACTGCATGTTATTCTTCAGCGCCAAGTAATTTTGCTTTTCTAGGAAATGCAAATTTAGAAAACGTTAATAGTTTTCCTTTTAGTATAATTGTAGGAGCCTTTAATGCAACTGGAGTTGCTTCATCGTATTCAACTCCCGGCTCGTCGGTCTGGGTTTCAGCTCCAGGTGGAGAATTTGGTAAAGATAATCCTGCTATTGTGACGACAGACCTTGAAGGTTGTGATGTTGGAAATAGTGTTTCAAGTGCTACCGCAAATGATTTTGAAAAAGGGAATCAGCTCAATTCAAATTGTAATTATACATCGACAATGAATGGTACTTCATCGGCCGCTCCTATGGTCTCTGGCGTTGTTGCACTGATGCTTAAAGAAAACCCATCACTAACTTGGAGAGATGTGAAGTATATTCTTGCAAAGACTGCTACTCATATAGATTCTAGTAGGGCCGCAACTACTCATCCTCTCGGAGCAGATCTTTCTGGTCACACCTATCAGGATGGCTGGGTTACAAATAGTGCAAGTTTTAATTTTCACAACTGGTATGGATTTGGCTCTGTAAATGCTGATGCCGCTATCTCTATGGCCTCAACTTATAGCTCTGATTGGGGTGTCATGACGAAAATTTCTGAAACTAATCCTGCTCTTTCACTTTCGATTCCAGATAATCTTTCAAGTGGGGTTGAAAACACAATCGATATTAGTTCTGAACTAGAAATTGAAGCAGTTCAAATTGTAGTTGATATTGATCATGAACTCGTCGGAGATTTGGGAATTGAATTAACGTCACCATCGGGTACTAAAAGTCAGCTTATGTTAATCAATAGTGGACTCGTTCAAACGGATATCAATAATGGCGTTCTACTTTCTAATGCTTTCTATATGGAGGAAGCAAAAGGTGAATGGAAAATTAAAGTTATCGATGGAGCAACTGGCGATACGGGTACATTAAATAGCTGGACTCTCAATATTTACGGTCATTAATCTGTATTAAAAACACGAGATAAGTATAATATAACTTACGGAGGAGTTATGAATATTGTCTATTTCACACTATATGAAGTGGTGATCTCAACTTGTTTTGGCCTTTTATCAATTTTTTTAAGTAATCTGTTTTTAAAAAAAATTATAATTCAATCAAATGTTTTTGAAGCAATAAAAGAGAGAAATGTGGCCACCGCTGTTTTTAGTGGAACAATGATATTTTGTGTTTTGTTATTAACCAGAACAAGTATTGTACCTTCCGTGAACTTCTTGCAAGCGAGTGTGGTGAATCCATCGGGAGTTGATTTTGTTTTTTATTTAAAAGCATTTCTTTATTTTCTTTTATTTTTCTTTATCGCTTTTAGTGCTGCCGTATTTTTATTGTTTTGTTCGAGTAAAATCTTTGTACTTTCCACAAAGGATATTGATGAGATGAAAGAGATTGAAAATGGTAACCTAGCTATGTCAATATTAATCAGTTTTTCCATGCTGGCGTTCTCATTTTATTTAAAGCCTTCATTGGAGCATTTCCTCTCAGGAATCATTCATTATTTAACTACTTCATGAAAGTCATTTATCTCACTTTTTTCTTGATCTCTATAAGTTGCTTTTCAGCCGAACCGGAGCTGTATAGTAAAAAAAGTTATACTACTGAAAAAGTAGAAGAACTCGATGACAAGTATTATTTTACCTATAAATTTAAAGATGATTTTGGAAATATGAGAGAGTTAAAGTGGAAATTTGATAAATGGCGGATAGACCGATTTCTTTCCTATTTCGGATTACAAGCTCAAACAGGTGAAAAAGTATTCGCAACTGATAAAGAATACAGAGAAGGAATGATGAAGGTCACCGGTGGTGTCGTTGCCTTTGATTACGAAAGAATTATTGAAGATTCTCGAGAGCTTATGGAACCACTTTTTAGAGTTCTTTATAACATAAAGAAAAAATATAATTTAAGTGAAAGAGAATTCGTTATTCTTATGATGAGGTTCTTGCAAGACATCCCCTATGGTGTTCCACCACTAAACTATAATAATCGTTTTATTATGGGGCTTTTCCCACCTAGTGAACTAATGAAAAGCACTTGGGGAGACTGTGATAGTAAATCTCTTTTAATGGCGACTTTACTTTCTTTTGATCGCTATTATCTCGATCGACTGGCCATCATTCAGGTTCCTGGCCATGCCTTACTCGGAATACATATGAGTGCAGGACCTTATGATAAAACCATACAGTACAACTTTAAAAAATATATATATGTAGAGCCGGTTGGCCCAAAGCGAACTCTTTTTGGCCAGACAAATTCACCATATTCAAATTCTATAAATGTCATTCCCTTGCAGCTTAAGTACTATCAGTTTGATCAAAAGAAAGTGAGTTCAGAGTCTTCTTCTGCAACTAGTTCTACAAACGAAGATTTTAAATGTCCTGATAATGGACTTGAAGTGAAGTATGAAACACCATTTGATCAAAAAACAATTCGATCGTGTCAGCTTAAAATAGATGGCATATTTAAAAAACACGGGCCAACCCATATCTATGATAAGCAGGGGGTTTTATTAGAGAAATCAATCTACAAAAATGGTGAAAAAATTTAGTTAAGAAAAGCTCTAAAGTATCCGACAAGCTTACTATAGATTTCAAAGGATTTAATATGTTACGTGACATCGGATATTTGCTCATGG
Source organism: bacterium (assembly GCA_030425045.1). Classification (GTDB taxonomy): domain Bacteria; phylum Bdellovibrionota; class Bacteriovoracia; order Bacteriovoracales; family Bacteriovoracaceae; genus JAUHVL01. The sequence continues at coordinate 43,976 of JAUHVL010000022.1, forward strand.
CCCTCGGTGAAATACCAGGACTAAAATTTCTAAAAGATATCGGCCCAAAAATGGCCAATGTCGGACGTAAAGCTGAAAGAATTCAAAATCGTGCACGATCAGTTAAAAGAAGAGTGGATAAATATAGAGATAAAGACGACGCTGCTTAATTATTACTATACTTTTCACTCTTGCTAATTTTCAATTCAATCATAGTTTACTATTATCTGATTACGAATAATTGATATATTTTTATTAATATTTTTGGAATTTCTTTATAAAAAATTTATATAAACCACACGTTATTGATTTTACTTTTTCACAGATAGTTATTACTCTCGCTTTGTCTCTTCATTATTACCTGGCACCTGCTCTTTATTTCAAGAGTGTCTCATATACTTTCATAGAGCACCTTTTGTGGTCGCTGAGTTATATTTTATTTATTGTTATATGTAAAAATCAAAAGATAAGGCTAATTTCTTTCTTTATATTTATTTTTACTTACTTTAGTATTTCCATTTCAAAGCAGATCTATTTGGGAAGTCCTATTCTCGTAGAAGACGTTATAAATATTAATAACTTTATAAAGGTAATATCTTCGGAGAATTTATTATTACTGAAGTTGGTTTTGTTTTTTAATATTATTTTAATTTTTTTGATGTTTTTACATACAAGTATACGCAGAATGTTCTGTGCTATTGTAATTTTATCAACGGTTTTTATTTTAAGTAATTCTTTTAAAACTTATAGGTTTTTCAAGAATAATATTTCACGTTATCCAGAATTTCCTCAACGTTCTCTTAGTCAATATGGAGTATTATCTGCATTCTTTTTAGATGCTTTATCTAAAAATTTTTATAAAGAATTACCTACTAAAAAAGAAGTTGCAGTCGCTTTGGCGAGTTATGAAAATGCCTCAGAGATTAAATTTGAAAATAAACCCAATATATACTTAATTATTATTGAATCCTTGTGGATTGATAATGGAATCTTTTCGAAAGAAGGCTTTATCCATGATAGTTTTAGACAACTTCTAGATGATTCCAAAACAAGATATGCAATAACTAATGAAAGATTTGGAGGAACGTCAGTAACTGAGGCAGAAGTTCTCTGTGGATTTCCGAACTTATTTTTTGAGAAAATATTTAATATGAAGTTGAATAGTGGTCTTAGCTGTATACCCAACATACTTAAGAAGTATGGTTATAAAAGTTATGCTTTTCACCCTTTTACTTATACATTTTGGAACCGTAATTATGCTTATCCTCGTATTGGTTTTGACGAGTATTACTCTCTAGGAGATTTCGATAGGGTAGAGGATGAATTCTTTTTACCAGATAATTATTTTTTTCTCAGAGTCTAAACCGAATAAAAAAATTAAATCAACTTAATCACAGTAATTTTTATCATTTATTAACGGTGCGTACTCATTACCCCTTCCCATTACCGAAGCAAGAAGAAATGTTAATACAACCTATAGTTAATAATGAGCTTTTATATAATTATGTAAACTCAATATTTTATACCACAAAATACTTAAGCAGCTTTATTAACGATATTAAAAAAATTGATAATAAAGCAAAAATTATAATTCTGGGCGATCATTCTCCACCGTTGGGGGTTAGTATATACAATGAAAGTTATCTAAAAAGTACTGGGAAAAACTTCGATTCTTATGATGCTTATCGAGTACCTTTGTTGTTATTAGGGTTTGATAAAAATAATCTTAATAAAAGAGATTATATGACATACCAATTATTTGAGATGATTCTTAAAGAACTAGATTCAGACTTATATAAAGAAACGATTCAAGCAAAAATTGTGCCTAAAAAGAATATTAACTATATTCATAATTTATCATATAGCGAAGTTGAAGGATTTAAAGAAATTAGAAAGGGTAATACCTATTTTAAAAAATATTTATTAGAAAAAGAGAATTTGAAAAAAGTTTTTTTAGATAAATTTATAGGGAATAAATATTACTTAAATTTAAACTAGTTAATGAGCTGGTTAGTCTTTAAGATAGTTTCACACTGTCTTGATGAAAATTCCGGATCATAATTTGGAATCTTGTCTGTAATTAAAATGCTATCTTGATCAAACTCAGCATCCTGCCAAAGTTTACCAGGATTCATAATATTGTTCTGCTGATAAGAGTGGTCGATATTAAAAACAGCATGAGCAATTTCGTGAACAACGGTCCACTTGGCGCGGAAATGTCCAATGATAGCAGTACCGAGCATTTTTTCTTTAAAGAGTTTTAAGTATTGAGTATTTTCTTTTGAGAAATAACTTTCAATAAAAGGAGCATAGCCAAAGCCCCACGTTCCTTGCCCTTCATAAGTCCAGTTCAAGCTATCGAGAAAGAGAACTTTATTCCCTTTTCTTGCTTTTTTAAAAAAACTTTTCTCCCATTCTGTGATTTTAAAATTATTAAAAGTGAATGTTTCCCAAAGTGAGAAATGCTCGGAGGCATTAACGTTAAAAATACTATTAACAACTAATTTAACACGACACTTTTCAAGTTTATCTTGAGCATATTGAAAAGATGATTTTAAGTGAGAAAGCTTATGATCCGCTGTTAAATAAATATCGATGGGAAAAGTTTTAAGGTAGGTATTTGATTTATAATGAAGCTTAATATGATCATTGATTTTATTAATTTTAATATCGTCGAGTGCGAAGTTCGATACGCATAAAATGAGCAATGAAAATAAAGAAAACAAGATTTTCATGTGCTCTTTTTATGGTTAGTTCTGTACTAAGTAAAAGCTATCTCCATTACTTTTCCTAACATTTAAAATTAGGCTTTTCCCTTAAGCATACCGTGCCAGTAAAGCCTTGGAAGTGCGTAAGCTTTCATCATATACATACTGAAGCGCTCCTCGGCTTGATCGAAAGGGAATGATTCTGCAGGATTTCCATCGTAATCAAATTCGGCTAAAATACATGAGCCATAACCTGTGACGAGTGGACATGAAGCGTAACCGTCATATTTTTCGTTGAGTTCGTCTCCCTCCATCAAATGAATGAGGTTTTCAACAAGTACAGGAACTTGCTTTCTGATGGCCGCTCCCGTTCTCGATGTTGGTAGTGAGCTACAATCTCCAAGGCTAAAAACATTAGAGTATCGAACGTGTTGAAGAGAGTATTTATCCACTTCTACCCAACCACCTTCGTTAGCTAGTTTACTATTTTTAATAAAGTCTGGTGAACTCATTGGAGGCACTACATGAAGCATATCGTACTTAATTTCTTTTAAAGATTGATCTGCAAGATTTTTAAACACAGCAATTTGTTCATCGCCTCTAACTTCGACAAGATCATGTTCGTAAAGAGGATCAAGGTTTTTTCGTCTTAAGACTTCTTCTAGAGCAGCACGATATTTAGGCACTCCAAAAATTCTTGGGCCTGCTAGACAAAATGAAATTTCTATATCATTGCGGACACCTTTTTTCTCAAAATAATGTTCAGCAAGATAGGTTATTTTTTGGGGAGCACCGGCACATTTGATTGGCATAGCCGGCTGGGTAAAAACAGCATGACCTTTATTGAGGTTTCTCATAAACTCCCAAGTTTTATCAACTAAGTCATATCGATAATTTGAGCAAACTCCATTTTTTCCTAATGTTTCTTCAAGCCCTTTAATCTGGTTCCAGTTCATTTGAATTCCAGCGGCAACGATTAAGTATTCATACTCGAGCTTTTCACCACTTGATAACATCACATTGTTGTTTTCGGGATCAAAACTTGTAACGGCTTCTTTAATCCAAGTACATCCATAAGGAATAAAGTCTTCTTGATTACGTTCACTTTCTTCTTTTGGAAAAACACCTGCACCTACAAGTGTCCATAGAGGTTGGTAGTAATGCTTTTCTGAAGGATCAACAATAGCGATATCCCACTCTTTTTCTGGATGATCTTTTAGTATTCTTGAAGCAGTTGAGAGTCCCCCTGTACCTGCACCAATGATGACGATTTGATGTTTCATAGAGATCCTTTAGTTTTTAGAAAGTTTAATTGATTTTTTATTATCCAACGTTTTTCCAAAATGAGTTGCAAAAGTTAGAGCAAACCCTAACGTTCTTTGGATATCTTTATTAAATAGTGCCGCTAATGCCGTTGTTGGACCTGCACTGGAACGTACTTCACTACTTATGGACATAGATTTTCCTAGGACGCCGACTGTCTCAATGGAGTTTGTATCGAGGATACCCGAGTCGAGTAAATCGGCGAGAGCACCAGACTCAAAGACATCGATGAGTAGGTAAGAAAAACGCTTTAAATTTGTGGCAAACTCTTCAATATCTACCCCTTTTCTCATGGCGTGACCAAAAAATTCATCGATAGCATCAACGCCCATTGAAACCCCGTTATCAAGTTGTTGAAGTTTGACAACGATTGTACTTAAGTTTTTCAAGTTATCGATAAGCGTCTCTAGGGCCTTGAGGTTTTCTTGCTCAGTTAGCTTTTCAAGAAGTGATTGAACTTTTTTAAATTTTTCCATGTTCTCTAAGCCGCCAACTTTCTCTGGATTAAATTTCTGATCGATGGCATCTCCCGCGATACTTAATCCATTTAAGAAAAGTTCTTCAGACTCGTTAACTTTTTGTTCTAGCCTTTCTAGTCTTTGATCAATTTTTTGAAGTAGTTCTAATGTTGCCGGATCAGACATAAGTTACCTTTAGAATTGTTATTTATTTATTATAAAGTTCGGTAAATAAGTTTAATATGACTTGGCACAAGGTTTTAAGGGGTTGATATTATTAAAAACAGCATGTTTTTTTCAGCTTTTCAGGCTTCTTATTTTTTAACTTTTCTTCAAGAAAAGCAATTGTTTCGGGGTCACTAAAGTGAAACTTCCTAGCGAGTTCGAGGCAGTTTTTTTTGCTATGCCCGCAGGAAAAACATAGGGTTAATAAAAGAAGGATAAAGGTATTATCAGGCTTAGAGGAATAAATGAATTTTATGCCATCAAGCTGGCAAATAATCTTTTTAAACTCATCTAATTTTTCATGGTCAATATTTTTATAATCAGAAAATTCGAAGAGCTTATAATGATGAAGATCACTAGTGATATTATTTTTCTTTATTAGCTCAAGACTATTTTTAATTTCAATAACGTGAGAAGGACTTAAAGACTTTAGGTAGGAAAGCTGATCCTTCGTTTGGAGCTGAGAGCTAATATAGAGGTCATCAATTTGACTTAAAACTTCAAAGTAACCCTGTGATATTTTTGTTTGAACTTTAGTGAGGTCTGTACATTTCATAAAACCATCCTAAAGTAAAAAGAGAGAGCAAACATTGAGTGGGCTCATACTTTTTTAATTAAAAAGGATTAAATATTGAAGATCATACAAATTAACTCAAAGGAAACGTTAGAGATACGAAGTAAAGTTTTAAGACCGAATTTACCAATCTCAACCTGTGAATTCTTAGGTGACGATGATGAAAAGACATTTCATCTCGGTGGATATCTCGATGATAAGCTTATAGGAGTGGCTTCTTTTTACTCTGAAGATCATGACGAGGTTGAAAGGTACCAGAATCCTTATCGTCTGCGTGGTATGGCTACTCTTGATGAGTATCGTGGAAGAGGTGTTGGTAAAAATCTACTTAACGAAGCTTTTTTAGTTATTAAAGAACGGCAGGGGGGTGTTCTTTGGTGTAACGCCAGAACGAATGCTATTGGTTTTTATGAAAAGTTAGGCTTTTCTGTTGTTGGTGAAGAGTTTGAAATTGAAGGGGTTGGTCCTCATTTTGTGATGGTTAGGGGGTTGTAATTTTTTTTCTATAATATCCTTTGAGTGCTCCGATTTGATTGCCAGTTAGACCACCTATATAAGTTTTTAGAACAAAAAAACGGTAAAGAATCTCAGCTGAAATTCTTCGGGCTTTTGGTCCAGGTAAGTAGTTATTTTCAATAAAGTTTTTACAAAAATCAAATTTGAGTTCTGTGCTTGCCACTGGCAACCAATGCCGCTCATGATTATGCTAAATGAGTTAGAGTTTAGACTTATGTTATTGACCGAACTTTAGAAAGAGTTACTTTCAAAGTTATGGGCTTTAATTGGTTTTGAAGTCGTGAATGCCGCGCCTTCGGCTGGATTCACTTTGATCTGGAACACTTCGCACTAAAGCTTGCCACCGGCTGGATTCACTTTGATCTGGAACACTTCGCACTAAAGCTTGCCACCGGCAACCTTTATCGCGAATGTGGTGGGGCAACCGAAACGGTATACGAACCAAACCCACACCTTAATTATCTATCTGTATTTATTACACATTTTCTGAATAATCCCAAGGAAAATCTCGGAATTTTACGGAAACTCTATTTTGATTTTGACCTTTCTACGAGAGAAATCGAAAAAATAACCGATGGAAAGTGGTGTAAATCCAATATTGTTGATGCTCTTAGTAATTTCAAAGAAAAGAAGTTAATCCCTTCAAAGGCCAGATATGGTTATGGGGTTAAAGCAAATGAAGTAGTCCCAATTGAAAAAGAGCAGAAAGTTATAAAGCTGATTAAATCACTAAAATCCCAAAATTTAGCCTTGAAGCAAATAGCTGAAGAACTAAACAAAAAGAAAATCAAAACAAGAAAAGGTGGCCCGTGGCAAGAAATGGTCATCTCAAGAATATTAAAAAGAGAGGTTCAAAATGAGAGCAGTAATTGAAATTTGTATGGCCATAGCTTTTACAATAATAATGGGAGCCGGTGGGCTTTCAATAGCATCTAAAATCGTCAAGAAGGAGGCAATAATTAAAGTATCAGGAGGGCTTGGCTCTCTTGAATCCTTTACCAAAAAATTAACCCGAAAATAAATATTGAAATGTTCTCTTTGGCAGGTTTTTAACCTCAAAAATAAGGAGTACATTATATGTCTAACAATAAGAAAAAAGTTTTCCTATATGGCCGCGTATCCACAGATACCCAGCAAACGGGCCTAGAATCCCAGATACGAGCTTTAAAGAAGTTCTGTGAGCAAAATGATATAACCAACTATGAGCTATTCACTGATGAAAATATTTCTGGTGCAAAGGCTTCCCGGCCGGCACTAAATCGCATGATGGATGCTGTTGATAATGATGAAGCTTCACAGGTAATTGTATTTAGCTTTAGCCGTTTGCTCGTAGTACAACCCATTTATTAACAGCACTTCAGAAATTTAAAGATAAAGGTGTATCATTTACTTCACTCACAGAGAAGATTGATACAAACTCCGCTATGGGTGTTGCCGTCTTCACGATATTAGGGGCGATTAGCCAGCTAGAACGTGAATTAATTGCAGAGAGAGTTCGTGCAGGTCTTGCCAATGCAAGAGCCAAGGGCAAGCAAATAGGGCGACGTAAAGAAAGAAATTCTGAACTTATCAGGGCACTTTTAAAAAAGCGGCTTACCTACAGAATGATATCATCCATCTCAGGGGCATCCCATGGTTCAATTTACGCTGAAAAAAAATTAATGTTGAAAGAGGAAGAAGAAGCTAATAAAGAAAAAATGAAGGTGGAAAAATTGAACGAACAAAAGTCCATTTTTCCAGATTCTTTACCGCCACTTCCGGCAGCTTAAAATAAAAAGAGGGCCAACACAAGTTTGGCCCTTTTTTTTGGCTTATTTTGTTCATTAAAGCTAGTCTTTTGGATTGATCAGTATTTTTGTTCAGTAAGTCTGTACTTTAATACCGATTAGTTTTTCCAAATTGAAGTGTTATAGACTACGCCTCGTGGCTAGATGATTTTATTGTATGCAATAATAGTAATTTTCAGGCGGAGAAATCATAGTGGAACCACCTTCATGGAGGACATTATTATCTACATCTAATAGAACAACGTGAGTTATAAAAGCAGGAGATGTAATAGCTTCAGGGTAAATAACTTTGTACAAAACCTTATGAAGGGTTCTACTTAGTTTGTTATAATCAATATTTTTATTCCAACGTTCCAAAAATCCTGTTCCTGATGACGGTACATTTTTTTCCAGCCACTTTCTCAAGTCTCCATCAAGGCTTGGCTCATAACCCAATTTATATTGGGCATATGATCTAACCTTATCAGGAGTTCCATAACTGCTTTCAACCGCAAGAAGTGTACCAATAGAATCTTTAATGTTTGCTGTCTGTCCATATAGTTGACTTTGTCCATAAGTAAAATTTTCATCTACGTTTACCCAAAGCTTTAAATAAAAGTCTTCCTCTCCACTGTCATACTTTGTCGTATGATTTGAATAAAAAGTTCCCTTACAGTCTACTATGTTTGCATTTGTGGTGAAGAGGCTAAATAGGTAGATGGCAAAAATTGTTATTACTTTAACATGATTCATATACTTCCCCCAAGATAAGTTTATTTCCCACTATATATCAGCAAAATAGCTATTAGTGAAAGAAATCTTTTTAAGTCCAAATTTGCTCATTAAAGCACTATAGGTTGTCCGCCACCTTAAAATGCGTTCAACAATCATCAGGATTTAGAAAACTATTGAAATTACGTTGAATTGGTCGAGGGATTTGGAAATTTAATTTCTGTCATATCGTCGAAAATAGGCCAGTGTTCTAAAAGACGCTAATATTTAGGACGGTTTTTCAAAAAATCATTAAGATGGGTATCTTTTTGGGAAAGGCCCTAAAATGTGTTCAGGGCCTAGTAAATTATTATCGATTTATTTTCTTAAATTCGAGTGGTAAAAATATTAAATCTTAGCAGCAATCTCACATATAGGTAAGATATCAAGCATTGAATTCTTTGAACATTCGATATTAGCAGAACCTCTTTTTTTATTAAAAGTTCTTCCAGCTGATAGAATATCACCATCTTGAGTCAATTCTCCAACTTCCTCACAAGAACTATTTCTCTTAAAAGCTTTATTAACTCTAGTCATATTTAGAGTGTATTCAAAAGTCATATCAGCGTTGGATTTTGCTATAACATAACCTTTTTCTGTCAATTTTTGATTTACTATAGCTTCAATACTTTTTTCTGAATCACTATCAATACTCCAGTTATTAACTTCAGCATCAACAATAACTCTAACTTTACAGTCAGAGCTTTGAATTTTTCTTTCTGAAGCAAATAAATTTGAAGCAATAAGCATTATCCCAGTAATCAGAATAAACGACTTTTTCATAAGTTCTCCTTGTATGAGGTTTTCTCAAAACTGTGATGTTTATTCATCACCAGAGTTCGAGTGGTTTATAATTCTGAATCGATAATGCACTGCGTGATGACAAAAATCAAGGGTATTATAGGTAGTGTGTAAGAAGTATTAGGTTTTTGATTGATCAGGGGCCATCCCTCTAAATTTATGTAATTCAACAAACATAAAACTTATCAAAGAAGGGCTAATGATCAGTAAGATTTTTGCTTTATTTCAAATCTTTATTTACCAATCTCAAGCTGTGAATTCTTAGGTGACGATGATGAAAAGACATTTCATCTCGGTGGGTACCTAGATGATAAACTTATTGGAGTGGCTTCTTTTTACTCTGAAGATCATGACGATCTTGAAAGGTACCATAATCCTTATCGTCTGCGTGGTATGGCAACCCTTGAAGAGTATCGTGGAAGAGGCGTTGGTAAAAATCTACTTAACGAAGCTTTTTTAATTATTAAAGAAAGACAGGGGGATGCTCTCTGGTGTAATGCTAGAACGAATGCAATTGGCTTTTATGAAAAGTTAGGCTTTTCTGTTGTTGGTGATGAGTTTGAAATTGAAGGGGTTGGTCCTCATTTTGTGATGGTTAGAGGGTTGTGATTTTTTTCTTCTAAAAATTTTCTTTAAGTTGTGAGACTTGTATGACTGAACAGTCTTCTCATTTCGCAAGAGTAAATCTAAAAAATGAAAGTATCCAAATTA
>JAUHVL010000023.1 GCA_030425045.1 bacterium
AACATCTCTTGTTTTAAAATAGGAGATGACCAATACTTGCCCGAAGGGTCGGGGCATGGATGACCCGATATTGGTTATCGCAAAACAAGGACGTTTTAATATATTTTTTGTAAGTAATTGGAACTTTGCAAATATTATGAGTTTTCGACGTAAACTCATCTCCAATTAGAGGGATCAGTTTTTAAATCTCTTTATTCTAAACATATAACAGTAAGTGTAATTGTTACTTTTCGCTGAAAAATAAACTTATCCAGTACAGCATTGTCAGTGAAATTAGATTTTTTATTTATATTTGTTGGAAGTGGGCAAGCGACGTAAGCTTTATTCACAGCTTCTTGAAATGCTTCTATCTGAGCATTAAGTTTTGCTTCAGTGTTAGCAATAAAATCATGAACAGGGCTAAAAGTGAACGAGTTCAAGTATGTTGCTTCCCCGATAATATTAATTTCTTTTTTTTCAAAGCTATTTGCCAGTACTGCATGAGAGAGAAGCAAGTAGCTTAGTGCTGTCAGAATTAAAGTAACTTTTAGTTTCATTATTTACTCCTTTTTTGTATTTTGTGGAGTAAATATAATAGAAGTGGCAGTGATAAATAAAATTGATTCTATTTATCACTGAGAGATAAAAAAATTATGCCTAACCGTTGTAAGTAGGAGCACCTGCAAGGTTAGTCTCATAAAAACGACCAAACTTTTTCATTTGCTCATGGAAAGACTTCGCCAAGTTTTGTGCTTTTTGGTCATACTCTTCAGGATTGGCCCAAGATTCTTTCGGGTGAAGGAAAGACGTTGGAACATTTCTAACGGCATGAGGTACTTTGAAGCCAAAGACAGGGTCTGTTTCTGTTGGAACAAGGTTTAATGTATTTGTTTGAACAGTTCTAATGATTTGTCTTGTGATGTTAAGTGGGAATCTCTGGCCAACACCATAGGGTCCACCAGTCCAGCCAGTATTAACTAGCCATACCTTGATATCGTACTTTTCAAGGTATTGACCTAAAAGTTCTGCGTAGACACTTGGATGTCTAAGCATAAAAGGAGCACCAAAGCATGGAGAGAAGGTTGCCGTCGGCTCTTTAACGCCAATCTCTGTTCCCGCAACTTTTGCTGTATAGCCTAGGACAAAATAGAACATTGCTTGTTCTTTTGTAAGGCGAGCAACTGGTGGAAGAACACCAAAAGCGTCAGCTGTTAAAAAGAAAATATGAGAAGGAATTTTTCCTTGTGAAGATTTTTCAAGTTCATCTATGAAATCTAAAGGATAAGAACATCTTCCATTTTCAGTTAATTTATTGCTGTAATAGTCAGGCTCACCTGTTTTTTCTGTAATCACAACGTTTTCTAACATGGCCCCAAATGTTGATGCTGCTTTAAAAATTTCTGGCTCGCCAGTTCTAGAGAGCTTATAAGTTTTTGCGTAACACCCACCTTCAAAGTTAAAAACTCCATCATCACTTAAGCCATGCTCATCATCTCCAATGAGATAAGTTCCCATATCTGTTGAGAGGGTAGTTTTTCCAGTGCCGGAAAGTCCAAAGAAAACAGAGACTTCACCATTTTCTAATCTGTTCGCACCAGCATGCATGGGAAGTATGTTAAAGTCTGGTAAGAGATAGTTCATTACACAGAACATACTTTTTTTGATTTCACCGGCATAAAAAGATCCAACAATAATTGTCGTCTTAGTATCAAAACAAGTAGTAATAACAGTCTCTGTTTTTGTTCCAAATTCACTAGGGTTGATGACACATCCAGGTGCATGAAGGATTGTAAAATCAGAATTATCTAAGTCACGTAGTGGATAGCGGAAAAGGTACTTTGAAAAAAGTGCATGTTGTGGATGAGTTGAAATTAGTCTAACACCAATATTGTGTTCAGTGTGAGCACCGACACTTCTTTCAGTAATAAAAACATCGCCATTGTCGTTTAAGTAATTAATGACTTTTTCTTTTAGTTTAGAAAAGTTTTCAGGAGTCATTTCTGATAGAGCATTATCCCACCAAACTTTGTCTTTCGTATTTTCTGTTTTGACGACGTATTTGTCACCGGCAGAACGACCAGTATGTTTGCCTGTTTCGACAACCAGAGCACCATGCTTACTTAAACGTCCTTCGCCTTTTAGAATTGCTTGTTCAACCAAGGTATTCATCGGGCTATCTTTGTAGACTTTACCGTTAGACTTTTCTGTATTGATTCCAAGTTCGCGATAGTAGCTTAAATCCATGTTAAATCCTTATGCTCTAGGTCAATTTTAAGATGGTGCTAGTTTACAATTTCCTGAAATACTTGCCAAGCAGTCAAGGCCCTTTTCGACCATGAAAACTACGATAAAGGGCCAGTGCATGATCGATGTCTGAGCCTTCATAAATGAGTTTGTGGTCTTCAATCAGGATGACTTTATTGCAAACTTTTTTAAAGAGTTCGCTATTATGGCTGACAAGAATGACGGCGCCAGAGCGCTCAATTAGTTGGGTAATTCTCTCTTTTGCTAAGGCTTTAAAATGTTCGTCGGCGCCATCGTAAACTTCGTCTAAGATTAATAAGTCACAGGGGACTGAGGTGACCACTGAGAGAAATAATCGTGTTTGCATACCTAGGCTATAAGTATAAATGGGAGTTTCAAGTGCCTCGCCAAGGCCACTGAAATGACAGGCTTCTTCAATAACCTCTTCTAACTCTTTGAATTTTAGCCAAGGGTAGAGGTAATTTCCTAGTAGTAGCGCATTTTCTCTTCCTGTAAGAAAAGGGTCGACACAATTGGCGTGTGAAAAGATAGCTCTCGTTTTTTCAGGTACATTTATTTCGCCATGTTGAGGTGTCAGCATATGGGCAAGGCAGCGGCATAGTGTAGTTTTGCCTGCTCCGTTTCTTCCAATGATGCCCAGCCGATCTCCTTTTTTTAAACTGAAGCAAATATCGTCGAGTACAATCTGTGAGCTACGCTTTGCAAGAAAGCTTTGGACAGGACTTTTGACTGTTTTGATAAAAAGGTCTCGTAAAGAGGCTTTCTGATAATGGTCCTGTTCGTAACTGACGTGAAGATTTTTTACTTCTACTAATGCGCGATCAGAGTAAGTGGTAGATGTCATTTTTCTTACTCCTCCAGTAGCGATAAGTGATAGAACCAAGGGCGCCTATAAAAATAATACTTACAAAACAGTGGTAGCCAAGTTTACTTAGAGAGTGCTCATAAATTGCACCTCGAAACAATTCAATGAGGTGGAAAATAGGATTTAAATGTAAAAAAATTTGAAGGTTTTCAGGAATAATCTCAGGTGGATAAAAAATAGGTGTTAGAAAATACATAATACTCATCACGAAACCAACAACAAACTTAGTGTCCCTGTAGGAGACATTGAGATAACTTAAAAAAATTGTAGTCACTGAAGCAAAGAGATAAACCAAGACGAGCGATATCGGCATGGTAAGGAGATGAAGGCTCCAATGATTCGTAAAGGTTAAAACGGGAATTAAAATTACGAGGAAGGTAACGATAAAGTTAAAAAAATTATCTGTTACCTGACTCAAAATAAGAACCAACGGATTAACGGGAAGCCCTTTTAATAAATGTGAGCTCGACGTTAAAATGGGGATCCCCATATCTAGACTGCTATTAATAAAAATCCAAGGCAATAATCCACCAAGAAGAAAGACGGTATAATGGGGCATCTCAATTTTCAAAACCATTTGAAAGATAAAACTTTGAACTGAGTAAAGGATAATGGGGTTAAGAATAACCCATAAAAAACCAGTCCATGTTTTTCTATATCGGCTACGGATTTTATAAACCGTTTGTAAGTAAACTTGTCTGAAAAAATGAGTTTGTATCGCCATCATCTCTTTTTCGTGGATTTTTATAATATTATTGCAGCTTTTATTGTTGGTGTAATTAGCTCTTTTACCTTTTTGACAGATATCTTCCATTCTCTTTTTAACGCTTTTTTGCTAGCATAAGCCCCATGAAAAAAATAATTTTATCAGGCTCCACCGCCACAGGTGATCTAACTATCGGCAATTATATTGGTGCAATCAATAATTGGAAAAGCCTCCAAGAAGAATTTGATTGCTTGTACTTTGTGGCCGACCTTCATGCCCTAACTGTAAAGCAAGACCCTGAGCAATTAAGAAAGCGCTGTTTGTCATTTTTTGCACAATACTTGGCCCTTGGTTTGGACCCCGATAAAAATACACTTTTTCTTCAATCTCATGTTCCAGAGCATACTGAATTGAGTTGGGTGCTAACCTGCTTAACTCCCATGGGAAATTTAAATCGCATGACTCAGTTTAAGGACAAGTCTCAACAGCATTCAAAAAATATTAATGCAGGACTTTTCACTTACCCGGTTTTAATGGCCGCAGATATTTTACTTTATCAAGCGGACTTGATTCCTGTCGGGGAAGATCAGAAACAACACCTAGAACTTTGTCGAGATATCGTTGTGTATTTTGAAAACCACTATGGAGAAGGTGTTTTTAAAATGCCAGAGCCTTATATTGGTGAGCAGGGCGCGAGAATTATGTCACTCCAAGATGCTTCGAAAAAAATGTCAAAATCAGATGAGAATGAGAAAAATTTTGTTTCAATTATTGATCCACCAAAAAAGATTCAAAAGAAAATTAAATCCGCAGTAACAGATTCAGGTGAAGTTATTTCTTATGACCCCGAAAATAAAGCTGGGCTTTCAAATTTACTCACGATCTATTCTGTTTTAAGTAAGAGAACCGTTAATCAGATTGTAAACGATTACGAAGGTAAGATGTACGGCCATTTAAAAGTTGATCTTGCCGAACTTGTCTGCGAAACCTTAAAGCCAGTACAAGAAAAATATGAAGATCTGATGAAAAACGAAGATCATCTTCAAGCACTCATGAAAAAAGGTGCGAACAAGGCGAGAGAAAGAGCAAGTGCTACGCTTAAGAATGTTTACGACCGTATTGGGCTTTTACCTCGTTAACTTATTCTATGCCAAAATTTATTCGTAAAACTAAAAACCTCATTATCAGACCACTAGAAACTAATGATTATGATATTTGGAGAGAGTATTATCTTTCAATGGGAGAACCCTTAAATCAGTGGGATACTCGTGCCAGGAAAGACTCAGAACTTACTAGAAAAATATTCAAGAATGATCTTAAGCGAATAAAAAACTATTTAGATAGTGATCAGTCGATAAACCTCTTTGCCTTCGAAAAGAGAGTGGGTAAGATGGTTGGTGGTCTCAGTCTAATGTCGATTGTAAGGAGCCTTTCGCAATCTTGTTTTCTTGGTTACGGTATCCATCAGAATTTTTGGGGCAAGGGTTATGGAAAACAAGCGGTAGCGGCTATTATTGATATAGCTTTTAAGGATGCTCAACTACATCGTATTGAAGCTGGAATTGAACCCTACAATCGACGCTCTATTATGCTAGCTAGAAGTTTGGGTTTAAGAAAAGAAGGTCTTAAGAAAAGGGCCGTCTTTATGAGAGGTGACTGGCGAGATCTCGTTATTTACTCTGCAACTTGCGAAGACTTTGGGATTAAGTGGAAAAAAAGAGAGCTCCCAAAAAGACTATAGAAATTTATTTAGCATAAGGATGTTTATTCTTTATCGCTTGAGCACGATAAAGCTGCTCGACTAACATGACTCTTGCCATTTGGTGAGGGAAAGTCATTTTAGAGAGAGAGATTTTGCCATTTGATCTTTCGATCACTTTGTCTCGATGACCTTCGTCGCCGCCAATTGCGAGGACTATTGTTGGTGAGATTTCAAAACGATCATATAACATTTTAGAAAAGTCTCGGCTGGTAAATTCATCTCCCCACTCTGCGAGAATATAAAAAGGGAGAGTACGTTTGGCCTCTTTTTCAAGTGACGTTAGCTTCTCTAGAACTTGTGTATCTTTTAACTCGTGGATATTGACTTCGAAATCGTTGATTCTTTTATAGTAATCGTATTCAACTTCTTTAAGGTGCTTGTCTTTTAGTTTTCCAATGATGAGAAGTTCTACTCTAAACATTAGAAGAAGTCTCTATCGTCTTCGTCAGAGATTTTCTCAGCAGCTTCGGCATCATCAGAACTAAAATAGTACTCTTGTGGAATAGGGATTGATTCAGCATTTAACCAAAGATCTTCAATGGCGTAAGCTGGTCTTGCAGACTCCATAAAGATATGGCAGATAATATCTCCTGTATCGAGCAGTATCCAATCTGAAGTTTTCATTCCTTCTTTAGAGTTAATGGTTTCACCAAGCCTTTTTAGTTGCATTGAAATCTCATCAGCAATGGCATTGGCTTGTGTGATATTGCTAACAGAGCAAAGGACAAAATAGTCGGCAATGGCATTTTCGTTGGCCATTTTAAGAACTTTTAAGTTGATTGCTTTAAAGTTCCCCATAATCCAAGCTGAGCACATAGCGAGACTTTCGGAGGTCTCGTTATAAATTTTATCAATTTCTTTTGTAATAAATTCTTTACTCATGACTTAAGTGCCCTTTGCATTAAATGTTTAAGTGGTTCTATATTGTAACCAGAGACAGCAGATATGGGTAAGACTTTTCTATCTAGCTGTTCTTCGAAAAACTGTTTATATTTCTCTATTTCCTCTTCTGTCATAGCATCAATCTTTGTTAAACAAACGATTTCTCTTTTGTTTAAAAGTTCTGAATCATACTTTTCGAGCTCAGAGCGGATAACAACGTATTGTTCGAAGGCTTCAAACTCATCTAAGCACCATGAAATATCGATCAAATGAACAAAAGCTTTCGTTCTTTCAATATGCTTTAAAAATCTAATTCCGAGACCTTTTCCGTCAGCTGCATCTTCAATGAGCCCAGGGATATCTGCGACAACAAATGAATTGTTTTCATCTATTTCTACCACACCTAAATTTGGAGTTAACGTTGTAAAAGGATAGTCTGCAATTTTTGGTTTTGCCGCTGATATTGTGGAAATACAAGTCGACTTACCAGCGTTGGGAAGTCCAATAAGAGCGAGATCGGCAAGAAGTTTTAATTCAAGCTCTAGCTCTAATGTTACTCCGGGTTTTCCTTCTTGAGCATATTTCGGTGCTTGGTTGGTAGAACTTTTGAAGTTCATATTTCCAAGACCACCTTGCCCGCCTTCAGCAATGAGAACTTTTTGTCCTTTCTCACTGAGGTCGGCCAAAATATCGTTTGTTTCAGCGTTTCTAATAATTGTTCCCACGGGAACAGGAATGATGAGATCCTCACCGAACTTTCCATTACGTTGGCTACCAGCTCCTGGTTCTCCACTCTCGGCTTTGAAAACTTTTCTTCCTCGAAATTTTGCAAGTGTATTTAAGCCTTCATCACATTGGAAGTAGACATTTCCTCCGTCGCCACCGTTGCCACCATCGGGTCCACCAAAAGGCACGAATTTTTCGCGACGAAAGCCGACACAGCCATGTCCGCCGTTGCCTGAGCTTATTGTAATTTTGACCTCATCTATAAACTTCACATTTTACCTATTCGTTCCTCTAAAAAAGATTGTAGCCAATCAAACTCCCGGCCTTCTGAGCCTCCGTTGGATACAGCCCGTCCTGGGCATAAAAAAAGGGAATTCAAATGAATTCCCTTTATGCGTTTTTTCGGACCGCCTGACAGTAAATTCTTACTAAGCAACCACCGAAACTGTTTGTTTGTTTTTGTTGTAATGACCAAACTGAACTTTACCTTCAACAGTAGCGAAAAGAGTAAAATCTCTTCCCATCTTCACACCGTTACCAGCATGAAACTTAGTTCCTTTTTGTCTTACAATAATATTTCCGGGGAGAACATGCTCACCACCGTACTTCTTCACACCACGCATTTTAGGGTTTGAATCTCTTCCGTTATTGGTCGAACCACCAGCTTTTTTATGTGCCATTATATTCTCCTATTACTTTAAATACTTCTTCGCGTTTCTTGATTCTGGATCAATTTTAGCAGAATCTGAACCATTGCTAACTTCTGTAATCAAAAGAGATGTATATGGTTGTCTGTGACCATTTTTCTTTTGATAACGACCTGGCTTTCTTACGAAAACAGTAACTTTTCTACTTCTGTCGTGCTTGATTACTTTTGCTGTAACTTTAGCTCCACTAACAACAGGAGTTCCAATAGCTGGCTTATCACCACCTACGAAAAGAACTTTATCAAATTCAACCTGAGAGTTAGCTTCGTTATCAAGCTTTTGAACATCGATGACGTCTCCCGCTTTAACTTTAAATTGGTGACCACCGATTTCTACAATTCCGTACATATTTTTCTCCTCTGACAGGGAACGGGGAAGGAAACCTTGCTTTTACCCGAGACCTAGTCTTAATGAATAGCCTTGATTTCTAGTAAATTTAACAAGTTCTGTCAATCTAAAGTTTCGTAATCTGGTTGTCGATAAACAAATGAGGTGTAGTATCATGGAAGAGAATTTTACGTATTTCCAATATCATAGAGATCATAACTATCCTATTTATCTTAGGATACAGCTCAATCAATTTGACCCTAACCTCCCGAACTTATTAAGTAAAATGCATTTTGTACCCCTTTCGGAAGATGAGGCAAAGGGTGTCGGCCAGGTTCTCGAAGAACAATCGAAAGCGAGAATTTTAACCATAAAAATAGCTTCTAATAAGGTAGCAAGGCATGTCGACTATGCAGTAGAAAGCGACCGTTTTGGTCCGGAAAGTATAATGCCAAAAGAGGGTTATAGGCTTTATCGCTATAAGAATATGGGGCTTATGGTCTACTCGTTTGTTACACAGAACTGGGAGCTCGGAGCTCATGTTAACTTTGGCTCAGAAGATAAAACTCTTACCTCACGTACTATTTTAAATCGTTATCTGGCTTGGAGTCTCTACTCATTCGGAGTTGTAGGGATTTGGGGCGTTCCTGTGGATGAGGGAATTGTGGTTTTGGGACAACGTGAATCTGAAGGCGAAGCCGTTTATATCGACTTGAAAAAATATAAAGTTCTTTCAGAAGACGGTGTTTCCTTTTTCCCAAGCCGTTTTAAAATTTTACGATTGGACAGTACCTTGAGCGATCGCAATATTGTGATGAACCAAGGACAACTTTCAAGTTTTCTTGCGACTCAATCGACATTTATGGACTATAGCGGCCTCAATATTCCTATTAGGCAATTGATAAAAACTCTTTCTGGGCTGGCCGAAGGTGTAGTTCATCCTCGTGATCTCTTTCGCCCGAGAACAGATCTTAATCCTTAATAGATGACACGAACCTGATCATTATCTAAGATAGTGATATGAATAATTATGTCGTAGATTTTGATCCTGTTATTTTATCCCTCGGTCCCGTTGCTATTCGTTGGTACGGCTTGATGTATGTGATTGGTTTTATCATCACAAACTATCTGATGAAAATTTTATCTCGTAGAGGCTTTTTTAAAGTTAAAGAAGAAGAGATTGATCAGTTTATGACTTTAATGCTGCTTTGTATGTTTATTGGGGCGAGAGTATTTTATGTCTTTATATACAATTGGGATTATTACTCTCAGCATCTGGCAGAAGTTCCAGCTGTTTGGCAAGGTGGTCTTAGTTTTCATGGTGCTTTAACAGGACTAATTCTCGGTGGCCTATGGATGGCCAAAAAATACAACCTTACGTGGGCACAAGTCATGGATGTTGTGGCATTGTCAGGAACACAGGGATTATTTTTTGGAAGAATGGGGAACTTTATTAATGGAGAGTTATACGGCCGCGTGACGAACTCTTCTTTTGGAATGATTTTTCCAAGTGGTGGTCCTTATCCAAGGCATCCTTCTCAACTTTACGAAGGTGTGATGGAAGGAATTATATTGAGTCTTATTTTGTGGTTGGTTTATCCTCGTTTAAAGTCTTATGGATACCTCTCTTCGATTTTTCTTTTTGGGTATGGCTTCTTTCGCTTTATCATCGAATTTTTTCGCGAACCAGATGCTCAACTTGGATATTATTTTGGTTTTATGACCATGGGCCAAATTCTCTGTACCATCATGATGATGGTAGGAATCTCGGCTTGGCTTCTTACAAATAAATTTAAAGAACATCAAAAAATATCAATTTAAATGACACCAAGAAAATTAAAACTTTTTTATTTCTTAACTTTTTGTCTCGTTATTTTGTTTATTGAGGTGATTGGGTACGCGTTAGTATTTTGGAAGTTTGATATGTGGCCCTACACTCTAGGACGAATTAGCCTTCATAACGAAGTTACTCAATATGAAGAGGATCATCCTTTTTTGCCTTACTTCCCCAGAAAAAATGGTAAGGAAGCACATATTACTTATAATTCTGTTGGAGGAAGAGGTCCCGAGCCTGACAATCCAAAAAAGCGAGTTCGAATTTTAACATTTGGAGGTTCGACAACTTTTGGAAAGCCATTTCTTTGGAAAGATACATGGCCTGGCAAACTTCAAACTTTATTGGGGAGTGATAAGTATGAAGTTATTAATGCCGCATTAAATGGTTCAACCTCAAATGACACTCTTGTTAATTTTGCCATTAGACAATCTGACTTAAAGCCTGATTACGTTATCATCTATCATGGTACTAATGATTTGGAGTCTTCATTTTCAGATAACTTTCGATCTGATTATGCTCATCGAAGAAAAAGTATTGGTGTTAATCCTTTTCCTTTTTTTAATAAACTTCCAAAAATTTTTAACCTTTCTACTATTTTTCTTGGAGCAAGAATTTACTTAATTGGTCATCGTGGACGGTTGGATTATTTATATACGAGAAGAACGACTTATAATTGGAAAGATGGTCCCTTTGGTTTAGATACTTTTGAAAGAAACCTTACTCATATGAACTCGCTTTCGAAAGGAATCGGTGCTGAGACGATCGTCGGAACTTTTCTCTATTATAAGCCATGGGCAAAACAAACACAGGGACAAGACTTTGCTGATGGTTGGGAGAGGGGGATTCATCTTCAAAATAAGATTATTAGAAAGCTTGGTCAGGACTTGAATAAGCTTCATGTCGTTGATCTAACAAAATCAATAGAACCTTCATTGGATTACTTTGTCGACTTTTGCCATTTTACTCATAAGGGTAATGACTACATGGCCTCCCAGTTCTTCGATAAAATTAAAGAACTAGAAAAAGGTAAAATCTAGTTTCCGGTAAATTTAGAAATCTGAAGTTTTTCCAGAAGGTTTTCAAAGGTACCCAAACCTTGGGGAACATCATTGATGACAGCATTGATATAAAGAGGATAACAAGTAATGGTACAACTGCCACTATAAGTAATCTTCATACCCTGTTCATTGTTCCAGGTATAAACAGCGCTTCCGTAGTCTTTTATATAACCATCTTGTTTTCCAAAGCGGTTGATTAATGCTTGATGAAGAGTATCGTGAAGAAAGTATGAGGGAAGTCTGGAGTAAAAAGAAAGTATTGTGCCATCGGTGTGGACTTGGAAGAAAACAGGGAAGCGATAACGCAGGCCTTTGACCACAACTCGATAAACTTTTTGGACTCCAAGACCCTTTAGTTCTTCTGGGTTTTTATAAGTCTTTTTTAGCTCTTCAAAACTTTTGCCTGGGTAAAAAGGCAAGAACTCCTCAAATTTAAAATCGAAATCAGGCTTTATCTTCGTATCTTCCGCCGTATCTTGAGCAAAGACGGCAAGTCCCAGAACGATAAGAATGAATATAACTATTTGTTTTTTCATACCTTTTTAACTTAACTTGTCACATCGTTTAATCAACTTTATAGATTGGTCAGAAATAAATTAAAACTTTGTTAGTATCAATATTTATTTAGATACGTAGTGTTATTTTAACATCACTTATTCAAGTTAACTTGAGGGGAAATAAATGCAGGAAAGCTCTAAGAAGGAAGCTCAGAGAATTGGTATCGCCATGATCGCTGGTTTAATCATCGGTTTGATTATTCATAGTTTTGGGATGAACCAATATATGGAGTATGTAAAACCTCTCGGTACCGTTTTTATTCGTCTTCTCAAAATGGTGATTGTTCCCCTGGTTTTTTCTTCAATTTTTATGTCGATGATTAACCTTGGGACACCCGAGGCTTTAGGTTCCATGGGTCGTAAAGCTGTTCTTTATTATTTTATGACCACGGCCATTGCCGTCTTTTTTGGTTTAGTATTTGTGAATATTATTAATCCAGGAATTGGTGCTGATCTTGGAGGAGCAGGTCTCGATAAACTAAATTCAACAATGGCTCAAAAAGTTCAGGAACAAGAGGGACTTTATAATACGGTTTTAAATGTCTTAATTGATGCCATTCCTACCAACCCGGCTGCAGCTCTTGCAAATGCGACAGTTTTACAAATTATTGTTTTCGCCATTTTTCTAGGAGTGATGTCTCTTTATTATCCTGATCGTTCAAAAAACTTAAAAGGTGTGATGGAAGATGTCGAAGGTTTATCCATGGCGCTAACTCATGCCATTATGAAGTTTGCTCCGATTGGTATTTTTGTACTGATGATGGATGTGATGGCGAAATCGGGAACGACGGCAATTATATCTCTTTCTAAATATGTTTTAACTGTTGTTGTCGGCTTACTTGCCCATGCTGGCTTTTTACTTTTTGTGGCGACAGTAAGGTTAAAAAAATCTCCTCTTTATATTATTAAAAATTTAGGTGCACCTATACTAACTGCGTTTTCTACATCTTCATCTGCGGCCACACTTCCTATTACGATGACAGCTGTGGAAGAAAATATTGGTGTCCGTAAAGATACAGCGAAGTTTGTGTTACCTCTTGGCGCTACCATTAATATGGATGGTACGGCATTGTATGAATCAGTTGCTGCTATTTTTATTGCTCAGGCCTATGGATACGATTTAACGATTGCCCAACAAATCATTATTTTTATGACTGCTTCATTAGCGGCTATTGGAGCTGCAGCGATACCAGGGGCAGGTTTGATTACCATGTCGATTGTTCTTGGAGCTGTTGGTTTACCTCTTGAGGGGATTGGATTAATCCTTGCTGTAGATCGTTTACTCGATATGTTTAGAACTACCGTTAATGTTTTTGGGGACTGTGTTGGAACAATTGTTGTTGATAGTCTTTTAAAAGAAGAAAAAGTCTGAACTAAATGATCAGAAATTTCCGGATTGACGGTATCATCGGTTTATTCGAAAATAGACTGATGTTGAATTTGTTGAAAAAAATTAATTACCCCCTCTTTATATTTCTTACTCTGGCTTCTGGTTGTTCAAATGTTGAAGTTGTTAATAAGACTCCTGTTGAGCAACCTATTTTGGTTAAACAGGAGCCAAAGCCTGTTGTCAGAACTCCTCTTGAAACAAAGGCGATTGAAGCGGCTAAAGAAGCAGAAAGAGAGGATGATCCCAATCGAATCATTGGTTCTTCTCAATTAGAAAAGCCGCTCGTTCACCATCATAAGACTTACTTCCTCTATGGGGCTGAACATTTAAATTTAGATAATCTTTATTTTGATATCCCCGTTGTTTATAACGACGCTGTTAAAAAGTGGATTAAATATTTTCTTGGAAGAGGAAGAGGATTTTTCGAACGTTATAGTGCGAGAGCGGGAAGATATGCTCCTATACTTGGAAAAATTTTAGAAGAGCATGGACTTCCTCGTGATTTAATCTTTCTTGCCATGGCCGAGTCAGGTTTTCAAAATAAAGCAAAATCTTGGGCAAAGGCCGTTGGTCCTTGGCAGTTTATGCCGGCCACAGGACGAAGATATGGTTTAGAAATAAATTGGTATTTTGACGAAAGACGCGATCCAATTAAAGCATCCATTGCAGCTTCTCGTTACCTTAGTAAACTTTATAATGATTTTGGTGCGTGGGAATTAGCTGCTGCTGCCTATAATGCTGGTGAAGGAAAAGTTTCGCGAGCTATCTCTCGTTATAAAACGGAAAACTTCTGGAAACTTCGTCGTGGTCGCTACCTAAAAAGTGAAACAAAAAATTATGTGCCAAAGATTATGGCCTTGGCGATTATCGGCAAAAATCTTAGATCATTTGGTTTTGAAGATATTGATTTTTACGAGCCTCTCGATTTTGAAGAAATTATTATTAAACCGGCCACAGATCTTATGGCGTTAGCTGAAAGAATGGAAGTTGATTTCGAAGAGATCCAAAGACTTAATCCTGAAATTCTAAGATGGTTTTCTCCTCCTACTATTTCTGATTACCGTTTAAGAGTTCCGGTAGGCATGAAGAAAAACTGGCAGGATTGTTGTAGCAAAGAAGAAAACTATCCCTATGCTAAATCCTTTAAAAAATACTACGTAAAAGGAAGTCGATCCAATCTAAAAGATGTGGCACGGAAGTTTAAAATTAAAGATAAAAAAGTTCTCGAATGGCTCAATGATTATTCTTCGACGAAAAGATTAAGCAGAGGCCAGGTGGTTTATCTTCCTTTTAGAGAAGGCCAAAGTATTCGTGCTCCTATGTATGCTGACCTCTATGAAAAACCTCGTAAGAGTGTGATTCGTCGTCGCGTTTATCGTAAGCAAATCCGCAGAGCATTAAAGAGAGGAGCTAAAATTACCTCTCCTAAAAAATACTATACTGTTAAACGCGGTGATAGTTTGTGGTCTGTCGCGCAAAAAACGGGAACTTCAATAGATACCTTGATTGTTACCAATTACCATATCATTAAGCATCGCATGATTCGTGCAGGCGATAAATTGGCCGTCAGATAATTCTCAACTAAGCTATGCATTAAGTAGTGACCAATGCTCCTTTATTAGGCATTATTTTCAATTAACTGAGTGTTTTATTTTGTTCAAAGGAGCTCTCCTTGAGTCGTTTTAGTGATCTAAGAAAGAAAGATGAAAAGTCTGAAATTGAGTCGTTATATTTTCGTCACCTTGTAATTGGTAACGACATTTTTACCATTGCTAAATTTTTTCAATTGAAAAAACAATTTGGTGATGAGGTTGCACTGGTTTGTGATTTAGAGCTTAAAAGAGAGACATTAATTCCTAGGGGTCCTACGACTTTAAGAGGAAAGCAAAATATAGAGCTTTTTAAAAGCCTTTATCCAAACGCAAAAGTCGAAGAGCAAGAAAAAGAGCCCATGTTTTTTAAAGAAAAAGAATGGCGAAGCTTTAAAGGAAGAATGAAGCCAGAGAAGCTTCTCTATCAAGAAGAGTTTTTTATGGAGTCTGGCGCCAATATCGATTTAAAAGAATTGTTTGATTTCTTAGACGACGAAACGGTCTTTGAAAAATTAAATGATTTAAGATTTAAAGCAAGTGTTAAGAACCTACTTCATAAAGAGGCGCCTTACGATCTTGTACAGCCTGCTAAGTATTGTGCAGAGCTTGCTGATGGTAAAGAAATTGGCTGCGAAAAGCTTTATTGGGGGCTAGGTCCAGATAAGTTTGTAAATCACTTTAAAGACCCTGGAATGTTAAGTGATCAGTGTATTGAATACTGTGAAAGAACACAGACGCCGGCCATGCTAGTGGTTGCTTTTCAATTATCAAAGCAGGTTGGAGATTTAAACTCAACGAAGTTTATCCCCCTCAGTTATACCCATGAGTGGGGGCATTTTATTGGAGAGTTTTTACAAAGAGGAGATGAAAATTGGGCAGAATTTATCTGTTACGTGGACCCAAATCACAGCTCTGAGCAAGATTTGGTAAAAAAAATCCACCTTCTTAAAAGAAGTTTAGACAAAATTTATGAAAATTTTTCCTCTTTTTGTCTTAATGAACAGGTGCTTTTCGTTCCAAATTCTCCGTGTCTAAAAATTGACGATAAAGACTTTTTGAATATCAAAGAGAATAACGGAGATGTTAGTTTCGTTAGTTATAATGCGCCTCTTGGGGATTTTCTTGATGGCGTTTCTAATTTCGAATATTCAGATATTCCCGTTTCGTTTTTTTCAAGAGGGATATCAAGTCTTCATACGAATGTTTAGACACAGTTTGTTTTGTAAAAACTGAGTAAAAAAAAAGTTTCGGATTGTTGACTTTTATAGGAAGGAAACAGACAATCAAAAGTAAGAAGAAATTTTTTTAATAACTTTTGAAATAAAAAACATGATTACACTAATTAATGTAATCAATTTTCAAGGAGAAGATTAGATGAAAAAACAGATCGCACTTGCAACTACAGCTGCTGCGCTTCTCTCTACAGGTGCCTATGCATCTAAAGCGAGAATGCAAGCACTTGGACAAGACACTCAACGTGGTTCTTATTTCTTGAACGATTCAAGAAATGTATTCAGAAACGCTGCCGGTGTTGCTTCAATGAACAATTACATGATCACTGAATGGGGTACTCAGAACAATGCTGAAGATTCTCATGGTGGTGAATCGCCAGAAGGTGGTATCTTTAGAAACGCTGGCTCTTATAGCTACGGTCTATACTTTGGTTCTGACGTAGGATCTCAAGATAACCGTAGAACTGCTGCAACTGCTACAGGTTATGCTGGAAGTACAGCTACTTTTGGTGGTTTCGGTAACACAGCTCTTGCTGACCGTGCTAACGAACTTGATCTTTTCTTTGGTGGAGACATGGGCGTTGAGTGGGGAGCTAGACTTTCTTATCACAGAACTGCTGAAGGATTCGCTACTAAAACAAGCGGATGGGGACTTGGTCTTGGTATGAACATGGGTGACCTTGGTGCATACTTAAACTTAGGTCTTAAGGACGAGAGTGAGAACACTCCTACAACTGGTGGTTTAATGACGTGGGAAGCTGATACTGCTATCAATATTGGTGTTGACTATGACTGGAATGCTTGGACATTCTATGCTGAGTACGACACTCTTGGATTTGAGTATGCTTCAAACCCTCAAATTGCTAAAAATACTTCTGAGCAAAAAACTATCACAGTTGGTGCTGGTCACGTTCACGAGGTAAGTTCAACTTCAATTGTTGCAACTGAAGTTCACTATAAGAACATCAAGGCTGAAGACAAAGATGGTTCAGTTACTACTAACGGAACTACAGAGCTCAAGACTAACTACATTAATTTAGCTCTAGCTTATGAGACTGATGCTACTTCTTGGTTAACTCTAAGAGGATCAATCATGCAAAGAGTTCTTATGGATAGTGCTCAAACAACTGTTGGATCAACTCAAACATCAAGTACAATGAGTGACTCAACTGATGTTGCTGCTGGTGCAACTCTTAACTTTGGTAAGTTAAAAGTTGACGGTATGATCGGTACAGATGCTGCTGAAGGTTCAGCAACTCGTACAGAAAGAGCTACTCTTAGACTTGATAGTTTAATGTCTAGAGTTGGTGTACACTACTGGTTCTAATTTAAAACAAATTAAAAGTTTTAAATATAAAAACCCCGGCTAAGGCTGGGGTTTTTTTTGGTACGTCCACACTTTTGGGACTGACTGTGTTAATAATTTCTCTTTTTAACTTCTTTGAAAATAGACTTTCTTAAGCCTTTTTTGATTTGATTCGATTTTTCGAAATCAAGTTTTTCGTTAATAAAGCTCAGATTACTTTCTAGTTGATCAAGTTTTGTAAAATCAAATGGAGTTTCAATATTATTAGATGTGTAATGAAGAGTAGAGTAAGGATAGTTTTCACACTGCTCTGTAATGCCAGCCCTTAGGGGATTTTGATAAATATATCTAAAGACATTATGAAAGTAGCGATGATTCTTTATAAGGCTCCATTTGTAATTACTTCCAAACATTCGATTTTCTTTATTGCTTGCTATTCTGAGTAGGTCGCTAAAAGTTTTATTGAAGTGATACATAAACTGGTCAATATCATTGTTAGGGGTTCTGATTAGGAGGTGATAATGATTTGCCATCAAAACAAATTGAGAGATTTTAGCAGGATTATTTTTCTGAGCCTTTTTAAAAGATTTAATTGCGATTATCCATACGTAATCAAGTGGAATATCAAACCATTCTTTATGATTAGACCTGGTCGTGATGTGATAAAAGTATTCTGAAGTTCTAATGAGGTTTTTTCTTGGCATTAGATATGTAAATAATAAATAGACAAGAAGTTAAACTCTATAGGTAATCTAATTCACTTATGATGCGTAAGGTCCCAAAAGTGTGGACGTACCTTTTAGGGGTTTTTGATTTGTCGGAGGGATTCGTAGGCTGCGGCGGTGACTGTGTTGGATAGGTTGAGGGAGCGGATGTGTTCGGAGAAGCTTGGTAGGGAATAGCTTTTTTCAATTTCAACGACTTCTTTTGGTAGGCCGGAGGTTTCACTGCCAAAAACAAGGAAGCAATCTTCTTGATAGGGTGCTTGGTAATAAGTTTTTTCAGCAAACCGGCTGAAGTAAATCAGGTTTTCAGGATTGGTTTTATTGAGAAAGTCATTCCAGTTTTCGTATTCGTAAAGTTGAACATGTTTCCAATAATCAAGACCTGCTCTTCTTACGGCTTTTTCAGAGAGATCAAAAGAGATGGGATGAATGATATGGAGCTTGAGCCCTAGGGCAACACAGGTTCGACCAATGGTACCTGTGTTGCCGGGAATTTCAGGACAATATAAAACGATATTAAACACTTTTTAAATATTCTACTAATGTACGAACCATAATTCCTGAGCCACCTTTTGAGGGACAGTAAGGAAGGTGAGATTGGCTATCGCCACAACCTGCGATGTCGAGGTGTGCCCAAGAGATTCCTTCTCCTACAAAGTTTTCAAGGAAGGCAGCAGCTTTGGCCGTTCCACCAAATCCGCTTTTGCCAATATTTTGAAGATCAGCAATTGGTGATTTCATATCATCACGCCACTCTTGAATAATAGGAAGTTGCCAAATATATTCATCTGTCGCTTTAGCAGCTTTTTCAAGTTTATCTTTTAGTTTTTCATCATTACCCATAAGTCCACAAACTTCAGTTCCAAGGGCAACCAAGCAAGCTCCCGTCAAAGTCGCGGCATCAATAATAGCGTTTGGCTTTAGGTCACTGGCATAACTTAAAACGTCACCGAGAACGAGTCTTCCTTCGGCGTCAGTATTGAGAATCTCAACAGTTTTACCATTTCTCGCTGTAACAATACTGTCTGGGTAAGTCGCTTGATTATTAACGGCGTTATCGGTCATCCCAAGAAAACATGAGATTTGTACAGGAAGTTCTAATAAAACAGCAGCTCTAAAAGCGGCATAAACAGTTGCTGAACCACCCATATCAAACTTCATATTTACCATCGATTTCGATGGCTTAAGTGAATAACCACCAGAATCAAAAGTTAAACCTTTACCAACAAAGGCAATATGCTTTGTATTTTTTGTTTTCTTGGCAGGAGTATAAGTCAGGTGAACAAGTCTTGGTTGGTAGTTTGAGGCGCTATTAACCGAAAGAAACATTCCCATTTTCTCTTTTTTAAGCTCTGGCTTTCCAAGAATTTTAACCTTAACTCTTTTAAGGTTCTTCTTAACATCAGCTTCAATTCTTTTTGCATAGCTTTCAGAGTGAAGCTCGTTCGGTGGAGCATTGACGAGGTCACGACAAAGGTTTACCGAGTCTGCGACTTTGATGGCCGAGTCGACGGCAGCCTCCGCTTTTTTTCCAGCGGACTTTTTAGTTTTTGTTTCTAAAGTAACACCTTCAAGTTTGATGGGATTAGGTGCTGTTTTATAGTCGTGGCAAAGGTAATTCGTAAGAACCAGTGACTCTGTCACGAGATAAGCTGTTCTTTCAAGACCACCTTTTACTAACATCGTGTCGAGATTGATTCCGATACTTGAAACCGTTTTGTGCTGTGACTTAAGCATATTGGCGATAGCCTTTCTTAAGCCTTCATCGTTGAGCTTTGATTTTTCACCAAGACCGATCGCTAAAATTCTTTGACCATCAAAGTCAAAAGAATAAGACTGACCAGCAGATCCATCAAAATGATGACCGGTATTAAGCTCTTTATAAGTGATTTGATATTCTTTAGGCCAAGTAGAGGTAATGGCCGACTTTTCTTCTTTTTTGCCTTTGGTTGTTTTCTTTTGAAAAGCACCAACAACGATGATTTCTTGCTCACTAGCTGTGGTAACATTAAACTGAATTGAGATATCCATAAAATTCTCCTGGGATGTGAAAATAAAAGATGGATTAAACTATCAATAATGACGGAGTTTGTCTAAAAGACCATGTTTAAAATCACTCAACGCTATCTTGCTTCAACATTTATTCTCCCTTTTGTCTTGAGTACTGTTTTTTTCATTACCTTTTTATTAATTTTTAAACTCTTTAGTCTTATTCGAATTGTGACTAATAAGGGTGTGGAGATTTGGGTTGTTTTTGAACTGATGGGGCATATCGCTCTCTCCTTTATTCCTATGGCCGTTCCGCTGTCTGTACTTTTTGCGACTATGTATACGCTTAATAAAATGTCTGAAGATTCTGAAATTGTTGCAATGCGATCTTTTGGCCTAACGAAATTACAATTATTCACTCCCTTTTTAATTCTCGGCTTCATCGTTGCTGTTTTAACTAACACAATGGGGCGAGAAATGATTCCTTACTCTAAGACGCTGTTTAAAAATACGATTATCCAGCTAACGTCTAAAGGGATGATGACGGATATTAAAGCGGGACAATTTTTTACAGAAATTCCCAAGGTCACTCTCTTTGCAGAGGATGTGAAAGGTAATGGTAATATTTTGCATGAAGTTTTTATCCGTATGGATAATGATAACGGACTTGAGCAACTTATTTATGCTGAAAAAGGTGTGTTGATTAAGCAGAGTATCAGTGAATATCTTACTCCTTCGATGAGACTTCATCTTACCAATGGAAATATTGTTAAAAGAAATTCTCAAAAACAAGAAGTTGAAAAAGTTTTATTTGAGCAATACGACTTTCCTATAGTCTCTGGTGGAGACCTTTATGGCTTTGTAACGAAAGATAGTATGCGTACAAATAATGAACTTAAAGAGGTTATCAATCAGTATCGTAAGGACAAAGAAAATATCGAAATTGATGGAGTTGCTGAACACGAAAGAGGAGCTTACGGTGGTATTATCGAAAGACTTCCTCGGAGTGAGTTAGAGTACTGGGGAAGAATTAATGCTGGTATTCAGATTTTAACTTTTGTTTTAATTGGCTTTGGGCTTGGGATTAAAAAGGGAAGAGGACGGACACGTAACTCTGGAGTGATGGGTCTGGTCGTTTTAACAACATATTATGCACTCTTTTTTCTTGGTATCAGTATGGCAAGAAAACAGCAAATCCCAACGATCGCTGCTGTTTTTGCACCGACATTGATCGCGGCAATCATTGGATCTTATTTTTATCGTAAAGTTGATTGGTTAAGCTAATTAGAACTGATCAGAAGTTTCTACTGTCCCATCTCTCTTATAAATAAAAAGTGGAAGTTTATACTTTGTTCCGTTTTCTTGTGGGAATACTAAACTCTTAACTCCCGAGGCAGACGTCAGCTTTAACGGCTTATTGTTGAGAAAAATTTCAATGGCGTTAATATTTCCTAAGAACAATCTAATTTCTTTTCCTCTAATTAATAAATTTCGTCCTTCTTTGAGAACAAACTTTTTGATGGGCTTGTCGTCAGACTTATATGTTAACCAACTATTACCTTTGGATGCCTTGATAAAAACATTTTGATAGCCAGCAATAATCGCATTTTTAAAGCGACTTGGAATCATTTCATCAATTTGATCTTCTGTTTTGGTTAAATCGACGGCATAAAGGTCACCTGTTATTGGAGTAAATTCAATCTTTTTTTCTTCCTCTTCTTTTGTCTCTGCTTTTTTCTCTTCTTTCTTTTCTACGACTTTAACTTCTTCTTTTTTGACTTCGACTGGCTTTACTTCCTCTTTTTTTAGTTCAGGTTTTGTTTGAACAACTTCCTCTTTCTTTTTGGCGACAGGTGGAGGAGTTTCTATTTTTACTTCAACGGTTTGCTCAGGTGTTTCTGTCGTATTCTCTTCTGTGTCGGTAAGAGCTTCTTTTTTTAAAGGCGTTTGAGAAGTGACGACTTTAATCGCTGGAGTTTCAACGGGAGCTTGGACGACTTTCTTTTCGTCATTTGAGCGTGTGAAAAGAAAAATCCCCGCACTGATACCGATAAAAGCAATAAAGAAAATAAGATATTTTAAATTGAACTGTTGTTTAGGTTCTTGAATGGGTGAAACATGAGACTCTAGGACGACTGGGTTTTTACCTGAATCGTAATGTTTTCTAGCGAGATCTAAGCAATGCTCTTGATCAAGCCCTAACGTTTTTGCATAGCTTTTCACATACCCATAAACATAAGTTTTATTGGGAAGCTTTGAAAAATTATCATCCTCAAGATATTCAAGGTTGGTATGACTAATTTTAGTATTTTGAGAAATATTTTTTAGACTAACACCTTTTTTGATTCGTTCATTTTTAAAGTATGAACCAAGAGTTAAATCTTGATTTGGTGAGTGTTCTTCGTTGGCCATTTCCATATGTTCTTCTTTATTTTCGTTATCGTTTAGATTCTCTGATGAAATCTCTTCCATTGATGATAAGTTTTGAGAGGAAGAAAAGTCTGTCGTAATATTTTCTCGATCTATCTTTATGCCCGAAAGAGTTCCGTCGAAAGAAGCATTTTCGAAGCTTGTTCTCTTTTCAATATTTTGTTGTTCTGAGGTGAGTTCACTTACAGATGGCATTGAAATACTTTCTTCAACATTTCCCATAAAGGTTTCGTTTGAGCTTTCTCCATTTTGAGAATGCTTCTTACGATTTGAGTTTGTTTTGCGTCTTTTTGCCATATTTAAAATTTAATAGATTCTACTTCTTTTCTTTTTGGTTGGAAGTTTTCTCGTTTAGGTTTTCTCGTCATCTTCCGAATGTTTCTTTGCTTTTTTCTCATCTGAGTTATATTGATGGTTCTCAATTTCCTCTTAGACCAAACGGCTTCAGAAGACTCTGGAAAACTACTTATGATTTCTTTAAATTTGAATAACGCTCTTTGGTGCTCATTTAATTTAAGAAGAGCATCGGCAACTTGATAATGTGGTTTGGGATCATTCACACAGGTTCCACTAGATGCTTTTTTAAAATACTCTAGTGACTGATGGTATTCTCTTTTTTGATTTGCAATAAGCCCAAGTTGATAGAAAGAAGGACAGTAACCATCATTTTCTTTAACTGACTTTAATAGATTTGCAATGGCTTTGTCTGTTCTTTTGTAAACCAAATCGATGAGTGCAAGATTATAATAAACACGATGCTGAAGTGGATAAGTAAGATCTTTCAAAACTGTAAGATATTCTTGCTTAGCCTTCCCGTATTGTTTCTCATGCATATAAATTGAGCCGAGGTTATTACGGGCATCACTATTTTTGGGATCGATTCTAAGAGCTCTATTGAGATGCTCTTTAGCTTTAGGAATATTGTTTTTAAAAAAATAGGCCATCCCTAAATTGTTGTGGGCCTTAGGATTGCTATCATCGTATTCAATTGATTTAAGAAGATTCTTGAGAGCAGCTGTATAGTCTTTGATAATTAAAGCACGTGATCCATGAACGTAATAAAGTTCAGCTTTTTTTTCTTTAGGGGATTTTACTCCAGGAGTATTTGTGGCACACCCCGTCAGGGCGATAAATAAAGCAATGAGGATGGTAAAATTTAATTTCTTCATAGGATTTATTGTAAGGACTCACCACTTGAAGATCAACATTTCTGTCAATGTATTTTGAGCTATTTTCGAGTTAAAAAAGTGAGGACTTCAAGGTGATGTGTCCCTGGAAAAAAATCAAAAAATTCAATCTCTCGAACTGAAAATTTATCTTTTACTTTGAGTAAATCTCGAATCATGTTTGGGTAAAAACAAGAGATGTAAATGATATGTTTAAAGTCAAATTGAAGGCAAAATTCATTGATATTTTTTAATCCACTTCGGGGAGGATCAATAATTAGGAGATCAAACTCCTTTGGCATGAGAGTGCTCAAATTCTGTATCGCTTTTTTGTGATAAATATTTTGTGAGATAAAAGTTTGGCCCTCTTTAGACTCAGGAAGGTTGTCATAGTTATCTATAATCCATGAGTTATATGTACTTTTAACAGAAGAAAGATTTCCATTACCACCAAACAAGTCCATAACCGACCGTGGAGAACATTCATCAATAATGCTTGAAACTTTTTGGAGAAGGAGTTTGTTTGACGCGTCATTAACTTGAGTAAAGCCTCCTGAGGCATAATGTTCATTGAAAAAAAGCTCAACTTTGTCATCTCTTTGTTGAAGCTCTAAATGTCCTTGGTTTTGTTCATTTTTAACGAGATCGATCCATGCCTGATTCTCATAAAGCGCGTTGATTTTTTGAGAAATCTTAGACGAGGGCAGTTTGCAATGAGGTACTTCGACAATTTTGTTGGTGATATTGTTGATAAGACCCAGCTTTTTTTTCCGTAGATCATAGTGGAGCTGAACTCGGTTTCTGTAGTGGAAGCGGTTTTTGGCCGGAGTGACCTTTAGTTTTAAATTTTCGCCGAGTTTCTTTAGCTGATGTTTTGCGGCCGTCGCTTTTAAGGCCATTTCGTTTGAGTAGTCAGTGTGTAGAAAAGAACACCCAGTACACTCTTCAAAATGTGGGCATTCGGGAACAATTCTGTTACAAGACTGCTCCAATAGATTAACTTTTTGAGCAAACTGAACTTTTTTACTCTTTTTATAAATGATCGCTTCACCAGATTCGTCTGGTAATGTTTTAGGAATAAAACTTACTTGATCGTTATAGTGGGAGACTCCTTGCCCAAGAGAGTCGATATGTTTGATTTTAAAAGGAATTAATTGCTCTATTTTTTGCATTTTTTAACTTAGTAAGTACTTGGATTATCATATAAGAGTGAATAAATCATTGTCTAAATACTCTTTTCCTTTGGAATTGTTTTTTAATGGGATTTTTATCCTGTTCTATTCGATTATGTTTTTTAATCGGATACCTGAATTTCTCCAAGAAGAGCAAGTTGATTTGATTATCACTGTAGGAACTTACTTAGCTCCTGTGATCGTAGGCTGTGTTATTGTGATGAACTTTCTTAGTAGCCGTTCGATTGAAGAGTATGTAAGAAATCATATTTTTTCTATTACTGTATTCGTACCACTTCTCATTACTTGGGGAGATAGTGATTTCGCCTTTTGGATGAGTTCAACCCATCTTCTTTCAACAGTGATTTCTCTCTACGATAAGAAGCCTGTTAAGAAAGATGTGATCGAGCCTGTTCAGGCGATAAAGAATAATTTAAAACTTAAGCCCGCACAATTAGTCATTATCTCATTTTTCAGTGTGATTATGATTGGAACATTTTTATTGATGCTTCCCGTTTCTTCCGCAGAAGGAAAAACGATGGGTTTTGTTGATGCCATTTTTATGGCCACATCGGCAACCTGTGTAACGGGACTAGCGACAAAGTCAATGTCTACGGACCTTTCCTTTTTTGGCCAGATCGTTATTTTGATTTTGATTCAAATTGGTGGCCTTTCCATTATGACCTTGTACTCTTCTCTCACCATTCTTTTAGGTCAGTCTATGGGAATGAGAAATAGAATCATGATGCAAGATCTTTTAGATGTGAGCAGTTTAGAAGATCTCTTTGTTATGATTATGGATATTATTAAATATACTTTTTTTATCGAGCTGTGGGGGGGGATCGTTCTTACCATTGCCTTTACCTTTGAAGGCTTTGAATTTGGAAATGCTCTTTATTATGGTTTTTTCCACAGTATCTCTGCATTTTGTAATGCGGGCTTCTCTCTTTTTGATACCTCTCTCGAATCTTATGCTACTCAACCGCTAATCCATGGAACGATTTCTATTCTTGTTATCCTTGGTGGTCTTGGTTTTATCGTTTTAAAAGAATTAAGAGAAGTGATTACTAAAGGTAAAAGACTTGTACGACTTGGAGTTCACACAAAAGTTGTTTTAACTTCATCACTGCTTTTAACAATTGCAGCAGCCATTTTTATTTTCTTTGGAGAGTTCTTACACGCTCTTGATAATTATTCTCTCTGGGAAAAAATTCAAATATCATTTTTTCAATCAGTGACACTTAGAACTGCTGGCTTTAATACAATTCCGCTTACAAACCTTCACACTTACACTCTTTATATTATGACGTTAGTGATGTTTATTGGTGGGAGTCCTGGTTCAACTGCTGGTGGTGTGAAGACCACAACTCTTGCGATCTTGGTTCAATCAATTATGTCGACGTTAAAAGGTGATAAGAAGGTTCAGGTTTTTGATCGGGCAATTCCTTCTCATATTGTTGTGCGTGCCATTGCCCTAGTTTTTATCTCGATTATTATAACAAGTTTTTTTATTTTCGTGATGATGAAGCTAGAACCCAATCAAAGCTTTCTCTCTCTCTTTTTTGAAGTGGTTAGTGCGTCAGGGACAGTTGGGTTAAGTTTGGGTATAACACCGTTTTTATCGACGGCAGGTAAGCTTGCCATATCAATGTTGATGTTCACCGGGAGGATTGGGCCTTTAACGTTGATTCTCGCTATCGGACAACAAGAAAAGTCGATAGGAAAATATGACTATCCTGATGGAAGGGTGATGATCGGTTAAACTATTAGTATAAGTATTTAAAATTTATAACAAATATAAAGTATGATTGTAGCAGTAATAGGACTTGGAACATTTGGAGCAAAAACCGCAGTAAGGCTTTATGAAAAAGGAGCTGAGGTTATTGCTATTGATAAAAATGATGAGCTGGTTGATAAGATTAAAGACCGTGTTACTCATGCTGTTGCTCTAAACGTTACTGATGAACGTTCCTTAAGATCGGTTAATATTTCTGATGTCGATGTTGCCGTGGTGGCGATTGGTGATCATATTGAGCAAAGTATTATGGCCGTGACCATGCTTCGAAAAATGGGTGTGGGGCGAGTGATCGCCAGGGCCACATCAACAATTCATGAGCACGTACTCCATGAAATTGGTGCCTCTGAAATTATAAAAGTTGAAGAGGAAATGGGTGAGATCATTGCTTCAAAAATTGTAGCTCCCCACGTTTTACAACGTTATAACTTTGCTGCTGGATATTCCATTGTTGAACTTCGCTTAGGTAAAAAGTTTGAGGGCAAAACGCTGGTAGAAAGTAAAATTAGACAGAATTATTCACTCAATATTGTGGCCTTACAAAAAAGAGTGCCTTTCATTTCCGAAGATGGAAAGGCTGCTTATAAAGTTGAAATCAATGATTGTCCTATGCCTATGGATGTTATTGAGGCTGACGATATTGTGGTTCTCGTAGGAAGTGAGAAAAATTTTAATAAACTTTTTGGGGAACTGACTGAGTAGGAGCGTAAGTGAATTTATCACTAAGAGGAAGAGTGACATGGAGTTTTTTTATAGCCAATATTTTGGTTTTGACTCTCACGTTTGTTGTTTTTGACTTCCTTAATAATCTTAATAAAGAAATTGAAAATATCTCGGTTGGCTTTAATCGAAAGTCGTTATTGATGGATGAAATTCGGATTTCGGCTGTTTCTCTCTTAAAGTATCAAAGACGTTTGTTGACCAATAAACCAACTCCTGAGCAAGTTGAAAAAGTGATGGGTCTTTGTGAGTCTTTTACTTCGCAGTTGTATACTCTCGACTCTCTCTATCAAGACCCTGAAGCCAAAAAAGTTGTTGGGCAGATGTTGTCCTACGTGGATTCCCTAAAGTTGTTACTTTCAAAGGGAGCCATTTTTAATCGGGGAGGCGCAGGGATCTCTACCATTGGAGAGCTAGCCGATAAAATTCTCGATGCCTTTTCGGAGTTTCAAGATATTCAATACTTTGAAAGTGTCGAGCGAAACAAACAAGTCAAAACAATTATCGACGAAACCAAAAGACATATGATGATTGTTCTTATTATTGGTTTTCTCTTCACGATTATTTTAGCTCTGGTTGTTCCGGGGAAAATTGCCCTGCCTTTTAAGAAAATTAAAGATGCGATTCGTGAGCTAAGAGATTGTAACTTTGATGTCTCCATTTATTATAGCCAAGACGATGAGATCGGAGAGATTGCTAGGGAAATGAACAAAATGATTCATGCTTTCAAAGTTTTTGAAGAATTGCGTGCCGATAGAATTTCACTTGAAAATAGAAAGTTTGGAGTTTTGGCCAATATGGTTAAAAAACCAGTGATGGTTGCTAACGCAGAGGGGAGTTTGATCTATTTAAACGATCAGTCTTATTCCTTGTTGCAGGTTCAGTCTGAGGATGTCATAGGAAAAGAAATGACTGACACGATTGTTCCTCAGTCTTTAATTGAGACCTATGAGTTGGCCATTAAACGTCGTTCGAAGATAGAAAATATTGAAATTGTCATCGCAGGAAAAAATAACGAAGTAGAAGAAGTGTCTGAGACAGAAATTGATGAGAATGGTGTCTATCAAGAAGCAGAAAATGGTGAAGAAGAAGTGAAGTCACCTCTTGAGCCACTCTTTCAAGGCTACGCTAATGTTATTCCAATTCGAGGAAAAGAAAGTTCTCTCGACTATTATTTAATGGTTCTTTCAAAAGAAGTCTTTACTTAAGACTAAAAAATTATGTAAATATTTCACGATTTTAGCTGCTCACTGTGAGCCTATGCTAAATTACGCTTATTAAAATTTTCTAAGGAACATCCTATGAACACACTAAAAAAATTAGTTTTTTTGTTTTTATTTAGCTTACCGACATTAGCTGCACTACCAAACTATGGAGTACCTGGTTACTTTTACTCTTATCACAATGGTACCAGAGAGATTTGTCATATGAATTTTTATTCAGAGGATGAGTCAATTCACGGGATGGAGGTAACGCTAAGAACGAGAGAGGGTGAAACTTTCAAGTTTGAAAATATTAGATCAGGTAGTAGGTCATCGGGCTTAGGAATCAGTGAAGGAACACTTATGCTAGGTAAACAAGACGGATATGAATACTTCCTGAAGTATCATATCAAAGATGGCATCGCTAATTACAACCTTATCAGATCTGGGTGGGTAAGCTCAGGAAAGATTGTTGGTAGTTGTAATAATATGGACCTTCTTACAGTACTCCTAACAGATGAAGATAAAATGGAGACATTTGAAAGATGGTATCCTAATGCAGAGTTGATTCTACAAAACTAATTCATATTGTGATCTCTTTAGTAGAGCTTGAGAGATCACACCTTTTTGTTCAAGAATACACACTAATTAGCACTGTTACACAGTGCTCCCTAGAGAATAGATTGCTTTAAAGTTCCCAATATTATTAGGCTTGTGGTAATCTCAGCTCCTAATGGATTTAACAAAAATACGTAATTTTTCAATTATTGCCCATATTGATCACGGTAAGTCTACTCTTGCTGATCGATTATTAGAGGCTACCAAAACAGTTTCTGATAGAGAAAAAAAAGATCGTCTTTTAGATAATATGGACTTGGAAAGAGAGCGTGGAATTACCATTAAAGCTCAAACGGTTCGCCTTACTTATAAAGCCAAAGATGGTGAAACATATTATATCAATCTTATCGATACTCCAGGCCACGTGGACTTTACTTATGAAGTTAGTCGTTCACTGGCTTCTTGTGATGGAGCTCTCCTTGTTGTTGATGCTAGTCAGGGTGTAGAGGCACAGACTCTGGCCAATGTTTATATGGCGCTTGAGCACGATTTAGAAGTTCTCCCCGTTTTGAATAAGATTGATTTGCCTCACGCTGATGTTGATAAAGTTAAAGAAGAAATTGAAGACATTATAGGTCTTGATGCAAGTGAGGCTGATCAAGTCTCAGCAAAAAGTGGTATTGGCGTTGAGGACTTATTGGAAACAATTGTCGAAAAAATTCCTGCTCCGATAGGAGACTACAATGCTGATCTTCAAGCACTTATTTTTGATTCCTGGTTTGATCCCTATCAAGGGGTAGTGGTTCTCGTTCGAGTTATGAACGGGGTCATTAAAAAACGAGATAAGGTTTATTTTAAGCATTCTGAAAGTGAGTATGAAGTTTTAAAACTTGCCGTAAATGCTCCATTCTTTTCCGAGGTTGATGAACTGGGAGCTGGTGAAGTTGGAATGATCATTTGCGGAGTTAAAACGATCCGTGATGTAAAAATCGGCGATACATTAGTTCACGCCAAGAAAAAAGATACAAGTTCTCTCGCTGGTTACGAAGAAGTAAAGCCGATGGTTTTTTGTGGGATCTTTCCTGTTGAGTCTCATGACTATGCGGCACTAAAAGAGTCATTAGAGAAGTTGGCGCTTAACGATGCAAGTTTTACTTTTGAGCCAGAGACTTCTGCGGCCTTGGGGTTTGGATTACGCTGTGGTTTTCTTGGGCTTTTGCATATGGGAATCATACAAGAAAGATTGGAGCGAGAGTTTCAATTGAACTTAATTTCCACTGCTCCTTCAGTGAATTATCAAGTTAAAATGCATACGGGAGAGACGATCGAAGTCTCAAACCCTTCTGAGTTACCTGACTCTACTCTCTATGAATATATTGAAGAGCCGGTTGTTGCTCTTTCTATTCACGTTCCCAATGAGTACACCGGAAATATTATTAAGCTCTGTGAAGAAAGGCGTGGGTGTCAGACAGATATGAGGTATATTACTCAAGATAGGGTACAAATTTTCTATGATCTTCCTCTGAGTGAAATGGTTTATGATTTTTACGATAAATTAAAAAGTATTAGTAAAGGTTATGCTTCCATGGATTATGAGGTGAAAGGTTATCAGCAAGCTGACCTCGTAAAAGTTGATATCTTACTCAATGGCGATAGTGTGGATGCTCTTTCCATTATTTGTCACCGCGACAATTCCTTCTATAAAGGTCGTGATTTGACGCAGAAACTACAAAAACTTATTGGTCGACAGCAATTTGACATTGCGGTTCAAGCGGCAATTGGTGCTAAAATTATTGCACGAGAAACCGTAAAAGCTCTGAGAAAAAATGTCTTAGCTAAATGTTACGGTGGAGACATTAGTCGTAAGAGAAAATTATTGGAAAAGCAAAAAGCAGGTAAGAAAAGAATGAAGATGGTTGGAGCAGTAGAAGTTCCTCAAGAAGCATTCTTAGCTGTTTTAAAAACTGACGAGTAGAGAGTGCATCCCGATTTAAGAGAACATTATGATAATGCCCTAAGATTATTTTCTGATGAAGATAATTATAAATATCTTCTTGAGGCACAAAAAGAGTATTTTGATTTAACAGGCAAAGTACATGAAGAAGACTATAATTATGAAAATAGAATGAATGCTTTTCATGATTGGTATCTTCTACAGTTTATTTCTAGAGATGGCCGTGCACCTGCTATTGAAATCTATATGCGAGAAAGAGGAATTGATGGAGAGATTAAAAGATCTTTTCTTGAGTTTCATTACACTCTTTTGGAGTTTAAGGGTACAAGTTTAAGAGGACATTATGTCGTCGATGACTTGATTACGGGAAAAAAGATTACTTTATCAAAAAATCATCCTAAGTTATCTCTCATAAAGGGAGAAGTTTTTATCGCCCGAGTCCTAACTTATAATAATGAAAGTTTCTTAATGAATGGACTTTGCGTGCTTCCTGAAGAGGCGATTGGGATTGTAAAAAAACAAGCAAAGTTTATTAAAAAGAAAAAGAATTACGGTAAGGAAAATATGTTCTTACTTGTCACGGAATCTCTCAATACGAAATGGCAACGTTACGGTCACGTCGACGTTAAGAAAATCTTCGTTTATCCAGAATTATAATGAATCTATTTGGCTTTGGTCTTTTAAGAAATGGTGTGAAGTACGATTATTGTTTTCAAGAAAGTCTACAGTCTCTTAGTGATATAGTCGAAGAAGTATATTTGGCCCTTGGGGATTCTGATGATGGAACAGAGGAAAAACTAAACTTTTTGAAAAATTTAAAGATACTTCCTACAGTGTGGAATTTAGAAAATAGGGAAGGTGGAATCATCTTATCTGAACAGACGAATATCGCCCTTGATTCTCTAAGAAAAGATCATCACGGTGAACAGGATTGGGGAATTTATCTCCAGTGTGATGAAGTCTTCCATGAAAGTGATTATGATTTAGTAAAAAGAGATATTCAAAAAGCACAGGAAACAGGTTGTGATGTCGTGGCTTTTCGTTATCTGCATTTTTGGCAAAGTCATCATAAAATCGCAATTAATAAGAAATGGTATCCCCAAGAAATAAGAGCGGTTAAACTGGACTCTAAAATAGAATCGTGGGGAGACGCTCAAAGCTTTCGTCATTATGAGAAGGTTTATTATAGTGAGGCTCGAATTTTTCACTACGGTCATGTGAGAGAAGAAGATAAATATAAAGATAAAAAA
Source organism: bacterium (assembly GCA_030425045.1). GTDB lineage: Bacteria > Bdellovibrionota > Bacteriovoracia > Bacteriovoracales > Bacteriovoracaceae > JAUHVL01. The sequence goes on from JAUHVL010000023.1 coordinate 32,153, forward strand.
GAAAGCATTTTAAAATTATATCATTCTGATAAAAAACTTCCTAAATACCAAAGAAGAGAAAAGCGCTTTGATAATCAAACGGAAACGTTAAATTTCTGGGGGCTACATCCTGCCGTTATGAAAAACCGAATTGAGCGTTTGGGAGAAAAATGGCTGCCTGAAAAAAAAGAGAAAGTTTATATTGTTGGAAAAAAAGAAGAAATAGATATCGATATTCCTTTTAAAATTTATGCTAACCATCTTGTTTGGGTGAAAAGCATTTTTGAAGTTCCAAAAAATGATCGAAGAACGAATGCTGTTATTTTAAAGCCAGACCTTATTACTAAGTTTATATACCCATCAAATATTCCCGATGCTATGAGAAGTAAATTGGCCAAGCCGTGGAATTTACGTTTCAAATCATTATTAAAGTTTTACGAAAAAGATATCGGTGTTGAAGTTTAAAGCGTAGTTTTTCGATAAGGTAGTGATGAAAATACTCTTGCTACTCTTATTTTTAACAATCATTTTACCACTATTTGCTGAAAATCGAGTTATTGAAACTGAGTTATTAAGTGTTCACCCAACACAGATGGAAATCGGTGAAGAAAGAATAAACGAAAAAATTGATGAGTATTATAAAAAGTGGCAAAAAAAATATCCTAATAGTGAGAAGTCCTTTGAGCAATATGTTGCTTCAGAGTTAGTGCCTAAAAAAAAATTCCCTGCAGTAATAGGACCCGATGGAGCGATTTATATCCTTGATGGTCACCACAGAACAACGACGTTTACCAGAATTTTAAAAGATCATCCTAGTCTATTGAAAAGTGCATCCTATAAAGTTGAAATTATTGCTGACTATTCACATGAGACGATGAAGCGTTTTGCTGTGAGATTGATTGAGGAGATGGGAAAGGGGTATTTTCCTCGAGAAATTAGAAATAAAAATTTATCTGCAGAGAAACTTTTAGAATTACTTCCAAACAGTGTGGAGGGACTAGAGGATAGTCCGATGAGATCTTTAATCGGTAAAATATTTGATGATGTTGAATTAGAAACAGACTATATGAAAGATTATATTCAATTTTATATTGGAGAGTTTGTTGAGGATTTAGAGATAGAGATTGATTACGAAAATCTTCTTTCTGATGAAAATGTGGAAAGAGTGAAAAAGGCCATGTTTAAAAATCCTGATATTGTAGAGTATATGCTGAGCAGCCCTCGATCAGAGGAAACAAAAGCTCTTAATGAGCAGCAAGTTATTAATGTCATCAATGAAGTTATAAATAAAAAAGAGCGTAAAGGTTGTGCGAGCTCTCTTAGGCTATTGTTCCGCTAGTTCAAATTCTTCTGTTTCACTAAGCTGATGTTTTTTACCACTAAATAAATAAGGGAAAATACCAAGGAGGTTGATACTAACTTGGAGTAAGAAGTAGAGGTTAAAAAGAGATGCTCCACCAGAAACATTGATAAAGTTGAATAGCTTATCAAAAATAGCGTGACCAATTCCCACGCCTGCAGGAGAAATCGGGACGGCCACAGCAAGAAACCCTACCGGGATAAAGGTAATAATATAAGGCATTGGAATATACTTTCCATAGAATGGAGAAGTTAAAGAGTAGAAAGCGGTAAGAGTCACTAGTTGGATGGCAATACTTAAGCCAATAGTTTTGAAGATTACGGATTTACTTTTACCGATAGTCCAAAATTCCATTAACGTTTTATGAATTCTTTTTCCTAAAACGGGAACCATGGCGGCATATTTTAAAAAGAGTTCTTGAATTTTCTTAGGAGCAAAAAGACTGAAGATTAAAACCACAGCACCAACAAATAAAAATAAGTTGAAATGAATAAGAGTTTTCATTTGTGGAGAAATCGCCGTGATTGTTTCGTAATAAAAAATACTAGAAAGACCTAAGATAACCAGTAGGCCACTTAAGCCGATCACGCGATCAATAAAAACAGATGTGACTAGGTAAGTTTTACTAATATTAGGGTCGAGATCTTTAGCATAAACGAGTTTAACGAGATCTCCTGTCACGGCACCTGGTAAGAAGGTATTAAAAAAGAGACCTATCCAGGTAACTTTTACGATGCCAAAAAAGGATAATTTTTTACTAGAATTGATCTCAAGCAAAAGAAGCCAACGGTAAGAAAGTAACATCGTTTGAACAATAAGCAGCAAGAACGCATAAAGCCATGTGTTGCCTTGCTTAAAAGAGCGGCCAATAAGACTAAAATCTAGCTTGTCGCTTTGCACGAGCCAATAAATAATGGCCCCAGCAAAAACTAATTTTAAGGTTGTTTTAATTATTCCCTTCAAACGTATTCCACTCTGGTAGGATTGTGGTAGGATTATACAGTTTAAAATCTAGCTTGTAATTAATATATTTTGAGAGGATTGTTATGAAAGTTTCTGTAATCGGAACAGGTTATGTAGGTTTAGTGTCGGGCACATGTTTTGCTGAAATTGGTCATGAAGTAACTTGTATCGATATCGATGATAAAAAAATTGAGACCTTAAAGAAAGGTGAGTCGCCAATCTTCGAACCTGGTCTAAGCGATCTTCTTAAAAGAAATCAAAAAACGGGACGTTTAAACTTTTCAACAAGTTACGACTCTTGTGCTGATGCAGACTCTATTTTTCTCGCTGTGGGAACTCCTCCTGGTGATGATGGTAATGCTGATCTTAAATATTTAAAAATGGCCGCTGAGACTGTTGGCGAGCTTGTTAAGGAAAATGGAATAATTGTAATTAAATCGACGGTTCCTGTTGGTACATGCGATATGATTGAGAATTTAGTCGCGACAAAAACAGATAAGAAATTTCATCTCGTGAACAATCCAGAGTTTTTAAAAGAAGGAACTGCTGTTGAAGACTTTATGCGACCAGATCGTGTGATCGTAGGAGCGAAAGAAAAGTTTGCCTTTGATAAAATGGATGAGCTTTACGCTCCCCTTGTGGCCCAAGGAAATCCAATTCAACATATGAGTAATTTATCTGCTGAAATGACGAAGTATGCTGCGAATAGTTTCTTGGCCACGAAGATTTCATTTATTAATGAGGTAGCAAAACTTTGTGATTTAACAGGTGCTGATATTGAACAGGTGAGAAGTGGGATTAGTAGCGATGTTAGAATTGGGAAACACTTTCTTTATTCTGGACCGGGCTATGGTGGATCATGCTTTCCTAAAGATGTGAAAGCCTTGATGTATACTGCGAAAGAAAAAGGGATGACGTTTAAAATTATTGAGGCAACTGAAGCAGTCAATGATGCTCAAAAAACATATATGTTTGGTAAAATTAAAAATCATTATGGTGATGATCTTACTGGTAAAAGATTCGCTTTCTGGGGAGTTTCCTTTAAAGCAAATACGGACGATGTGAGAGAATCCCCAGCCATTTATATGGCCAGTGCTTTAACTGAAGCAGGAGCTGAAGTTCATTTTTATGATCCCGAAGGTTCGGACAATTTTGAAATAGAAATGAAAGAGTTCAAGCATGCTGAAGGAAAATTAAGAAGATTTGAAAATATGTATGAATGTCTCTCTGACTGTGATGGACTTGTGACAATGACAGAATGGAGAGAGTTTCGAATTCCCGCTTTTGATATGATTAAGTCGAGACTTAAGACTCCTGTAATCTTTGATGCTAGAAATTTATATAGCACTGAGAAAGTTCTTGGTTATGGTTTTAAATATTTTGCCATCGGAAAACATATTGAATGAAAATTGCTGTCTATCAACTTTGCTCACAGCTCGACTTTAAACCAAATCTTGAAAAGATAAATCGTGCAGCAGCAGAAGCTTCTCAAGCGGGAGCAGTAGCCCTTTTTCTTCCCGAATGTTTTTATTCCATGAGTGATGGCTCAAAGCCCACCCCTTATCTCGTTGAAAAAAATAATGAACATTTTGAAAATATCAGATCTATCGCGAGAGAAAATAAAATCTACCTTCTTGGTGGAAGTGTTGCCTACTTTGAGCAGATCGTAATCAATAGAGTTTTAAATTTTGATGATAAGGGTAATGAGCTACCACACTACGATAAGATGCATTTATTTTCGTGCGATATAATTCGCGATGGAAAGAGAAAGAAAATAGATGAGGCTGATATTTATACACCTGGGAATAAACCTCAACTTTTAAATATTGAGAGTTGGAAAATAGGACTCGGGGTTTGTTTCGATCTTCGCTATAGTGAAATGGCAAAACGTTATCATGATGAGGGTGCAAAAATCTTAACATTTTCATCGGCTTTTACAGTACCTACTGGAAAAGCTCATTGGCATACTCTTTTGCGAGCGAGAGCGATTGAAAGTCAGTGTTATGTCATTGCTCCAGCTCAATGGGGAAGGCATAACGATAAAATTCAAACATATGGGCACTCTCTTATCGTTGATCCTTGGGGAGAAGTTCTTGCTGATGCTGGTGAAGGTGAATCTCTTATTTATGCAGAATTAGAAGCTGAGAGAATCGATCAAGTTCGTTCAATGGTTAAAATGTAAATCTCTACCATTTAAAAGCCGATTAATCTTTCTATGTTAAAATAAACATAAATTTTATTAACCAAAAAAAGGAGATTACTTCATGAAGAAGTTAAACCTATTATTACTGTTTTTATTATTATTTACAGTTTCATGTGCCACGAATAAAAGTTCTGATCGTGGACCTGCTGCAAGTAATGATGTTGCCATTGAAAGAGTCGCTGAAGCCTGTGATATCGATGAAGATTTTCTTGGTGACCTCGTCGATAATAATGCTGTTCCAGATGAAGCACGTTATCTTTCCGGAGGAGGAGGTTTTCAAACTTTTCTGATGAAAGATGGAAGACTTGTTATTGTTTCTGGAGTGAGAAAAAATTCAAGTAACAAATGTAAAATAGATCACCTAAAAATTGATGAAGGTGAGATTACGTCGACATTTGCTAATGGTAGAAGGTTATTTATGGCCGTAAGAAATACAAGAGGAAGTGGACGAGTCTATGTTATGACTGCCGTTAAAGATCAGGATGCTCGTGACCCTTATCAAGTGCACGAAATAAAGTATGATCACAGACGTTTTGCCAATGCTTCAAGCTTTGAAAGAAGAACCATCAAAGTAGGAAGTAAGAACAAATACGGTGTGGCTGTCATTCATCGCGATGGTCATGCTTATAATAGAGAGCTGAAGCCGTGGGAGTGGGGTGATAATAACGAGTATATTACTTCAAAAGAACACGCCGTAAAAATTGATTTAATTCCAGTTAGGCCAAGTCAGCGTGTCGTAAGAATTGAGAGACCGAGAGTTGAGACGAGAAGACCTACGGTTACTTACTTACCAAAGCCACCAAAGACATGTAGAGCTGAAGAAAAGATTAGTTTTTTCTTTGGACTATTCTCCATTTCAAATAGTGTAGAAGTACCTTGTTCATAAAATTTTCTAGAAATAAATAATGAAAGCCGGTTTCATACCGGCTTTTTTTATTGCAAAAAGCTATCGAGGTAATCTTTTAACGATACAATCAGGTGGTCTTGTTTATAATCTTTTTTATAAATGACTTTTAGATTAAATTGCTGTTCTTCTAATAACTCGACAAAACTTCCTCTTTTAAGATCTTTTTTTTCAAGGAAATTGGGAAGAATAGCGACGCCTAAGCCTTGTCTTACTAATGAGTAATGAGAGAGTAGACTATTTGTTGAGATTGTAATTTTTGTATCTGGCCAAATCTTTCTCATCCTTGTCACTGTTGGAAACTTATAGTTCTTTTCGTCATCAATTTCTCTTGAGCCGATAAAAGATGTGATGATTCTTTGTGAGTTTGCATATTTTTTTGCAATGACGAGATTAAAGGTCACCGGAATCTTCTCGAGAATAAACTGCTTTCCTGTTTTTGGTGTATGGAAAAAGAGTCCAACGCTTCTTTCATCTTTATTCATTTTTTCTATCATCTCAGCGCTTGTACTCACAATGACTTTGGGGCGAATTCCTTTTTTGGTAAATTCAAGTTCATCGTAAGCACGGGGTAATATTCTCGAGGCGATCACGTCATTGGTGTAAATAGTAAATGTTTCCTTTAGAGGTATTTCTTCTTGTTTTGAAAAGTGGAGAATGTCTTCAACTGTATTAAAAATTTCATCACATTTAGAAAAGATAAACTCACCTTCTGGCGTTAGTTCAACACCTCTGCCTGACTTTTGAAATAACTTTAAGTCCAAGTCATATTCAAGGTTTTTAACTGTTTTACTTAAAGCAGGTTGTTGAATATAGAGCTTTTCTGAAGCTTTGGAGTAACTTCCAGTTTTTGCTACGGCATAAAAATAACGTAAATGATTTAGATTTACATATTCCATATTGGAATGAGTTAGCACTAATATATATATTATTCAACTAAAAAGGCCAGTGCTAGGCTATTGATGAAAATCTTATGAAGGAGCAGTAAGTATGCGTTTTCTATTAGTTTTATTGATCATTTCACTAGAGGTTAAGGCCATCACGGTTACCAGTTTAAACCTACAATGGTTTGGTAGAGGCGGAATTATAGAAGGCACCGTGAGTGATGAGTTTAGAGGAAAACGGATAAAAGACTTCCTTTATAATGAGTTACCAAAAAGTGATGTTTATGTTTTTCAAGAAGTCACAGCTCCAGAGTTAATCAAGAAGACTTTTGATGATCTTGCTTGTGAAAGTTATTTCAACGAAATTGAAAGACATCAGCATGTGGTAACATGCCATCAAAAAGAAATCACCAGTGACCATGAAGCAAACTTTCAGGTTAAGTTAGGGAATCCTCAAATGCGAGCAGCAATGATTTCTAATCTTGTTTTAAAAAATAATAAGAAAGTAAAAGTTATTGGCCTTCATCTAAAAGCAGGAAGTGAAAAAACTAATTTTAGAAAACAGCAGTTAATAAAACTAGAAGAAGATATTTTTGAAAATAGACCAATGATTATCATTGGTGATTTCAATGCCTATCCCAAAGATAGAACATTATTAGAGCAAGATGATGAAGTTATATTTAATGAAGTATTGGCACCATTTGGTTTTGTTAAGTCTCCCATCGATTATAAAACGTTTTTGTGGAGAGAAAAAAGGGTTTTTGATTTAGCTTGGTATAAAAATCTTGTCCTTAAAAAAGCCGCTGTGTATGGGCCTTGTCGTTTGGATAGTGTTAGTTATCCTTATAGTAGTCATGATTTTTATAGAAGATTTGTTTCAGATCATTGTGCTATTCAAGTATCGTTTGAATGACCAAGGATTTGCTTTTTCAAAAGACCGAATCTTTTAAAAAAAGTAATACCCATCTCAAGAGGAAGTTCACCCACTAGATTAAAAAGATCGTCATCTGAAATAGAGACGATCTTTTCTTTTATTATTTCAAGTTCAGGCATATTAAGGGATTCGATAACATAATTGGGGATTCTAAGATCATCTTCTTCAGCAAGTCTTGAAATAAAACTAAAACCATGATCGATAAGAAAGAGATTTAGTTCGGGGTCAATTAAAATATTACCAGGATGGCGGTCATACTCGGCCAAGAGGTAATCAAAAACGATATTTTTATGGTAATCCTCATCACTTATTGTAAGCTCAGCAAGATAGCCATCTTTTGCCCTTTCAATAAAAAGCTGAAGAGAACCAACTTCGCCAAAAACATTTCGTTCTACCGTAGGGGGAACCAAGTCAAACCCAAACGTATCAGAAATTTCATAGGCAGCAATTTCTGCTAAATATTCAGTATTTCTATCTTGTTTTTCTGGTTTAAATACGGCCCTTGTTCCATCTTGAAGTGTAACGAGATAAACAGAATTATCACCAGCAACAATTCTTCTGATATCACCTTCAATGGGCATTTCTTTTAATTTTTTAACAATGCTTACTGAAGAGCCAAGTAAGCGATCTAAATTTGAAAGACAATCATGAGAAATTGTAGATGAAAGAGAGCGGGAGTTTTGATAATTGAGGTGGCCACAACCGCACAATAAAAAAATAAATAGTAAGAATAGCTTTATGTTCACAAAATCTTATCGGCTTTTAATTTAATTTGATGAGTTTATTCAACTTTACTTATTGATCAAGAAAATGCTGATAGAGATGGACATCGAGAACTTTTCCAAACTTTTTTCCTACTTTCTTTAAAGTTCCTGTCTCAATAAAACCAAGCTTTTGGTGAAGGTGAATACTGGCCAATGCCTCACAGGAAATTTTAGAAATAAGAGTCCTAAATTGGTATTCTTTACCATGCTCAATAAGGCGGCTAAGAAGAGCTTTTCCTATTCCTTTTTTTTGAAAATCGGGAGCAATATAAATGGCTATTTCTCCTGATCCTTCATAGGCCAGTCGGTCTGAAACAGGGGAAAGTGATGCCCAACCTTTTATAAGGTTACTCTCTTTAAAAACGAAAAGGGGATAAGTCTCATTAAATTTTTCAAACCATGGAGTTTGTTCTGAATTTGTTTTTATTTCTGTATCAAAAGTCGCGGATGTATTAAGAATCGCCCAATTATAGATCTCGACGATGGCGGGGAGGTCGTGACTTTGCGCTTTTATAATACTCATAACTAGTCATTTTTAACGCTTTGAAGTACCTTAGGCAAGTATGAAAAAAGTATCTGTGATTATTCCCGCTTACAACGCGCAAAAGACAATAGAAAAATGTCTTCAAAGTATTTTGGAATCGGATTTTGAAACTAATGATCTTGAAGTGATCGTTGTTAATAATAACTCAATCGATAATACTTGTGCTCTGGTCGAAAAGTTTCCCGTCACCCTTATACATGAAAAAGAAAAAGGACCGGCCTTTGCTCGAAATGCAGGAGCAAAAAAAGCAACAGGGAAGTACTTGGCCTTTTTGGATGCAGATACCTATATTGAAAAAGACTGGTTTGATGAGCTCTTAAAAGTTATGGCATCACCTCTTGTTGGTGCTGCTTGTGGACCTATTTTTCCTTGTAAAGAACAAGGCAGTGGAAGCCTTAACGATTTTAGATATCGTATGATAAAAGCTTCAACGGGGGGAACATTCAATATTCTCGAGCTAGTAGTTCGAGAGTCACCCATGATTAATTCTGCCGCTTGTATGTATCGAAAAAGTGCTTTTGACTTCGTAAATGGTTTTGAATCGCGATTAATTCGTCACGAAGATATCGATCTTTCAAAAAGATTATGCGTTGCTGGATATGATCTTGCTCTGGCACCAAAAGCAAAATGTCATGTTCAGTTTCACGGAGAAGGGTGGCTTGATTATTTCAAACGATCTTACCTTCATGGCTATTATAAAAATGATTATATAGCCAGATGGCAACAGGGAATAAAAATTGAGGGAGGGACTGATCGTCAACCTGAAGCGAGTGAGCACAGAAAAGTTTTTAAAAAACAAAGCTTTGCAAACTCTTGGTGGGCCATAAAAAACATTATCAAATTCTCGCTACTGAGTATATTCAAGCTAGATTCATATTGGTTTAAATTAATGCTTATGGATGTGGTTAAAATTATTGGTCAGCTACGAGGTCATTACCGCAGAAAAATGTTTGCTCCTGTCGTGGTTAAACTTTTGCCAGCTGAACTAAGAAAAAGAGTTGTTGATATTGGAGGAGGGCGAGAGATCGAGCTTTCTTCTACGATTCGAGTTATCAGAACACCATCTCCCTACGTATTAGATATCAATAAAGGAATGGCCTTAGAGCTTTCAAGAAACAACGGACTTGCTGCTGTCTTTTTACTTGATAAATATATGGGGGTGGATACATCTGAACTTTATCAAAGTGAAGCCTTCAAAAGAGTGTTGGCAAAAAGTTTTCTGATTTAATATCTTCAAAAAGTTAACTTCAAAAAGTTAACTGACAAAAAAAATTTGCAGAGATTTTTTTCTAAAAAAAACTAAACGTTAAATATTTTCAATAAGATACATTTTTTTAGTTGATAAAACTTATCCGAAACCCATGATTGTGAGAAAATAAATTATTAGATATCGGTTAAGTCGTTAATTTCTATGCGCTTTGAACCGATACAAGTAGTACGTTAGCGGAGATAAAAACGTGAAGTTTTTAAGATTTTTTAAATGTATATTTTTCAGTTATTTGCTGTTTATCGTGCAGTTAAATGTTTCACTTATTCCCTTCAAACAAGGAATACCTCATAAGACTTTTGTGAAAGTTAATCTTACCCACGAAGGTGTTTATGCTCAGGCAGATTCCATGACAAGTATGGCGAAGTCTGAAAGTAATGACTTCAAAAGACATTATCTCCCGATGATTGTCATGCTTGGTATTGGAACAATGTCCTTTTTTATTTTTAAAAATTTAGAGAGGCGAAGTGCCGACATGATTATTTTTCTCATTGGGGGAATAATTTACTTTGCCAATGTCGTGATGGGATGGACTGAGGAAAATAAAGCATTTGAGAAATTACCTGATGAAATTCAAATAGATTCTCAAGTGGATGCTTTAGAGCTTCAGAAGAAGTCTTTTGAAGATGTTCTTGCTATTGCCGAGAAGAGATACAAAATGCAAATGGCAGCAACGGCCACATTTGCAGCAGCATCAATTGCTGCCATGATGGCCTATATGAAAGAAAGGTCAAATACGACTCAAGCACAATCTCGGATAGCAGGAAGTATTTCCGATGCACAGGGGGCTTGTGCAAGGGATTCTCAAGTTGCTTCAGGGCAGTGGTTAATGGCCGAAAATAGAGAACCGTTAATGTCAAATTGTCAAAGGCAAACCACTGAGATTGCTAATGGATTAAATCAGGTACAGGGAGATGTTGCACAAGTAGCTGCACTCAATGAAAGAGTTGCTGATCCAAGAGGATCGGATAATGCTAACACATTATTAGAACAAGCGAATGATAGACTCGCAGAACATGCTGCAAGAGTTGATCATCCAGTAGATGTGAACCTTCATCGTCGATTGCAAATGGCATCTCTTCGAGGAATAACCTATGAAAATCAAGTCATAAAAAAAGATCCTATATACTTTGAGGATTTTAAAACGGGGGTCATTTATAAAATGATCCCTAGAACTTTACATCGAGAAAATGATCGTAATGTGAGTTATGTTGAAAAATACCTGACAGATGAAGAACTCAAAGACTTTTCTAAAGAAGATATTGATTTTTTAAATTTCTTAAAGATGGATATCAATTTAATTGATACCTTGATTGCTAAGTCATATGCAGGGCTAGGAAGCTGGTTTGGTTTTGGAAGTACAACAGCTGAAGCTGCTATAGATACTGCATCTGATGCTATTGGTAATGAAATTGGAAACGCTACAAGTATGGACCTGAGTAACTTTAACTGTAGCGACAATTCAAGCTCTGGCTTATGTCAAGGGACGAGTACTGAAAATAATCGTAATCAAGCTTATGTTCAACTTGCTGGTGGTATACAAAGTGAGGTACAGGGAGCGATGGCGGAAAGAGCTGTCGGGTCTTTAGCAAGTGCGACTGCTCAAACTAGTGGCTGGCGTGCGTTCGGAAGATTTGTAGCTGCCAGAGCTGCAACTGTACTCGTTGTTGCAGCAGGGGGCTTAGCTGCATCAGCTACTGCTCCCATTGCAATTTCAGTTGCTGGCTTAGCTCTTACAGCAATGAGTGCTTATGAACTTGCGATGCTGGGAGTCGCAGCCTATGAAGCTTACTCTAAAAACTCCATGGCACAAGAGCAACTTGAAAACACTGTAGATGATATGGGAGATTTTGGAGCTAATATCACATTGTTTTATAAAAAGTCGTTTTTAGATTATTTTCTCCCTAGGGCTTATGCTTTTTCTGGATTAGATGTTGCCAATAATGGAAGAAGTGCGTTAGCAGAGTCAACAGGTGAGGGAATGAGAGAAGTCGATCGATTTATTTTCAATCCCAAGGGAAGAATGATTGTATATGGTGCTGTCACAGCTTTATCCGGAGTCATTATGGCCAGTACGAAATCTATGATTGAAAACCTGAAAGGCGACATCGAGCAAATAGATGGAATTATAGAAGGGATGAACGACAACCAAGTTAATAATAGTCGTTACTTATATAAAAGTATTAACCATATTTTGAATTACTTAACCAATGATGCAGTTGCATCTAAATTGAAAACAGTAGATATCGGAACAAAACTTCCTTGTATACAGCCAATTAAAAACAGGAAAGACTCTTGTGCAAATTTAAAGCTTTTACATCGTAGGTTTACTCCAAGCACATCATATAAAAATCCTGAAATCTTAAATCAAGCGTTTAATACAATTACAGAAATTGGAAATGGTTTAAACGGACAAAGTAGAATAAGTAACGAAACAATGAGAAAAATTGAGGTACTCGCAAGCGTTGCTCCTATTATGGTTGGAATTCAAGAAAATACAGAAAAAATAGTCAATAGAGAAAGAAGGAAAAGTGGAGATAAGCCTCTAAATTTCAAAGCTCTGCAAAATCTTTTTATGAATAGAATGTATAAAAGAACAGAGTATATTTTTAAAAAGCATAATGTTTCTGAAATTGATTTAGCTAAATTAACCTCTGGCTCGTTGAAAAAAGCAAAAAGAACCCATGGGGAAAGAAAGCTTGTTCCTAACATAAAGAATAATGCTGAAGACGAAATATTAGAAAATGAAAATTCTCATGACAGAGATATCGTTTTACATCATCAAAAAAGAGACGTTTCTAGTACTGGTGAGAGTTATCAGCTTGATGATATTAATAAAGATTCGAACTTGGATATATTCAAGATTATTTCGCGAAGATATTTAATGATTAGAGATAAAAAAATAAAAGTCGAATAAAAAACTATTCTTGAATTGTTAAGTTTGTAGATGAATTAGGATTATCTTGAGTATTTATTTCTAGTGAATCTAATCTTCGTTGATAATTTGAGCTTGCTTCATCAGCTTGTCTACTATTAATTTTACGAATTATTGTTGTTAAGGTGCTGCTTCCAGTAGAGTTCGAGCAGTCAGAAATCATAACTTTTTTAACAAACCGACCTCTGACAGTAGCAAAACAAGTGTATTCTACATTTTCGAAAGTAAATGAAATGTCATACTGATCTAAGCCAGATGTAAAATAAAGTAATGCTGAACTAACTTGTTGTAGGGCAGATAAATTTTGTGCTTCTCGAACAATAAGATTTTCAAAGCTACTATATCTTGACATCTCAAGAGCAGCTAAAATATATCTTTGGCCATATTCCTCATTTTCTGTAAGTTCTGCGTTCAAAGAAATAGGAAAAGTTAAAAGTAAAAAAAGAATAAATTTCATCGATAGGCTCTTGTTAAACTGCTATCATTATAACATAAAATTGGATTCTGATATAGGAATAATAATCAGGTACTTAGAGCTATGTGAAGTAAGGGTTCTCGCCTTCTTCATGAACTGTGACGTCCACCACTTCAGAGATGTCTTCAAAATTTTCTTTAATAAGTCTTTCGATTCCATCTTTTAACGTTGCAGAGGAGCTCGCACAGCCTTGACAACCACCAGTGAGACGAATGAAGACTTTGTCATTTTCAATATCGACGATTTCAGCATTACCACCATGAGACGCTAGAGAAGGTCTAATTGTACTGTCGAAAAATTTTTCCATTGCTCTAAACATGTATTCTCACTTGATAATCTTAAAGTTTTTATATTCCCCAATACGGTATCCAGTCAAGTTTTCAAGCCAGTCACTTAGGCATAACCCTATATTTTTCCATTCGTGATTTAGTGGTAGACTCATAATGTCTAAGTCATTTTTATTTTTTTTAATCCACTGATCCATAACTTTGGGATGACTTTTTTGAAAAGGCTTGAGACCCCAAATTCTTTGATAACGAAAGTTTTTACTTTGGTGATTCTCTCCGTGATAGAGCTTATCAAAGTCTTGAGCTTTTCTATTCATGATCTCTTGCTCTCTCGCCCAACCGTAATGAAAAACATGGGCCTTCGTTTGAAAGCACTTTATTTTTGTTCCATCTTGATGGCGAAAACCTTGAGCGTCTTTAATAGATCTAATAGTCGGTAAATTCTTCAATAAACGAAGTTCACGACGGTAGGTATTTCTGGTGTGTTTTACAATATCGGTGTTGCCATAAAAATGAATATAGTTGAAGACGACTCCCTCTGAATCAGGATCTTCAAACAGCCTTTTCATCTCTTCTTTGATAAGAGAATACTCTTGTTCATGAAGAACTTCATCCCCTTGAAGATAAAAGGCGAGATCCCCAGAGCACTTCTCTAAAGCAATATTTGTTTGTTGAGAAAGAATGAGTCCATCCTTTTTTATTTTTGGATCCCAGTAGGACTTAATAAAAACGTATTTTTCGTCATTCAGCTCTTTTTGTAATAATTCCCAAGTGCCGTCATCTTGAGTGCATTCAGGATCAGAAAAGCCAACATTGATAATCACTTCATCACAAAGAGGAGCTAGACTTTTGATACTTTCAATATAGGGAAAGCCTAAAGTGATGCCGTTATAGATTAATGTAAAGCCAGATACTTTCATGGTGTGATTGTAACTTAGTTTTTTAATAAATGGTATTGCCCTAAAAGCACAAAAGTTGCTATTTCCACCCTTAAAATACTTTCTGCAATTTTGATTGGCAGATAATCATTCTCTTTCAGTACTTGCTCTTCGTTTGCTGTCCATCCTCTCTCAGGACCTATGGCAAAAGTGATGGGATCATTATAATTAATGTCATAATCACTGAGATTTTGGTCAGTATTAAAACTTAGAAAAAATTTTTGCTTATTCTTTGATAGCGGAAACTCTAGAGAAGTATAAACCTCTGGTAAATTAAAATATGTCCCAGACTGTGCTAAGCCTAGATGAAGGTATTGTTCTTTTCTTTCAAAAACTTTGGAGTCCAAATAACTTTTCTCACTTAAGTTTGCTTTGAAAAATTCAAACTTATTGACGCCTAGACTGGTACCGTGTTCTAAAACTTTCTTGATGGTTGGTGGACGGCATAGGCCGACTTGTAAATGTACATCGGAGTGAAGACCTGACGATAGAGCTTTAATTTTCACCGTTATTTTTGAAGATGTCATATCTTTAATTTCACCAGTGGCCAGAGCTGAGTTTAAAAGGCAGATCTTAAGCGAGTCTTTAGGCTTTAATTTTAAAATATTGTTAATATGATCAACGATGTGAGGTTCTTCGATCACAAGGAGATCATTCTCTTTTACATCTTGTTTATTTATGACGATTCGGTTCAACTTGTTATCCTAAAATCAAGCACTTCAAAACTCTTAGTGATAAAATTCTTGTAACATTTATTCTTTGTGATGCGAATCTCTTTTTGTTTTATATTGCCTGGTGACGATGTTCTTGTAGAGGATGAGTTTATTACAAATCTTTTGTGTTCTCGAAATGTTATGTGTTTAGCTGTTTTTAAAGATGATGTTTCCTTGTCTCGCTTTTCTTGTAAAAACTCACAGATCCTTCTTACTCCTGCAGATTGGAAAAATGTAAAACTCTCAAGCTCGTTATTAGCAACTTATCAGTCATTAAAAGGAGTAGAAAATTTATTTAAACTAAGCAAAGAGAGATTCTGCATCTTTATCGATGATTTCGAGTCACTGCTCTTACAAGAGGAACTTTTATATTTTATCTTAAGTCATGATTTATTTGTTTTTGCACGTTGCCGCTCTACTCAGACAATCCATTATTTTAGAGATCATTTTAACTTAGATGAAAGATATCAAGTCATAGGACAAGAAAATTCATCAATTAATAAAAAAAATTGTAAGTGCCCGGATCAAATGATTCGCTTTTATAAATGGAGTAGAGATACCAGTACTGGCCGAGTTCTTTATATTTCCCCCATGACGCTTCATTCTTTTTACCGACTAACAAAAGTATCATGTTTAAAAGCGATTTATTTTCATCCCTCCATTACCATTACAGAAAAGCTGATCGTGAAATGTTTATCTCTTAAAAACTTTGATGGTGAACATTTGGAAATAGTCGGCAACTTCGAAAAAAATCAATCAGATGGAATACTCCAAACGTTGAAAGGGCTCATTCTTAAGCAATTTATCCAATGGCAATACGGGATTTAATTGATAAGATGTACACCATGCAGCAGAAAGTTGAAGGCATTATTTTAAGTAAAACTCCTTATCAGGACCGTCATCTGATTTGCTCGTTATTACTCCGTTCTGGAAGAAAAATTTCGGTGATGTTTTATGGTGGGCAGTCCGGAGGAAAAAAGGCCAAAGTAACCGGTTTAGAGTTAGGTCACTTGGTAGAAGTCGCCTTTTCGTATTCACGAGGTAATGAGCTTTACCGTGCCAATAGTTGGCTTGTTAAGTGGCAACATGGAAAAATCCGTTACAATTATCACGCCTTTTCTCTCATGTGTTTTTACTTAGAGCTTGCTTCTCATATGGCCCAGGTTGATGATCTTCACGATGACTTAGGAGACGTGGATATTGGGATATTTCGAGCGATTAGCAATGCGCTTTTTCATCTTGAAACGGCGGTGGAGCAAGAGAAATTCAACCTGGGCTCAGAGTTGATTTTATTTTTTTGTAAAATTCTTTTTGAGCAGGGGATTTTTCCTCAGCTGGATTACTGCTGTTTCAGTGAACAGAGTCTTGCAGAACTCGAAGAAATTGTTTTAGTGCCAGACCACGGGGGTTTTGCCGTACCCTCAATGGTTCATCATGAACAGATGGATGGTAAAACCGGAAAAAACCTGTGGAATACCTTAATGGTCGTGAAAGATACTCCTTATCAGAAACTTTGGGAGCTTGAGACTGACAGAGCGATGATTAATCAACTATGGAATTATTTTTGTTATCAAATGCACTGGAAGCGAGACGAGTTCAAAACCTTTTCGGCAATGTTTTGACATGCTGCGATCAGCCCATCTAGAATGGCCTTATGAGATTTAAATTATTTAAACAGCTCTATCCTTATATTATGCCTTATAAAATGAAGGTCTTTGGCGCCATCTTGTTTGGTCTTTGTATCGCGGCGATTAGTGGACTTCAGCTCCGCTTGATCAAGCCGATTTTCGATCGTGGTCTCAGCCCAAATGCTTCAAAAGAAGAGGTTTATTGGTTGGCGGGACAACTTCTTATTTTTGGTCTTTTAATGTTTCCCTGCCGCTTTCTTCATTTTTATTGGCTTCGCTTTATCATGGACCGTGCCACCTGTACGGTAAGAGAAAATATTTTTAGAAAGTTAATTCATTTACCCACAACGTTTTTTGTGAAAAAGAAACAAGGTGATTTGGTTTCCCATCTGATTAACGACTCACAAGTTTTTGCAGGAGGGTTTAAGGCCCTTCTCGATCTCATTAGAGAGCCAGCAAAAGCAGCTGTCTTTTTGGGGATGGCATTTTTCGCTGATTGGCAATTAACTTTAGTTATCTTCTTTATGGCCCCGCTTCTTATTACTATTTTTGCCATTAGTGGCAAGCAAGTTAAGAAGAATCAAAAAAATGTGCAGGATAATTACGGTCAGCTTACTCATAATATTTCAGAGGGGATTAGTTCCCATAAAATAACGAAAGCATTTAATTTACAAAATTATGTCAGTGAAAGGTTTAATTTCGCTCAAGGAAAGTTTTTCAACTCTCAGATGAAAACCACCTTCGTTGAAGAAATGGCCCATCCTTTCGTTGAAGTCGTTGGCGCCATGGCCTTTGCTGGAGTGATTGTTTTTGCTCACCACCGTATTCAAAATGGTGCGACCACGGTGGGAGAGTTCATTCAATTTGTTGGGGCACTTGCCCTTTTTATGGACCCCATTCGAAAATTCTCACAGGCCAATATCAAACTATCACAAGCTTCTGCAGCGAGAGAGAGATTAGACCAAGTTGAAACAATTTTATCGGAACCAAATGAAGGAAAAGAGAAAACACTTCATTTTAATGAGCAAATTGAAATTAAAGACTTAACGTTTTCGTATGGAGAAGGAAATGTTGTGAGTGATTTAACTCTCACAATTAAAAAAGGCCAGAAGGTGGCCTTTGTTGGGGCATCAGGCTCAGGGAAGTCTACATTAATGAGCTTGCTCTTAAGACTTTATCCTATTTCGGAAGGAGAAATCTTACTCGACGGGAAAAAAATTGAGGATATTGAACTTATGTCTCTTAGAAGTCTTTTTGGTTTTGTCGGGCAAGAGATATTTTTATTTCACGATTCGGTAAAAAATAATCTTACTGTAGGGGGAGAGTTTACTGATTCACAAATTAAAGAAGCACTAGATATTGCCTATGCGTCAGAGTTTGTCGATAAACTGCCGCAAGGACTCGATACTTTTATTGGTGATCGAGGCACGAGACTTTCAGGTGGACAACAGCAAAGGTTATGTATTGCCAGAGCGTATTTACAAAACCCTGATATCTTTTTATTTGATGAAGCAACCTCTGCTCTTGATAACGAATCAGAAAAAGTTGTGCAAAAAGCATTAGAGAATTTAGCGGGAAATAAAACAGTCATTGCGGTCGCTCACCGATTAAGCACGGTTCAGGACTTCGATCAAATCTTTGTCATGAGAGATGGTATTGTTGTCGAGCACGGAATTCATCACGATCTCTTACAAAAACAAGGGGAGTACTCCAAGCTCTACTCCCTTGGCACGATTTAACGTGTTTGCTTAGCTAGAATTTTATATTCAATTACTTTACAGTTTGCCGTCTTTTTAGGTTTTGTTTTATCGCAAATGAGTCTTAACTCATACGAGTCGGAATTATTGTACTTATGTTTTTTAGTAAGGAATTGTTCCATTACCACAAGAGAGCCTTTTTGAAGTTTAACTTGTTTCAATGTCTTTTGATCTTCCTTAGAAGTCTTGTCGTATTTTTCAACATAGCTAAAAGTTGATGGTGAACTTAGTAAGATATATAGTGCTATCCAAAATATATTTCTCATTGTCTTAATGTCCTTCTTCTTGATTCAATGACTTCCATGTCCATTGCCTCTAGCTCTGCTCTCGCTCGATCTAATGCTTCATCAGCGGCACAAGTTTTGATATCTGTAGGGCATTGTCCCTCTTGGGCCATACAGTAAATACTCCAGCGACCTGAACCGTAATCGGAATCATTTTCACATCTCATGACTCCTGTACAAGAAATAACAACTTCTCCAACGCAGGAAATGGTGCCATTGATCGGACAATCTCTTCCGGTATTTTGAATCATTTTTCTACTATGAAGGTACATCCTGTCGTAACTTCCTTCTAAAATGCAAGTAGGAGCAGGAGGTATATTATCTCCCGTGTAGACCTGTGAAACAGTATATCTTTGTCGACCGTTGTACCAAGTGATCGTATTAGGACCTCCTGATACATTAGCTTCGTCTTGTATTCTTCTTTCTTCAGTGGCCCCGGTTTCGGCATTTCGAAATCTTAAAACGTATTCTTTACAGGGACATCTGAAGGGACCTGCGGTTGTGTCTTCGTAATATTCGATAGGAGGGGAAAGTCTTTGGCGAAACCCATCAGAAAACTCTATCTCAATTGGCTCAGTGCTATTTGTCTGAGCGTAGTTTAATAAGGTTTCTGTAAAACCTTGATTCGCTTGTAAGCTTAAAGTGAAGAAAAAGAAAATAAGTCCAACGATTTTTCCCATAAGGTCTCCATCATAATTAATAGACTTATTTTATAGTGATATGAGTTTACTTATTAGCGGTAATCTTTTCCTTAAAAAAGGTCACCCTCAAAACAACGCCAGTAAGAGCTTTCAAGAGTATTATTACCATATAGTTGAGCAATAAAACCTTCTTTCTCATCACCTTGGTCTAGATGAACAATAAGTGTTTGTTTTTGGCCATCGAGATTTCTAAAGGTGTCTTTTCCCCCTCTTTCATCGACCCACATATTGGCCATTTTTAAGGGTCTATTGCGTTCACCTTTATTCCAGATGGTCATCTCAAAGTGAGAGTCCATATCGAAAATACTCATATATTTTTGAGTACTTCCGCGCTAAGGAGAATGAGCCGTTTCATAACACGAATAATCGGCAAAGATTGAGAAACTCGATAATAAGACTGTAAGTAATAAAATTAGTTTTTTCATGGACCTTTCCTATCTTAGGACTTCTTAAAGTTGAATGAAAAACTGATAACTCGGTAATATTTTTAGTCTTCTCAGGCAATTTTACTCATTCTGGCAGCTGATAGTGGTCATATATTAAAATGACTTTTCAAGAGAAAATGAACTTTCGATAAGAAAACGAGGAATAAATGAGCGAGAAATTAGTTGAAGATATTAGAAAAGTCAGCGCAAAGGGACCTGATGAAGTTATTAAGTACTTTAAAAAAGAGAAGTTAGTCCCCGTAGAGGTCTTAAATAAGATATCAAAATCAGAAAAGGGAAAGATCGTTTCAGAGCATTATCCCTACAAAGACAAAATGCGACGTTTTCAATATGAGACGGAAAAAAGAAAGCTGCAAATTGAGTTGGTTAAGTTTCAAAATTGGGTAAAACAAAATGGCCAAAGAGTTGTCATGATCTTTGAAGGTCGAGATGCGGCTGGAAAAGGGGGAACGATTAAACGCTTTATGGAGCATATGAACCCACGGGGGGCTCGAGTTGTCGCTCTTGAAAAGCCAACAGAGGTTGAGTCTGGGCAATGGTATTTTCAGCGTTATATTTCACAGCTTCCCACAGAGGGAGAGATCGTTTTCTTTGACCGCTCTTGGTACAACCGCGCGGGTGTCGAGAAGGTCATGGATTTTTGTAATGAGCGAGAATATATGGACTTTGTTGCTCATACTCCTAAGTTCGAAAAAATGCTCATTAATAGTGGAATACACCTAATCAAATTTTGGTTTTCGGTCTCTCGAGAAGAGCAGTTGAGAAGGTTTGTCTCACGAATCATGGATCCTCTTAAGCAATGGAAAATTTCTCCAATGGACTTGGCTTCCCTTAACCGTTGGGAAGATTATACGGAAGCAAAGGAAAGTATGTTCTTTTTCACAGACACTCCAGAAACACCTTGGATTGTTATACGAAGCGATTGTAAAAAAAGGGCCAGGTTAAATGCTATTCGTTATGTCCTCAATCAGTTTGAATACAAGGGGCGAGATTCCTTGGCCATTGGTATTCCCAATCAGAGCATCATCGGGCCTGCGGCAGAAATTTATGAGCCTGACGAACTTATTCACCGCGAGATATTTGAGAAGAAGGGTTATAAAAAATAACGTTCTTTGTAATAGTTGTGTCATTTAACTTTTGCTGCGCCTCTTTTCTAAAGTTTGAGAGGACACCATGAGTTTTCTTCGGTATATTTTAGAGGTCAATTTCCGGAGAATTACGTGTCTGAAACCAATCTAAAGTCTCTTTCTGAATTAACCAGTCTATCGAAAAGACGAGGTTTTCTATTTCAAAGTTCTGAAATTTATGGTGGTGCAGGTGGCTGTTGGGATTACGGGCCTCTTGGAATTGAGTTAAAGAAAAATGTACAAAATCGTTGGTGGAAGGCGATGACTTTTCGCGAAGACGTTGTTGGTGTTGATGCATCAATTTTGATGAACCCAACAGTTTGGAAGGCATCCGGTCACGTTGATGGGTTTAGTGATCCTATGGTTGATTGCCGAAATTGTAAGTCTCGCTTTAGAGCGGATCAAATTGATGTTACCAAGCCCTGTACCAATTGTGGTGAAAGTGATCAGTTTACGGAACCAAAAGATTTTAACCTGATGTTCGCTACTCAAATGGGTCCCGTTCAAGATAGTTCCTCTACG
>JAUHVL010000003.1 GCA_030425045.1 bacterium
ATAACCAAAATCGATAGTGAGTTTTGCTTTGTAGTTTGCCTGTTTGAACTCTCTTGCGGCCCACGCAGAGATCTTTAATATCGCCGGTCCACTCAATCCCCAGTGAGTAATCAGTAAGTCACCCCTTTCTTTAAACTTTTTATGATCAACTTCAACTGTTAAATAAATATTTTTAAAACTCGTTCCGGCCATATCTTTTAATAGGGGATGTTTAATTTTAAAACTAAAAAGAGAAGGTGCTAAGGGAGTGATGGTATGGCCAAGTTTTTTTGCAAGTTCATAACCTGATTTGGAGCTACCTGTGGCCATGAGGATACGATCAAAAGTTTGAACAGTATCATTAGCAAAAGTTAAATGAAATTTTTCATCTTCTTTTTTGATGTTAATGATTTTTCGCTGCTGTAATTGAATATTGTTTTTCTTCGCTTCTTTTAAAAAACAATCGATGATGGTTTGAGAAGAGTTTGTACTGGGAAACATTCTGCCATCATTTTCTGCGATAATTTTCACTCCTCGTTTTTCAAACCATTCAACCGTATCTTGGGCTTGAAATTGGTGAAAAGGAGAAATGAGTTCTTTTTGTCCTCGAGGGTAGTTTTTTATAAAATTTCTAACGTCAAACTCATGATGAGTAATATTACAACGACCGCCTCCAGAGATTTTTACTTTTCTAAGAAAGTTAGGGCTTTCTTCTAGAATCGATACTCGATGACCAAGAGGAATATTTAGTGCGGCAAAGAAGCCTGAGGCTCCTCCTC
Organism: bacterium; assembly: GCA_030425045.1. GTDB lineage: Bacteria > Bdellovibrionota > Bacteriovoracia > Bacteriovoracales > Bacteriovoracaceae > JAUHVL01. Next base: position 759 of record JAUHVL010000003.1, read on the forward strand.
CGATGATTGCGATATCGAGTTGTTTCGTCATAAGTGTTTATAGACGAAAAAGTTTATTTTTTGTAGACTGCATTAAGGAGAAAAACGTGGATTTTGTGCATTATTCAGCTACTGGAAATACCTTTTTAATTTTTGATGACCGCAAATGTGAAGTCTCGATCGAAGATAAGTCAAAATGGGGTCTTATTGCTGAAAAATATAATGTCGATGGTCTTCTTTTTGTTCAAGAATCTGAGGAATTTGACTTTACAATGCGTTATTTAAATCGTGACGGTGGTGAAGTGGAAATGTGTGGAAATGGAGCTCGCGCTATTTGCACCTTTGTTTACGAAGAGCTCAACCTTCCTCTTTCAAATAATGCTTATCAGTTTAAAACATTTAATGGTCCATTGACTGGCTTAAAAACAGAGTCCGGATTTGCCATTAATATGGGAACGCCAAAAGACTTTAATATGCTTGAGGTTGGTGATTTGTTTGAAGGTAAAAAAAGCCTTTATGCTTATACGGGAGTTCCCCACGTGGTTTATGAGGTTGATGATGTCGAGAAAGTCGATCTCATCACTTGTGCTAGACCAATTCGTTATAATGAACGATTTGAAAACGGTACTAATATTAACTTTTATCACCTCGATAACGAAAAGATCTTTATGCGTACTTATGAAAGAGGCGTTGAAAATGAAACTCTTTCTTGCGGAACGGGAACCGTTGCCGTTGCGATGGCAGTGTATAAATATCATCATTTGAAGTCTCCCATTCATATTAAAGCCCCAGGTGGACTTTTGACTGTTAGCTGGGATGGGGATTTTGAAGAACCAAAATTGGCAGGGCCTGTAGAGGTCCTTAAAAAAGGAAAACTCGATGCTTAGGATAAATCTTTTTCTACTATTTCTACTAGTGAGTTGCTCTGGAACACCTCCAGAATTAGGTATAAAAGCTGGAAAGCTAGAAGTTTGTCCTGCATCTCCTAATTGTGTCGTCAGCTACAAAAATTCGCCAGACGATGAACATTTTGTTGATCCTTTCAAATATGTTGGCGATAAGCAAAATTCGTATGATAAAATTATTAAGATTTTAGGTGGTGAGAAAGGTTGTAAAGTTATCGCGAAAGAAGTTAATTATATTAGGGCCGAATTTACTTCGGCGATTTTTGGATTCGTTGATGATGTTGAGTTTCTTTTTCCTAGCGATCAAGATCAATTTATCCATGTACGTTCTAGCTCGAGAATTGGTCATTCTGATTTAGGCGTTAACCGAAAACGAGTTGAAATGATAAGGTTTAAGTATCATCAAAATGATTTCTAAAATACTTCTTTTCTTTTTTCTACTTTCCTCTGTTGAAGCGAGACTTTTCTTTCAGGTTAGTATTGAAAATAAAAAAGGAATTGATTTAGGATTAATTTTAACGAGTGAACTTCATTCAATGGAAGAAGTGATTATTGGTAGACCACTTCTGCTAAGAATGAAAAATGGTGTAGCCATTGAAATGAAAGCTTATTGGTCTGAACCCAAAGAGGGAATGGGACCGAGCGAGCAGATAAGTATTGAAGGAAAAATTATCGATAAAAAAGATAATATATTAAAAGACTTTTCAAAAGATCCTCTCGTAGCCCACCTTGGAAAAGAAACGAAGATCTCTCATGAAAAAGAAGATCAAAGAATAGAAATTAAAATAATCCCCAAACTGAAATAATTTTGAAAAAAAGAGCAGATCAACAATTGGTAGAACAAGGGCTGGTCGAAACTCGATCTCGAGCGAGAGACCTTATCAAACGAGGTCTCGTTAAAAGCAATGGTTTCGTTGTAAAAAAACCTTCAGAACAAATAGCAGGCGATCAATTAGAAATTAGTGAAGAAAGCTCATATGTCTCACGTGGTTATCTAAAGTTGAAAGGCATTTGCGAACAGATTGAGATTTCTTTTGTTGATAAGATCGTGGGTGATTTTGGAGCATCAACGGGAGGCTTTACTGAGTATGCTCTTGAGTGTGGTGCTCGAAAAGTTTATTGTGTCGATGTGGGGACAGATCAACTTCATCAAAAATTAAAAGATGATAGTCGCGTGATTGATCTTGCCAATACTAATATCAAAAACGGGGTAGAGCTTGAAACTAAAGTAGATATCGCTGTCATTGATTTATCATTTATCTCTTTAAAACTCGTTTTAGAAAATATTGTTAAGAACCTTAAAATTGAGGGTGCAATTTTGGCCTTAATTAAACCACAGTTTGAAGTGGGAAAAGGTAACCTTGATAAAAAAGGAATTGTTAAGAATCCTGAACTTTCGGCAACTATTTTAAAAGAAATGCTGCAAACGTTTAAGCAATTGGGGTTGTCTGTAAAATACGCGGCAAAGTGTGATGTTATGGGAAAGATTGGTAACCAAGAATACTTTTTCTATGGTATACACCACGACCAAGCAAGTATTGATGAGAGAGAATTGGAGAAACTATGAAAAAGATCGCTGTTTTTTGTGGTGCTAGTAATGGAACAAAGCCTGAATACGTGGAGAAAGCCTGGAGACTAGGTGAAGAAATGGCATCGAGCAATATCGGGTTAGTTTACGGAGGCGCTAGTATTGGCGTGATGGGGGCCATTGCTGATGGATGTCTTGGAAAGGGCGGAAAAGTTTGGGGTGTAATTCCTGAATCTCTTCAAAAAATGGAAGTAGGACACCAGCATCTGACAGAACTAATTGTTGTAGACACAATGCATGAAAGAAAAAAGATTATGTACGATCTCTCTGATGCCTTTTTTATCTTGCCTGGTGGAATGGGTACTTTGGATGAAATGTGTGAAATTTTAACCTGGGCCCAGCTAGGTTTCCACCATAAGCCAGTTTACCTCATCAATGATGGGCAGTTTTTTGATCACTTACAGGCCCATATGGAATATGCATCAAAAGAAGGCTTTATTTCTGAGACCCATTTGAAACTTTATAGGCTGATGGAGGATGCAAAATCGGCCCTCGATCACTTTGTTAAAATCAGCAATCCGTAGACAAAATTCTGACAATTACCTATACTGGATGAAATTTGTAAACACTTGTTTTTTATTGAGTTGGAGCTCTTCATGGCCCGTCTGTTAATTTTCTTATTTTTTCTCGCCGGTTTGGCTTTCATTATGAATCTCAATCATGAGAAATCTGATAAACCACTAGCTAAACCAGAACGTTTTAATTTCGATAAAGCTAAAGAAGCTCACGAAAAAAAAGTTGCTGAGTTAGAAAAACTTAAAAATCCAAAACCTGTTGAAAAGAAAGTTGAAGTTGTTGTTCAAAAAGGACCACTTGTAGAACTTGTAAGTGATGAGCTTAAGCGTGGGCATGACCTCTATGCAAAATGTATTCTTTGTCATGGTAAGCGTGGTGAAGGAAAAAAATCTCAAAAAGCACCAGCAGTTGGTGGTCAATTTGAATGGTATCTAAAAACTCAAATCACAAATATGCGTGATGGAGTTCGTATCAATAAAGTGATGAATCCATATGTGAGAAAATTGTCTGATCAAGACATTGCCGATCTTTCACTTTATATGTCTAAACTTCCCTACATGGGAAAATAAAGATGCCCCTTTATGAATTTTCTGGGGTCTCACCTTCATTAGGAGAGAGTTGTTTTGTCGCACCCTCTGCTCAGGTGATTGGTAAAGTCAAACTTGGTGATCACGCTAACCTTTGGTTCAATGTGATTGCAAGGGGAGACATTAACGAAATTATTATTGGGGAAAATACCAATATTCAAGATCTCTCAATGCTTCACGTAGTAGAAGACCTCCCTTTGATCGTCGGTAAAAATGTTTCTGTTGGCCACAATGTAACGTTACATGCTTGCACGATAGGAGATTCTTGTTTGATCGGAATGGGGGCGATCGTCCTCGATGGCGCAGAGATTGGTGAAAACTCCGTGGTTGCGGCTGGCTCGGTTGTCCCTCCTGGAAAGAAGTTTCCTCCGGGCTCTATGATTATGGGATCTCCTGCAAAAGTGAAAAGAGAGCTCTCTGAAAATGAGCTTGAAAGTTATGGAAATCACTACAGGTCTTATATCCTCAATAAAAACCTTTTTCTCGATACAAATAACTTCAAAGAAACCTGATATCTATCATCTTTTGTGACTCTTATGCTCATTCAGTAATTCTGCTAGATTGGCGAAACTAGTTCTGTAGAAACATAGAACTAAGGAGAGTTTCGCAATGAATTTAGAGATTACGTTAAGACATATTGAACATACCCCAAGTATTGATGAAAAAATTAAGCAAAAAATGGGGAGAATAGAGAGAAGACACCTCGGTGAAGATGCTCATGTTCACTGGACTTCTTGGCAGGAAAAAGATGAATTCGTGACGACTCTTTTGATTAAAGACAAAGGCCAAGAGTACTTCGCTAAAACAAAAGATGGCAATTTCTATAAGACTATGGATTTGGCCGTTGAAAAGATTGAAAACCAATTTGCTCATCGTTAAGAGCGTGATGATTTATAAGGATCAGTAATGGAAACAAATGAAGTTCGTCAAAAACTAGAAAGAATGAAAATGGTACTCATTGATCGTATTCAAAGAATAGAAAGCGATAAAAAAAGAGATGAGCCAATTCCTCAAGATTTTGCAGAGCAGGCTGTTGCTGTTGAAAATGATGAAGTCCTTGATGCTCTTGATGAAGTGGAGCTAAAAGAGCTAAAGCAAATTAATCTCGCGTTAGCAGCTCTAGATAATGGTACTTATGGAACATGTACTGAGTGTGACAATGGTATCGGCGATAAGAGACTAAGCGCTCTTCCTTTTGCTACCAAATGTATTAACTGTGTATAAACCTTTCAATTTCATGAATCTCGTTGAAGATCTCGATATTAAAATTTAAATTATAATATTCGATTTCTTCAGCGATCTTTTTCATTTCTCGACAATGACTTTCTACTAAGTTTGTTTCTTTTAGATCAGAGATATGTTTTTTACAGCCGTTACAGATTTGGAACATCGGGCAGGTGTAGCATTCATTTTTTAATGAATGAAGTTCGGCAGAATCTGCGAGAGGAGTAAAAAAATGATCACCATAAACTTCTTGTTCATAATTAATTTCAAACTGTCGATCGTCTCCAAAGGCACCACAAGTATAATATTTTCCGTCGGGTTGAAGAACACGAATACCGCTATCGCAATCTCGATTTAGAGGACATACGGTTTGATCAATTCGCTCGAGTCTATTCACCATTTGGCGAGTATTCCATTCATAATCAGCCAGACCTTCTTTTATAATGTCGAGGTAAACTCGATAAATTCTAGAGAGGGGCAGAGGGCTACCACAACTTCCACTTTTATTGGCATAGTTAAGTTTGCAATCAACACCAAGTTTTTTAGCTAGACGGACATTCTCTATGGAAGTTTCTAAATTATCATTTTCAATAACGGAGATAAAAGAAGGCCGATAGCCAATTTTCTCAAGCATAAGATCTGATATTTTGATAAAGTCTTCTTCTGTAAAAATACGATCTTTGGTTATTCTTCTAGCCTCACCATATTGAAAAGATGTTGTGACATTCATCTTAGGATGAGAAAAAAGTTCGGTCCAAGGTTTGTCTTTCGCGTTGGTTTCCCATTCCCGCCAGAATTTCCAGAGATTAGTCGTTAATGAGATATTTGCATCATATTGATACTCTTCTAGGTGATGAATGATATCCCAATAAAACTTGGGAGGCATCATCTGAGGATCACCACCATTCACGATGATTGTTTGGGTGTTTGGAAACTTTTTCAAAAAGTCGAAAATATATTTGAGTTCAAGTTGATCACTTTTATTTTCGACAAGATAAGATGAGCTACAAAAAGTACAAGCAAAATTACATGACTCTGTTGGCTTAATGATAAGGTCTATTGGTCTATGATCAACTTTCATCATGGACTTCCCTGTTGATAAGAAAGAAGTTTATACGTTTCAATATCTTTATTTCGAATCATCTCCTGCCAGATTTTCTTGGGAGCAGGACAGTAAGACTGATTTTCATCCCACGCAAGTTGGTAACAATCACTATTACAATAGCTAAAAGCATCACATTGATAGCAATCTTTTGGACGATCAAACTTCTCACAAGAAATTCGTTGCTCTCGAAGAGGAGAGTTAAAGTTGCTTTCGATTGGCCAATCGATATGTCCCCATGGCTTTTCTGTTGCCGTGTTGGGGCAGCCCGAAATTGAGCCTGAGGCATTAATGGTCAACAGGCTCTCTTCGCAGTTTCGACAACGATTTCCTATATGGTGTGTTTTTATAAATCCTTCAACAAGTTCAGCTAAAAACATGTTTCCGATCGTTTCATATGTTTTGTATTCAAGAGTTTGCTTAAACATTTGATACAGCCACTCATCTTGCTCTCGATTACTCGGAATAATATTACTATTTTCTTTTGCATGACCATCAGATGTAATTCTTTCAAAAAGAATATGCTTAAAGCCAAGTTCTTTAGCATAGGTAATAACTTCAATAGGCTCTTTTTCTTGAATCAATTTTTTGGTGAGACAAACAATCATCGTCATATAATGATTATCTTCTTTGGTTAAAATTTGAACATTCTTTTCCCAGAGCTCTTTTTGTTTATTGTGTGTGAAGCGAATATCGTAATCCCATGATGTGCCAAAACCATCGCGATAAAGCGCATGTTTTAGAAATCTTCTTTTTTCATCAGTTAGATTGAAGACGAGATTAGTTTGCATACCAAAAGTTGTGTTTTCAAAAATACCATTAAGACCTTCGTAGGCAGCATAGAGATCTTTTAGTGGTGCCAGAAGAGGCTCACCGCCATGAAAAATATAGCGGATGTCTTTTATATGAGGAGCATAAGACTTTAGATTCTTAAAAAAAGTTATAGATTTATCTGGATTGAAAAATATCTTTTTTCCCTTACTCCCACTTGTAAAGCAATGATCACAATTGAGATTACATGTATCTGTTGTTTTTAAATAGACATTGATACTAGATGCGAGCTTCATGATACCAGTCCAATAATTTTTTAAAACCATTACAGTCACTTTCTAAAGAGGTGACTTCTCTATAATGCTCAGTCAGGCAATGACCCATGTACTGACATTGAGAACAATATTTATTCTCTTTAACTTTATTTTTTTCTTGTTTTGACCATGAGAGATAGTCTGAGAGGTTCTCTAGCTCCAGAAAAAACTCATGATCATCTAAATCAAACTCAAGGACACCGAAGTTACCACTTGGAGTAATATAGAGATGCTCGTCACTAAAAGCGGAGTAAACTTTATTTAATGAAGCGTGAATTCGATCTTCATTCACAAATTGAAATCTTTTTTGGGTGGGAGACTCAATCCACTTTTTTACATAATGAGTAAAATCTAAGTTTGTGATCTCATGCTGATTAGATTGATTTGAGGAGTAAGGTTTTATTTCTACACTTTGTAGTCGGCTAAGAAGATTTAATCTTGCGATTTGATCTTCGACATCCATTTTAAGTACTTTTTCAGAGGCGAGGATTAACAGTGAGAAATCTTTTTCAAGTAGGGCCATGTGTTTAAAAACTTTTTGTGCTTGCTCACGGGCCTCAAAGTCAAAAGAAACACTGAGATAAATTCTTTCATCCTGAATTATTTTTGGAAGCTTTGTTAAGTTGGTAATGAAATTAAAAGGAGGATGACTATACTTTTCAAGAATAGAGAGAAGTTCGTTAAGATAGTCTTCTTCTAAAAGAAAAATTTCTCCACCATAAACATCGATATGGCCGATTTCATTGAATGTCTCTTTTACTTCTCGAAGCCGAGACTCGATTTTATCTAGAGTAAGTGTTTTTCGGTCAGACAATTGCGCCTCTGTGAGATAGCAGAAATCACAGCGAAGATTACAGAAATAGCTAGGGTTGAGACTTATATTCACTTATAATTGAGGCTAGCAAAATCTATTTATGATGTCTTTGAGGAGTTTTTGTGCGCAGCGTTTTTTTAAGTCTTGTCTTGTTCTTTGGTTTACTTGGCACTGTCTATGCTCAGGATGATCAAAATAATTTGAATGCCTCTCAAGTGAATAAGTTAGACTGGGATCAGTATAAAGGTAAGGCGATTCTTTCGATGGTTTATAAAGATAAGTTTTTACGCGTTAAGATGCATACATCGTTTGAAAATGTTTTTGATTTTGACGAACTGCCTAGTAGTGGCAGTGCGTTGGGTACATGGAACTCCTATAAATCCAAATGGGAAAACTCTACCTCAATGTTGAGAACAACGCAGAGTAATTGTGACTTTTCTAAAGGTAAAAAAACAGTTGAGTCTCCTGCTCAGTCTGGATGGTTTCAGCTTTTGTCGATTACTAAGTGTGAGTCATCACCTAAAGGAATGAGAGTCTATATAGATTTCTTTGATGGTAATTCAAAAATTCGAGAGTTAGATGTTACGATCGAAATTGAGGGCTCACCAAAAAGGTTTGTTAATCTTGAAAATGGAAAGGGTGAAGTTGTACTTTAGGAAATTGCCCAGCCAGTATCACTACCAAAGAAAGTAATTTTAATATTTGCTAAGCTATCAAGTTCTAAGAAGTCATCGTATCCCTCAATACGATATTCCTCAGAGGATAAAATTGCAGGATTTTCAAGAGAGTCTTTATCAATAACAAGATAAAAGCAGTCACCTTCTTTTGGATTGAGAGGGGGAGAAATTTTATCATGCCCTTTTACAACGTAAACTTCATCTTTTTTAAGTTGATAAAAGGTATCGGATTTATGTTTATCATTTAGATTAGGTGTTGCACCTGATACGTCTTCTTTTTTTAAAAATTGATTTAGGAAAGAGAATGGTGCCGTTGCCGCGAGCACTCCCAATATAAATTTTCTTCTTTGTAGTTTCATATCTTAGAGTATAATACAGGTGAGGATAAAAAGATGAAAAAAATTTCTTTTTTTAGAAAACAAGGTTTTTCTATTGTTGAGGTTATGGTTGCGGCTGGAATCATGGGCGTGGTAACCCTTGGTTTAAATAAGTTAACTGAAACTCAATTTAAAACTGTAAAAACAGTTGAGTCTTCAAGTGAGGTGACAAGTATCCTCACTCAAATGAAAACAATCTTAGCAACCTCAGAATCTTGTGAAGCTACCTTTGTCACTAACCCCGCAAATAGTGGGAATCCCTACCGAATTAATCAAGGGGCTCTTTCAGATCCTATGGCCATCAGACAGCTTTCACCATCATCAGGTTCGATTGTTGATAAATTCATAGCAAACACGAATAAAAGTTTAGCCAGAAAATACGGTAATGGTGGAGTGAAAATTCTTTCATACTCATTATCAACATCAGATTCAGCAGTTGGAATTACTGCAGGGGACACTGTTGGTACAACACACCTTCTCGTTCGCTTTTACAGGGGAAAGGGAACACTTGGAAATGAAGAAATCGTTAAAAAGATTATTTTAAATGTGGAGAGAGTTTCTCCAACAAATAATAGAATCGCTACTTGTAGTACTTCAAGTGCTGGTGTTGGAGCTGCTCTAGCTTCTTGTTCTTCCTTAAGTGGAAACTATATTCAGGGTACTCCGGATGAATGTCACCTTCCCGATTATCGAGACCTTACGGTCAATACGAATAATCTGCCAAACCGAGGTGTATCTGAATTATATATGAGGCAATTATTAATGATGGAGACATCGTATACAAGTCTGACTATTGGTGATGCCTCAACAGATACTGCTATTTTTGAATCGGCCGTTGAAATTAACGGCCCCACTTCTTTTAATGGGAACTTAACAATAACAGGTACAACTACCTTTAGTGGCGGGATTGTTATTTCTGGTGATTTAGAATTAAGTTCGGATAAGAGACTTAAGAAAAATATTCGCCTCCAAGAAAGATTGATGGATAAGATTCGTTTGCTCGATCCTGTCGTATTTGATTGGAAAAAAGATAATCGAAAAAGTTACGGTTTTTTGGCCCAAGATGTAGCTAAACTTTTTCCAACGATGGTCTCACGTCAAGAAGATACAGGTTTGTTGGCCATCAGGTATATCGAACTTATCTCGGTTGCTTTTCAAGGTGTTAAGGAGCTCGATAAAGAAATTGAAGAGCTGAAGAAAGAAGCTGTAGACTTAAAACAGGAAAACAATCATTTAAGAGAAGACCTAAGTAAAATGAAAGATATATTATGCAGCCATTTTAAGAATAAAGAGAGCTGTAATTTATAGGAGTATAGATGGGTACGCTATCAAGTAGATTGACAAAAATTACTTTTGGAACAACTGGTTCAAGACCTTCACTTTCTAAGGTGACAATCAATAATACGACTGGTTCCGTTACAGGTCCTGTCCCAAGTAATGCTGCATCCGCAGAAGGAATTATGGTTGATGGCGACCTTATCGCAGATAGAGTTTGGAATGCAGTATGGAATGATCTGGCAGATTATCAACCTCTTAATGATGAGTTAGTTTTTGGAAAGTGTTATTACGATACCCTTGAGGGAGCTAGGTTATGTACGGAAAGATGTCAGAAGTCAGTCATTGGGATTGCCTCGGACTCTTTTGGCTTTGCTGTTGGAGTAAATGATTTTAGACAAGTACCTATTGCTATCGCTGGTTGGGTACTAGCTTATGTTGATAAAGAATACGAGCCGGGAACACCTCTTACTAATAATGAGCAGGGAATACTGACAGAAATGACAAAAGAAGAAAAGAGTGAGTTCCCTGAAAGGATAGTAGGTATCTATAAAAGAAAAGAGTATCAAGAGAAGTGGGGGCCAGCTGAAGAGAGCATGGTCGAAGTCGATGGACGTCACTGGGTTAAAGTTAAGTCTTAATCAAAAACTCTTTTTTAAAATAATCAACAGTTTTCAAAACACTTTTAGATTTGCTTTGTTCAAAATCAGTTAAGTTATTTTCTTTTAAATATGTAATAACGTTTTCATATAGTGAGCGCGTGTCTTCATTGAAAGGCTTAAAAAATTTATCGTTCCCATGGAGAAGGTCTGGGTCGGATAAGGCTTCTAAAAAAGAAACATCAAAATACTTTTCAAGTAAGAATGAATAAATAAGTGCGACCGCATAGGACTTTGCGGGAAAAGATAAAAGATCATTATTTAATTCAGTAAAGTAAGAGTTGATTTTAGAAACTAGCTCTTGTTCGTTAAGTTCTTCTACAATGTAATTTAAGTCATGAATATCATCGTCAGGGATATTTGTTTTATGAAAAATTAATTGGTTTTTTTTATGTTCTTTCACAGCCCCCAACCTTTGAGGTTGTATTTAAACTCTATGACTCTTCTTGTTTTAGGAGTGTTGTGAACTCGATGTTGAAATTGATGGAGCTGATTAAGCCAAACCAAACGATATTTTCTTGGGAAGATTGTTTTCGTTTCAAGTGGCCCCCTAACTTCAAGCTGCCCGCCATCTTCACGATTTAAATCATTTAAATATAATAAAAAGTTACAATTGTGATGAGTCTTTGTCTTAAAGTCGTTGTGCCAGTTTTGGCTTGCTTGATCGCTACCGTCCCAAAAAAAATAGCCATTACTTTTAATATCCCCAAAAAAATGAGCTAAGATCGATTGCTCAATTTGTTGGTTAATATTAGCGAGGCAATTTTGTATGCTTTTAGAATAATGATCAAGGTTTAGATGATCTGCATTACGTGCATTGGGACAAGGGAAGTTAAGGTTTTCTAGATGCTCTAAGTCTTCAAAATATATATTGTCTAAATAACCCACACCAAAGATTGAGAAATTACTAAATAAGTCTTTTAATTCGGCTTCTGTAGGCATTGCTAGGCTTGTCTTTCCTCTTGTTTACTAATAGCATTATTGTACTTAATCCTCAATTTGAACAGCACTATGAATGATTACAGCTTAATAGATAATAAAATCGCTAGCTATGCAGAAGTCGTCGTGTGCTTGTTTGACCATTGTAATCTCCAATGTGCTTTTTGTCCTCAAGATCATGACTCTCAAGTCGGAACAAGCCAGCAGGAAATATTAAGTAAGGTGCCAACAATATCTCACTGGATAAATAAAAACGAAAGGTCGAACTTTTTTAAAGTTCATATTATGGGTGGTGAGTTATTTCAGGACTACTGGATTGAGAAAGGTTATCTCAATATTTATCGAGAGTTTATAGAACTGATTAGAGCTTCAACAGACCCAAAAAAAGATATCTGTTTTAACTTTGTTAGTAATCTTGTCTTTACTCGTTCTGAAGAGGTGTTGAGGTTTTTTGAATTGCCTTACACCATGCTGTCTATTTCTTATGACCCAAAAGGAAGATTCTCAGAAGGAACAAAAAGTATCTTTTTAGAAAATGTTTCAAAGTTTGAAAACAAAATAGAGATGGTTTCAGTTGTTTTGACCGAGCAAAATATTAAAGCGATTCAGATGGGGGATTCGGTATTTGATCAATTATACAAAAAATACATTATTGACTTTGATCATTTATTACCATCGACCGAAAATGCTGAAAGGTTACTTCCACTAGAAAGTCAAAAACAAGAATTCCTTAAATATCTCATTGTTCAATATCCAAATTGTTTGAACGTCGCTCCCTTTGTTGAAGAAAAACCTCAACATAAAATGACATGCACGAGAGGCAACTCATTAACAATTCTAAAGGATGGTACCATTCCTGAAGGATGCTCTGGTGCTTTATTTTTGAATGATTCCACTACTGAAGAGTTGAGCTCTCCCGAGATAGTGAGTGACTTTGTTTTTGAAAATGAATGTTTAACTTGTGAGTTCTATAAAAACTGTCCATTTCCGTGTTTTGTTAGTGAGCAATACAAATCTAGTAAAAAAAATATAAAAGGCTGTTTATATAAAGATGTTTTTAAAATGGTGAGGGGGGCAAAGTCATGTTGAAAATAGCTTTTGTTAACCCTCCCCACGCTGATTGGTCATTGGCCAACAATATGACTTATCTACAGATTCAAAGTCATTATCAAAGATTTGGCTCATACAAGGAACAGGTTGAGTGGATTCCCGCACCCTATAGATGGAATTGTTACACCAGTTTTACAGAGGTTTATGCTGAAATCTGTGAAGCGGATATTTTTCTCATGAGCTCATATGTTTGGAATGCTGAAATTTTAGATGAGTTCTCAGAATATATTAAAATGAGAGATCCTGAGAAAGTTCTTGTCATCGGTGGACCACATATTGGTACAAATGATGCTGATTTATTACAGAAAAGAAAAAGAATTTATGATTTTATTTGTCAACCAACCAAACCGGGAGAGGCTTTTGTAGAAGACCTTATTAACTCTTGGTTCGATAATCAGGGGGCAATCGCTAGAGAAGATATTTCATGGGAGCTTAGCTCTTTTAAATCTAAAAAGTTTGTACTCGATCAAGATTATTCGGTTTATGAAGACCATTTTGATCATCTTAGCGAAGTACTGGCTTATGCACGAAAGCATAATCTCGAACCTTTTGTTGTGCTAGAAACAACAAGAGGGTGCCCTTATCGCTGTGTTTATTGTGAATGGGGTGGAGGAATAAATACAAGGATTCAAAAGAAAAATCTAGAGATCGTTAAAAGAGATATTCTTTCCTTGAAAAAAGCAGGCTTTAGGTCGGCTTATTTGACTGATGCAAATTTCGGCGTTTTTAAAGAGAGAGATTTTGAAATCTATCAATTTGCTTGGGATAACCAGTTCTATTTGACAGATATTTCCACTGTGAAAACACCAAATCTTGAGTTGAGAAAAGAGCTAGTCGACTTTTGCTCTGAAGTTGTCGGCGAGGATCACGATACAGTTTATAAAGAAGAAAGAGGGACTGATATGTGGGGAAGGATGGAATACGTTTCTATAGTCCCCACTGTTTCAATACAAAGTATATCTGATACTGCTATGAAAATTGCAGAGAGAGTTGACTTAAAGTCTGCGGACAAAATCGCCTTAAGTGAATACCTCAACCAGGTCTGTGAGAAAAGGGGTTACCCAAAGCCGGCGCTAGAATTAATTCTAGCAATGCCTGGATCTACGTTAGATGATTTTTATAATGAGATGGATGTTATTTGGAATTTTAAAGCCTGGTCTAGCTTTAGGCATGATTATATGTTTTTACCGGACTCAACATTAAATTCAGAAACTTACAAAGAAAAGTATGGAATAGAAACAGTTAAAGTTTATTCCGATATTGTAGATGAAGATGGAATAGATAACTTCAATAGCCTCTATAGAAATAAAGAAACACATTACGAAACGATTAGAAGTTGTTTTTCATTTTCTGAAGTTGAAATGCGTGAAATGTGGTTTATGAATAGCGCTTCAAACTATTTATTGAAAGATATTTACCCTGAGTTTACTAACTATTATAGGCCTCCAGAGTTTGCGAGAAAATGCTTTCGAGAGATAAGAAAGTTAACAGAGTACTCTGTAATTGATGAAGATATCAAAGATATTTTTAACCCTCTTACGCCTGCTCGTTCTATTCGAAGATTGGGAGGTACATTTAGGGTTGAGTTTATCGAGAGATTTCTTAAAAGGAATATTCTTCTTATAAAGGATGGTTTACTCAAAGATTGCTTGGTAGGAGATTATTGTGAAAACAGCTTTTTATGATGATTTTTTTGAGAAAGGTTTTAAGAAGTTTAGCGAGCCTGATGCTTTGTCTCTTATCCGTATAGAGGAGTTTAAGCTCTTAAACGTGGAAGAGAGGACAAGAGACAATGGTATTAATGATCTCTCTTCAACTTTAAATCAAAGACTGAGTGCTTTCTCTGTTTACTTGAAAAATAAATACATAGATCCCGTTTGGGAAAAATCAAAGTTTAATAAATATCTCGTCTGGGACGGTGTTGATAGAGATAATCAGGGGTGGCACACAGATCTTTTTGAGGGTTATGACCTTTTTTTTCTCTATTACTTTGATGATACTTCTCCTCAAACTGGAGGAAGTATTAACTTTAAATGGAATCGTAATGAAACTCAGCAATTTTATCCAGAGGCAGGAGACTTGTTTCTGGTAAGTAATACAAGAGGCTTTTGGCACCGAGCTGAGTCGACTACGGTAACGAGGAGGGTTGCAAGTTTTGACTTCACTACAGCAGAGTAACGAAATTGAAAAATTAATGAATAAGAAAAGAGAAATTGGAGTTGAAAGAGATCTTTGTGCTGAACTCTATAATGTATGGATCTCAAAACTTCATGACCATGAGGACGATCCAGAAAAGTATGAACTTTATCTCAATTTAATAGCCAATATGGAACCATATGGAAATATGCTTAAAGAGCAAATTCGAGAATTAAATCGCCAAATATGTGAAATAGAGGGTGTGGAGTCGATTGCTGAAACTAAGTATGAAATGGAGTGTGTGTATAAGTATGGCTTCGATAGGCCCGAGCATTCTGAATAATACTAAAGACAAAGCTAATCAAGCATGAGTTCCCACTAGCGATCCCATTAATATATTCAAGTACTGGTAACTTACTATTTAAAACTAAGTCGATCATTGACGTTTCTTTTTCAAAGAGGGCAAGCGTCATCATAGAAAACGAATCATCAGCTGGAGGAAGAGTTTTGTCACTCTTTTCAAACTGTTTCACTAAGTTGTTTATCTTTAAAAAATACTCTGCTTGATAGTTCATCAAGACGTGTTTCTTTGACCTAGAAAATAGTTCATCGTCAGTTATCCAGTTGAGGTCATGGTTGTGAAATAAGATATGTTTTAAATTGTCTTCAATATGGATTTCTTTATTAAAATGAAATTGATAAAAGTCAGATAAGAAAATGAAAATTTCATCCTTTAGAGTGAAAATTTTATCAAACCACTTCTCCCAAACATAATTGATGAGTGTTCCTTCTAAAATATCGCTTTGAGGCTCTTTTAATAACAAAATCTCAAGAGGTACTTTTGATAAATTTAATTGAATTTCATAGTTGTTATTTATATTTATCTCCGTGAGGACTTTTGAAACATACTCTTCGTCATAGGAGATACCTCTCAGTTGACACTCTTTTATAAGAGGATCGATGAATTGATTTAGGTTATTTACTTTAAAGAAATCACTCCAGCAGGAAAAAAATAGAAAGGGGAGGTAATACTTATCGGTATAGATAACCGTTTTCCCTCCTGATGTCTTAGATGCTTCGTCCCAAAAGAGGTGAAGATTACCTGAATACTGATTAAGCAAGAGACTTTGAAAGTTTTCAATTTCAAGAGATTGAAATGTAGAATTTACATCTGCATCCGGGTGTCTCTGCGTTTTTTCAACAGCAAAGAATGTTTTCCATTGGGGATTATAGTTTTCTATAGAGTCTAAGAATAAATTCTCGTAAAGATGTATCATAGCTACCTTAGAATATAATGCTCTTTTAACTGATGGTTATTTTTCTTCAGATAATCTATTGCAAAGTAGGAACCACCAAGGCTTAAGATTTTTTTTGCTAGAGATATATGAAAATTTTTTTCCAATTCATCACTTAGAGATGTTTTTGAAATAACGTCAGCGTATTTTTCAATTTCTGCATGGTCCCTCATATGTGTGGTCTTGTTTGAGATTATTTTCTCAGAGAGATTGAAATTATAGTTTAGGAAGAATTTCTTCACATAGCTTGCATTGCCATATTTAATTTTATTGTCAAAAATCCAAGAGACCTGGTTCTGCTCCTCTCTTGAGAGCTGATAATAATTTTGAAGAAGAGTCTCTCGAAGCTCTTGTAGTTTTCTAAACCAAACTTCTTCTTGCCTTTTTTTTATTTGATTTTGTAATTCTAACTTGTATTGAAAACTATTATTAACTAACCATGCTCCATAGAGGTATTCAATATTTAGTTCTTCATAATCTAGAGGTGTTAAGTCGATTATATTGACTTCCTCAATAAGGGCTTTGACTTGTTTTTCATCGAGATTTGGAAATGGTTGCTCGAACTTCTCAAGTTGACCCATCTTGTCGAGATACTCAATTTGGATTTTAATCTCCCACCATTTCTGCATAAGTTTATAAAGCGTAAGAAAAAAAGCAGTATCGTGTGACTTAAAGATACTTTTCCAAAATTGAAAAAGTAATTTTGACAGTGTCTTGTTGTCGCAACAAAAAACAATACGCTCACCTTCTTTTGCATCGAGCCAGAATTTTGTTTCAGATCCTTGGTGGTTATCACAAATAAAAGCTTTCAAGGTGGTTGTCTCACCAACGTTTTTATCGATGAGTTTTGAAATGGGGTGAGGCATAATTTCTTGAGTTAAATAGGTTGCTTTTGGATACCTCAAAAAGCAGGAAATATAATCAATATAATAACGTCCAATAAGGTGATACATCAAAAAAGACCTTAATTATTTGGTGAGCTAGAGTTATGATTATTCCAGTAAATAAACTATTTTGAAACGGATTTTAATGCTTACTGACGACCTGATCATTTATCTTAAGACCACAGATACCTGTCAGTTGAATTGTGCTCACTGCTATACTTACGGAAGTAATGCTGCCAAAGGTTTTTTTGATCCACAAAAAACAATTAACTTTTTAAAAAATATGAAAGAGGCAAGACCTCAGGTTTCTTCCGGAAGTATTACTTTTCATGGAGGAGAACCTTTTCTTTGCCCGACGAATCTAATGTTTGATGTTTGGAATGAAACAAAAGATTTATGGCCAAGTGTTTGGTGGTCGATTCAATCAAACCTTACCCTTGAATTAACTCAAGGTCGAAAAGACGTTCTTGATAGAATCTGCCAAAAAACTTGGGGAACTTCGTGGGATTATGGTATTCGCTGGGCCGATAAGAGATCTGAAGATCTTTGGCGAGATAATATCAAATCAATGGCCAGTGACGGTCATAATATCACCAGCATTGTTTCTGTTTCTAAAAAGTTAATTGAACAGGTTGAGCCTATTGAAGTCATTGAGCAAATGGCAGAACTTGGAATCAAACATATAAATTTTGAAAGAATAACAAATAATGGAAATGCTCAGAGTTCACTTAATAATAATTTAATACCCGGTAATCGCGAGTTGGATCGTTGGTTTGCAAAAATGTGGGATCAAAGTGTCGAGCATAAAACCTATCAGTATATTGATAACCTCTTTTTTGATTCAATTTTAACGTCGAAAGTCTACCAAACGTTTAGTGGTTGCCGATGTCGTAAATGTGAGCAAAAAGTCTTTACGTTAAATGCTAACGGTACCATTGGCGGTTGCCCTAATAGTGCTGTTGAAAACTCTTTTGCTAATATTGAAGACCCGATTGAGAAAATTCTCTTTAGTGAAGGAAGAATGTGTAATATTCAAACAGAATCAATCAGGCCCGATCCTTGTTATACTTGCGAAGTTTATGATTTGTGTAATGGTGATTGTCATCAACTCGGTTGGGATGGGGATATCTGTGCGGCACCAAAGTCAATGATGAAGTCAGTGATGGCTTGTAATGATATGAAGTTATTTAAATCGTTTTTGAACGGATTTCAAGGACAGGAGTAAAAAAATGCCAGTAGGTGGACAAGTAACAAAAGATGACAAAATTAACGACTTTATTACTAACGTAATAAACCCTGCAATTGCTAGGATTCAAAAAGATAAAGCTGACTTAGGTGTGGCGGCAAGTGCACCGACTCCTGTTGTAAACAAAACGGACCTTAGTGTTAATCCTGGCACTTTTGGCTTTAATGGTACAAATCCAAGTGCTGTTAATACAAAAGGTGGAGAACTTACGGCAGCGGCCCTCGCGGATCTTTTTATCAGCTACGCTCATAAATTAACTTCCATTAGACGCTCAACTCTTATTCATCACCTTATCCAAACGAACTCTAGTGGGCATTTAAGTTATACCACAACAAATGTTTGGAGTGCTCAAGTGACAGCATTGTCAGCAGAATATGCTCTTCCTCCAGCAACATTTAAAACAAGAGTTGAGGCAACTTCAAATCCTCTGACCGCTCTTCAGCCTGGGCAACCAGCATCACTTACAGCGATTGATGCACTTATCACAAAACTAAACTCCGTTCTCGCTACAAGATCAACAGAGGGAATTGGGACAATGACAGTCTACTCATGCCACAGTAGTTGTCACTCTTCTTGTCATGGTTCAAGAGGAAGGAGATAGAAATGGAAATTAGAGAAGTTACGGCTCCGCTTGAGATCGAGCAGATTAAAGAATTTATTGATAACAAGGAACTTGTTTATCTCGTAGATTATAAAAACTCAGAGTTACAAGGGATAAAACTTTTAACTTATTTATCTAACCTCGAACTTCCGGCTGAAATTCTTTTTGACGATTGTAGCTTTGATCAAAAAGAAGAGTTTTTTAAAGCTTATATGAACACCAGAAGTGTTTATCGAACAGAGTCTGTTCTCTTTAATATCGCTTCTTTGCTTCTACACTATCGTGATATTGATTGTGAAAAAATTTATCTTAATCAAATTTTCTCAGAAGAAGAGAAAAGTCGATTTATTGAAAATAATAGAGAGACAATAGAGCAATGGGAAAAGTTCATAGAGAGTAGTAGTCTTTTTGCTCAAACATGTATTGATAGTTTGGTTGATGTTGAAAATATTAAAAAAGCTTTTGGTGAAATTAATGACCAAGAAGCGGTGGGCGCCAATGTTGTCAATATGTTTGGCTTACCTGCTTTTATGGATTTATTTTTTACAGCAGGCTATAAACATGAAATGAAGTATTATACGCCTCAGTTTGAAGAATATATGTTTAGAGGGAAAAATCTTTATAGCTTTTATGTTTGTGAAGAAAATACAGTTTTTAAAATGTTTCTTTTACATGTTAATGGCGAATTAGATCATAATCTTGATGCCAAAGTCATAACAGAATAAAAAATGATTCAACTTAATAATCTTTCAAAAGGGTTTGGAGCACAAACCCTTTTTGAAAATGCTAATCTTGTGATTAACTCAAAAGAAAGGGTTGGTCTCGTCGGTCGTAACGGTAGTGGTAAATCTACCTTATTCAAAATTATTGCAGGATCTGAGCATAGCGATAGTGGTAATGTTTCAATCCCAAAAAATTATACCATCGGTGTTCTTAGTCAGCATATAAAGTTTGAAAAAGAAAACTTATGGGATGAAGTCTCGAGGCTTTTAAAAAATGGCCCAGAGCTTGAAGGATATTTAGCGGAAAAAATTCTATTTGGTCTGGGTTTTACCGAAGAAGACTTGGTGAAAAATCCTGAAAGCTTTTCTGGAGGTTATCAAGTAAGAATTGAGTTGGCTAAGGTGCTTGTAACGGAGCCAAATTTATTACTTTTAGATGAGCCAACGAACTATCTTGATATTATTTCACTTCGCTGGTTACAACGTTTTTTAACTCAGTATGATGGTGAAGTTATTTTGATTTCTCACGATAGAGAATTTGTCGATAGTATTTGCACTCATATTATGGGAATTCATCGTGGAAATATTAGAAAAATAAAAGGTGTGACGACAAAATATTATGAACAGATCTATCTTGATGAAGAGGTTTATGAACAAACCAGAGTGAATCAAGAGAAAAAAAAGAAAGAGTTGAAACTCTTTATTGATCGTTTTCGCGCTAAAGCGTCAAAGGCCACCCAGGCACAATCAAAGATAAAACAACTTGAGAAAATGGAAGACTTAGAGAAGTTAGATGATATAGCAAGTATGGGTTTTTCTTTTCACTATACAGACTGTCCGGGTAAGTACCCCTTAAGTGTTGTCGATTTAAGTTTTGGTTTTTCAGATGAAGACTTATTTTCAAATTTAAGTTTTGATGTGGGAAAAAAAGATAGAATCGGTATTATTGGTAAAAATGGTAAAGGTAAGTCCACCCTTTTGAATGTGATATCAGCTAATCTCAAGCAAAGGGAGGGGACTATCAATTGGCATCCTCACGCTAAATTTGGTTACTTCGGCCAGACAAATATTGAACGTCTTCATAGTGATAATTCTATTGTTCAAGAGATCAATGCTGAGAATGAGGCTTTATCTCAAACCGAAGCAAGAAGAATATGTGGTTCGATGATGTTTCCCGGAGAGTATGCTGATAAAAAAATTTCAGTTCTTTCCGGTGGTGAAAAAAGTCGAGTTATGCTTGGAAAAATTATTGCGAAGCCTGCTAATATCCTTTTTTTAGATGAGCCAACCAATCATTTGGATATGGAATCAATTGAAATTCTCTGTGATGAAATAGATAAGTTCCCTGGCGCTCTACTAATTGTTACTCACAGTGAGATGTTACTTAAGCGTTTGGTAAATAAATTAATTATTTTTAGAAGGGAGGGAGCTCAGTTTTTTCATGGAGGGTATGAAGACTTTCTCGAGAAAATTGGATGGGAAGAAGAAGATAAAGTTCCCAAAGTCAAAAAAAGTGTCGAGAAAAAAGTAGCCCCGAAAAAAGAGGTCAAGCAATCAAACAATATCAAGATTGAAGAAGTTGAAGCTGAGATCGTTAAATTAGAAGAATTACTGGAAAAATATAACGAACTGATGATTAAGAAAGCGGAAAATGGCGAAAATATTCATGAATTGTCCGTAACTGTTGAAAAAATCAATCAAAAAATTGAAGAAAAATTCCAAGAACTAGAGAAATTTCAGTAAATAGTATATACTGGTATATATGAAACTTCTCGAGGTACTTAAAGTCTTAGATTCTAGAAAAATCCCCTATGCTCTTGTTGGTGGTCACGCCGTTGCACTTCATGGAGCAGTGAGAGGGACTGTTGATATAGACTTCATCATTAACTGGAGTTTGAAAAATTTAGAAAAGTTTGAAGAGGCTATGACGGATTTAGGTTTAAGTCCGAGGCATCCTATTTCTGCGAATGATGTCTATAACTTTAAAGATGAATATATTAAAAACAAGAATCTTATCGCTTGGAATTTTATCCACTCAGATAATCCTTTGTTTCAAATAGATCTCGTCATAACAACTGACTTGAAAAATAAATCAGTTAAAAAAATTAAAGTAGGTAGTAGAGATGTTCGTGTCCTATCAAAGAAAGACTTGATAGAAATGAAGAAAAAATCTGGTCGTGAACAAGACTTATCAGATGTTGAGGCATTAGAAAGTTTATGAAAAGGGCGATACAATATTTTTCAAAAGAACAGCTAGAAAACAGTGCAAAGCTTACTCCTAAACAGATAATAGAGTTTCTTGATGATTTTAGAATGCTGCATACTCAAAACAGTCCTGTAAAGTCGAAGTTAATAAGTATCAAAGTTCCTGAGGATTTACTAAGAGCCTTTAAAAGAAAGTCAGAATTCGAAGATGTTCCTTATCAAACAATGATCAAAAAGCTTATGAAGCAATGGCTATAAAGCTCACTTTAGTTAAACGTATTTAATAAGTACAATGACACTTAAGGCAGGTAAGCCAATCATGACACCAAAAATAAGTACGTCGATAAGACGCTCTTCTAAGGTGAATTTTTCTTTTTTCTTTTTAGTGGCAGACATAAAGTACTCCATTAATAATTGTTCTAAAGTTGACAGCAAGTAAGCCTAGAGAAATGAGAGAGAGCCCTAGGGCCTTGGGGTATTTTTGCTGAAGTGGATTAATTATTTTTTGCAATAATGTTGGGGTCATAACTAATGAGGGGAGAGTTCCAAGCCAAAAAAAGAAAACTCCAAGACTCATAATAAAGATATTTTGGCTTATCATTAACGCTAGGATCACCCCATAGAACATGCCGCAGGGAAGAAGGGGGGAGAGTAAACCGATGGCAAATGATCGAGGCCAGCCATTTTTGATCTTATAAGCACTCCCCCAGAAGTCTTGAGTGAAAGTGAGTATTTTTTGTGTTTTTATAAGTGACTTACCACGATAGATAGAGAGTCCCCAAGCAATAAAGACAGATGATAATAAAAGACTCATGATAACTCTTGCTAGAGTCGCTTCAAGAAAAAGTTGAAATTGAAATCCAATAAGGCTTGCTACGAGTACCACGGCCATATAACCGAGTAGGCGGCCAGTCTGATAGGGAACTTGTTGATGAGACTTTTGGCAGGTAGAAGTAACAAGTCCTCCACACATGCCCACACAGTGAAGAGAACTCATAATCCCTGTCATAAACAAGGTTCCCGCCAATAAAAACGGTGAAAGTTGTTGAAGATTATTCAAATGGTCCAACAAGCTTGACCTCTCGTTTCATGAGTAATTGTTCTTTATCGTAGTAATTTAAAATAATTTGTTTTTCACCATCTTTTAAAATGCTTTGAGGAAAATTCAGATGCATAACTGTTTTGAACTCACCGGGGTTAACGATGAAAGGCATTTTTCTTGTTTTAATAACAACTTCAGGGATATTGGCCTTGATTGTAACAGCGTATGTCTTGTCCGTCTTGTTATCGAAGTTAACTCGATAGAGATTGTTCACCGTGCTTTCATCAATAACGCGATAAGAGCTCTTGCCAAGCTTTACCATCCTCATATTGAGACTATTTTTTTGGCTTAGAACATATATAAAAACACCTGTGATAACTAAAATAATAGTTAAGTATAAAGTAGATCGAAAACTAAATTTCTTAGGAGGTAAGTTTTCTAACTCGGCTTCAGATGTAAAACGAATGAGACCTTTTGGCTTGTGAACTTTTTCCATAATTTCATCACAAGCATCAATACATGCAGTACAGGCGATACACTCGAGTTGTGTACCGTTTCTAATGTCGATCCCCGTGGGACAGACTTTTACGCAGTGGTAACAGTTAATACAATCACCTTCTTGGTCTTTTGGTGTTTCTTTTGCTCTTCTTGGTTCTCCTCTGTTGTAATCATAACCAACAATTTTTGAGTACTGGTCCATGATCACAGACTGCATACGTCCATAAGGACAAGCGATAATACAAAATTGTTCTCTAAACCAACCGAAATCAAAAAGGAAAACTCCTGTGATGACTAACATGGTGATAAAGAGACTCGGATGAGCAGCAGGTGATTGCATTGTTATCGCAAGGAGCTCATGAGTCCCGACAAAGTAACCAAGGAGAGAGTGAGCGATATGTAGTGAAACAACTAAAAAGAGAAACCACTTTAATCCTCTTTTCCAAAGTTTATTAAAGTTCCAAGGAGCTTGATCGAGTTTCATTCTCTCTCTTGCTCTTCCTTCAATAAGTCTTTCGATCTGTCTGTAGAGTGGATCAATGAAGACTGTTTGAGGGCAAGCCCAACCACACCAAACTCTTCCCCAAAGAGAAGTGATAAACCCTATACTAAAAACAAAGCCTAGTAATAGCAGTAATATCATGGGGGCATCGTGGGCATAAAAGAGATTTCCAAAGACGTGGAGCTCTCTGGCGGGGAGGTCAAGCCGTATGGCCTGCTCTCCATTAAAATAAATCCAAGGAAGAACCAAATAGATCAGGATTAAGACGATATAAACAAATGTTCTTCGATCTTTCCAGATTCCTCGAACATCTTCAGGGTATAAATAAACCCTGTGGCCTTCCATATCTGTCGTGGCCAATTTATTTACGTCATAATCCAGTCTATTTGAGCTCATTATTTTTCCTAGTTACTAAAGTTTTTCACCCTGAGGCTCTTTTCCTCCAGGTATATTAGTATCTTTTACACTAAGAACGTAAGCAATGACTTGATACAGCTCATCCTTTGATAAAACGTCTCCCCAAGCGGGCATTCCATTATCTTCGTTACCGACAACAACAAACTTATAAACAGTCTCAGGAGATGTATCTTTGACATTTAACCAGTGTGAATCCGTTAAATTCGGTCCAATATCACCTTTACCACCTTCTTCGTGACAAGAAAGACAGTTTTCCTCATAGATGGCTAGTCCGTTGACCATTTGAGGATCACTATCTTTAAGTTTGTTATACGCAGTGATATCAAAGTTATTGGCATCCTTGGCATATTTCTCTCTAACCTCATTGATTTTAGACATCTTCATATTGAATTCGTCTCTCAATGTCGGTCCACCAGCTACCTGATAATAGTAGAAATAGAAGACACCAAAAATACTGGTTACAATAAAGATCATCGTCCACCAGTTTGGTAGCGGATAATCGAACTCCTCGATTCCGTCATAATTGTGATCTAAAAGAAGGGATTGTTCCTCTTCATTTAAGATCACATTTTTAGGTTCATTATTTTCACTCATGGCCTAATCCTTGTTTCATAATATTATTTGAATTAACTTTTTCACCTTCTTGAAATGGAATTCTACTAGCGTCATCAAAAAGCTCTTTATTGCTTCTTTTCATTGCCCAGTAGACATAAAAAGCAAACAAACTCATGAAGATAAAAAACCCTACCGCTGTTAAGTCGGTCCAAGGGAAATTACTTAAGACTTCACTTTTCATATGCCATCTCCTCTTCTAGTTTTTTACCATCAACACCAAGTCTTTGGAGGTAAGCAATCAAAGCAATAATTTCTTTATCTGCTTTTGATCCTTGCACTCCATCTTTTTTCAATCCTTCAAAGATTTGAGCAGCTTGTTGTTTTGCAATACTTTCAGCGTTGGCAATTTCATCATCACTATAAGGAGCACCTAAAGCATTAAGAACTTTTAGCTTCTTGCTTAGAACTCCATATGATGTTTTCTTTTTAAACAGCCATGGGTATTCAGGCATAATTGATCCAGGTGATGTTGATCGTGGATCCATCATATGTCTGTAATGCCAAATGTCTGTATACTTACCACCAACTCTATGAAGATCTGGTCCAATTCTTCTTGAACCCCACTGGAATGGACGGTCGTAAACGTATTCTTTTGCCTCTGAAACTTTTCCATAACGAAGGGCCTCTGAAGGCATTGGTCTAACCATTTGAGAGTGACAAGTATAACAACCTTCTCTTACGTAAATATCACGCCCTAAAACCTCTAGCGGAGAATAAGGTTTGATATGAGGACTTTTCTCAACATACTGAGGTGAGAAAATTGTTGGAATCAATTCGATGGCCGTACCAACAAGAACAGCAACGAGAGCTAAAACAGAAAATAACATTGGTAGACCTTCGAGTTTTCTGTGAGCTCCACCGTGATTATCAACTGGAGTTGCGTTTAGTGCTGGGGCTTTATAAACAGGAGCAGGAACATTTTTAGGAGCTCCTTTGATTGTCATATAAAGGTTATAAACCATTACAATAAATGCAATGAGTACTAAAAGGCCACCAAAGGCACGCACCCAGTACATGGGAATAATTTGGACAACTGTTTCAACAAAGTTAGGGTACTTTAATCTTCCCGCTTCATCGATGGCCCTCCACATAAGTCCTTGAGTGATACCAGCAGTCCACATAGACATAATGTAAAGAAGAAGACCGATTGTTGAAGTCCAAAACTGAAAGTTCGCGAGTTTGTCACTATAGAGTTTTGTATTCCAAAGTTTTGGAACCATATAGTACATAATCCCGGCCGTAAGCATATAGTTCCAACCGATTGTTCCTGAGTGAACGTGACCAACAATCCAATCTGTAAAGTGAGCAAGACCGTTTACAGATTTAATAGAAAGAAGTGGGCCTTCAAAAGTCGACATCCCATAAAAAGTAACGGCTGTCGCAAGGAACTTTAAAATTGGCTCACGACGAACACGATCCCAAGCACCTCTTAATGTAAGAAGTCCGTTGATCATACCACCCCAAGATGGTGCCCAAAGAGCAACTGAGAAAATCATCCCAAGAGTTTGAAGCCATTCTGGTAAGGCTGAGTAAAGTAAGTGGTGAGGACCCGCCCAGATATAAACGAAAATCAAAGACCAAAAGTGAATGATTGATAATCGGTATGAGTAAACAGGTCTATTGATTGCCTTAGGAATAAAATAATACATTAAACCTAAATAAGGAGTGGTTAAGAAAAATGCCACCGCATTATGTCCATACCACCACTGTACAAGAGCATCTTGAATACCGGCAAACACAGAGTAAGACTTCATGGCTGATACTGGAATCTCAAGGTTGTTAATGAGGTACAAAACGGCAACTGTTAAAATCGTGGCAATATAAAACCAAACAGCAACATAAATATGACGTTCTCTTCTTTTTACAAGTGTCATAAAAAAGTTGATGGCAAATGTTACCCAAATAACAACAACAGCAATATCGATTGGCCATTCTAGCTCTGCATATTCTTTACCTGTTGTGAAGCCAAGAGGTAGCGATATTGCAGCGGCGACAATAATAAGCTGCCATCCCCAGAAGTGGAGATTACTTAAAAAGTCACTGTAGAGACGTGTTTTAAGTAGTCTTTGCGTAGAGTAGTAAACACCAGCAAAAATAGCGTTACCAACAAAAGCAAAAATAGCTGCATTGGTGTGGAGAGGACGAAGACGTCCAAACGTGGTCCAAGGCAGACCAAGGTTTAGCTTCCACGCGGCAAGTTCGAAAGCAATCCAAACTCCTAAAAGGAGAGCGACCACTCCGAAAATAACGGAAGCAATGATAAACTTCTTCACCACTTCATCATCATAAGAGAAGGTCTCCATAGATGTGGAAGAAGGCGAAGTTTCACTAACAGTAGTTTCACTCATAATTCTTTCCTATTTTGTTTGAGGTTAATATCAACTGAATTTTCTTCTTGATTTATTTCTGTATCTTCTAAAAGAAGTCTCATGGAAGGAGTGTCGAGATCATCAAACTGGCCATTTTTTGTTGCCCAGATGAAAAAGTAAACGAAAACGGCACCCATACAAACGGCTACCGGAATCATAAAGTAGAGGATATTCATCGCGATTCTCCCTTTGTTCCGTAGAAACTTATTGCTGTCACAATCAACGAGCTAATGGGCATGATGATAGCTGCCTGAAGAGGACCAATGAGCCCCATTGTGGCCAGTGTCGCTCCAGCAAGATTATATAAAGTCGTAAAAATTAAAATTCCGTAAACAGTATGCAGTGTTCTTTTTCCAAGCTTAAGTAGATTATAAATTCCAGCCAAACCTGGGTTTGAAAAATAAACATCAGAAACTTTGAGTCCCACATCGATACTTCCTTGCACTGCGATTCCAACACTTGAAAGTTTTAGAGCTAATGTATCGTTAGCGCCATCACCGACCATGATTGATGAAGCATCTTTTTCTACGATCTCGGCTTTTTGTTCCGGATTAGATTCGGCATAAATATTTTTATGATCGATCTGAACAGAGTCAGCGACTTTTATCGCATTAGATTTCTTATCTCCTGTAAGCATAAAAATATTAAGCCCAAGGTTTCTCATCTTTTTAATGAGGTTTTTAGAATCATCTCTTACTTTATCACTTAAAGTTATTTTGCTAACGAGTTGATTATTTTCAAAAAGACCTAATTGAACAAAATCAGAAGACGATTCAATACCTGTAATATGGTAACGATTTTCACCAACTTGACCATAAACGCCTTTGCCTAGTATTTCTTTGTAATGTTCAAGTGAAATATTGTTTCGTTCAGTTTGTGAAAGCTCATTTCTAATGGCCTTAGCAAGTGGATGCTTAGAAAACTTTTCTAATTGGTAAATAACTTCATCGTGAGCGAGTTGAGCTTGAAGAGGTTGTAAATGCTCGATCTTCTCAACACTATATTTACCGTGGGTAATCGTTCCCGTTTTATCAAGGTAGAGATTTTTACAATGATTAATTTTTTCAACAACGGTTTCATCTTTTATGATGATACCTTCTTTTGCAGCACTAGCGATTGATCTCGTGAATGTAAGAGGAATAGCTAAACCAAGTGCACATGGGCAGGTAATGATAATCAAAGAAAGTGTTCTCATCAATGCGATTTCTACACTTGCAGTAAAAGAAAAATACAAAAATAATATAGAAGCGAGAAGCAAAACGGAGACAAGAAAAACTCTAGAGAATTTGTCGGTGAGCCTAACTATCGGCGCTTGATCCTGATGAAGTCGTTCTATTTTTTCAAAAATCCGACCCATTCGTGTTTCTTCGTTTAACGCTTCAACTTTAATGATTAAAGGAGACTCAATATTTTCTGTACCGGCAAAAACCTTTGATCCCTTAAAAGCGGGGACTGTTCCAGACTCCCCCGTAAGAGCTGAAGTATTGAGGCTTGATTTTCCTTCAATTATTTCACCATCGACAGGAATCATTTCACCAGGCAGGACTTGGATATGATCTTGTTTTTGAAGATACTTTTTATGAATACTAATAATATTTCCATTTTCTACTTTTTTGATATCTCCTCGATCAAAGAATTGACTAAGGCTTGCTACAGAAAGTCCGTTTTGTTGGACTCTTCTTAATAGATAACGAGAAAATAAAATTAAAAAAGTAAGAGTCGTAATCGAGTCGAAATAATGAACGTCACTTCCTTTAAAAACATTAAAAGAGCTAATAAAAAACCCTAAAAGAATGGCCAAGCTTAGTGGTACATCAATATTGATATGTCGAGATTTTAAAGCAGCAAGAGATGAATGATAAAAAGGAAGCGCGGAGTACATCACAACAGGAAGAGAAAGAATCATACAAAAATAGCCAAAGTATTTAGCTAAAGTTCCGCTCGCTCCACCATAAAGAGATATGGCAAATAACATGATATTCATGGCACAAGCTGCGGCCACGCCTATCCTGATAAGTAATGTTCTTTCTTCTTTTTGTCTTAAGCTTTCAAGTTGATCTTCTTTAAAAATGGGATGAGGAAAATAACCCATTCGCACCAGCATATTGGCCACTTTTGAAAAGGATCCCTCACGATTGATTTTTACTTCAACAGTTGATTTTGAGAGGTTAACTTTTGCATAGTCTGTTCCTAGCACAAGCTGAGGAAGTTTTTCAATTAGCCAAAGACAAGCAATACAGTGAATTCCCTCTAGATAAAAGAGCATCGTTTTAAAGCCATCTCTTTCTGGAATATAGTCACGGTGAATTTGTTCTGAATCGAGGTAGCTAAAGTTCTCATCTCTGAATTCGGGAATTTGCCAACCGGACTCACCCGAAGTTTCTCTATACTGATAAAATTGCTCAAGATTATTTTGGCTTATAATATGAAAGACAGAAAGGCAGCCGGGACAACAGAACTCACGTCCATCCTCATCTATAGACAGTACTTTGATATCTTGCTGACAGTGGCAGCAAATGGTTTTTTCAGTTACGGCAGCCATGTTCCTATATTCGGCGCATTAGGCAGTTTTTAACATGACGGATGTCATGCTTTAACTTAAGATTTGCCACCTAACTTCTGGATATTAAAGAAATTAAGTTGAGCTATTATTCGTCGTTTCACAGCTAACGTACTATGATTAGGTTGATGGAAAATAAGTCAGAATTTGCCCTTATTAAAACAATAAAAGAAAGCTTCTCAGAAATAGTGAAAAGTGATGTCGTACTTGGCATTGGAGATGATTGCAGTGTGATCAATTGGGATCAGCAGCATTATCTTATTACCTCCACCGATATGCTGATTGAAGATATTCACTTTATTAAAAAACAAATAACTGCTGAGCAACTAGGATGGAAATCACTTGCTGTTAGTTATAGCGATCTGGCAGCGATGGGGGGAGGTGAGCCCGTTTCAGTTTATTTATCGCTTGGACTACCCGATCTCGAAGACGAAATATTTATTGATAGATTTTTTAAAGGAATGAAAGAATGTCTTCTCGCCTATGGGGGAAGTCTTCTTGGTGGTGATACTGTTCGTTCTGAAAAAATCGTGATCAACATTCTTACTCAGGGAAAAATTAAAAAATCAAAACTTAAAACCAGATCAAAAGCTCAAGATGGAGATATTGTTTGTGTTACTCGAGAGTTGG
Organism: bacterium; assembly: GCA_030425045.1. Classification (GTDB taxonomy): domain Bacteria; phylum Bdellovibrionota; class Bacteriovoracia; order Bacteriovoracales; family Bacteriovoracaceae; genus JAUHVL01. Next base: position 31,318 of record JAUHVL010000003.1, read on the forward strand.
GAAACAGTGAAGTTGGTTTAAATATTATTTTGGAGATGACTTCCTCAAATGAAGAAGATTTTTATAAAGAGTCTCACCATAAACCGATGCCTCAAATAGAAGAGGCAAATTGGTTATCTCAATTTGATGCTGTCCACGCAATGATTGATATTTCAGATGGCCTAGCTTCAGACTTAGCTCATATTTGTGATGCTTCAAATAAGTCAGCAACCATTAATCTTTCAAAAATTCCTATAAGAGAAAGAGAAGAAAACTTATTAGCTAAAAGAAGTTTTTGTGAAGATTACTCACTTTTATTCACTATCGATGCTCATCAATTCGATATTATTTCTAAGAATTTTCATAAAAAATTCGGAGCCTCTCTAATCCCGATTGGTAAGATTGAAAAAGAGAGAACTGGAGAGAAAATCAAAACGGTGGGGACATCATCTTTTCAGCTAATTAAAGGCTTTAACCACTTCAATTAGTTTGTTTTAATGCAGCGCTTGTTTTGAACCTATGAGGCGTGATCTTTGCAGCGCTTTCAAGTAGAATTCTCTTCTCATAATAGACACTTACTTAAGGAGTAAAGATGTTATTAGAACAAGAAAAAGCTTCAGCTGTCATTGATGAAGCGATCGCTCAAGGAGCTGACTTCTGCGATATTTATGTTGAAAAAATGAATTTTCAAAATTTGAAAATACTTCATTCCGATGTTGAAGAGATTGATACAGGTATTGATTTTGGTTTAGGTATTCGTTTACTTTATGGAACAAAAGTTCTCTACGGGTATACCAATAGAACAGATATTGAAGAGTTAAAAAGAATTGTGAGAACTTTATCTGCTCTCGATCGAAAAGAACCTCATTTAATATCTAAAAGTTTTGAAGATTTATCGATTAAATCAATTCACCCTGCAGTTAATGGCCTTGATCATGCCGTACCTATGGAAGAGAAAATTAATTTCTTAATGCAAATTGATAAACATGCGAGAAGTTTAGACAGTAGAATTTCTCAAGTGAATGCAACCTCTATCGAGTGGTTTAAGCAAGTTGAAATTTTTAATTCAGAAGGATTACACGCTACAGATAATAGAAATTACACAAGAATCGCCAATATGGTGATTGCTCAAGATGGCGGAGAGCAGGCCAGTGCGTTTGAAGGTCCTGGTGGTTTAAGTGGTTGGGAAGTGACAAATCGAATTAACCCAAAAGAGTTGGCCGAAAATGTAACGAGACAAGTTCTTACAAAATTAGGAGCGGACCCATGTCCTGCTGGAAAAATGCCCGTTATTTTAGATAATGGTTTTGGGGGAGTTATTTTCCATGAGGCTTGTGGACATTTGCTTGAAACAACTTCTGTTCAGAAAAAAGCATCTGTTTTTTGGGACAAGATGGATACTATGATTGCGAATCCTGTCGTGAGTGCTGTTGATGACGGTACTATGCCTAATCAATGGGGCTCTATTAATATTGATGATGAAGGAATGCCAACACAAAAAACTCAGCTTATTAAAGATGGAAAATTAACAAACTTTCTCGTTGATAAAGTTGGAAATTTAAAAACAGGTCATCCTCGCTCAGGTTCCGGAAGAAAACAAAATTATAAATTTGCTCCGGCTTCTAGAATGAGAAATACATTTATTGAACCGGGGGATAGCTCTCTCGATGAAATGATTGGCTCGGTTGATAGAGGTATCTACTGTAAAAAAATGGGGGGAGGCTCTGTGAGTCCTGGTACGGGAGAGTTTAACTTTGCCGCTCAAGAAACGTACCTAATTGAAAACGGAAAAATTTCGAAGCCATTAAAGTCTGCAACACTTATTGGAACGGGACCAGAAGTTCTCCAAAAAATCAGTATGGTTGGTAAAAACTTTGACCTTGCTCCTGGAATGTGTGGTTCAGTTTCCGGAGCTGTTCCTACAACCGTCGGACAGCCTGCTTTAAAAATTGATGAGATTCTCGTAGGGGGACAAGAATGAATACAGATCAAGTACAAGAACTATTAGAAAATACTCTTACGAAAGCAAAAACATTAGGTGCTGAAAGTGCAGAAGTTCTTTTCAATAGAGGAGAAAGTTTTTCTGTTTCAACAGAATCTAAAAATATAAGCCAATATAAAGTTTCCTCAGCTCAAACCTTAGGTGTGCGAATCAAAAAAGGAAAAAAAATTGGTACTTGTTCTAGTGAATCAATTGATCAAGACGCCATTGATATTATGCTTAAACAAGCATTAGAGAATTCGAATTTTTCTAAAGAGTCCGAGTTTGAGGATATCGTGGCACCAAAATCAAATATCTTTGATGCTACTGATTCAAATGATTACAAGCCAGATGAGACTGATCCTCAGAAAAAAGTTGATTATGCTCTCGCTATGGAAAGAGAAATTTTAGAAGCTGATCAAAGAGTTCAAAACGCTCCCTATAACACTTATTCAGATGGTGTTAGTGAATATTGGGTGGCCAACACAAATGGTGTCATGTCTTTTGCAAAAACATCCAATAATAGTTTACTGACGTCTTCGCTGATGGCCGAGGAAGGTAAACAACAGGCAATGTTTTATCACTATCAAGTTGGGCGTACATTTTCTGATCTAAATAGAGAAGAGCTTGTAAAAGAGACAGTAAAACATACGTCAAATTTTCTTGAAGGAAAATCGATCAGTACTGGAAAGTACGATATCGTTTTTTCAATTGATATTCTCTCAGATGTCTTTGGTTGCTTTAGTAATCTCTTCTCAGGAAGAAGAGCAGTCATGGGGTTAAATCCTTGGCGAGATAAAATTGAAAACACACTCGCCTTTAGCGAGCTAACAATTAAGGACAACCCTAACTATACTGGCGCGTTTGGAAATGGTGCCTTTGATAGCGAGGGGTACCCCACAAGTGAAATAACTTTGATGGAAAATGGTGTGCTTAAAAGTTTTCTTCAAAACTCTTCGACAGCAAAAGAGCTGGGAATGAAGCATACTGCTAATGCTTCGAGATCACCCAGGTCAGCTCTAAGTGTTGGTGGTAGTAACACTATCATTGAGCCGGGGAAACAAACGGATCACGATATTCAAACAGGTGAGTATGTTCATATTGTCGATATGCAAGGGCTACATTCAGGAACAGATAGCATGAGTGGTGATTTTTCTTTTGGTGCCACAGGTTATCTTATGAAAGATGGCGAAATGCAAAGCGTTGTGAGAGGCGTTACAGTATCTGGTAACTTCTTTGATGCGCTGAGGAATATAAAAGGGCTTTCCAACCAAGTTGAAGCGAATAGGGGAAGGACATTTTTTGCTCCAAAAATAAAATTTTCTGACCTCACGATTGCAGGAGCCTGAAAACCTAGTCATTGCTGGAGTGATGTGTTACAAAAAATGTGATTAAGGAGTTTATAAATGAAAAAGGCAATCTTGGTACTTTCAGTATTTATTTCACAATTAGCTTTTGCTTATATCAGTGATTACGAAATTGTTATGCAAACTAATCAGTTTATGAACTCCAATTGCTCAGATTTTAATACATCAAACGCTATGAATAAGGACCTTACTGAGGATAATTATCTTGTCGTTTACCCAAAGGGTTGGGCGAAAGTTGGTATTAACCACCGCCCACCTCACGATGACTCAGGTAAAACCACTGGTGAAGCTGATGTCGTTGTGATCAATTATAGCTGTCGTTAATTTCTAATAAGAAAGTATTTTTTCAAGAAGAGCATTAAAGTCATCTGACTTAAAGGGTTTAACAAGTACGTCTTTTACACCGATGTCGAGGCCTCAAGTAAGTTTGATTTGGTTAGAGCGCCCGAGACAAGCATAACTCTTGTTCCGCATTCATTAATTCTTCTCTGTGCAGATTTTAGAAACTCGATTCCATTTCTTTTGGGCATATTGATATCAACGATCAGAGCGTGAAACTCCATATTGTTAAATTTTTGAGCTGCCATGACACCATCTGTTGCCTCGATAATATTGGGGACAATGCCTTTTGCTGTACACCAGTCTCGAATATTTTCCTCATAAATCATACGAAGATCTTCTTCGTCCTCGATAATCATAAAATTCATTTTGTCTTTTCTATTCGCGATTGTGGTCATAGCCCTATCCAGAATTGTATTATAAATAGATTCTTAGATTAAACAAATAGTCTTTTATAAATGACTGATACTATTGGGTGCTAAAAGTATGAATATCGAACAATCTTTTCAATTTGTCTTAGACATTGATCAATTAAAGGCAGTTGAGCGACAAACACTCAATATCGATGGAAAAAGAAGAGAGAACACTGCCGAGCATTCCTGGTCACTCGCTATGGCGGTGATGGCTTTTAAAAAGTGCGCTAAACCTGAAGTTGATATTAATCGCTGTCTAAAACTCGCCCTTACTCATGACTTGGTTGAAATTCATGCAGGTGATACTTTTGCCTACGATACCGATGGGCTAGAGGATAAAAAAAATCGAGAGATTGAAGCGGCAAAAAAGCTATTTCGTTACGAGAGTTCAGATGATTTGGTTGAGTTTCATCAGTATTGGTTAGAGTATGAAGACTGTGAAACACCTGAATCAATTTACGTAAATGCGCTTGATCGTTTGCTTCCCATCTTTTTTAATACAAAAACAAACGGTCATTCGTGGCAAAAGCATGGGGTCACCTCTCAAATGGTGATTGAGAGAAATAAAATAATTCAACAAGCATCTGAAGAGCTTTGGCAGTATACTTTAAAACTTGTAGCGGATGCAGTAGAACAAGGTATCTTGGCCAGATAAGAATGAGAGAATAATATGAGTGATAAAACGTTTTATATTACAACAGCAATTGATTATCCAAACGGAAAACCTCATATGGGTCATGCTTATGAGAAGGTGGTCACGGATTGCTATGCTCGTTGGTATGAGTTTTTAGGAAGAGACACCTATTTTTTAACGGGTACAGATGAGAACGGCCAAAAACTTATGGAGTCAGCGAAGACTGCTGGAAAAGAAACGCTTGAATTTGTCGATGAAAATGTCGCCGTATTTAGAAAGTTTTGTGATGACTTAAAAATTCGTCACGATGATTTTATTAGAACAACTGAAAAAAGACATCAAGATGTCTCCAAAGATATTTGGAAAAAACTTGAAGCAAATGAAGATTTATATTTCGGGAAATACTCTGGCCTTTATTGCTTGAGCTGTGAAAACTTTTATACAGAGTTGCAAGCTCCTGAGGGAGTCTGTCCGCACCACAATATTCCACTGGAATTAAAAGAAGAAGATGGTTTCTTTTTTAGATTAAGTAAATATCAAGACTGGATTTTAAATCATATTAAAACGAATCCAGAATTTATTGTTCCCAAGTCTTCACGAAGTGAAATTGTTTCGAGATTAGAAAAAGAAGAAATTCGTGATGTAGCCTTTAGCCGTCCTAATCAGGGTTGGGGAATTCCTGTTCCCGGTAAGGAAGACGACTTCGTCATGTATACCTGGTGTGATGCTTTAGTGAATTATTATTCGGCTCTCGTTTCAAATAATCTTCAGGATAAATATTGGCCTGCAGATGTTCATGTCATAGGAAAAGATATTGTCTGGTTTCACTGTGTGATTTGGCCATGTATGCTTCATGCTGCAGGTATTCCACTACCAAAACAAGTTTATGTTCATGGAATGATTCTCGCTGCCGATGGAAAAAAGATGTCGAAGTCTTTAGGTAATGTTATCGATCCTTATTCGATGCTTGATAAGTATCCACTGGACTCTTTTAAATATTATCTTTTAAGAGGTATCCCTGCTCAGTCAGACGGTGCTTTCTCTGAACAAGAGTTGATCGACAAACATAATAATGAACTTGGTAACGATTTTGGAAACTTGATTATGAGAGTTGTGAAATTGTCGCTAAAAAATATACCACCAGAAATTTCTGGTACTGGTGTGACTCAAGACCTTTCATTTGAGGATTGTTTTACCAAGATGAAAGAGCATATGGAAAAACGTGAACACAATAAAGCATTGGATGTTTTATGGGAATCCGTAAATAGAGTGAACCAGTACGTAAATGAGAAAGAGCCTTGGAAGTTAAAAACAGATCCCGAGGCGTTGACTCCCGTCATTTACAATTGTGTTTTTGGTATCCAGTCTTTGGCCTTACTCTTAGAACCATTTTTGCCAGAGACTGCGAAAAAAACAGTTAGTTATTTGGGGTCGAGTTCAGAGAGCTTTAATGACTTAAAGTTTGGGGAGACCCATTATAAGTTAGAGACTCCCGAGGCCTTATTTCCTAAAATAGAAAGTTAAGTGTTAAAAAGATTTGGACTTGAATGTTCTTCATCCATATTTGAACTTTAATCATTCCAGCATAATCTCTCAAAAAACATCCATGTTTTTTGATACCTAGAATGCTCCCATACTGGTCGCACCCACTACGTGGGCGAGTTCTAAGTATCCACAAGTCATTAAGCGACGTTAGAAATTAATAGATGACCAATACTTGCCCGAAGGGTCGGGTCAGGGATGACCCGATATTGGTTATCGTAAAACACGGATGTTTTGGTTAAGATTTCGAAAGTATTCATAATTACTTCAATAATAAAAATCGAAATAAGAACAATTAAGTAAATCCGTTACTAAGCGTTATCTCTTAAATCTTTTCTGAGAATTTTTCCTACGTTTGATTTAGGAAGATCTGCTCTAAACTCGTAATGACGAGGAATTTTATAGCCAGTGAGTTCTTCTCGACAGAATGACTTAATTTCATCTTCTGTGAGAGTATCATCTTTTTTCACGATAAATGCTTTGACTGCTTCACCAGACTTATCATCAGGTACACCTACCACGGCTGCTTCAAAAACTTTTGGGTGAGTAACAAGAACTTCTTCGACTTCATTAGGGAAGACATTAAAACCAGAGACGAGGATCATATCTTTTTTACGATCGACAATTTGGAAATATCCCTCTTCATCCATATAGCCAATATCCCCAGTTCTGAAGTAGCCATCAGAGGTCATACACTTAGCTGTTTCTTCTGGACGTTGCCAGTAGCCCTGCATGACTTGTGGACCTTTAATACAGATTTCACCAACATCACCAGTGTTTAAATCATTACCTTCGTCATCTTTAATCGTACAAATTGTCGATGAAATAGGAACACCTATTTTTCCGTTATAATCCTGCTGATTAAGAGGATTAATACAAGCCGCAGGTGATGTTTCTGTTAACCCATAAGCTTCAATAAGTGGTTTCTTTGTCACTTCTTTCCATCTTTCGGCGACTGCTTTTTGAACGGCCATTCCACCACCAAGTGTGAGCTTCAAGGCAGAGAAGTCGATGTTATGAAATTCTTCGTTGTCGAGTAAAGCATTAAAAAGAGTGTTCACTCCGGTAAATGCAGTAAATTTAAAATTCTTCAACTCTTTTACAAAGCCCGGTATATCACGTGGGTTTGTGATGAGAACATTGAGTGCACCAATAGATGAGAAGATAAAGAGATTCGCAGTCAATGAGAAGATATGATAAAGGGGCAGCGGAGTTATAATAATTTCAGAAGCATCTTTATCAATCTGCTTATCAATCCATTCTCCAGCTTGAAGAATATTGGCGACAATATTTCCATGAGTAAGGATAGCACCTTTAGAAACACCCGTTGTTCCTCCGGTATACTGTAAAAAAGCGATATCTTCATGATTCAATTCGACAGGTTTGTATTGATCAGGATTGGCATTGAAAAGTTCGCTCTTGAATGATTTGGCGATACCAATATTCCAGGCGGGAACCATTTTTTTAACATTTCTAATAACAAAATTAACGAGCAGGTTTTTTGGAAAATTTAAGAAGTCTCCAATGGCCGTAACCATAACATGTTCGATATTCGTATTCGGTAAGGCCTCTTGTAAAATTGAAGCAGAGTTTTCAAAGATTATAATTGCTTTTGCATTTGAATCTTTAAGTTGATGCTCTAATTCTCTTTGAGTGTAAAGAGGATTGACGTTGACTGCAACCATGCCGGCCCTAAGAATACCAAAAAGAGCGATCGGATATTGAAGAATATTTGGCATCATCAGCGCAACACGATCACCTTTTTGTAAATTAAGATTATTTTGTAAGTGGCTCGCAAACTTTCTACTTAGAAGATCCATCTCTTCGTAAGTAAATGTTTTCCCCATACAATAAAAGGCATCGTGATCAGGAAACTTCTTAAAAGATTCCTCGATAACTTCGACAATTGACTTGTACTTATTAAGATCAATCTCATGGGGCACGCCCTGCTCATAATGCTTAAACCACGGGTGATTCACGTTCTATCCTTTATTTTTTTTCTAAAATATAGTGCCCCTATTAAGGTACGTCCACACTTTTGGGACCCTATGAGTCAAGAAAACATAAAATCTAAATTAATTTGAGTAAAAAACTTTAGCTTTCAGTTGATCGTTATGTTAGGTTATTCTTCACATTTGTCGAGTTACAAGACTTATATAAAATACACACACTCTAAGCCTGCAGAATTGCAGGCTTAATACTTTCTGGGCATAATATTTATATGAATGACAAAAAGCAAAAAGAAAAAGTCGAGCAAGAAGAATGGCCAAGAGACTTTGAAGATATTGCTGTGTGTTGCCAAACTGGCTGTCCCGATTGCCCTTGGGGCTTCAATGAAAAGTTCGATCCAGATGTTCCTATAGAGCTTCAGTTGTCTGATGAGACAGAAGAAGACTCAGAAGTTGATGAAGACTGACGAAGTACTTTCGTCGACAAAATGCTATTATCTCTAGTAAAAAAGTATTCTTACCTGGAAAGGAAGGGGTTTAATGGAAATCAATATTGATGGAATTGAAACAAAGAAACTTGTCACACATTCTGATGGGAGAGGTTTTTTTCGAGAAATTATTCGGGTAAGCGATCCAATTTTTAAAGAAGGCTTTGGTCAATGGAGTCATAGTTTAATGTTTAATGGTGTGACGAAAGCGTGGCATATGCATCAAATACAAACAGAGTGGTTTTATGTGGCCACAGGTGTGATGAGAATTGGATTAGTTGATATGCGAGAGGATTCAAAAACGTATAAAAATACGATGGACTTCTACATGGGAGACCTGCAAGAATCACAAATTGTTCGCATTCCTCCAGGCGTCGCTCATGGTGTTCAAACGATTCAAGGACCCGTTAATTTATTCTATCTTGCAAGTGAAGAATATAACCCGAAAGATGAATATCGAATTGCTTTTGATGATCCTTCTATTGATTTCGACTGGCTAGCGGGGCCACCTATTAAATGAAAAGATTTGAAAATAAAAATGTTATTGTGACAGGTGCTTCCGGTTATATCGGAACAAAACTTGTCCATGCATTAAAAGAAGAAGGAGCGAAAGTTTGGGGGATGAGTAGCAAAGGAGGAGATCACTTTGAGCATATTCCTGTAGATTGGTCTAATTTCTTTTTTGATGAAGCACATATGCCAGATCACATTGACTATGTTTTTTCGTTAGCAGCTCAAACAAGTGCATACAAAGCGAATGAAAATCCTATTGAAGATTACGATCATTCAGTTAAGCCACTATTAAATTTGCTTGAGTATTTAAAAGAAAAAAAACAGAAACCACATATTGTCTTGGCCAGTAGTTCAACGATACATGGTATTCCCAACGAAATCCCAGTCAATGAAGGTCATCACCCTGCACCTGTTACCATTTATGATCTACACAAATATTTTTCAGAGCTTTATTTATTTCACTACATTGATGAAGGAATTGTCACAGGTCATGCTTTAAGACTTTGTAATATATATGGCCCGGGAGTTGAAAGTAGCTCTAAGGACAGAGGGATCATTCACTTTATGGCCGGCAAAGCATTTCGAGGAGAAGAACTACCTGTCTATGGCAACGGTGAAGAAATAAGAGATTATCTTTATATAGACGATTTAATTGAAGCAATGCTTGTGGGTGCATTTAATAAAGAGAAAACGAATGGTCTTTATTTTGTTATGGGATCTGGAACAGGTTATAAATTAAAAGATGCTTTCAATACAGTAATTGATTTAGCTAAAGAAATTAATCCAAAAACAAATTCGATTTTAAAACATGTTGATCCTCCTCAAGGGTTGTCTCCTATAGAGAAAAGAAACTTTGTTGCCGATACAAAGCTCTTTACCGCTCTTACAGGCTGGACACCAAAAGTAAGTTTCGAAGAAGGAATAAAAGCTTACCTTCATACTCTAAATGATAATGAGGGAGAGTCATGAAAATTTTAGTGACAGGCGCTCTCGGTCATATTGGTTCCGCATTCATTCGTTATTTACCAGGTGTAATGCCTGATGCTGAAATCATGATGCTCGATAATATGCTAGTCCAAAGATATTGCTCTTTAATGAATTTACCTGATGAAGGGAAATATCAATTTTATGAAAAAGATATTTTAAAAGACGATATAACTGAATATATAAAGAAATCTGATGTCGTGGTTCACCTTGCTGCGATAACAGATGCCGCTAGTAGTTTTGAAAAACAAAAAGAGGTAGAAGCAGTCAATCTCGAGGCTACAAAGCTGATAGCAAATTGCTGTAAAGAAAATAAGACAAAATTAATTTTTCTATCGACAACGAGTGTTTACGGAACACAAAAAGAAGAAGTTGATGAGAATTGCTCAGAAGAAGATCTCTCACCACAAAGTCCATACGCAAAAGCAAAGTATGACTCTGAAATCTATTTAAAGAACCTTGATGGCCTTGAGTTTGTTACACTTCGCTTTGGAACAATTTTTGGAACATCTGTGGGAATGAGGTTTCATACCGCAGTGAATAAATTTTGCTGGCAGGCTTGTATGGGAATTCCACTATCTGTATGGAAAACAGCATTAGATCAGCACCGTCCATATTTAGATCTTCAAGACGGGGTAAGAGCGCTTGTTTTTGTTTTAGAGAAAAATATTTTTGATCGAGAAATTTATAACGTATTGACCTTGAATGCTACAGTTCGGGACATTGTTGATAATATTAAAAAATACAGGCCTAATACCGAAGTTGATCTTGTGGATGCTAAAATCATGAATCAGTTAAGTTATTATGTTAAGTTCGATAAATTTCAAAATCTTGGGTTTGAGTTTAAAGGAAATTTAGACCAAGCTATTAAAGAAACAACTGCTTTGTTCAGTTCGATTAACAATAGAGGAAATGATGCTTAAATTAAACGTTGGATGTGCAAGTCGCCCACTAGAGGGGTACGTCAATATAGATATGGATACAACTGAAGATTTAAAGAAACGTTATCCTCATCTTGATATTCCTGATATTCCCATTTATCAATATGACATTTTTGATTTGCCATATAAAGACGGAGAAGTTGATGAAATAAGAGCAGATGCTTTTATTGAGCACCTTTCTTTTAAAGAAGAACCAAAGTTTTTCTATGAAGTAGCAAGAGTCTTAAAACCAGGTGGACTCTTTCGTTGGTGTGTTCCGGACTTTGAAGATGCAGTAAAATTATGGCTTGAAGCTAAAGATGATTGGAAAGATTTTTACCGTGACGATGATGAAGCGGTAAAATCTCAACACTGGTTTGGAACTTATACTTATAATACGGATAATCGCTGGGGCTACTTGATGGCCATGTTATTTGGAAGCCAAAACGGCGAAGGCCAATACCACAGAAATGCTTATACTGAAGGTAAGGTCAGAGCGATGATGTCCAAGCTAGGTTTTGAAGTAACAAAACTAGAACGGTTTAAATGGAAAGAGGATCGGGACCTTATGATTGATATCGAGGCTAAAAAGATCTAATCAATGTATTTACAAGCGTAAACGGTAAGACTTCCGTCATGACGCTCCATTAATACTTCCTCTTCTTCTTGGGCGACTAAAAGATTTGATACATTATTATCCATAATGAATCTAAAAAATCTCATCTCTTTTTTAAACTCGCGAGCGACTTCAAAAACATCATCAAAATCTCTTTTGGATCTTTGTTTAGAAACGCGTAATATTTCTAGATTTTCAATGGGATCAAAACTAGAAATTCTTGCTTCATTTTCCATTGAAATCGTACTGATCTGATATTGACCACGTTTAAAGCCAATAAAGTACATGTCAAATTGATCAGCAGAATGAGCATCGTATTTTCGCGAGCATGACATACGAAACTCGTCACCAAAGCACGTACTTGAAAAAGTTATTAAAACAAAAATTAGCAGTTTTTTCATAAAGGTCTCAAATAAGTATTTTTGCAACCTTATAGAATGAATTATAAAAAAAAGAAAGTGTGATACGTACTTTTTATAGGTATTGGTTTAATTAATGAAGTATGACTCTCGATCCACCGAAATCAAACTTTACAGGAACCCAAACTTTCAACTGGGGGAGTGAGTCTTTGATTTTTTGGTGATATTCAGGAGGTGCCCAAAACATGAAGAAACCACCACCACCTGCACCTAAAAGGCGACCTCCAGTCGCTCCATTTCTAATAGCAGTAGAGTAAATTTCATCTATTTCAGGGTTCGTTATGGAGTCTGAAAGCGTTCTCTTTATTTCCCAGGTATCGTGGGAAAGTTTACCAAGTTTTGCAAGATCACCTTCCTCAGTGAGAAGTGTTAGTGACTCTTTTGCGATATCATAAATTTCAGACATCTTATTCTCAATGGATCCTTTTTCTATATTTTCAATTTGTTTTGCCGCTACTTCTGTTGAAAAACGAGTTAGTCCTGTAAAGGCTAAAAGTAAGTTCGACTCAAGATGATTAATATACTCTGGAGAGATGATAAGAGGGTCGACTGAGTAGTTCTTTCCTGGGCCCATTTGCAGTATTTGTATTCCACCATAAGACGCGAGTATTTGATCTTGGATACCGACGTTTTCTTTAGCAACTTCTTGCTCAACGTAAATGGCTTCTTTTGCTAGGTTTTCTTTGCTTATGGTTCGGTTTTTTAGAGCGTGAAATGCTTTGAGCATACCAACGGTGAAGCTTGAACTTGAGCCAATTCCTGATCTTGCGGGTAAATCGGCATCATGATGGATTTCAACTCCGTCATCTATATTGAGAAACTCCATACAGCTGCGTACACCACGATGGTTAATCTCTTTATTGTCATTTACATTCTCTTGTTTTGAGTAAACAAGTCTTGTCTTATGATCAAAAAAAGGTGGTAGGTATCTTACTGAAATATAAGTGTAGTATGAAATTGCCGAAGAGATAACAAGACCTCCATTTTTCTCATACCAACTGTTAAGGTCTGTTCCGCCGCCAAAAAATGATAATCGAAATGGAGTTTTTGTAATGATCATTTTTAATTCCTATATTTTGTCTTCATCACTTGTTTTTAACATAGAATAGTGTTTTATCAACTCTTTAATGCCTTGCTTTAATGTGACTGTGGTTTTAAAGCCGGCTTCTCTTAGCTTTGATGAGTCGATCATATAGTTTCTTTTATCGGGGTCATGGCCATCACTTTTCTCGTCAAATTTAAAATCTGGGATCTGGTTTTGAATTAAAGAGCATAATTCTTTTTTCGTTAAATGACAGTTTTGAAGACCGACATTGAATACATCACCTTTCAATTTAGCATAATGTTCAATTGCATGAATAATTGCTCTTGAAGCATCCATGACATGAAGAAAGTTTCTTTTAAAATGTGACTCATAAGTGGTTAGGTATTTCTCAAAATAAGCAATATAAACGAAATTATTAACAAGTAGCTCAGTTCTTAATCTAGGAGATACTCCAAAAAGTGTTGAAAACCTTAGCGAAATAGCTTCAGTATTTTTTAATAAGCAGTCTTCTGCTTCAGCTTTAGATTTAGCGTAGAGAGATGAGGGGGTAGGTAGTGTTTGCTCGTCAGTAAGACTACCTTCTTTTGTGGGTCCATAAATACTCGTCGTAGATGGAAAAATAAGAAGTTGTTCTTTTGACTTTTGTTTTGCCAAACGAATAATCGAATCTCGATTAATTTGTTCTGCACTTTTGGGATCTTTATCACATTTGAAAGCACCAACGATACCAGCTAGGGGTATTAATATATCATTTTCTCTTATAAGAGGTTTCATGATGTCATCATCTCGAACATCACCTTCAATTAAGGAAAAATTCTCATCAGATATCGTACTGAGCATACTGTTTGAATGGTAATGATAATTATCTAAAGCTGTTACCTTAAAGTTTTGTTGTAATAAGAGTGGTACTAAGGATGTTCCAATATATCCTTCTGCTCCCGTAACCAATACCTTCATGATAAACCTGCCCTTAGGCGTTTCTTAATTCTTGTTTTTTATTTGGGAGTGAGTGCAGATATTTTATTGGATAAAAAATCGAACTCAGTTGAATAGAGAATATTTCACGTGATTCTTTAGAGTGAAGGTTGATAAAGAAATAGGCAGTAGCACGAGATATCAATGTTGCATAAGCAGCACCAAGGACCCCATAAGTTGGAATGAGGATTAAGCACAAGGTGATATTACAAAGAGCACCAACGGCCAGTCGCTTAAACCTTAACTTTAGTAAATTATTGGCCACATCCCAAGGTTCTTGAGCAAACCCCCAGGCGACAAAGACAAACGACCAGATATGAATGGAAAGAATCGCTGCCGTATTTTCATATCTTTCTTTAAATATAATATCGACCCAGAAATCTGATGTTACCGAGATAAATAAACTAATAACGATAGAGAAGTAGAAAAAGCCAGAATAGATTTTTCTTAAAAGTTCGTAGTACTTCTCTTTGTCTTTCACAAAATAGCTTTGTACTGGAGAAAATAGAGAGATCATAATGCTTGCTGGAATAAAGTACCAAATCTCTGATAGACGAACGGCTGCGGCATACTGACCGACGGCCTCCATTCCAATCATATTGCCAAGAAAGAGATGATCAATTTTGAAGAAGACTACTGAGCAACAAGTTGAGGCAAAGATAGGAAAGCTTTTCTTTGTGATAAGAAGAGCTTCCTTTTTATCAAAGTGAAGTTTTAAAGGAATGTTTCCTCTTCTAAAAATAATTAATTGTAAACAAGCATAAATCAAAAACTCTAAAGCATAACTAAAAGCAAAGAATATGAGCGGTGCTGAGAGAGAGATCGCTGTTAGGTTGATGACAGAAATGATGACAAAAGAAATTGTTTTTGAATATGTATTATATTTAGAGTTGAGCTGAGAGTTATTGAAAACCTCAATCGACTCGATACTTCTAAAGAAAAGACTCGAACTGATAATAATTAATAAAATATAATTGAGTTGATTTAAAAATAAATGAGAAAAGGCGATGACCAAGACGAATAAAGCTAGAGATGTAAAAATTCTCAAAATGGTAAAGGTTGAGATCAGATTTTCAGAGGGAGAGTCTTCCTGACCGATAATAAATTTTTGCTTGAAAACATGATCAGTGCCAAGACTCCAAAGTGGAGTAAGAAAATAAAGTAAGCTTAGACAGTAAGAAAGAATCCCAAAGTCGCTTGCACCTAGATGTCTTGCAATGGCAGCGAAAACGACAAAGTTCAAAATCATGCGAAATATTTTTTCAAAAAATATCCATGAAGTATTTGAAATCAGTTTTTTTACGCTGTAATTTATAAGGCACTCTTTGCTAATATCAATAGTCGTCAATGATATGACAAATCTGTTTGTCTTGGAAGTTATACTTTGGTTTGGTAGGGGATAAAGTGATACATTGATGATTTCAATACTCTTTGTTTCTTGGAGGTATATCTGTTGGAAAATATTGAGGTTTTGATTTTAGTGGGAGGAAAAGGAGCTCGTTTGCAGAGCGTCGTTAGCGACGTGCCAAAACCTATGGCCCCTATCGGAGATCGGCCCTTTTTAGACTATCTCATAGAAAATTTAGAAAATCAGGGGCTTTGCAATATCTCTCTACTATCCGGATATAAGGCAGAGTTGATTGCGGATCATTTCAAAGCCAAAAAAAATGTGAAGGTCATTGTTGAGGATAAGCCGCTTGGAACAGGTGGTGCCATTATTAACGCTTTAAAAGAAGTTGAAGGTGAAAGAATACTTGTTCTTAATGGTGATACTTTTTTTCATGGTGCACTCACTCCTCTATTAACCACATATCATAAAGATCGATTTCTTATGGGGCTCACCTTGGTTGAAGACGTTTCTCGCTATGGAGAAGTTTTTCTTAATGAAAGTAATCAAGTTGAAAAGATGAAAGAAAAGCAGGAGAGTTCTTCTTCAGGGCTTATCAATTTGGGGATGTATTTATTTAATAAAGAAGTATTGAGTTCATTCTCAACCTTAGAAAAGTCCTCTCTGGAAACTGAAATTTTGCCTAAGCTGATTGCAAGCGGGCATGTTTTTGGTCAAGCCTTAAAGGGAGACTTTATCGATATTGGTATCCCTAGTGATTATCAAAAATCTCAAGAGTTAATTCCTCGTTGGTTATAAATTCATATCGAGACTTAAGCCAATAGTGCGAGGTCTTCCAAGTTGCGTATAAAGCTCACTGTCAAAATTTGGAGGATTGTTTCCAAAGAAAAAACCTCTTGTTTGGTAAGTTTTGTCGAGCAAGTTATTTATAAAACCACCAAGCTTGATATCTCCAAATCTTACTGACGCCTTCAAGTCAAGCAGTGAGTATCCAGAAGCTCTTTGATCATGTGAGTTTGAAAAATAAAAATTATCTTGCTGATAAAATTTAAGAGAAAGAGCGCTTCTCTTCGAGATGTTTATCGTCGGGGCTAAAACGAGTTGATATTCAGGTGAGTGAGGGAGCTCTCTCTTTTCAAGGTTTTGTTCACTAAAAGAGTAATCATTATAGGATGTTTTTAAAAAGCTAATAGAGCTCTCCCACGTTAGCCATTTCTTTACAAAAAACTTGTTTGTGATTTCTGCTCCATAGTGAGTTGCTGACTTTGAGTTATCATTATAATAACTAAAGGTACTTGGATCATTAGGGTCTGCTTGAAATGATGTTTTTACTTGCGGGTTATTTCTTAAAGTATAAAAAAGTGCGATTTTGTTGTCGCTCAAATGATTTTTTAAATGGAGTCCTGTTTCAACAGTGCTGACTCTTTCTTTTGTATAACGACTCCTACTTTCTGGAATAATACTTTGCATATTAATTCCACCTGGAATCTCGGCCGATTTTATATTTGTGAAAAGTGAATTGTAATTAAGCGAGAGCTCTGCGTTTAAAAGTTCTTCAGAAAAATTTTGAGAGGAATTTTGATTGCTCATGGCTAAGTCATGTCTTTGAATACCAGCACCAGCTTTGAGAGAAGCTTTTTCTCCTAAAAAAAAGACTCTGCTGGTGTTTAAAGAGAGGTTTTGCTCTCTAATTATAGATTGGATATTGCTCCTTTCAGCCTCATCACTAAACCCTCTTTCAATATGAGATTCTTTAGACTGAGTATATCGTAATTCAAATCTGGTGTTAGCGAATTCGTAGATATCATAGATTGAGTAACGTTCTTTTTGAGTAATAAACTCCATAAAGTAGTTGTAAGGCGAATTAAACCCTTCAACGTTTAACCACTGGGGATCATTACCCCAATCTTCGTCATAAGAGTATACGGTGTGGGCCTTCATAAATTCGATATAAAGATTATTTTTATTATTTGAATTTAAACTCAGTTGATGTACTTGCATATTAAGATCGTCCTGCCCCGGATGATCACTTGTCATCGTCGTTGAGTTGTCTTGAGCAAAAGCATCGTAGCCATTGTTTAATCGATTATAATGAAAATTATATTTCAAATTTTGGTTATAGAGTTTAGGTGTCGTAAAACTTGTTCTTAAGTAAAATTCATCGCGATTGTTTGTATCGTCTCTATCTAAAAAAGTATTTTGATAAAAGCCATCCTCTTTGATTCTAATAGCACTAAAGCTTGGTTTAAGGAAAGTTTTGGAAGAGGATTTATATGCAACTTTTTGAGATTGGTAATCAAAACTAGATGATTTAATTTGAGTTTTTAAGGCATATTGATTTTTTGATTCTGTTGATTGAGAACTAAAGGTTGCTCCTCCTGCTCCTCTAAGTGATGGCCCGTAATTAATATCTGTTTTATTAAAGCCATAGAGTTCAAACGCTTGAGGGTAGTGAGAGTAATCAACTTCATCGAGATAAAATTGATTGTAACGTCTTAAAAGGGGGGAAAAACTTTCCCTCTGACCAAGGCCTCTCACTTGGAGAAACTTTGTTTTATTTGATCCTTTACTCGTTGAAATATTGGGAAGAGTAAAAAGCCCTTCCTCTGAACTAAATTCAGTAGGAAGTTCAGTATTATTGATACTTTCCATTGGTAAATAAGAATCTTTTACAAGGATTGTTTCACTGGTTTGAGTACTAAAAGAAATAAATAGAAAAATGAGAAAAGTGACAAACATTTGAGGCTCCTATTCCTACGTCGGTTCTAACCGCTTCAGGTTCAAAGGGTTTTTGCTAAGCAAATCTCAGTTTCGCGTACGAAACACCCCTAAGGATTTTCATCAACATATTCATTACACAATTTATTGGCAAGAATTTTTTTTCAAGTGATTGTCTAAGATTGAGGTATAATAAGATTGATGAGATATAAATTCATGAATTCAAAAGGTTTTTCAATGATTGAAGTGATGGCCGTTGTTGCGATCATTGGAATCCTGTCTGTTATAGCTGTGCCAACTTATAAGAAGCATAAAGCGAGAAGTAGAAGAACAGAAGCGAAGATTCTCTTGTCAGGAGCCTACATGGCGCAAGCAGGACTTATGCAAGTGTATAATCATTATGGAACATGCTTAAGTGATGCAAACTTTCTTATTGATAACGTACAAAATAGAAACTACGCCGTAGGTTTCGCTGCAGAAAATCCAACTGCAAACGCTCTTATCACGGGGTCAGGTGGAACTTGTAATGCAGGAAACTTTCAATTTGATGCCTCTAATAATTTAAGCGGACAAATGATGACTGCAACAGGTTTGGCTTCTGTTAATACATCGGGAGCAGATGCTGGTTCCGGAATTTCTACTCCTGGTGTGAATAATACGGGAGAAGCATTTGTCGTCGGGGCCATTGGTTATATTTATACGGGAAATCTAACAATCCCCACTGCTAGCCAATGGGCCATCAATCATGAAAAACAATTGATTGAAATTAATGTTGGTTATTAAGGTTCAAAATCAAGATGATCAATGAGAAACCCCCAAAGATCTACATCGGGAGCATGTCTCGTTCCGAGCTTTGATCTTGTGTCAGTAAGACCATAGCCCATGTACTGATCATATGTTCTTTCAATTTGATTTCTTAAACCTTGTTCAGCATCGTACCATGCGAGTTTATTGCTATTATCCTTACAACTAGAACGCTCACTTCCTCGAGCACCCCATCTCAGTTCAATACAATGGTAAGGGTCGAAGCTTAAATCAAATAATCTTTCGGTGAGTTGGTGAAAGCTAATTGTTTTCATCACACCATTTGATCTTTTATAAGAAAACTGACATTGAGAACTTTGATTGAGGTCTTCGTATTTTTCGAGGAGAGAGGCTGCGAGAAAGCATGTTCTATTTCCGCTTCTACAGTAGCGAGAGTAGCGGCTATTGGTAGGTGTGTAGACAATTCTTTGATCTTGGTTTTCATACCCTTCTATAAAACGTTTAATTTCATTTTTTAATTCTACGAATCCTGTTTTTAGTCGAGCATCTCTTGAAGGAGTCGAGTAGCTTTCCCATTCTCCATGAGTTCCATAAATATTAGCTGGTAGTTTGTTAGGATGAGACTTTCGATGAATTCCTTTTTTGATAGCGGCTTCAACAGAACGAACTCTGTCATGTGTATTATCACACAATTCTATAATTAAGTTATTCATCTCGTTGACGGGGTTATATTTTAAATTCCCCTTTGAGAGAGATGATCGAATATAATCATAATAATCTACATTTCTTCCCGAAACTTGAAAGTAACGATTATACATTTCATCTGAAAAGTCTTTTAGCTTGTAAGTTTCTTGATAACTTAACTCTGGTCTCCAGTTTCTAAAACCTGCTCCATGCTCGGGACGGCTTCTTGCGAACTTCTTTCCAAAAGTAATATAGGTGATTGATTGATCGGGGTGAGCATCCATCATACGCACACGACCATCGTCTTCTACTTTGTAAACAATAGCAGCATGCCCAGAAGCATCGTACAGAACAGTACCTGGCTTTATTGTTTCTCTAGAAAAGCGAACGGGATAAAAGTCTGAAATATAGTCAAAGTGAGTTCTGTACATGGCCGTTGAAACATAGTTTGCAATTCGCCTTATTTCAGCAGGTCCATTGTAGGTGTTGCCATAACTCAATGTTCGTCTACCAGCAGGTTTATTGCCATACTTTGTATAACGAATGTCTTTAGATGATGTGTTTTTTGGACCGGGAACAACATAGTCGACATAGTCAAAAGGAAGACCTTCCATCCATGCGAAGAAGGCCCTTAGGGCGAAGGGAAGGTCAGCACAGTCAGAAGGATAGCGAGTATTTTTTGGTGTTTTATTATAATAAAAAGGGTTAGATTTTTTATTTGTTAAGCAGCGTTGTAAACTTCCACATTTGGTTTCACCCATAATTGAAATAAACTCTGAGAACTTCTGTTCGTGAGCGTTAGTCCATTTTCGGTGCTTAACTACCCAGTTATGTGACTGAGCTTGTAAACTTGATGTAATAATTGAGAAACAAAACAAAAAGAATGTTAAGTGCATCGGCATAGGGGTTCCGTGTTAAAGTTTATGGAGCTTCAATAACAAGGCTGATTCACTTTTGAATGCAGCGGTGCATATTTGTAAACAGGTTTTCTCATTGCTTGGCAGTATGAGAGATCGGTTTTGGTAACTAAGATTTCAAAATTACATTAAAAAAGTTTAAAATAAAATTTTTAAAAGTGTGGCAAAAAATTTTAAGAAGGACATCAAATGATTAAGGTTGAAGCATTTTTTGATAAGGCAACGTTCACTCTTTCTTATATTGTTTCATCTGGAAAAGATGCGGTCGTTATCGATCCTGTTTGGGATTATGATCAAAACTCATCTCGTTTAACGAGTCACTCTGTTGATCTTTTAACAAACTACTTACAAGAAAATAATTTGGAGCTTCATTATATTTTAGAAACCCATGCCCACGCGGACCATATTTCTGGTGCACAAGTCTTAAAAAGTAAATTTCCTAAGGCGAAGGTTGCTATCGGTGAGCAGATTAAAATTGTTCAAAAGAGATTTAGCTCACTTTATGGATTTAGCTCTTTTAAAGCTGATGGCCATCAATTTGATATCTTATTAAATGAGAAAGAGGACTTAACTGCTGGTGGGTTATCGATAAAAACAATTTCAACTCCAGGTCACACACCCGCATGTTGTAGCTTTTTAATTGGTGAAAACCTATTTACGGGTGACGCTCTTTTTATGCCTGATTTTGGAACTGGCAGATGTGATTTTCCTGATGGCAGTGCAGAGGATTTATACGATTCTGTGGCCAATAAAATTTATAAACTAGACCCCTCGGTTACAACTTATACTGGTCACGATTATATGCCAGGGGGGCGTAAGTTGCGTTTTTCTTGTTCAATTAAAGAGCAAAGAGAGACGAATATTCATCTGAAAGAAAATACATCAAAAGAAGAATATGTTTCATTTCGAACTGGTCGCGACGCTAATTTGTCGGAACCAAAATTGCTGTTACCAAGTTTACAGATTAATATTAACGCGGGAAAACTTCCGACTCCTGAAGCAAATGGTCAATCTTATTTAAAAATACCTATACGTAGCTAACTTTTAAAAATCCACGCTAGAAGAATTATCTAGATTACTGAATTTATTGAAAAAATAAATTTTAAATCCCTATGCATCTTTTTTAGTTGTAATATAATACCTTGTAATGCTAGGTATATTGTATGGCTATGAATTATAAAAATTGGGCAACGCAAATTAAAAAGGGTTATTTGGAGCTCTGTGTTCTTTCATTAATTGAGCAACATGACAAATTGTATGGGTTCCAATTAATTAAACTATTAGAAGAGTTGGGAATCTCAATGAAAGAGGGAACGCTCTATCCTCTGATGAATAGAATGACCACTGATAAAGTTTTGATAGCGAAGTGGGAAACTAAAGAAATAAAAGGTCATCCTCGTAAATTTTATTCGCTATCAAAGTCCGGAACAAAGCTACTTCAAGAAATGAAAATGGAATATCAAAGTATGGTTGAGAATTATTTAAAAATAGGAGAAGGGAAATGAATGATCATCAATTAGAGTCTTATTTGGCAAGGCTGGATAAATCTCTTGGGCCGATTGCGATCAGTGAGAAGGCAGATATTATCACTGAGATAAAAAGTCATGTGATGGAAGCACTGGAGAATGATGAGTCTACAAATATGAATGAAGTTCTTGCTTCATTGGGCGAGCCAGAGCAAGTGGCCAATCGTTATTTAATGGAAAGAGGTTTAAAGCCTAATCGTCCGGCAAAGCATCCTATTGTTAAGTGGATTACAATTGGCTTTCTTGGAACTTTTGGAATCTCAGCTTTTGTTTTTCTCATTCTCATTTGGAAATTTTCACCCCTTGTCAAAGTCGACGAGGAAAAAGGACAGGTGCAAATTCTCGGGGGATTAATTGATGTAAATGAAAAGCAGGGGAAAGTTAAAATAGGTAAAGACTTTGAACTCAATGTTCAAGAGAATGAATTTTCTGGCCAGCAAGATACCAAGACCAATGGAATAGAACTTGTTAAAATTGATTTCTCTAATGGGAAAGTTCGCGTTGAGCCGAGTTTAAATGAAGAAGTCATTTATAAGTGTAAGGTTGTCGGAAAATTTAATAGTACGGGTCCCGTCGTTTCTGAAAAAATGTTGAATTTTGAGATGTCTAAAACCACAGCTGCTAAATGTAAAATAGAGTTGCCTGAACGTGTTTCTCTACAGATTGAGGGAACAAATGGTGATGTCGAAATTAAGAACGTGAAGTCTGATATAAATGTAAATCTGATGAATGGAAAAATTAAATTTAGTCCTGATGGTAAGAGCTTTTATAAATACAATTCTTCGGTATTAAATGGTAAGACCGATGAGTTTGTGAGCTCTGATAGTGAAGAGGCATATAAAATTAACTTTAATATTGTTAACGGTAAAATAAATAAAATTAAGGGGTAGAGATGAAATTATTATTACTGACTTTTTTAATACTCAATGTAAACGCGAAAGAAGAAACGTTAAGGTTTCCTTTTTCTGACTCTGGTAAATTTGAGTTAGTGAATGGCTCTGGTGATATCGGTATTGTTAAAGGTGAAGGCAAAGAAATTGTTGTCGCCTATAAAATGAAAGATCGTGATGGAAACTGTAAGGTAAAAAGTGAAGTGAGGGCCAAAACTTTCCTTAAAATAGAAACGAAGGGGAACAATTGTCATGTTATCTATGCTGTTTCTGTTCCCCAAAATGTAAACCTTGATATTAAAGCAGGTTCTGGAGATCTTTCTGCTAAAGATATTAATGGAGATATTGTTTTTAAAACCGGGAGAGGAAATATTCAGGTTCTTGGTGATGCAAAATCTTTCGAGGGAAGAACAGGTAGCGGAGATATGAAGTTTGTCGGAGTTACAAACTCAGTAAACTTTAGATCAGGTAGTGGAGACTTAAATTTTGAAGGCTTTGCTAGAGATTTTAAAGTTAAAACAGGAAGTGGAGATATGCGCTTTTTGATGGAAAAAAAGAAGATGGGTAATATTTCTTTAGATGCAAGTTCTGGTAGTGGAGATGTTGAATTATACATGCCAGAGGGAACAACGTTTAAGAATGTTGACTTCAAATCAGGTTGGGGAAAAGTGAAGGGTGAGTTCACCAAAAGTGAGCAGTCTGAAATTGAAATCAACGTTAGAACTGGCTCTGGAAACCTTTACTTCAAAAAAATCTAATCTTGTTTTTATGATTTAAAGCATGCTGTCTTTCTTATTTCCTTTGTGATATATCGCGATGAAGAGGAAAAGAGAGACAGTATTTATGCTCATACCATTTGAAAGCGTAACAAATTCAGACGTTTATCTTGGAGGAAAGGCCCAAACTTTAGGCCTTTTAATCCAAAAGGGCTTTAGGGTTCCTCCTGGAGTTATCCTTACTTCTCCTGAAGGGCTAGATAAGTGCTGGAGCGATCTTATGGATTGGTGGGATAAGCAAGGGAATTGTCCCGTTGCTGTAAGAAGCTCTGCAGCTGGAGAAGACTCAAAAGAGTTTAGTTTTGCTGGTCAAAATACAACTTATCTTAATGTTCAAACAGAAGAGATGCTTTACCAAAGTATTGAGTCATGTTTTCAATCAATTTATAAAAAAAATGCCGTTGCTTATAAAGAACATTTAACAAACCACAAAGATAATGAAGGAATGAATGTTGTTGTTCAAGTAATGGTAGAACCTCAGTATTCAGGAGTCTTTTTTAGTCAGGACCCTCGAGAAAAAATGGATGGCTGGCTTCTTGAAGCGATAGAAGGCCTTGGTGAGGACCTTGTATCGGGAAAAAAGACACCAGAGAAATATTTCCAAGATAAAGCGGAAAAAAATAAGCTACTTTCTCAAAAACAAGTTGATGAAGTTGTCAAAATTGGAAAAGAAGTTGCGGAAAGTTTGGACTATGAAGTTGATATGGAGTGGTCCATTGATTTCAAAGGAAGGCTTTTTGTTTTACAGGCAAGACCAATTACAACCAAGTTTAATCAGCCCTCACGAGGAAAATCAATAGATGAGGAGTTAAATCATCTTCGTAAAAATTATGATGTCGATACGGTTTGGGATGGCCAAACTTTTTCTGAATGGACAGGTCATGCAGCACCTTTAACATTTAGCATTTGGGAGAGAGCATTTTCGCCGGGTGGAGCTTTTGGTGAAGCATTGAAAACACTTGGTTATATGAGTTTTGTTGATAAATCTTTTTCTCCTCATCAGTCGATTCTTGATAGTGTTTTTGGACACGCCTATATAAACCTTGAAAAACTAGGTCCACTGTTTTTTGGTCCTATTCCCTACGAAATCGTCACATATCCGAGAGTTCATTTAAAATTTAATTGGAAAAAGATAACTCTTATTTCAATTCTTAGAACTCCTTTGTCTTTATGGAAAATGTTAAAAGTAGCTTGGAAAATGAGCACCAACAGAAATGCTTGGATTCAAAAGGGAAGAAAAGAGCTGACTGACTTTAAACAAAAATTAGCAAGGCCAAATACGCCAAATATGTATTCAAAGTGGGAAGACGATAAGCTACTTAAAAGATTTAAAGATGAATGTAAGGTCTTTTCGGATGATGTTTTACAATGGCCTTTTATTTTAATCTTTTTAATTGAATCGACACTAAGTTCTCTGACTGCAATTTTGAAAGGAGTTTTGGGAGAAGCAAAAGCAAAAGAGAAAATTAAATTATGGATGAGTGTGGGGCTCAACACCACGACCATGGAGATGAATCGCTATTATAAAAAAGTATGTGCTAGACCAGAGTTGAGACCTTTCTTTATGGCCCGTTATGGCCATAGAGGAACAGGTGAACTTGATCTCACTATTCCAAGATGGATTGAGAAAAAAGATAGTACTTTTTATGATGCTACGGAAGAAGAATATAAAACTTATAAAGAAAAGCTGGAAAAAAGTCATAATAGTGTAGAAGATGATATTGAGGGAATGGAGACGTTTAAGCGTTCGATTATCTTACAAGAGTGGCGTTTATTAAAAAAAATGTTGGAGCTCCGAGAGCGTTGGAAAATGGAGCTTTTGAGACCTTATGCTCATATTCGTTTTATAGCTCTAGAACTTGGTAAGAGAATGGAGTTAGGAGAAGATATTTTCTGGTTAAGTGTTGATGAGGTTTTACAAATTGAAAACTGTCGTCCGAATGAAAAAACGAAAGCGCTTATAGAGTCGAGAAAAAAGAAATACGATGCGTTTGATAAAATTAGGTTGCCACAAATAATTACGCTAAATGAAATTGATAATATTTTTAGTAATAAGTTGAGTACTGATACGGTCTTTGAGGGAGAGGCACTATCCTCAGGAATCGTGAAAGGAAAGGCGATGATCGTAAAAGAAATTTCAAAAGTCGATTTAGCTGCGGTTGACGAGGATACGATACTTGTTGCTGAAGCAACTGATCCAGGCTGGACTCCTTTGTTTACAAAAGTGAAAGGGATTGTCGTTGAAAAGGGCGGAGTCTTATCTCATTGTGCGATTGTGGCAAGAGAGATGAAGGTTCCTGCAGTTAGTGGAATAGATCAATGTCACAATAGATTCAAAGATGGTGACGTTCTTTGGGTGGATGGAGAGAATGGACGAGTTAGTAAATTATCATGAAATTCACGCATTAATTGTACCGACTGTACTGATTCCGTTGACGATGATTAGTGTGGTCATCAGCGTAGTTGCTACTTTTATAGCCGGTCTTTTTGGGATTAAGTTAAAAGCAGAAGGTCCTAAAAGAATGTTGGAGCTTCTTTTAAAGCCGAGAATCATCATTACTGCCGTTTTATTAAATGGTGCCTTTATTGGTGGGGTGTGGCTTTATCAATATATCGATAATGCTCCTACTTTTATGTTTAATATCAATCGCATTAACAAAAAGCTCATCACACCATCCGATCAAACCTATCCAAATAATGTTGCAACAAAAAATAATTTTAAATCTTCACATAAGTACAGCGGGGTTGAGTTTAAAGAGGCCATGATTTCTAAAATTGAAGGAGGGGCTTTTGGTCATGCAACACTC
Source organism: bacterium (assembly GCA_030425045.1). GTDB lineage: Bacteria > Bdellovibrionota > Bacteriovoracia > Bacteriovoracales > Bacteriovoracaceae > JAUHVL01. The sequence goes on from JAUHVL010000003.1 coordinate 57,913, forward strand.
GCAGGGAATTCTCTTTTTGTTGGTACATCTAAGGGTTATGTTTTCGAAATAAAAAGAAGGACTTTGGAAGTCGTTAGAAAATTCTATATCGGAAAGTATGTAAGTGCGGGAACCATTGTTTGGAATAATAATGTTATTTTTGGTGAAGGCGTTCACGCAACTCACCATGCAAGAATTTATTCTTTCGATTTGAAGTCGGGAAAGCTGAGAAAGACTTTTTCTACAAAAGGTCATACCGAAGTCCAGCCTGTAGTCGGAAAATATCAAAATCAAGAACTTCTTTTTTTTACAGCGGGAGCTGATGGCCTTTACGCCGTTAAGCCAGATACTAAAGAAGAGGTATGGCATAAAAATGATGGACATGTTGATAGCTCAGTTGTTTACCAAGGAAATAGAGTATTTATCGGCACTGGTAGAGATAAAGAAAATACAAAAAAGTATCGAGCTTATGCCGTTGCTTACGATTTCTTAACTGGAGAACATCTTTGGAAAAGAGAGCTACCTGCTTCAAGTTGGATGCAACCAGCTTTATTTAAAGATGAGGTTTGTTTTGTGTACGGTGAAGTCTATTTTAAATCAGAGCTCGGAGGTGTTCAGTGTTTTTATCAAAACAATGGTATTCCTTCACAGTCGTATCGTAACCTAGGACCTGTTGTTAGTATTCCGATGGTTGTCGATTTTATGATTTACTATGCTGACAGCAATGGATCTGTCTGTGGCATCGATACTTTACAAAAACGCGTAAGCTGGTGCTTTAAAGTTAAAGATAATAAAGGCGTTTCCTACTCTGGGGTGACCTATGATCCCTACCGAGATGTCTTATTATATCCATCTAAGAACGATGGACTTTATGTCATCAACCGCTATGACGGAAGTATTATCCAGCACTATAATCCAAAAAATTGGGGTAGAAATTACGCTAATTTAACAGTTGGTGAAGAGGGTTGGTATACCGTGAATATGGCCGGATTAGTACGTTTTATATCGGCGACCAAGTAGTTTCGTATTTAAGAGAAAGTAACTTACTCCCATCATGAGACCTAAAAGATGCATTGATAATGAAAACCAATCAGTAGGTCCAATTATTAAGTTTATACTGATGATTGTTAAGGCAATGGCAAAAAAATAATACTTCTTAGTAATCATTGAATACAACGAAAATAATCCGTAACAGACCAGACTAACTCCCAAAAAAAGATGGTCACCACTTATGAAAAGTGATGTGAGCATTAAGGGAATACTTTGAGTTATGACGATAAAGAAAATAAATTCTAATTTAACTAAATATTTTTCAGTAGCAAAAGATATTAAACTAAAAAATAAAATATTGAGTAAAAAGTGTGAAAGATTTTGGTGAGTAAAAATACTAGTTAAGAGATTTAGGCCATAAAGTCGGACAGGTTCTGAGGTATTAAAAGCTAATTTAGAGATTAAGCCAGAATCAAGATTTGTTCCAAAGAGGGAATAGTCTGAGTCAAATTGACAGAAAATAAAAACAACTAAATTGATAAGTATTAAAGCTATACTTATCAAATAAGGTTTAAATCTTTTGTCTGTAAAAATCATATAAAGTCTCGATTTTTCAAGAAGATAGTACACTATCATAGCATATGAGAGAAATGAGGATTAGAAAAAAGGCTGATTAAAGTCATATAAACTCTTCCTATTGATTGAGAGAATTAAGTCAACAGATCAAGGAGAGAAAATGACTGTAAAAGTAATTGATATTATGAGTAAAAAACAACCATTATTTGCCACAGTGAAACAAAATATTGGTCACGTAAGAACAATTTTTATGAATAACAAGGTTAGTATTTTACCTGTTATCGATGCTGATGAATATGTTGTAGGTGTTATTTCTCATCGCGATTTAATTGATCAAACAAATGATGAGCTTAGAGTCGACACCATTATGACAGCAAAAGTTTACACGATTCCTTCATATGAAAATGTAGATATCGCAGCAAGGATTATGAAGAAACAAAAAATACATCACTTGATCGTAACTCACGAGAAAAAACTTGTTGGAGTTGTGAGTAGTTTTGACTTACTTACCCTTGTTGAAAATAAAAGGTTTGTAGAGAAAAACCCAAGTACGCCTAAGAAAGCTAAGGGTGCTCACGTATAAAGTAATTCTAAAAACCGCCTTTCATGGCGGTTTTTTTTTATTCTTTTAATTAATTAATGAAAATTCAGGATCTATAATTTTTTCAAGAATTTTGTTAACAACTTGAATTTGTAAACCGTACCTATTGCCGAAATGCACACCTGTATATCCCCACCAGTCCCAACACCCATGAGGGTTTCCGAGCATGACATTTTTTACTGTTTGCGGATAAAGAATAATGATGTCATTTGATTCTGCCCATTGATTGAAACCAGCATATTTTACAAAGGTGTCTCCGATAGTACTTGCAGACATTTCACAACCATGAAAGCTGATATGTAAACTACATGGTTCACCTTCTTGGCACTTCGTTGGAATATAGGCAAACCCTTCATTCCCTAGCGATAATGAACTTAGTAATACGTTAAATGAAGAGAATGGTTGCTGGCTAAACGTCACTAAGTTCTTAGCTATAGCTTTAGTTTTTTTATTTTTAAGATCATAAAATGTATCAAGAATATGTTTTGCACCATCATAGTTGCAAGCATTGATAAATGGAGAAGCCTGCTTCGTATCACAAGGATTACCGTAGTTCTCCGTTGGAAAAGCGTGACCTATATTTAAGTTATCGACTATTTTTATATTCTCTTCTTTTACTCCTAGTCCTGTATAAAATTCAGAGTTTGATTTGGTGATGGCAGGTACTACAGTTTGATCATTTTTTCCTGCGAGTAAAAAAACATGATCATCTTCAATATTTTGATTAGATGCAATTAGATTTGATAGTGATAAATATTGGGTATATCTAACAAGGTCTTCAGTATTAACTGCGCCCATACCTTCCATGCAATTGTAGAGGGCCTTGGTAATACTAAAGTAAGAGCAGTAGTAAGGTCCGCCCGCAATTAAGGCGACACCGTTTACTTTATCTGAGTGGGACAGATGAAATTGAGCTGCAAAATGAGCTCCTGAGGAAATCCCTGAAACCGAAATTGAGCCTGGTTTTATTTCATAAGCAAGCGATGAAGTAATAAATAATAAGAGAAGGTATTTAATCATCCCTCAATTTTTTCTTAGTTTTACTCTTCTTTCAATTCTTTCTTTTTAGGATTTTTTTCTTTATTTTTCTCTTTCTCGATTGCTTCAAGAAATGACTCTATCTTGCTGATATTATTGATAAATATTGAAGCATTTAAAATAATCATACCACCTCATTTATGAGTATGGTATGATTATGTATACAAAAGTTTGAATAGTCAAACTTTTGTGAATTATAGAAATTCTTGCCTAACCTTTTGAGTCCATGGGGAGGAGGAGTACTCAACGACAAGTATATCTATAATTTGATCTAATTTTGTATTCCAGTTTTCCTGGTAAAGAAAATCAAATGTTTCATCGATGGGAGAATTGCTTCTACCTTCAGTCATCGCATCTATTTTCTTAATGATAACGGCCATAAGATAAAGGCTTTCTTCAACAGCTTTACTCTCTTGGTAGTTTGCTAGAATTTGTGCAAGTCTAGTATAAATCGACCAGTAGTTCTCTGCACCGATTCTGTTCTTACTATTTTCCATAATTTTAAATGAGCTTTTAGCTGAACAAAGTAATTTTCTTCCGTTGAGGTCTTTTAAGTGCTTTTTTGCTTTTTCAACTTCTTGTGCATGAACACTTTCAGGATATCTTTTTAAAAAGTCATTTGTACTCATGAACCCTTCTTCTAAAAGAGTAAAGCGTTCTCCTGAAATGGGATCTTCGTAATATCCTAATGTATTAAAACATCCGTTTCTTTTTTCATCTCTTTTCGCTTGTTCATCAATGTGCTTCCAGTATGAAGAAACTTGCATATAATCGACACTTTCTTTATGTCCTCTTTCTTTTCTAAAGTTTTTAATTTGCCATTGAAGTTCGAGAAAAAAGTTACCTTTGTAGAGGGCCTTGATAGTTTGCTCATGACCTTGATTGTCCATATAGTATTTAGGCATTACTAAGTAGAAGTGCCACCAAAGTTGTGCTTGTCTACAATAGTCACCTTTTTTTTGTGCTTTATTTAATTGCTTCATCCAATACTGATCAGAGAAGTCTTTGTCGTATTTACGTTCTTTAATTGCTTCTGAATCACAATTGGGAAGATTTTTTGGTCCACCTGCTGCAGCTTCAAGAAGTTTACCAACGAAGGCTTGGTTATTTAGACTTATTGTGATGATTAGTAGTGTGATTAGTTGTTTCATTTTTCGTCTCATGTATATGTTATGTCGTTTAAAAATATAAAGCGCCCCCTTGTCGGGGGCGCCTCATTAGTAAGATTTATTAAATCTTACGAGCTGTTGCTGAAGGAGCTTTAACTTTAAGTACAACACCTAAAGAAGCATCACCTTCGTTGTCTCCGGATAGAACGTATGTCCCTTGAGGACCTACAGTTACACCATTAGCGATTTCTGTTTCGTAAGAAACACTTAGTTCAGATAAAGAATCTTCAATCCAAGTGTACTCAACAGCAACTACACCATGACCAGCATCGTAAGCTGCACCAGCATGGAATGCAAAGTCTGTGTCAGCTAAACTGTCATTGTCGATAAACCCTACACCTTCAACATATGCAGTCCAATCACCATTAGTATAGATCATACCTAAAGCAGCAGTTTGCTCTCTATCAGATCCACCATCCTCATTCATGTATGAAGCAGTAAATTCGATGTTTTCAGTTAAGTCACCTTTTACTCTGATTGAAACATTGTTCATTTCACCAATTTCTAGGTCACCAGCTCCGTTTTCAAAAACAGAAGCTTCAATAGAATTAATCATTCCAAAGAAGTTAGCTGGAAGTTGAACAGTGATACCCATAACTTCGTCTTTTCTTGTAGCTTCGGCCATTCTTTCGTTCGCTCCACGATTAGTCATCGCAAGTTTTGAAAAGTTTTGTCCAAAAGCCATTTCGTGCTTACCTAAGATAAAGGCAACAGGTGAACCGTTAACCATTTTAACTTCGATGTAAGCTTCACGAATCATTTCTTCAAGATCAACGTCTTGTAGGTCAACAAACTCGCTGTTTTCAGCAAGAAGTTGTCTTAATTCAGCAGTAATAACGGCTCTAACAGTGTCTGAAATTTGAGCGTCAAGAGTTAAAGAAGCTCTTGCAGAAAGGCTAGCATTGTCTGACCAGTTACTATCTAAAGATGTACCTGAACGAACTTCTGCTTCAGCGCTTACGCTTAAGAAGTCAGTGTTAAAAGCAAAGCTTGTGTTACTTGAGGCCAATACAGCAGTGAAGGCCAAAGATGTTAATAAAGTGTGTTTCATGTTTTCGTCTCCTTGTTTTGTAAAACGTTGTGAGTGTGTATCTCCCGGGTAAGAATTCCACTCATCAATCGTTAGTGAGGCGAATATGCGCCTGTAAGATTCATCTGACAATCAAGTGTAATTTTTTCAAAAAATAGGCTTAAGTAGTTGAAAACTCGAATGCGCGAAACGTCATCCTATTGTTTTTATTGGAGAGGAATTTCCTAACAAAACCTTGATAGTAGCGTTATGACTCCAGTAAGAAATTGAGATTTGAGTAACTAGCTAATTTAATTAAACAACAAAACGATAACCTCCGATGAGAGACTATGGATCAGTATACAACCATAGCTGGACACCTCGCTTATTCACTTATTTTTGTTTCTTTTTTGATGAGAAGTATATTGGCCATTAGGGTTTTTGCCATCACAGCTTCATTCGCTTCTATTTATTATAATTATCATGTCAATGTTGATCCACTTTGGGTTCCCATACAGTGGAATATTGTTTTTACGGCGATAAATATTTTTCATATTGGATTAATAATTTGGGAGAAGAGATCTGTTCGCTTAACAGGTCATCATAAAGAAATTCATGCGAAGTTTTTTAATGACCTAAATCCAGGTGAGTACTTAAAGCTAGCTAACATGGGACACTTAAGAACAAGTGATCATGAAGAAGTATTAATACATGAAAAAACTGAAATAGAAATGTTGATGATTCTTTACAAAGGTCGTGTTGAACTAAAATGTAAAAATAAAAGAATTAAAATCATACCCGATGGTCACTTTATAGGAGAGATGAGTTTTTTAACAGGTGCTCTAACAACTGCTCAGGTTGTAGCTATCGATCAAGTTAAATATTTTTTCTGGCCAAAAGCAAAACTAAAAGCATTTTTAATGAAAAACCCAAAGTATATGGCATCAGTTCAACGAGCCATTGGTGGTCAGCTAATTAATAATATCCTCGATGATTCTCAGAAAGAAGATCATGATCATAAAAGTGTTGCTTAAATATTTAGGTAACGATTGAAATGAGAAATAACATTACTTGGTAAATCAATAGGCTTAACGAGTTTATTACCAAACCGCCCACCGATTCCACCCCATTGACCTTTATTTAAAAGAGCATTGTCGTCGGTATCGTTTAAATTTGTCATCTCTACTTTGCCATCAAAGACAACAATTTCAGTTTCATTTAATAAATGATTAACTTTGAGCCAGTAGTCAGTTCCCCTGACCCCTAGTGAAGCTAACTTTGTATAGACTTTTCCTTTGTTCTCTTTAGATTTCTTGCTTGTTACCCAACGGCAAGCTCCCTTGTATAGGCTATATTTTTTCTCTACTTCTTTTTTCGTGAGGTCTAATTGCATTTCAGCGTTAGGTCCAAGAACAATAGTGTTTCCCCAGCTTTTGATAAAAACTTTAACAAAAGATTTTTTTCCTGTTTTTAAAAGACCTTTTCTGGAAAGCTCCATTCCTTTTGTTACTTCTTGCCCTTGATAATCTACAATCCCTCGAACTTTGACCACTTCAGCAGTTGGCAGTGCAAAGAGAGATAGTGAAGAAATTAAAAAAAGTACTGAAAAAATAGTTTTCAATGAAGCTCCTATAAATAGTTTCTTAATATAGTATTACTGATTTTTAAAAAAACAAGTGACTGGAGCCAATAAAGACTCCAGTTTAGAAAGAGTAGACTAAAAGGTGCCTTCAATACCTACTTGAGTAAACCAGTCGGTATGAAGTTCTAAGTTGTCATAATTGATTTGATCTTGCCAGAGAGGTACGGCCACTAAGCCCTTGAGCTTAAGCCTCGGAACAATGGGATATTGTAGGTTCACGTAACTTGTAGCATCGAAAAAACGACGATCATGATGATAGTACTCCGTAGTTGGAATTCGGCCAAATGTTTTATCAGCTCCACGAATAGCTTTTCTCTCCTCTGCATTTATCCAAATACCAGGGGAGATATAGGGATTCACAGCATAAGAGTACCAGGCTTTAAGATTGTACTCATTGCCTTTACGGTATTCGTTTTCATTTTTTCCAATCCGAACCTTCGCTTTTCCCATGGCTCCTAGTTGGTGAGCACCCATAGGCTTTACAAATGTTAAAGAAGCAAAAGGATCATAGGTACCGGTACCAAGTTGCATATTGTAGGGATAATTGAATTCCTGCGCGTTCTCATTTTTTCTTGAGATATCAGCGGTGGGAAGAGAGATTCCAATTTCCGGAACAAGGATGCCTGCACGATAGAGATAACTTCGATTAAGTCTTACTTCAGTATCACCAGTCCCTTTGGTTTCGTCTTTAAACAAAAAACCATAAAAAACAGTATTCGCTATATACGTTCTTTGATTAACACTAACTGAAAGGTTAGTAAGAGGATCTATGGCGTAGGTTAACGTGGCCATATAAATTTCTGTCGTTACTTTTTCAAAGTTATAAATATTGTTTTTTTCAGCTCGATGACCTTGAAAGTCGAAAAAGAAATGGTCGAGGTTAACTTTAAAATTTGATTTTTTACTATAGCTCTTTGGAGCTTGAATTTTACCTTTTATTGTAGACGCCGATTTTTGGGCGTAAACATTAAAAGATAAAAGAAAGATGAGAAGTAGTTTCATTTTTATTCCTAGTAGTTAGCATTTACTTTGTGAAGACCATCACTAAGTTCGTTGTTAAGAACTTTTTCAACCATGTCTGCAGAAATAACAGGGCTAGCTCCGACCAGTCCGTGAAATCCACCTTCAAAAAGGACGAGGCTTTTTCTTGCTGGATTGTTTTCCATCAGTTTCCATAATCTTAATTGGTCTTCAAAAAGATTCTCTTCTTCTTTTGAGGCAAGAAAAAAGTGAGTTGGAGGGAAGCTTGCCGTGGCATAATCTTTTAAGTCAAACCATTTTGCTGATCTCACCATATGATAGACCCCGTGGAAAAAATCTTGAAAGCTAACATCATCAAAAGAGTGTTGAAGGGGAGAAACGACAGTTGAAAGAGTTTGGTAATATTCAACATCATAAAGGTAATCAACATCGACAAAGCTCCCAGTGCTACTCTGTTTTAGGTTGTAGTAGTACTGAAACCTTGCTTCTCCTAAAGGGTAGTAACGGTTAGAAGGCATGATGGCAGGAGACATATAAATAAGAGAATCGATTCTGTGCTTTTGTTGAAGCGCTAATCTTGTAGCAATGATAGATCCGTAAGATAAACTCATGAGGTTAAAGCGATTAATACCGAGTGAATCCACAACCGCCATTGTTTCATCTACGAGTGTTTGAGACTCGAGACCTACTTGGTTCCAACCGTTCTTGGTAAATTCGAGTTCTGCAAAGTAAGGTGTCTTATCAAGTAGAGCAAGTGACTCTGGCTGCGTGCTAAAAGCTGTTAAAACATAACCGATGCCTCTGTTTTCTAGTTGACCGAGGTAAGTATCCCAGTTTTCTATGGCGTAGATTAAACCGTTCATCATAACCATTGTGGGTTTACCCGCGTCAGCTTCGTGATAACGATAATAAACTTTATGAGAGTCAGAAATTTCTAAATGACCTTCACGGTAAGCAAATAGTGGATTTGAAAATAATCCTAAAAATAATGTGAACAATACGATCATGGTTTTCATGAGTTTTCCTTTGTTGTTGCTAAATGTCTCTTTAATATCTTTCCTGTACTTCCTTTTGGAAGTTCACCTAAAAATTCAAAATGTTTGGGTATTTTAAAGCGAGCAAGTTTTGCTTCACAAAACTTAATAAGTTCATCTTCTGAAATATGAATATTACTTTTAAATGAAATAAAAGCTTTTCCGACTTCACCCCATTTTTCATCTTTCACGCCAATAACGGCGACTTCATCAATTTGTGGATGTGAGTTTAAAACCCTTTCTACTTCAGCGGGATAAATATTTTCTCCACCACTAATATACATTTCTTTTTTTCTACCAACGATATAAAAGTAGTTTTGCTCATCTCTTTTAACGAGATCCCCAGTCCTAAGCCAACCTTCATAGAAGGAGCTTTTTGTAGCGTCCTCGTTTTTCCAATAATGAGTCATACACATTGGCCCTTTGAGTAGAAGTTCTCCAACTTCATTCACGCCTACATCTTGATTATCTTCATTAATGATTCTCGTTTGTACGTAAAAATTCGGCCTGCCTACAGAACCAATTTTTTCTTCCGCATCACTCTCACTCAAAGAGAAACAGTTGGGTCCACACTCTGTTAGTCCAAAGCCTTGCCTGATGGCAACACCTCTTCTATGCCAGGTTTCAATAAGTTTAAGAGGCATTGCTTCTCCACCTACGATAGCAAAGCGTACAGAGCCCAGTTCGACTTTTTCAAAAAGAGGATCTTTTGACAGCATGGCAAGAGTTGTGGGCACTCCAAAGAGTACGCTGACACGTTGTTGCTCACAAACGTTTAAAATAGTTTGTGAGTCAAACTTACTTAGGAAGATTGTCTTCGCTCCATGGTGAATAAAAGGAGTTAAGAGCACATTCCATCCACCCGTATGAAAAAGTGGAAGAAAACTAACCATACAGTCTTGGCTAGAAATATTGAGGCTCAAATTAGTATTAATAGAGTTCCAAAATAAAATTTTGGGAGTAATGACGACACCCTTGGGGAAACCTGTGGTTCCAGAAGTATAAAGAATTTTACAGGGCTGGTCGTATTCACCTTTGAATGAAAATTCGACAGTAGAGCTTTTAGCAGAGATTACTTCTTTAGCTAGTTCGTGAGAATTAATTTTTTTGATGTCGATTTGATCTGCTATTGTTTTGTAATCATCACCGTAAAAAAAGAGTTTAGCCCCAGAGTCGTTAAGTACAAATTCAGTTTCTTCTTTTGAAAAACGAAAGTTAATAGGAACTAAAACGGTTCCCATTCTTTGTAAGGCAAAAAACAAGAAAATAGTTTCAACCTTATTATTGTCCATAATCGCAACACGATCACCGACTTGAATATTTTGAGTTGTGAGAAAGGGAATTAAGCCGTTAGAGATACGATAAAAATCTTCGTAAGAGAAAGAGCGATCATTTTCATAATCAACTATTGCTGTTGCTCTAGGAGAGTACAAGTTCCACTTCGCGAGCCAGTCAAGTTCTATCTCTTTTCCAATTGTACTCACGAGTTATAACTCCATCTCATGGCCAGGGCAGACATTGACATGCCCCCGCCAGATCCTAGTAGAAAGACAAGATCTCCCTTTTTTAACTTTTTGTTCTCTACTGCATCTGAAATCGCCATTGGGATACAGGCGCTTCCGGTGTAGCCAAACTTATTCATCACATTATGTGACTTGTGATGAGGAATATTTAAAGAGTCTAAAAATGTATTGATTGTTCCAATATTAAGCTGAGTCAAAAAGAAGGTATCAATTTCCTCAGGCTTCTTTTTAATTCGATCTAGTAAAACATTGGTGAGTCTTGGCCATTGTATCGCATTTGTTTCTACAGGAATTCTTTTCGCAAAACTTAGGAGATGCTCTTTGTTTTCAATAGCATCATGACTCATCTTTTTATAGGTTCCACCAGCATATATCCCCATATAGTCATGGTATTGGCCGTCACCATAGGTCGTGGATGTAAGGATGCAATTATCAGTATCTTCAGTTCTACTAACAATGGCGGCACCAGCACCATCAGCAAACATACTTGCAATTTTATAGTCATCCCAGTCGAGAAACTTACTCATGCCATAGGCACCAACAACGAGAATATTTTCATATTGTGAATCTGCTTGAATATATTTTGAAGCTGTATCTAAAGCTGTTACAAATCCTGAACATGCAGTATTGATATCAAAGATACCGGCATTTTGGATTCCTAGTTTGTGTTGAACGACACTTGCCGTACTCGGTGAAACATAGTCGGGGGTATCCGTTGCTACAATAATAAGTTGGATATCTCTTTTATCTATATTTGCTTGTTTTAAAGCAGCCTCAGCAGCAGGAACAATAAGGTCAGAGGTCGCTTGATCATCAGCCATAAAATATCGTTGATGAATATTTCTTTTTTCTTTTAAAAAGGTGTCGATATCTTTTTGATAAAGCTCATTGAAGTATTCATTTGTTACAAGTTTTTCTGGAACGTAATGACCAACGCCTGTAATGGTCGCCTTTCCGAGTTGTTGCATGTGTTGTCTCCTGTCGCTTGCCTTGTGGTAATCGGGGGGATAAATTACCAAACCGAATTAGGTATTTTAAGAAGAAATATTAATTAAATTTTAACAATTTCTTAATTTTGAAAAACTTTAAGAAAAGAAAAAGGCAAATGGAGAAGAGATGAGTTTTACTTTCGACTTTAATAACAAATCTGTCATTGTAACTGGTGGTGCTCAAGGTATTGGTTTTCAAATGACAAAATCATTTTTAGAAATGAATGCTAACGTAAGCATTTGGGATTACAACAAAGAGACTTTGGAGTTGGCCAAAACGGAATTAAAAGATTTCGGAGATAGGGTTAAAACCTGTCATGTCGACGTGACTAGCGCAGAGAGTTGTATGAGTGCAGCAAAAGAAACAGGCCACGTGGACATCCTTGTCAATAATGCTGGCATTACTCGTGATAAAAGTTTTGGAAAGATGAGTCATGATGATTTTAATGCTGTGATTCAAACAAATTTAACAGGTCTTTTTAATGTTACCAAATCGATTTTAGATCAAAATCTTTTTAATAGTGAGTCAAAGCACAACCGAATTATAAATATGGCAAGTGTTGTTGCTCTTTATGGAAACTTTGGTCAAACAAATTATGTCGCTGCTAAAGCTGGTGTGATCGGTATGACGAAAACTTGGGCGAAAGAACTTGGTAGAAAAGGTTTTACTGTAAATGCTATTGCTCCAGGATTTATCGAAACAAAGATGACAGCTGCCATGCCGGAAGAAGTTTTAAAATCTATTACAGAAAAAGTTCCTGTTAAGAGAATGGGATCGGTTGAAGATATTGCTAATGCTTGTTTATTTTTAGCATCGGATAAAGCTTCATATATTAATGGAACAGTGATCAGTGTTGATGGTGGTGTCACGCTATAAGGAGTTCTTATGACTAACTTTAATAGTAATGGTTTTAATATAAATTTTGAGAAATTCGATAATACGGGTGAGAACAATGTTCTTTTCATTCATGGGAACTTAGCGTGTAATGAATGGTGGTATCCTGCTATCGAAATCATGAAAGGGAAAAGTAATAGCGACTCTCGTGGTGTTGTTTTAACTGCGGACTGGAGAGGCTTCGGTGAGTCTCGTGGATTAACAGATGTGCAGGAAATTAATTTTGATACTTTTGCCGATGATTATATAAACCTCCTAGAACATCATAATCTTGAAAACGTTCATGTGGTTGGCCACTCCACGGGTGGTCTTATTGCCATGAAAGCTGTTTTAAAAAAGCCAGAGCTTTTTAAGAGTTTAGTACTACTTGATAGTGTTGGACCAAAAGGTATCGAGTTAGAGATTCCTCTAGAAAATGTTTTGGCCCACTTTGAGCAAATGTCTCAAAATAGAGAGTATTGTATGAATGTTCTCGCAGCTACGATTGAAGGTGTCGATGTCAGCTCAAATTACTTTCAGACTCTTTTTGAAAAGACATGGAATTGCGACAACGTAATGTGGAAAGGAGTTATTGAAAAGCTTTGTACTGAAATCGATATTGTCGAGCAGGCTAAAGCATTAACTTTACCAACTTTAATTATTCATGGTGAAAAAGACCTCGTTCTTCCCCTTAAGGGAGCAGAGTTCAGCCATAGCGTTTTACCTAATTCAACTCTAAAAGTGATGCCTGGTCACGGACATTCCTTTAACGTTGAGAACCCTGCTGGCTTCGTTGAAGAGTGTATGGCTTTTTGGTCTAATTAACTGACAATTTAGCTGACAGTGTAAAAAGAGAAGACGAAAAATAAAGCCTCTAACATATTGAAAATAGAAGCCAAAGCATTGATCGCTTTGGCTTTTTTTTTGCATCATACAGCTTAGAGGTGATGATGAATAAAAGAACTGAAAAATTAATTTACACTAAAAACCTAATCAACAGTGTTTTAAAGTATAGTGGTTTTCTTCTTTATCTTTATTCATGTCTTTATTGCTTTGTTCATGGTTATCTTCCAGTTATTAAGTCGACAGTAAATCCTTATATTTGGATGATTGTTATTGCTCCAACAGCTTTGACCATGTTTATTTTCTTCTTACAGTTGCTATCGAAGTCGATTTTTGGGTTAATTTTAATGGCCTTTATTTCCAAAAAGGAAATGAGATATATCCTTGTTTCAAATAGTTAGTACTTACTAAAAAAGAATTTTAATGATAATTAGAGGCTATCTTTATCTAAGAGGCTGGTTTGAAAAGTAATCAAAAAACGATTGGTATACTCGGGGGAGGTCAACTCGCAAGAATGATGGCCTTAAAAGCTCATCAGCTCGGAATGAATTGTTCCATTATGTCCTCTTCGAAAGATGATCCCGCAGCTCAGGTTACGTCTTCTTGGTATCGTGGAGATGTAAAAGTACTCGCAGATGTTAAGAAGTTTATAAAAAGTATCGATGTGCTTACATTCGAATCAGAATTTGCAAGCCTAGATATTTTAACTTTTTTAGATGAGCAAAAAGAAGTTGAAGTACATCCATCTCCGAAGCTGATGATGACACTTCAAGATCGTTTAAGCCAAAAACAATTGCTAGATAAATATAAAATTCCAACCTCACCCTTTGGTCAGCTAGAAAAAATTGAAGATTTAGATAAACTTAAACTAAAGAAACATCTCGTTTTTAAAGCGAGAAAAGATGGATACGACGGAAAGGGAACTTATATTCTCAAAAAAATTAATGATCCAAAGTTTCATGAGTTCTTTCAAAAGCAAAAAGCAGGTGTGATTTGGGAAAACTTTATACCTTTTAAAAGAGAACTCGCGATTATTTTAGTACGAAATAAAAAAGGTGATATTGTCTTTTTACCCTTAGTCGAAAGTTATCAGGAAGAGTACCGTTGTTTATGGGTAAAAGGCCCTGTGAAACATGAAAAACTAAACTCCTTAAAAAGAAAACTAAAAAAATTAGTTGAAGGAGAAAAATATGTTGGTGTTATTGCTTTTGAATTATTTGATGATGGAAAAAAATTATTAGTTAATGAGGTTGCGCCAAGAGTTCATAATACCGGTCACTACTCTCAGGATGCTCTTACAGAAGGGCAGTTTTCGTTACATCTCAACGCTGTATTAAATAATAAGTTATTCTCACCGAAATCGCTTCATAAAGCATTTGCGATGTATAATCTAATAGGAAGTAGTGAGGTACAAGCATCGTGGAGAAAAATTAACGATTGTCATCTTCACTGGTATGGAAAAAAGAAAAACTATGCTGGTCGTAAGATGGGGCATTTGAATGCTATTGGTTCTACACCTAATCAAGCATTAAACAAGTTAAAGAAAATGAGAAAGGATATAAAAATATGAAAGTAGCAGTCATTATGGGTTCAAAGTCAGACCTTCCAAAAATGCAAGATGCAATCGATACTCTGAATGACTTCGGAGTCAATAGTTTTGTAAATATTGTTTCCGCCCATAGAACTCCTGAGTACATGGTTGAGTTTGCAAAAACGGCCAAAGAAAATGGAATATCAGTTATTATTGCTGGAGCAGGAGGTGCGGCCCACCTTCCTGGAATGGTGGCCAGTCTTACAACGTTACCTGTAATTGGTGTACCAGTCTCTCTCAAAAACTTGGATGGCATGGACTCTCTTTTGTCTATTGTTCAAATGCCAAAAGGTGTTCCCGTTGCCACTGTTGCTGTTGATAATTCTAAAAATGCGGCTCTTCTCGCTTTAAGAATGTTGTCTATCTCAAATGAAGAGCTATCAAAGAAGTTGGCTAAATTTAGTGAAGAGCAGACTAATATGGTTATGGAGTGGAATAAAGACTTTAAATCTTAGGTTGTAGAAATATCTTATAATTATTTCGAATGTCCTCCTTGGGACCAGGCCTTAACCACACTCCAAGAAATTTAGTTATGCTATGCTCCTGTATCTTTTTTTCAAAGAAAACTTCATGATCCCATTCAATCTCGGCGAAGAGAAGGAGTTCGTCAATTAAGTGATGAAGTTCTGCTAAATATGCTAGTCGAGCGGCTACTTCATATTCTTCTATATTGGTGCTTTCAAGTTTGCCGGCTCCATACATTGGAATATACCATCCACCAAAAAGGCATAAAAAAGCAATAACAGCACCAATGAGATACATGAGAACTTCGCGAGTAAATCTTGGATTGGCATTGAGTTCAGACAGCATTTCTTTAATTCGGGTCCTATGGTGTAACTCGTCCCTATAAATTTTTAGAATTTCTTCTTTTTCTTCTTTTGACTTAATAAAAAAAGAATTTGCATGACCCCAGTAAGCATTTGCCGCAGCTTTCTCACCAGCATGAGCATTTTGTAAAACTTGAATGAGCAAATTTTTGGCCGTGATTTTATCTAGAGGAAGTTGTTTGTTAAGAGAATCTAGATTCATGATGAGTTAGTACCATGATGAATCTAGATTGTCCTTTATTTCTAGTCGACCATCTGATCAAGTTGGTCTAGTTGGGTTCTGATATTGTTGAGAAGTAATTGTCTGTCTGAAATAACATTAATCTCAATCCCTGGCATTCTAGGGTGTACTCCACAATGAGCTAAAATATCTTCTGCCTCAGTTATTTCGAGGGTGAAGGAATCTCCCGTTGCGAGGATAGGGCTCGATTCAAACTGTACGAGAGATTCCGATCGAGGCACGACATTATGAGGAGCACCGTCTCTATTTGTGAAAATGATAAGATCTCCCTGTGCAACGTCTAACTTAGCTGGTGAAAATGCAAAGTTTTCGATAGTAACCAAATGCTCGGCAGCATTAATTGAAAAAGTTAATAATATTAAAGTGATCGTTGTTAAAAGTGCTTTCATTATTTCTCCTTTGAACATGCATTAGTGCATTGGAGATAAGCTCTCATGCTTTAGGGTATCTTTCTAGTTCGCATTAAGAATAATTACTATTCTTTGTAGGAATACCTAGTAGACTTCTTTTATCGAGTCGATGATCAGGCGCGTGGACTTTGTTTTCAACATATCATGACGAAAAATTAAGCATATCTCTGTATCAAAAAGTTTAGGTCCAACTTTTTTGAGCTTTTTAAATCTCTTTGCAACAGGGTCGGGAAGAATCATTAAGGCCTCAGAGTTTTCCGCTAGAGATGCAATAACTTCATAGTTATCTACAGGGATGAGCTTGTAATGTTGAAACCTTTTTAAAGAGCCAATGATATTAATCATATCAGGGTTGTAATAAACGATTTTATGTTTCGGTTTAGATGAGTTACCCCAACAAAAAACAGTTTCCTTCGCAAGTTTAATCATGACCAGGTCTGGGTGAACTTTTGCACTGGCGACGATGCCGAAATTGAGCTTATGTTCGATAACATCTTTAATGGTGTCATGAGAATTTTGAAACTCTAGGTGAAGAGATAAGGACGGGTTTTTTTCTATGAGAAGAGGGTAGAATTTAGAAATATGACTAATGGCAATTGTGGGGTGAACTCCAATTGTATAGCGTCCAGCAATATCATCCAGAAATGAGATATCTTTTTCAAATTGCCCTTCCCATGTTTCTCTTAAGCTAGAGAGGTTAGATTTTAGAATTTCTCCGAAAGGAGTGATGATTAAACCTCTATTTGTTCGATAAAAAAGAGGATTACCAAATTGCTCTTCCAGTGATTTTAGCGATTTAGATAGACCGGCTTGCTGGATTCCCGCCTGAATAGCAGCTTCAGAAATATTTAATGTCTCGCAAAGTAAAAGAAAGTACTCGAATTCTTTTTTAAAAGGTGTCACAGGTATTCCTCCTTGGAATGTTCATTATAACAGAGTTGGTCTTTGAATGAATACTAGAAAGTTATAAGGTGAAGTGAGGAAAAGGAGACGAGTATGAAGTTATTGATTCTGTTTTTTATACTTTTTGGACTTGAAGCAAGAGAGCTTAGTTTTGAGTTTAAGGCCAAAACAAATATGCCAGGTGTTTCGGTTAAGGGAAAATCGGTTAAGCATATTTCATTTAATAAGGAAAAAAAAGGAAGACTAGAAATCGATCTAAAAAATATAACCACTGATATGGAACTAAGAGATGAGCATATGCGTGAGGAGGTATTTAATGGAAAAAATCTCAGTATTGTTTATGAAGAGATGGATGAATGTCAAAAGAATAGTGATTGTGATGTTTCTTTAAAGATCAGCATAAATGATCAAACAATAATGAAAAAAGTGCAGTTTAAAAGAGCTGATGAAAACTTGTCTTCATCCTTTATCTTAAATTTAGAAGAGTTTGGGATTAAGACCCCTAGTAAGTTTGGAGTTCGTGTTCTTCCAGACGTAGAAGTGAAAATCAATGTTAAAAATTAGCTTATTTATTTTTCTCTCAATAGCAAAACCATTTGCTTACGAGTCGATGATTAGAAAAGGTTACACCTCTTGTCTCGGTTGTCACTATAGTCCACGCGGAGGAGGCATTTTAACTGACTATGGAAAAATGGTGGCCTTTTCCGAAGCACCTTTAAAACTAAGAAGCTTAGAAGAGAGTTCTCTAAAAAAATCACTTCGATTCGGAGGAATGATGGACCATGGAGTACACCTTCGTGTTGCTAATGTAGATACTGAAGTGAGTAATGACTCCTTTCCAATGCAAGGTGATTATTTGAATGCTTTTCGTTTTAAAAATAGTGTTTTGTTAACAACACTTGCAAAAGCTCCCGTGAGAAGAAGTCAAAGCTCAGTAGAAAAGCCTGCATTCATAGATACGGTTTATTTTAGAGACTTAAAACTTGTTCATTCACTTGATAATAAACACTTTTTTACCCTTGGTAGAGAAAGACAAAACCTTGGATTAAAGCTAACGGATCATACTCTTTTTGTTAAAAATTATAACAAATCAAATGTTACAGATATTGCAACGTTTTTATCTTACGACTACGTAGGAAAAGATTATGAGCTCACCCTGTCTTCTTTTGGTCCAAATTTTCAAGAGGGGATTGATAATAAAGAGTATGGAGGAAAGGTAGAACTGCGAAGAAAAATAGCGAGGAGTGTTTTTGGAATAAGCTTTCTTAAAGGGAAGACGAACCTTGTTTCAAGAGACTTACTAGGAATTTTTGGAAAAATATCACCTACGAAATATATTAGTTTTTTTTCTGAAAATATAATGTCTTCAAGAAAAACATCTCAGAATATAGAGTTTTCACAACGAACACATATGATTGGGGTATTGCTATCTCCCATTAGTTCTATGGAAATGAGTCTTTCTGCTGAAGATATTAGAAGAGAAGATCCTTTTTATATTGATCAACAACGAGCTGGGATGAATATTCGTCAGAGAATTTTTCCCAATTTAACTTTTCAATTCGATTGGAAGAGAACATTTCTTTCAAGTCGAAATGAAAATATCTTAATTTCTCAATTATTTATTAATGGGCGGTAAGAAATGAAATGGTTACTTTTTCTTTTTGTGTTACTGATCTCTTCTTGTGGCCAAAATTTAGGAACAGATGAGGGGGAAGAATTTAAAGTTGTAGATCTTAACCCAGCATTTATTACTTTTGCTGATATAAATGAATTGATTCTTGGTCCAAAATGTTTAAATTGTCACAGTTGGGTTTCTAATGAAGCAGAGTTTGATAAACGTATTATTGAAGGTGATCCTGAAAAGAGTCCTCTTTATCAACAAATAGAGTCGGGAAGAATGCCCCTGGGGGGACCTGAGTTAACTCAAAGTGAAAAACAATTGGTTTATAACTTTATCGCCAACAAGGTGAAAAAGCCTGAAGAGACCTTACCTGACGAGCAAGATGAGAATGAAGAGGATATTATCATTGAAGTTGATTTATTTGAGAGAGTTAAATCTGAGATCTTGATTCCTCGCTGTCTAAGTTGTCACGCTTGGGCAAATGATGACGATTCAATTAAGTCTCTTTATGTGGCAGGTGAGCCGAATACTTCGAAGTTATTTCAGGTAGTTGAGAGTGACACGATGCCCTTGTTTGGACCCCCTCTCAGTGATGAAGAAAAAGGCCTTATCTGGGAAATGATTTCAGATCAATAAGTAAAATAAATCTTTTGATTTTTTCCTCTTTTCGAAAGATCATAGGGGGGAATGTATGGAGGTATTATGAGAAAATTAGTTCTGATAACATGTTTGTTGTTACCTTTTGCGAGTAGTGCAAACACAATTTCTTTTAAAAACGCTAAAGATATCAAAATGGGACAAATTAAAAAAAGAATCACAATTTTTGATACAGCTCTTGCGTGTTATAAAAAAGCTAGCAATAAAGCTCAGTTGAGTGCATGCAATAGCAAAAGATATAGCGCTATGGAGGGACTTCTTAAGGAGAACCAAAAGTTAGATTCTAAATATAAAAACTACAAAGTGGTAAATTAAATATTGGGAGTATTATGAAAACTGTTTTTATAACAATTGGCTTATTATTTTCGTTTGTTACAGTTGCTGCCCAAAAAGCAATAACGTTTGAACAAGCTAAAAAAATTCAAATTGAACAAGTTGAAAAAAAGAAAAAAGTATTTGCTACAGCTATGAAGTGTTATCAAAAAGCTAGTAAGCAAGCTGGAATGAAAGCTTGTGATAAGAAGAGATTCGACGACGAAGGAATTGTAAATAAAGAAAACAAAGAATTAATGTCTAAGTTCAAAGGCATTAAGGTTGAAACTCAAAACTAATAAACTTAATTCAGGTTTTTATCAAAAAAGACTCAATCTTCCAAAAGAAGTTGAGTCTTTTTTAGTTTTAGATGATTATAAATCTCTCGACTCTTTCTTAAGAAATTTACTCTCAGAAAATAATTTAATTTTTAACGAACTATCAGAATTTATTGAAATTAAAAATCTCGAGTTCTTGATCGCGATTCGAGATGGATCTGATGACGAAGAGGGAATATGGCATGATGATGGGAGCCGTGAACTTGCGTTTACTTTGTCCTTAACTTTGAAAAGCGATGACATTATTGGTGGTAATCTTCTTCTTCGGAAAAAGAGTTCTCCTGAAAGCAGCTTTGTTTCCCTGCCTACTCCTAAATATGGAACACTTACGATCATGTGTACGGGTAAACAGGGGTTTGAGCATCGGGTACAGCGTGTGACTAAGGGGAAGAGAGTCATTTGCGCTGGTTGGATAAATTCAGACAGGTAATCCTATTTAAAAAATGGGATATGTCGTGACAAGATTTGATTTCTCCAACGATCAAGTTTCCCATTAACCTCTAGAAACTCATGATAACTGTCTTCTGAGTTTATCTTATTCATATAATTAATGATGGATTTTATTTGTGAATAGAGCTTGATTTTCTCATTATTAAAATTTGACTCTTTAATCCTTTCTTTGAGCCAGCGATTTATTTTCTTACTAACAATCTCTTTTTTTTCCGTTGGTAGAGAGGTTATAGAATAGTAGGGTGGTGAGTTCACAGGATAAAGAGAGATACGGCCTTCACTTGTGTTTAATTCGTTTGTAAAACTATCGATAATCTCTGGTAGGTCAAATATATTTAAAATGGAAAGAGTTAATTGTATTTTTATTTTTAATGGAGTCTGTTTTAACTTTAGATAATTCTTTTTTACTTCTTTCCAGGAAGATTTATACCTTATGTACTCGAAAGTATCTTTTTTGTAGTGATCGATACTAACGAAAAGTTCAACACTTTTGAAACGTTCCCAAATAGGGAAGAAGGGAAGTAGCTTTTTGTAGTTAAAAGATAAACTTGTGAAATAGATGAGTGATTTCTCTTCAGGGTTTTGAATTTTTTGAAGATAGGGTAGGTGACTTTCATGTAAGAGCGGCTCTCCTCCATCAAAAATATAGGTTTCACAATGAGAAAGCTTCTGGAAGTTATCAGAGCTGTAGTTAAGAGGTGCTTCAATTCTTTTTAAGGCCACAGCTTCATTATTCCAGGTTGTACTATTTTCCGCAGTACACGTTCTACACGCCTGAGTGCAATAATTTGATTGTTTCAAGTGAATGATCTTTATTTCATCTAGTGAAATTTTTTCGTTTGAGTGAGAGAGGATCTGATTATAGCTATCAGAAAATTCTTCGTTATATGATTGTCGGTGACTCTTTAACCCTGACTCTTCTTTTAGAAAGCAATTTTTACAAGCATCCGGCTTATGACCTTGAAGCATCTGCTTTCGAAGATCAGATAAATGATGATGGTTTATGGTTTCACTATAGGTTGTAATCTCAACTTTTTCGAAATCTTGATTGATATGAGGGCATGGGGTGTACCAACTAAAGTGATCGGTTATATTTACCCAAGGCATTACACAAAGACTATTTTTGTTATCCATGAAAAGCATTCTAGCTAAAGAAATTTGTTGAGCCAAATCCTGATGGCTGACAAAGAATTTACATGAGATTGTTTCAACTGTGACAATAATGAGACTGGTTAAAGTCATAATATTGATAGATATTGTCCTGCTCTGAATAGAGCAAATATATTTGTGCTTATCCTGCAGAGCGCGAGCTTTTTGATACTTGTTTACTTTCCTGAGATTACTTAAAATCTCATTATGTTTAAATTGCTCTTTCTTACATTTTTTCTACCTACTGTCTTAAGTGCTGATGAATATAGATGTAAGCTGACTAGTAATAAAAATGATAAAAGTTTTAAGTTTCTTCCTTATTCTGAAACATCAAAGTTAATTGAACTTGGAACAACAAAGTTAATCATGTGGAAAACCGATAAATCATTGAATATTAAACTTACGGGGGGAAGTTTTAAAGAGCCACTTTCTACTTATTACTCACTTGAGCAATTAGAGCTTCGCTTAAAATATGGCAACTTTACAGAGTTACAATGTATAAAATTACTGAGTAAGAAGAATAAAGAAACTGTAGAAATTTCAAATGATGAGTTGTTGGGGGATAATGTAAAATTTAAGATTCTCGTTGATTTAGTATTTCCTTATGCTCAAAAAGAGGCCATCGATACAATGAGAGTACTGCACTTTCAAAATAAAAATATTTTTAAAAGTTCTCAACAGCTGCAACCAAAGACTTCATGGTGCTCTTTGCAAATACAAATTACGAGAGACGAAAATACCACTATGAGAAAAAGGACTGAGTTAATTCCAGTTAGCTTTGATAAGTATAGCAATAATAGTCAGTTTAATAGTTTCAGCTACTCTTTTGTCGATTTCTCTGAAGGAAAGGTTAAGGGGGCCAAAACAAGGTTTAGGCCTTTCATGTTGACGTGTAACCTTCCTAAGGGAGAGGAGTTTAGTAAAAAGAGCTTTTATAAAATTGTTGGAGATTTTATAGAAATCTTAAAACTTAAATAATACTTGAAAATTTAGGTGTTTAGAGTGTTGAGTTAGTATTTTTATTCGGTTCAAAAGAATG
Source organism: bacterium (assembly GCA_030425045.1). GTDB lineage: Bacteria > Bdellovibrionota > Bacteriovoracia > Bacteriovoracales > Bacteriovoracaceae > JAUHVL01. Next base: position 80,699 of record JAUHVL010000003.1, read on the forward strand.
TATAAATACTACCTATGAAACTCGAAAAGGTATGGACCTCTCCTTCTTTTTTTGTATTGCTTTTGGCCATTGTGGGCCTACTTTCTCTAATTGGAAATCCTGTTGAATTTCATGATGAAAACTATTGGGATCATCACGGATTCTTTTTTCTCATAACTGTTACTTTTTTTCCTCGCCTAACTCTTCTCTTTTCTTCAGTCCCTTTTGGAGGACTTTTCTGGTGGATAGGTTTTTTCTTTGCCCCTCGTGTTTTAGTTGCCGTTTTAGCGACGATACATTTCTGGCATCAAAATCCACTTCTTGTTTTTATCTCCTGGGTTGTGGCCTTAAGTGGTGAGACCAGTGAGAAGAAAGTTATCACAACTCAATACACCACAAGGACTCGAACAGATAGAGTTGTAATTGAGGATGATGGCGTTATCGAAGCCGATTATGAAGTTAAAAATTAAGTTAAATTTGTTACCTTTCGTTTTCTTGATTATTGTTAAGGTCAAACTCTGAACCAATTCGATGAGCATTGGCCATAATGGTATATGTAATTGTCGATGAAGGGATATTGGGGAAAACTGAGGAGTCGATCGCATGTATTCTTTTTGATCCATTTGGCCGCCCCCAAATATCACTTGAGAAAGCAGTACCTTGCTCATTTGTTGGAAATGTACCACCGATGTGTCGACCTTCTCCGGGGAGAGAAAGTTTTAGCATCGGCATAATAGGGATGAGTTTGGTATACTTCCAATGTTTTAATAATTGAAAAGTTAATTTTTTAAGCTTCTTAGTTACGACTTGTTTCTGAGATTTCTTTGCCTTTATTGATAGGCTGTCATCTTCAACAATACCGGTCATCTCCTGTGATTCGTTAGAGTGAATATACCCTTGAGCAATAACCAAATGTCGAAATAGAAAGCGAATAAATGGTGAGAAGAGAAAGAAAAGCTTCCCAAGCGTATTTTTGAGCGCTCTTAGGTAGAGATCATTATAGGTATATATTTGTAAATGGACATTCTCTTTAAAAACACGACCACTATTTAGCTCCATGAATACTTGGGATAGGGTGTGACTTCTTTCATTAAGGATGTTTTTACTACCATTAATTTGAAAAAAAGGTAGTAGAAAATGTTGGCTTTCAATGACAGAAAAAGACTTCTTTTGAAGGTTCAGAGAGTCAACCAGTATTTTAGTGGTATGAATGGCTCCGGCACCAATGAAAACTCTTTGCCCTGTAAAGATATGATCTTCACCATTAACAAGAGTGTGAATTTCAACATTGTCTTCCGATTCAAAAACTTTCTTTACAAGAACGTTTTTTATGTAAGTAAAGTTTTCGTCCTTTATGAGGTCATCTAAGACAAACGAAGAGTTAAAGATGAGTTCATAAGGGCAGCCATAAAGACAGAGGTTACAATATTGGCATTCTGAATTTTCTTTATTCGTGTTGAGCGCAAGTCTTGCTTGTCCAAAGTAAACATGATGTTCTCGGAGAGCGTCTTCATTTTTTTTAAGAGTGCCTAGAAGTTTCTCTGCCTGTGAAGAGAGTCTTAAGGCGCCAGGGCTTTTTTGGTAAGTTTTAAATAATTCTGATAGCGAATCGTTCTCATTTCCCCCTGAAAGAGGAAGCCATTCCAAAATGAGTTTATAGTGTTTTTCAAGAGAGTCGTAGAAACTATGCCAGCTAGAGTCTAGCTCTGATTTTCTATAGGGAAGAAGTGTCGCTCCCCAGACATTACTTAACCCACCTTTGGCCAGCGAGGTTGTGATATTAACTTGTTCTAGCTTTTTTTGGGAAAATGAATGTGTATCGCGATAAGGAAAGTCAGAACCGTAAATAAGCTTTTTAGGGACTCCAGTGGTTTTTGCTTCCATTTGGCCAGTAATGGAGTCAATTTCTTCTTCTGACCAGTCTTCATATTTTTTTTTCTGTAAGGACTTTATGATATCGGTTTTATCTTGCTCAAGCTGCAAACCCATATCCAGTAGAGTTACCTTTTGCTTTCGTGCAAGTAACGCTTTTGCGCAGGCAATGCCAGCCGGACCTGACCCTACAATATAAATCATTTCTTGAAAGTCCTTTTAAATTATCAAAGGTTATCTGACATGCTACGGTTACATGATATAAAAGAAAATTAATTTTTAGAATAATTAAATTGAGGAAATCCTATGTGTGGTATTGCTGGAATTGCCTCCAGGACGGTGAGTTTAGACAGAGCAGTGGTTGACTCAATGTGTGATTCATTGGATCACCGTGGTCCCGACTTTAAGCGCGTAGTCGATCTTTCTTCTGTGGTTCTGGGTCATACAAGATTATCCATTATTGACCTTTCGGAAAAAGGAAGCCAGCCAATGGCCTCTCCCTGCGGGAACTACCACCTTACTTATAACGGAGAAATTTATAATTTTAGAGAAATAAAACAGGAGCTTTTAGACAAGGGTTATAGTTTTTCATCTGAGACAGACACAGAGGTTGTTCTCACTTCATTTATGGAGTGGGGTAAGGAATGCTTCAAAAGATTTAACGGGATGTTTGCTTTAGCAATCTATTCGAAAAGTGATTCAAAAATATTCTTTGCGAGAGATAGGCTTGGACAAAAGCCTCTTTATTATTATTTGAACGATGGTTATATATCTTTTTCTTCTGAAATTCCCTCTCTACTTCAAGATCCTTTAGTAAACAGAGAGAAAAGTATTGCTGGGGTTAGTTGCTTCTTGGCGCTTGGTTATATCCTTGCTCCCTTAACTCAATATGAAGGTATCAAAAAGCTTGAGCCGGCAACAATCATGGAGCTTGATCTAAATGATTTTGAAATAAAAAAAACACGCTATTGGAACTATTTAGATCACTTTAAAAAGAAAGATGACAGCTCTTTTGAAAAAATCAAAGGAAAAATTTTTGATAAACTAAGTGAAGCAGTAAGACTGCGACTTATCGCAGATGTTCCCGTGGGAGCATTTTTAAGTGGTGGGATCGACTCTTCATCTATTGTCGCTCTCATTAAAGAAAATAAAGTCACAGATTTACATACATTTTCTGCAGGCTTTAAATATGATTCTTATAATGAATTAAGCGAAGCTAAAGAGGCTTCGACTATTTTCGATACAATTCATCATGAATGTATTGTAGATATTAAAAATGAAAAAGAGTTATTTGATTACGTGAATCGTTACGGAGAGCTCTTTGCTGATACATCTCTTGTTCCGATGGTTGAAGTATCCGCCTTGGCCTCAAAACATGTTAAGGTCGCTCTTTCTGGTGATGGTGCAGATGAGTTATTTGCCGGCTATATAACTTATAAAGCGAATATCTATTATAAGATCGCTCAGCTGATTCCCCGTTTTATTCGACGTCTGCTGATTAAAATTCTTGGGTGGCTACCTGAACTTAGTTCTAAGAAGATTGGAACCATCTTCAAACTTTCACAGTTTCTGAAAGGGTCTTTACATAGTAGGGAGAGGGCCCATTATTCTTGGAGGCTTATTTTTGATCTCGAGGATAGAGTTAGAATTTTAGGTGAAGAAAATAGAGATATTATTGAGAAAACTGATCCTTTTTTTACGTTCAAGAAATATTTTGAACAAGCAAGTGATTTAGATTTTTTAGATCAATGTCTTTACGTTGACTCCATGACTTGGTTGCCTGATGATATTTTACAAAAATTAGATATTGCAACGATGGCCTCAAGTATTGAAGGCCGATCACCATATCTAGACGTTAATTTTGTTGAGTATGTGGCCTCAATTCCTTCCCGTTATAAGCTTAAAGGTCTTAAAACAAAGTTTATACTCAAAGATTGTCTTCGAAGAATTCTACCGGACTCAATTTTGTTTAGGAAAAAGTCGGGATTTAATGCTCCTGTTGGCAAGTGGATGAACAAAGGAGAGGGAAGTGAATTTGCACGATTTATTGAACTTATCTACCGAAAAAAAGAAATCTAACTTTCGGTTGTCGCTCTTACATCATTTTATTTTCTAGAGATTTATCACCTATTTTATTTTGTGCCGTTCTGTAGGATGGAACATTAATTCTTGTATTTTCCCAGTCAAATTTTGGCCAGCGCTCTGAGGCGTAGTACTTAGCACCACTTTCTTGGTTGCTTACTGAGGGGGAAAAGAAAAATTTAATAAAGTAATAGAAGTCCCAAAAAAATTCTAACGTTCTGATACCGCGTATGAGTCTTCGAATAATAAAGCCGGGGTTTTGTAGAATAGCTTTTTTATAGGCTATGTTCATATGTTTTTGAACGACATCAAAGCTAAGGTTTGGGTGGGCAAAGAGCGGTTTTGAAGAATAGATAAAGTAGTCATCCCAGTTATAGGAGCGAATTAAATTTTTTCTCCTATTTTCGTTGAACATTTTAGTTCCAGGAAATCCGATCGCGAGACCGAACTTAAGCATGTCGAGAGGGAGTTTGCGAGCATAATTAATAGTGTCCATCATGCTCTCTTCTGTGTCAGGGGAGAGTCCGAGCATGAAAAAGCCATTGGCATCAATACCAGCTTTTCGTGCCATCTTAACTGCTTCTATTCCTTGCTCAAGAGTTGCTTTACCACCCTTTCCAAACTCTTTAAGAACTCTTTCGTTACCAGTCTCAAAGCCGAAGGAGACTCTGTAGCATCCCGCTTTTCTCATGGTTTGAAAGAGAGTATCATCGGCAGATTCAACTCTAATTCCGTTGGTACAAGTCCATAGCATATCGACTTTGGTATCAATGATTGCGTTGGAAACATTAATTGCCCATTTATTGTCTGAAGTAAAAATATCATCTGCGAGAGCGAATTCTTTATAACCATATTTCTCTAGGAGCTTAACTTCCTCGGCACATCTTTCGGGAGATTTCTTGCGGTAACCAAATGCCATAGTCATCTTGCTGGCACAAAAGTCACATTTATAAATACACCCTCTTGAAAATTCGAGCATGGCCAAAGGTCTTCTCTTTGCAAGTAGGCGGCTAATTTTGTCTTTATAATATTCACTATCGTATAAGTGAAAAGCAGGCATGGGTAAATCATCAAGGTTTTGGATGAATGGTCTAAAGCCAGTTTTTAAAATTTCACCTGTTTCTGTTCGGTAATAAATTCCTAAGATATCAGCAGGGTCTTTGTCGTTAAGAATATCAACAAAGGTAAATTCACCTTCTCCTACTACTACCATATCTAGCATTGATTCAACCATGCTTTCATAGGGCATAGATGTTACATGCGCTCCACCTGCAATCACTTTGATATTAGGATATTGTTCTTTAATAAGAACACTCATATCTCGGATTTGATTCATAAGGGGAGTGGTGCCTGTTATACCAACCACGTCTGGTTTGAATTCTTCAACCCTATCAATAACATTTTGATAATTATATTGCTCGACGGACATATCTAGAATTTGGATTTCATGTCCTTCCTTTTCGGCCATAGCGGCAATTGAGAGTAAACCAACTGTAGGAAAAATAGGGTCTACAATTGCAGCTTTAGCTGAGCCATAGCTGTCTTGATAAGAAGGATTTATGAGAAGTGCTTTAGCCATTTCTTTGATTTACCTTTTTCGTTTGTTTGTAGATTTGTTTTAGCAGGTCAGTTGTTAAGCCGAGGCAGAAAATGGGAACAACCGTGCTGATTAAAGCCGCACTTAAAAAGTATAAAGGCGAGCTATTGAATAAGATAAAATTTATAAGAGCAATAAGGATTGCAAAAAGTAATTGGAAGCCAGCAATGAGAAGAAAGAGTTTAGTCGGGTTGTAGTAGAGAATAGACTGGACAATGATTTGAGCAGCTCTAAGGGTATCCCTAAAATGATTAACCTTAGATTTCCCCTCTCTCGTCAAATAATTGATGGGAATATATTTCACATAATACATATTCAAAAAGAAGAAGAGAGTGATTGTCGTTGTAAAAGAAAAGCCCGTGCAAAAAGCATCGCTAAATTGCATCACGACATCTTTTTTAAATATTCTTAGTCCAGAATTTACATCGGGAACTTTTCGACCAGTTGCGTACTCCACCAGAAAGTTAAACATAGTCCTTGCTGGTTTTTTAAAAATTCCCCTTTTGTATTCCTTTCCTGTTCTTGCTCCGACAACCATGTCGTAGTCAGGGTAGTATTTGTAAAGCTCTTTAATCATGTCTATGGGATAAGAGCCATCACTATCGGTAATAGCAATACAGTTAAACTTCGCTTTTACAATACCATCATGCAGAGATTGACCGTATCCCATATTTTCAACGTGGTTGATTACGGTAAGCTTTTCGATTTCACTTTCTAGAGATTTAATGACATCGTAGCTAGAATCTGCCGAGCCATCATTAACTGCGATAATTTCATAGTCTTCAAACGTAGAGAGTTCATTTTTAAGAGCGAGCAGTGTTTCCTTAATTGCATTTTCTTCATTGTAAATAGGAACAATCACGCTAATCATTAAAAATCTCTATGTTAAGGTTTGGGCCTTAATTTACAACATGGGGCTTTAGTTTGGCTAGCTTTCTAGTATTAAATGCTGTTTCGCGTCTCAGGCGTAAAGTGGCTTGGATTTTGGCTTTTCAACGTCCTTAACTAAATGGATAATGGGCCAGTCGTAATTGGCTAACCTATTAATATTGGAGAAATATGATTGCTATAACTGGAGCAAATGGTTATGTCGGAAGTCTATTTGTTAATGGCTTGAGGTCTCGTGGATTCGAGGTTGTTACCCTCGGTCGAAGCTCGGTAGCTGACGTTGAAAATAGAGAGTTTAGTTTAGGGGGAGAAGTAAGCGATGATCTTTTTGAGAGCGTTGATTTGCTTATCCATTGTGCCTATGATTTCTCGCTTGCATCCTATGATGAAATTAAAAAAATAAATATTGAAGGATCAAACTTTCTTATCGATAAGGCTATCAGTGCTGGCGTAAAAAAAATCATTTTTATTTCCTCAATGAGTGCATTTGATGGGTGTCGATCCCTCTATGGGCAGGCTAAGCTAGAAACAGAAAAACATATCAAGCAATATAATCCTGTCATTTTAAGACCTGGTCTTGTTTATACCCCTAAAGCAAAAGGTATGGTTGGCTCTCTCACCAAGTTGGTGCAGATTAGTCCAATTCTTCCGTTGATCGGCTGGGGGGATCAACCACTCTTTCTCGCATCTGGGAACTCTCTTTCGATGCTTGTTTGTGATATTGCAAAAGACTACGATCGCTACAAGGGGCGAACTATTCTTGCCGCTAATCCAAAAGCTTATAGCTTTAAGAGAATTTTAGAGTTTTTAGCTTCTCTCCAAAACAAAAAGCTTTTTTTATTTCCTATGCCATCGATTCTACCATGGCTTGGTCTAAAACTATTGGAGCTGGTTGGGTTAAGAATTCGAATGAAGAGTGATGGAATAACCAGTCTTATTAATTTAGAAAAGTCTCCCGACTTTTCTCTACATCAAGAACTAGGAATAAGCTTTGAAGACTTTAGCGAGTTTCAAGGTTAAATGAGGGGTTAGTGAAAAATAAACTTTGTGCGATCGTGATACTAGGTGTTTTCCTACTTAGTGCAATAAATATTTTATACTCGCCGCTTAAAGTGAGAGACATGCGTACCTATAGCGATGCGGATGGGTACTTAAGTTACGCAAAGCTTTTCATCGATAAAGATGTAAAAATTCGAGATACATTGATTTATCCCGAGAAACATCCTGGTCCAGTTGAATATTATTATGGAAAAAGATTCCTTCTCGAGGCCGTTGGAAATGATAGGCTCGTAACGGCTTCTCCTGATGGAAAGATTCATTCAATTGATACTGGTAAAAATGAGCCGGCCAAGGAACGTTTAAGCCTGGACCACGGTATAGCCGAGATGGTTTTCTCTGATAATCAAAACTCTCTCTATGTCGCAACTATAAGTGGGGATTTTTTAGTTATTGATACTTCTAGTTGGTCCATTAAAAAAAGAGTAAAGCTTCACTCCTTTGCAACGTCAATTGTTGATTTGCCTGAAAAAAATGAAATTTTATTGGGTCATTGGAATGGTGATGTTTCTTTTCGAAACAATGAACTCAAACGTGAAGCGAGAATTCTCCCCATCTTTAAAATGGGATGTGTTAAGCTGAAGTTATTCGATGAGAGAGGAGGAATTCTTTCTACTTCTGCCGATGGAAGGATCTTACGACTGAGCTTAACCGGTAAAGTCGAATATGAATTCGATAAGAAAAAAGAGAAAGGAAACTTTCACCTTATTGAAACATTTGAAGACCAACCGATCGCTTTGATTGGTGGATGGGGAAATTTCGATAAGCTAAATCAGAAGACGCTAAAGCGAATTATGCCTTTTAAGCACGCTCAAGGGCGAGTGACGGCATTGGATATTTCACCTCAAAAAGATTCCTTTGCTGTCGCATATGCCGGAATGCCGGGACCACGACTTTTTATAAGAGATATGAATAATTTTAATATTCTCAAGGGAAATTTTGTAGGCCACAAAGGACATTATATAACTGATGTTAAATTTTCTCAGCAAAGTGAGAATATTCTTTTCTCGATTGGGGACGATGGGCATGTTCGTAAATGGGACATAAATAATTTGAAAGAATTACAAAACTATAAAGTTTCTGATGTCAAAGCTAGTGAGTTAGATTTTGATGACGTTCTTTCTACTCATGTTAGGCAACCCGGATACCCTTTTCTGATGTCACTGTTTATGAGAATTACAGGTTTGAAAGATTCAAGCTCTGCCACTTTGGTTCAAAGTTTTTTACTTACTTTCATGGTGGGAGCTTTTTCTTTTTTTCTCTTGAAAAAAGTTGGCTTCTTCGCATCGCTAATATTTCTACTTATATTTTTAGATCCGACGAATGATATAAAATTGATTTCTTATCTTGAAATGACAGATTTCGTGCTGATGATATTTTCTATGGTGATAACCTTTTTGTTGATAAAGGTGTACACAGAAGAATCTGGGAGATTTAAAAATACGGCAATACTTATTTTAACGTTGTTTATTTCTATGTTTATCAAAGTAAATATGGCTTCACTCTATTTACTCATTTCTGGAAGTTTGTTCGTTTCTTTTTTTATAAGAGCTCTTTATTTTAAAAAGTTCCATTTGATTAAACAATATTCGGCTTTAACAATATTTTTAATGGTCACAGGGGTTTCATTAATTTTCTTTAATCAAAAGCTAAGTCCGGGAGCTTTCAAATTTAATAATGAAGCTGTTTCTGTGAAGCTATATAGAAAGTCAGTTTTAGATATTCCTGACTTTCCCAATAAAAGAATATTGCAACTTGAGCGCGCTTTGAAACAATTTAAATCGCAAGCAGAGTATAGTGGGGCGAATCGGTTAACGGCAACAAACAGCTGGCCGGAAATGTACCGCTTTTTGCCCGTCATTGGTAAATATCCAATTCCCATGAGGGATCCTGTCGGGGGAGACTTGATAGAAGTTTCTCGAGATGACTTCTATGAGGGAGTGAAGTTTTTAAGTTCAAGGTTAGATGTAATGGAATTTTTTAAAGTCGGTTGGCAACGGCTTTTTAAGGATTATCCAAACGCACTTTTCTTTAGTCATGTTGTGAGAGCACGACTTCCTTTGTTATTCCTTAACTTGCTTGTTCTTGTTATTGGTGTGGTTTTGTTATTGAGAAGAAGTCCCTGGTTAGTTGGAGCGTTGATTTTTTCATATGGGTTTTATTCTTTTTATTTAAGCGTGGCGACCGTTCTCTCATCTCGATTGATGCTTGTTTTTGTTCCGATTAACTATATTTTCTTAATCACTGGAATCCTCTATTTCTTAAAGAAAATATTACAGCTTTTTAAAATCGAGTTGAATGATAATAAGTGGTATAGCATTCTTCCTCTATAAGGTATCATTGCTGCGCCGAGTAGCTGTTGTCAAATCACTTAAATTTGTTTGTAAGTCTATCTCATGATAAGTATCAGTATGAAAAATATTTTAGTTACAGGTGCTGCAGGTTTTATAGGCTCTGCAACCGTTGTCGAATTAATTGAGCAGGGCTACTTCGTCGTCGGTATCGATAATATGAATGATTACTATGACGTGCAAATGAAGAAGCATCGTCTAGAGTCTCTTGAGCAAAACGATAACTTCAAGTTTTACTACGGTGACATTGAAAATATAAACATAATTAAGACAATTTTTAATGAATATAAAATCGATGCCGTTATTAATCTTGCTGCTCGTGCAGGTGTTCGGTACTCCATGGAAAACCCGGACGTTTATCTTTCGACAAATATCAATGGAACGCTCAATTTATTAAATGTGATGAAGGATAACGACTGCTCTAAAATTGTGCTTGCTTCAACGTCTTCTCTATATGCTGGACAAGAAATGCCATTTCTAGAGGAGCTTCCCGTAAACAACCCCATTTCTCCCTATGCAGCTTCTAAAAAAGCATCAGAGGTTTTAGCTTATACTTATCATCACCTTTACGATATTGACGTTACGATTGTACGATATTTTACTGTTTATGGCCCTGCGGGGCGACCCGACATGGCCGTTTTTAGGTTTATCAAATGGATCGATGAGGGCAAGCCAATTGAAGTTTTTGGTGATGGTTCTCAGTCAAGAGACTTTACCTATCTTACAGATGTTGCCAAGGGAACAATTAAGGCCTTAAAAGATGTCGGCTATGAAATTATTAATATTGGTGGTGGTAATAATCCTCACTCATTAAAGTATATGATTGAGAAAATTGAGCAACACCTTGGAAAGAAAGCGGAAGTCATTAATAAGCCATTTCACAAAGCAGATATGATGAAAACATGGGCAAATATAGATAAAGCGAAAGAGCTTTTAGGTTGGGAGCCACAAATAAAGTTTGATGATGGTCTCGAGCGTTGTGTAAAGTGGTATCAAGATAATAAGGATCTTTGTAGTGGAATAACACTATAACTTTCTTGGGGATGGAGAGATAAATGAGTACGTCAGGTGAATTAATGGATCAAAATAAGCAGTCAGAATGGCATGAGCAATGGTCACTCGTGGAGTGTAATGAATTATTCCTTTTTAAAGACTGGATTTTACCAAACAAGGTCGAAGACTTTAAAGATAAAGACATCTTGGAATGTGGTTGCGGCGGTGGTCAGCACACTGGGTTTGCGGCACCATTTGCAAAAGAATACTATGCCGTTGATCTCAATACTTCTGACTTAGCAAAAAAGAGAAATTCAAATCTTAATAATGTAACTTATGTTGAAGCTGATATTGCTACCATGGATTTGAAAAGAAAGTTTGATGTCGTTTTCTCTATCGGTGTTGTTCATCATACTGATGATCCTGATAAGACAATTGAAAACCTTGTTAAGCATGTTGCTCCTGGGGGAAAGATTATCATTTGGGTATACTCTAAAGAAGGAAACTTCATGGTAGAGCATATGGTAGAGCCTATAAGAAAAGCGATTCTATGTAATATGAGTCGTAAAAGCCTCTTACAACTTTCACGTGCTATTACTGCTTTAATGTATTTGCCGATCTATAGTTTATATCTTTTACCTCTTCGCTTTCTTCCCTTTTACGAATATTTTCAAAACTTCCGTAAGATGTCTTTTGAAAGAAATGCTCTCAACGTTTTTGACAAACTCAATGCTCCCCAAGTTCAATTCATTACTAAAGAGCGTGTTGAAAAATGGTCTTCTGAGAATCAACTTGAGACAGAATCACTTACTCCATATATGGGAGTAAGCTGGCGATGGACCGGACTAAAAAAGAAAAATTAGACTTCAGTTCTGAAGAAATATTTTTGCTTCTTTGTGAGACTTTAATTGCAATTGAGTATTATTAGGGAAGATAGGGAAAAATGGGGTGGTACTCGACCTTATCCAAGTAGGAGTTACTGCCAGTTCACACTTGCGTTAAGTTTTGAATATAACAGGTTTCCAGCATGGAAAGAGAAGGAAATTCTTCATCAGAAATATGTGATCGAGGGGCTATCTTGCAAGGAAATCGCGGATCAGTTCGGTACCGCCAGGTCCACGATCCTAAAATATCTTAAACTTAATTCAATTGAAATTCGAGGTACTGGGACCAATCAGAAAAGGAAAAGAGGAGTTGCCTTTGGTAAGAAAGTTGTTTCTGGGAAGGTCGTTAATAATGAAAACGAGGCACTGATCATTGAGAAAGTTAAAAGGCTCAGAGATCAAGAGCTCTCTTATCGTAAAATCGCAGAAGTATTAAATATAATGGAATACAGTACCAAAACGAGAAAGGGTGTTTGGAGTGGAAAGTCTGTATGGCAAATTCTTAATCCTTGAAATATTGCTTACTCCTTCCATGTACTACTTTTGATGAGAAAATCTTCTTGAGGAGAGGCATTATTAAGTAGGACATTATTACCACTATTACAGCAACAGATAAACTAACATTGAGGAATCTTGGTGCTTTAATCAATTCATTCAAAGATGGTGGAATATAATAAACAAGGGGAACAAGAAATAAATAGGTAAAAATGGGTTGAATGTTTTTATTCATTCCTTGTCCCTTATTAAAGCTTATTAAATACTCTTCGCAGAGATTAGTTGTTGATAGTTTTGCTTATTCCTGTAAACGAGGGTGGAGAACATTCCTATAATTAGTAAAGTAAGTGGAATCCCGTTTGGATCAAGTATGAAGTTATGCAATGTTATTACCGTCAAGATCGGAGTAATAGTAACTAATGCAAGAGAAACAAAGCGATTTGCTAATAGTGATAATCCAACAAGAATCTCGATACTTTTTATCACTGGAAATATAAAACCTGTTTTAAAAAGTGCTCCCAGAAACTCAGCCGCTTCGGGTGTTGGGGTAGGCATTGGGATAAAGTTTAAGAAACCATTCGTTCCAAAAATAATGAATAATAGTCCCAAAGATAATCTTGTGATTGTGAATAGTTTTGATTTCATGTTTGCTCCTTTTATTTTTTAATGATGATCATTTTAAGATCTGACTTAGCAGTTAATGTTGTATTTTTAAGAATGTTTAAGTCGCCCTCAGCAAGGTTTTCCATATCCTGGGTGCTCGCCATACCTTCTGCCAAATAAGTCATAGCTTCTTCCTTAATTAAGAACGACTCATTTGCACTAAGGTTGAGTATTTCGATAGATGTAGAGCTTGAAAAGGTTTCAGTTTGATTTTCAGATCCCCCATATAATTTTGTAAGTCCTTTGCCTGGTTTGTATGATTTGTATCCGGAAGGGAGCCCCATCTTTTCTGGAATTGCCCATACTTGTAGTATTCTATTTTTTTCTTGATCGGGATTTTTTTCATTATGGCTAAATCCCTCACCTCCAGCTCTTTGAACCTGAACTTCTCCTTCTTCAAGATTCTTTCCATGCTCAAGCGATCCTTCATGGGCGACGCGGCCTTTGAGGATTACAGTGATAATGTCTACCTCTTCATGCGGGTGCATACCGGATTCTCCAAATGGCTCATAGTTAGCATCTGCTAAGTAGATAAATTGTCCGTATCCTTCAGATGCCTCTGGTTTTTTTCTTGAACCGAATAATCTAGTATCAGTTACAATTCTATTTTCTCTGATTCCAGCAAACCCAGTTCTTTCAGTTTCACTTCGGTTTAGTATTTTCATTTTTAGCTCCTTTGCTTGCTTCAAGTATCGCCTACTTAATTAATTGAAAAAATACCTACAATGTGATTTCATTGTTTCAGTATCAACAACAATTAAGGGGAGCAGTTGATCAGTAATATCAGTGACTTAAATGATTTAATGATTTTTCTCGAGGTTCTAGAGTCAGGTAGTTTTACTAATGCCGCTGACAAGCTGAATATCCCTAAGGCCAATATAAGTAGGAAAGTAAGCCGATTAGAGAAAGACCTTGGGGTTACGCTTTTGGAAAGAACAACAAGGTCACAAAAACTAACCGAGCAAGGCAAAATATTTATTGAACATTGTCGCAAAATTAAAGCTGAAGTTGATTTAGCTCAATCAAATGTAGCAGAGTCTCTTAAAGAAATTTCAGGACCATTAAAAGTAGGGACTTCTGTTGGCGTTGCTCATGAGATATTAAAAGATAAAGTTTTTAAATTCTTAAGAGATCACTCTGATCTTTCATTAGATCTTGTTCTTACAAATAAGAGAGTAGATTTAGTTGCAGATGGTTATGATATTCTAGTTCGAGTGGGTAAGTTGAATGATTCTTCCTTGGTGGCCAGAAAGCTTGGTACAATCCAACGCCATATGTACTGCCATCCAAGAATTGAAAAAGAATTTGGGGTAAATAGATCTATTGAGCAATTAAAAAGTATGCGTTTTTTACTTATGGGATCCATTCAAAAAGACAATCTAGTTAAGATCTATAAAAATGGTAAAAAGGCTAATGAGATTGAATTCAAGGCTTATAAATCATTATTTATTGATGATTTTTCGCTATTAAAACAAGCTGCAGTTGATGGACTTGGAGTAGTTATTCTTCCCTCCTATATGTGTAGAGAGGAAGTTAAGAAAAAGAAACTCGTCAAAATCTTACCCGAGTGGGGAATGCTTCCTGTTGACGTGTATGCAATGTATCCAAAATATAGATCGAAAATAAAAAAGGTGAATGTCTTTTTAGAATTTTTGAATGAAACCTTTTTGGAGAAGCTAAAAAATGAATAGCCAGCATTTAGCTCATTTACATAGTTTATGTATTTTCATCTTAATCGCATTTCATATTTGTCTCATTCTAGGTAAGCCTTGGGGGCATTTAACAATGGCAGGTAAGTTTCGCGGAGAGCTTCCAGCAAAAATGAAAATGTTTTCAGGGCTTTCTATTTTAATTCTTTTTTCTGTTTCACTGATGGTTGAAATTGGTAGTGGTAACATCGTTTTTGGATCTCAAAATTTAAGACAGAAGCTTTTAATTTCTGCGATTGGCTTTAATATTATTCAAACGATTCTTCATATAATAACACCGAGCAAATGGGAAAGAATCCTATGGCTTCCCATTATTTCGATAATGCTGATTTGTAGTTTAATGATTTTTTTTAGTTTATAGCTATTTGTGCAGCACTCATAAAGAAAAATATTCAACTAACTGGTCAAAAACAAACCTGATTCTTCGATTTGTTCTAAGTTCCCGGTGAGAAACAATCCAAGTTGAAAAACCGATTCCCTTGAATGATTTTAGAACTCTTTGTACTGATTTATCCTTGTCACCAATATAATCAGGCATGATTCCGATACCTAGACCATCTTTAACGAGATTCCAGTGAACGAAATGACTCTCAGTTGTAATGGGAAAGTTCTCTTTAGAGAGATTGAGTCCATAGGCCTTAAGGCCTTCTATGTATCCCGATAAGTCCCCCACACTGATAAAGTCTGCTTTTGATAAATCTTTTATGGATTTAAAGGGACCATGTTTTTTTATAAAGTTACTTGTAGCGTAGAAATAACCAAGAGAGTCACCAACTTGTTTCATAATAAGGTCAGGCTGTTTTGGTTGAAAGTTTCGAACAGCAATATCTGCTTCTCTTTTTCTCAAATCGGCCGAATCGTTTTTGGCCACAATTTCTATATTTATACCAGGGGCAAGATTACGGATTTTTTTAATAAATTTAGGAAGTACGAATGCAGAGTTTGCTTCACTGGCAGTGATAGTGACTGTTCCTTCTAGGATTTCAGATTGTCCCATTGCTGTCAGTGATAATTTGCTAGCTCCTTCTGCCATCGACATTACATGTTCGATCAGATCGAGCCCGATAGGAGTTATTTGAATACCTTTTCCAACTCGCTCAAATAGCACGACACCCAATTCATCTTCTAAGGCCTGAAACTGTCTTCCGAGAGTTGACTGAGTAAGATTGAGCGCCTTCGCTGCAGCGGAATAGCTACCTTTATCAGCAGTGACGAGAAAAGCCTTTGCTCTATTCCAATCAAAATTTAGTGTTTTATAGTCCATAACGATACTTGCAAATATGCATAGATATTATGAATATTTTGGCATTTATCTATGTTAAATGCAATCGTATAGTAATAGGTAACAAGGAGTTATTCATGACAACAACAGCAGAGTTTTGGGACAAAATATCAATAAAGTATGCCAAGAAAGATGTGCCTTCGCAGGATATTTATGAAGAAAAGCTAGCTAGAACGCAGAAGCTTTTCACTAAAGACTCAATAGTGATGGAATTTGGCTGTGGTACAGGAACGACATCCCTGATTCACAGTCCCTATGTCGGGGAGATTATCGCCTATGATTATTCTCCGGGAATGATTGATATCGCTAATCAAAAAAAGAATGAGAAGCAGATTGATAATGTGACCTTCGAAGTGAAATCTGTAGAGGATATACCATTTCAAACTGAGAGTTTTGACGTGATAATGGCCCATAGTATTTTGCATCTCACTCAGGATAATGAACAAATCCTGAAGAAGGCATACAATGCATTAAGGCCAGGAGGATACTTTGTTTCTAGTTCAGGTTGTATAAAAGAGATGAATCTTTTTATTCGTGGAATTATTCCAGTGATGACATCTATTGGGAAAGCACCGGAGATAACAAAATTTACTTCTAATGAGCTGATTGAATTGCATAAGAAAACTGGCTTTAAGATATATGATGCTTGGACTTATAAGAAAGGCGAGCTATTTTTAATTGTACAAAAATAACATAGGAAGATTATGAAAATGAGTTATACCGTTCTTGGAACAAATAATATGGATGCCGCAATCAATTTTTATGACTCTTTATTTGAAGATATGGGGACAATTCAATCTTTTAAGACTGATAGAATGAATTTTTGGCAATTCGAGCATTCTGTTTTTGCCGTTGCGATACCTTATGACAAAGAGCCTGCTACTAATGGCAACGGAACAATGATTGGATTTGATGTTGAATCTGAAGATGAAGTTAAAAGACTTTATGCGAAAGCCATAGAGCTAGGAGGATCTTGCGAGGGTGAGCCTTGTGAAAAAGGTCAAAAGTTTTCAGGATATGTGAGAGACTTAGATAATAATAAATTGTGTTTCTTTAAATAATTTATTTAGCTAATTTAAAAGTGTGTTTTTTATGAAAAAAATTATCAACGGAAAAATTCTAATCGCTCTATTTGTATTTACTAATGCCATTTATTTGACAATGATCTTATGGAGTTTACCGACATTAATGGAATATGCAGGTGGGTTGAAAGCATTTGACATGAGGCCTGCGGGATATAACTTTTCGGACGCAACCACATTACTGAGAAATTTAGGCAATGACGGGCTAAACTTTTATAAGAATACACAACTATTGCTAGATACATTTTATCCATTTGGTTTTATTTTGACCTATGCTATAGGCTGCTTATGGGTTTTTGAAAAACTAGATAGCTTGAAATTCTTAGGAAAATCTGGTGCTCTGGCATCGGTAATTGCAGGGATTGCAGACTATATTGAAAACTTTTTTATTTTCCAGCTTATAGAGGTCAATCCTCAAATCACTGAAGATTTAGTTTCCAAGGCAAATATTTCTACATTGGTAAAATCCATATCTACTACAATTGCAATGTCTATCTTTATTTTGAGCTTTTTAGTGCTAGGTTTTTCTACGCTAATAAAAAATTTAAAGAGAGAGTAGTTTTCTTGAAAAAAATAATTATTTTTGGCAATTCAGGTTCAGGTAAATCAACTCTTGCAAAAAGTCTTTCTGACAAATACAAGCTAGAGCATCTCGATTTAGATACTCTGGCTTGGCAAAATACAAATCCACCACAAAGGTTACCCTTGAATGAATCTCAAAGCCAAATCAATGAGTTTTTATCATCTCATGAGAGTTGGGTAGTGGAAGGATGCTATGGCGACTTGATTGAGTTTGTGACCCCTCAAGCAACTAAAGTTATCTTTATGGATTTATCGATTGATGATTGTGTCGAAAATGCAAAAAACAGAGAATGGGAGCCACATAAGTATTCATCTAAGGAAGAGCAAGACAAAAATCTTTCTATGCTTATTGATTGGATAAGAAACTACAATGTGAGAGCTGATACCTTTTCCCGAGATTCTCATTCTTCTATTTTTGAATCATATGAAGGGAGTAAGGTCAAAATCAGCAGCAATAAAGAATCTCAAGCTATAGTTGTTTAGAGAGCAACAAGGATAAAGCTAATCATTGAAATCACGGTCCTTGCGTAATGCCAAAAGTTCCACTTGCTCTCATAGTTCTCACGAAACTCTTTCTCCTCAGCTGCTGACATCTGAGTTAGGTCTTTTGCTTCAAGAGTATCATTCAATGGAACATTTTTTGCAATGGTAATACCAAGAGGCCCAATCAAATATGCGACAGCTGTAGCAACTTTAAATGGGTCAAGATCAATCGCTGAATAGATTAGAAGTGGGGCAGGACCAAAGAACATCACGAAGAAAACGGGATTTATAATCTTTTTATTCACATTCTGCATAGTTTCTAAGTATGTTTTATCGGAGACAGCTTTTGTTCCTGGAAGGACTGTGACTGACCATGCGAAAAAGAAACCAGCGTTTAAACCTATTAAGACTAATGTGATTAGTTCCATGACTTTACCCCCTTATTAAGAAGGTAAAGTCCAATGATCGTAAATACAAGTTCAATTCCAGCTGCAATGATGATTCCCTGGTTAGGCATGCCATCAACAAGTAAACTCACCGCACGGCCAAGAAAATATGAACCAAAAACAATAGTGGAAGCAGCTAGGGCAATCAATCGAAGTTTGGGAATAAACAAACTTACTGTTGCCATTAAACCAATCCCTAGAAGTCCAGTCCCAAATGCTCTTAGCTCACTAAAGAAGCTTACGGGAAGATTTAATTCAGAGCTAAACTGTAATAAATAAGCCGTTGGATTGGCAGCAATAAATCCACCAATTAGTAAAAGCATAAGTCCAGTAAGGGTTAAATAGGTATTTTGTTTTGTGATTGTCATGTCAGTCTCCTTTTAGAGAGTATGAGCTTATGCCCATACTCCTGTTGATTTTGTTTTGTTAATGAATTCTGTGAAAGATGTAGCTGGACGACCTAGGGCCTCTTCAACTCCTGTACTGATGTATGCGTTTCGACCATCAAGAACTTCGGCGAAAAGATATTCAAGTAAATCGACGACATCATTTGGAACATTGGCTTGAGTTAGACCTTGTTTAAATTCATCCATAGAAACATGATCAATTTTAACTTTTCGACCAAGACCTTCGCTGAACTTTTGTGCAATATCGTCAAATGAAAGTAACTCAGGTCCTGACACCTCATAAATTTTACCTTCATGCCCATCTTCAGTTAGGGAAGCAAAGGCAACTTCAGCAATATCATCAATATCGATGAAAGCTTCTTTTGTGTGATTTTCTGGAATTGTGATTTTTCCTTTGAGAACCTCAGGTTGCCAGAAGTACTCGCTGAAATTTTGTGCAAACCAGCTGGCACGAACAACTGTTGAAGGTATGCCGCAGTTAAGTACAATCTGTTCACATTTTTGCGCCTCTTCTTCTCCGCGACCTGAAAGTAGCACGAGCTTCTCAACAGCTTTTTTCTTAGCAAGCTCTGTAAAAGCTGTAATGATCTCAATTGAACCAGGAACTGCAAGGTCTGGAAGGAAAACAAGGTATGCGGCCTTGATACCTTCGAGTGCTTTGTCCCAAGTTCTTGGATCATACCAATCAAAAGGGATATCAGAGCTACGTGAAACACCTCGGTAAGTGATGCCTTTCTCATCCATCATTCTTGCTACTCTTGAGCTTGTTTTTCCTTTTACTGCTGTTACTAAATACATAATGTTCTCCTGTTGTTTTGTTTGTTGTGTTTATTATTCGTCGAAATTAGTGTATTATGAATGCTGATTAATGCACAAAAACGTGCAGATCGTTCAGGATGGCGGTGGTTTAGTGAATTCAGCAAGTTACAACGAAATACTTCATTATCTTAAGCTTGATAGTGTCTTTTATAGTCGCTCAACCTTAGGTGGCGATAAATGGGGAATTGATCTCCCTGCATTTGAGAACACCAGCATGTTCCATATTGTGACTAGTGGCAGTTGCGTAGTTGATATTGGTGGGAATGCTTATCATTTGCGTACTGGAGATCTGGTCTTTATAAGCCGTGCTCATGGACATGCAGTAAAGGGAAGCGAAAAAGCTAAGGCCACTGACTTATTTGCTCACCCGATCAAAAGAGTGAGTCCCTGCTATGAAACTTTAGAGTTACATCCGGAAGAAAAAGATCAGACAACTATTCTTTGTGGGGTTGTTAAAATAACCCATCCCGCAGGTGAAATGCTTATCAATGAAATGCCTGACATCATAGTCATGAGACAAGATCAACATATGTTTGGAAGTATGATGAGTGAAATCGTTCGCTTGATTGCGAGAGAAGCAGCTGGAGATATGATTGGTGGTGAAACTGTCATTACTCGACTTTCTGACGTGCTAGCAATTCAGGCCATTCGAAATTGGATCGAAAGTAGTGATAGTTTTCAGTCAAAATGGATTCAAGCGATCAAGGATGAGCAGATAGGAAAAGCATTAAATTGTATGCATAATAATCCAAGCGAGTCCTGGACCATTGAAAGTCTAGGTAAGGAAGTTGGAATGTCGCGTACAGCTTTTTCAAACAAGTTTACAGAAGTAGTTGGAGAATCCGTTTTACATTACTTAACAAAATGGAGAATGAATTTAGCTGCCATGAAAGTCCGAGAAGGTGCTTCTGTTGATTTAGAGTTCGTTGAAAATCTCGGTTATAAATCTGAGTCAGCTTTCCGTAGAACATTTAAGAAAGTAATAGGCATGAATATTTCAGAGTACAAAAACCTAAAGGAAGAGTCTTTGCCTGGTTTATAATATCGACATTATAAAAAGTAATAGGTGTTCTTGGCGGTAGCGTGGTTCGTGAAAAAGTAAATGGGGTGGATCTCACCATTTTTCAAGTGAAAACTACCGCCAGCCGTATCTGGTTAATATTATTGAATATACTATCACTCCGAAGTATCTAGATAAAGAGTTTTTACACCAAAAATACATCGTTGAAAGGCTTTCTTGCGAGGAGATTTCTAAGCAAATTCCTACCGCCAGAAGGACGACAGTCTTAAAGTATCTCAAGCTTCATGGGATACCAGTAAGGAAACCTGGCACTAATACAAATCGAAAGCGAGGACTTTCTTATGGTGCAAGGTGTATAAAAAGAGAGGAGGTTCAGCATAAGCGTGAGTTAGAGAACATCAAGAGGATGAGAGAGCTTCGGGACAAGGGTTTTTCTTACTGGAAAATTGCTGATGTCTTAAATTCGATGAAGATTCCAACGAAGACTGGTCGTGGAAAGTGGCATGCTAAGACTATTCAGCAGATTTTAAATTTAAAATTAAGCAATATGTGTCATAATGAATAAAAAAGAGAAGTTTTGTTATGAACAAGCCATGGATTATAGATTCAATGCCCAGTATTTTGTGGAAACAAGGTGCGTTATTATTTTTAGATTCTCTAGATGATGACAGTAGAGACAAGGTTTTTAGTGAACTAAAAAACCTAAATGACCTTGGGTTAAAAGATTTTCCTCACCACAAGTTAAGAAAGTTAAAAACTCGTCAGAGACACTATGTTTTGAAAGTGAATTTTATTCGCGTCCTTTTTGAGCTGTGTGAATCTAATGAAATATTAATCCACGATATTATCAAGAAGAAATCAGCTCGTCCTCCAAAAGGATGGGGTCAATGATTAATCCAAACTATATATTCGACAGAGATGAGCTAAAGAAAGAGCTTGATGAGTTTGGAACCCTTCTTAAGGACAACACAAGCCTTAAAGAGAGAGATGATATATTAAAGTTTTTCTCTGAAAGGAATCATCTCTCAGCCTTTATTGGTAGATGTAATGGGAAGATAGATAGAATAGATTATGTAAAGAGAGAGTTCTCTTTGTTTCGTAAGTATATACCAGACCTAGTTGTCGGACAGATAGATAAAGCGCAATACACTTTTGTTGAGTTTGAAGATGCATCTGAAAATAGCATTTTTACGTCACCAACTAATTCTGGCAAAACAAGCTGGGCTCCAAGGTTTGGTGCGGGGATAGGTCAGCTTTCTGATTGGATGATGGAGATTGACTCGCAGAAAAATCAAAAATCTTTCCATACTGAGTTTGGTGCACACGAGATAGACATTGAGTTAATGCTAGTAATAGGGCGGGAGCAGTTCTTCATTGATGATCAACTGGATAGAATAAAATGCTTCAGTAGGAGTGTTAAGATTTATGGAAAAAACCTCAGCGTATATACTTTTGACTCTTTGTTTGAGGCATTGAGTACAAAGTTTGAAACAAACTGGGGCGAATTAGCAGATGAGATCAATGAAGATGAATAGTACTTTAGTACATCATCATGTCATAGTGTGCCTTATGGTTTGTTCGATAAAAGATTTCCTTAAAAACATTCATGTATTGGTCAATGACTTCAGGTCCTTCTGTGATGTATAAATCATCATGAGCAAAGTGTGAACCATCATTGACCCATGACAATAGCGACTTACACATAAATTGTTCTTTACCGGTAAATGAGAGATGAAGATCTTCAAGCTTCATGTTACCCATTATCTTGAAATAATTTTCAAGGATCCTTCTTAAGATGTTCTGAATCGTTAGAGGGCACTTGTCTTCTGACTTTGCTTGTTGCCATAAAAGTTCGTACGATGTTTTGATGGGGTTATGATTATAACCCTCTACTTTAGTCTCATCATTCAGCTTTCTTATAATCCAAAAAGTCTCCTCGTTCATAGAGCTACCACTTCTCTTTTGGCTAAAGGTAACTTCTTTGTGAAAATATATATTGTGTGTAAGGATAAAGACCTGTTTTGTTACTCCAATGTTGTTGCGAACCTCGTCAATCGTCTGTCTTATCAAGCTGCTTACAATAAAAAGTATGTTGCTATCAAGACTTGAGATAGGATCGTCGTAAACAACAACGCGATCAGATGAGATTTGCCCCTCTTCTTCACTGTTGCTGCCTTTGAGTAAGTGATGGAAATATAGAAAAGTAATAAAAGTCTTTTCACCCTCACTTAGTGTGTGGCCAACGTCACTTCCATCTTGGCGTACAATCTTGTAGTGAAGAGGTTCACTAGACTCTTCAAGTTTGAAGCCATTAAAACCATAAGATGTTAATATTGAATTGATTTCAGTGATAGTAGGCTTAATACTTGTAACATCTTTCTCAAGTTCCTTGATTTTTGAGCTGATAACTCTTTGCTTGTCCTTGGACTCAGTTATTTTTTCTTGTAGATTCTTAATTGCTGTCTCGAGAGCAGCTTTTTTATTATTAAAGTTTTCGAGTTCTAACTTTAATTCATCAAACACTATATATTTCCACACTTCTTTTTTTAGATTCTGGTTTTCAGTACTGAAGTTGTTTACAGTTGAATTGTGCTCATCAATTTTTTTGTTGGTAGAGTCGATTAGGTCGTAAACATCATCAAGTAAGGATTTTGTCGAATCAAGCTCAATAACTCTACTTGGCTCTGATAGCTTTTCTTTAAGTCTGGCGAGGTTTGTTGATGACTTGGCTTTGAAAAGCTCTAGTTTACCTGAGAGCTCACTGGTATTTAGTAAAGGGGTTGCGTTTGCGATGATTTGCTCGATACTAGATGAAATTGCAGTAGCCTTTAATTCATAACTTGATTCAGTTTGCTTCAGTTGAGTAATTTCGGACTCATAAGCTTCATCGAAAAATGAATTTAATTGTTCAGTTAAGTTTTGTTCTACACTCTGCTGGCAAAATGGACAGGTTGTGCCACTGTTTGACTCCAAGTGAACTTTTCCCTCTTTTACCCAGTCACTTATTCCTAGATGCTTAATCATTTTAGCAATGTCTACGTCGGAATTTCCGATGATTTTCTTTTTAAGTATTTGCGACAGTTCAAGATTTGATATTTCAGAGTCTCTTAACAGTCTAATTTTTTCATATAAAACAGGTCTTTCTCCAAATAGGGTTTCTGCACTCTTAAGAAGGTCTTCAAGAGACCTGAGAGTTGTAGTATTTGATTGTTCTGCTAAAACCTTCGCAAAGAATGATTCTTTTCTGTTTCTAACACCTTGGAAAGCATCCTGAAATGCATCATCGTGTTTGGTTTTAACTTCCCAGCATTTTAGAGTGAATTCATTTACTAAGTTTGTAAGCTCCTGTTGCTTCCCTGTTTCATCGCTATCATTATCTCCATGCAAGGTTTTTGAAAATTTGCCTTCTTTTTCCTTTTCGCGTTCCTCCTCAATTTTAAGAAGTTCAATTTTTTCTAGGATTTCGGCATTCTTTTCTCCAAGAGTGAATATTCCTTTTATTTCTTCTGACTGAGAAAAGTTTTTTTCAACGAAGTCAGAATTGTATACAAATGTCTGTAGTGGCTGATTATTCTTCCAGGAAATTGAGAAGTTTTCACCTGAATTGTTTTCAGAAATAACTCTAGAGATCGTTGTTTTTCCACTTCCATTTGCACCATAAAAGTAATTAAACTGAGAAAGTGGACCTAGAGACTGCTCCTCATCAGGGTAAGTGGCAATAGTTTTTACTGTTAGTTTATCTATCATAGTTAAGCAGCTTCTTTCTCCATTTGAGTTCTAATTAGGTTGTTCCAGTGTTCCCAAATCATTACCATTGCAAAGGTGTCTAGTTCACAATATCTAAGGAGGGCTGATTTTACTTTCTCTCGCTCTCGGTCTGACATGTGAGTGAATTGCATCATTGCGTAAGCTGTAAGAGCAGCACCTCCATTCGCGATATCATCATCACTCATAACCAATTCAAGTTGCTCGAAATCCCATTTGTCGAATACCGGTGGAAGTGTTTCATATGGGTTGATGACAGTTCCGTCGCTGTTAAGAGATATCCATTTGTGAGAATCAAAGTTTTTCGATTTAATTTCACAGTTTTTGCCATAGATTTCTTTAGAGTATTTATCTTGAATGAATTTTGATTCGTTTAAAATTGCAGGAAGTACATACTTTATTGAATTTGAACCTTTAGTATACGGAGAATAGTAAAACCTCTTGACCATTTCACAAAGGTCAATCATGTTTCTTTCACCCTTCCAGAGAATATTTTTACCGTTCTTTTTATTTGTTACGGTCTCAATAAAATTGACCAGCTCATCTTTATCTTCGATGTCAGATTCAAGGATTTGTTCTCTAATCTGACAAAGTACAGTGTTTTCATGGTTGGAGTATCTAAAAATTGAACCTTTTGTACCGAGTGCTTTTTTTAGTTCTCTAACAAACTCAAAATTAGGGTGAAACCCCTGAGTGGCATTGATGTACTCGTTTGCATGCTCTATCGACCCATCTTCATGAATCATATGATGACTAAATTGAAATGCAATTTGTTCATAGGGGCGCTGTCCTTTGTTGAATGGAATGGCCACCATACATGTCTCGAAATCAATCATGTGAAGAGGAAATTCCCAAGTAGACATTTCTTGCTGTAATCCGAACAGGTCTAAAAAAGGAGAGTTATCATCATCTTTAACTTTCTCTACTTGTAATACTTGTCTTTCACCATTTGATAGCCCATCACTGTTTTTTCTAGGAGTTGCTTTAAAATCTTCAATATCTAGATCTTCAAGAAGAAGCTTTCCATTATCAAGTGCTTTTTGAGAACCTCTAAAGTTCCAAACATCAAATACAAATGGCTTGCTCAGTTCTTCTTCAGAGAGACCATGTTCTAATTTCCAACATTCATTGAATCCGCAAATCTTACCTTCTTCTATTGTTCTAAACTCACAAGACTTACATTTTGAGCTTACTGGAGCAACTAGTTTAGTGTCTGAGTTTAAGGCATCTGCAAAGTGCCAGATTGCTTCCTCAAATGTTTTTCCGTCAAACCTTTCACTCATCTCTTCATAGTTGTGAATAATATCTACGACATCATCAACAGGTAATTTACATAGAATTTGCTCACCAAGAGCTTCTGCTGATACATTACCTTCTATAATAGCTCCACCTCTTCCATTGTCATCAACTAGAACAAACTTTTGATTGAGACCGTCGACAGTGGCAGTAACAGATTTATCAGCACACATTAAAAAATTGTTTACCTCATAGCCAGGAAAAGCTTTTTGAAGAACGAATGATTGAAAAGCAACATCGTATAAGTAAGGTTTCCATGTAGCCTTTAGACTATGAACACCTCTTTTTAATTCTCTTGAATTCCAAAGTTCATCTTCAAATTCATCCGGGTGTGCAGATTTAGACTTAACTTCAATTAGATTAAATGTATTGCCAATCTTTTCAAGAACATCAATTCTAATAAAAAGATTCCTATATTTAATAGCTGCTTCAAATATAACGACATTCTCTTGTTCAAGGAGCTTCATCGTTTTCTCATGAGAGGTATCATAATCAAGCTCAGTAATATCATGACCACCTGGGTAATAGCATTTTGCTAATTCTCCGACTTGAAAGCCACCTTTAGCTAATGCCTCTAGGAATGGGTCATCTAGTTTAGCATTGGCATACTCTTTTTTACGTTCTGAGTAGTAGAGTTTAGTTGGGCACTCTAAAGCAGTTTTGAATTTTGATTTAGTTAAATATTTCATAAAGCCTCTATATCGTTGCGTTAACAACGTATTTCTCATTTCCAAATTCTTTGTTGTCAGGGAAAACAATCATGATTCCAAACTGAACATTCTTACACTTAATTGGTTTTAAGTGATAAACCCCACCAGTTCTTTCTTTAGATTTACTGTTGTTTGTTAATGGGTAAATAGCGAGTAGTGCTCTATCTTTTGGTCTTTGATTCATTCTTATCTTTGCAGTTCCAATTCTTCTGCCATCTGCATCTTTCAGAACATCAGTAATGTTGTCTGATTCAAATAAGTCTCTTAAATCAACCATCTCATCTTTTGGGAGGTATAGACCCCTTAGATAAGATGCATCTTCATCTGCTGGCTTGTGAACATCTGGAACGAATGAACGATCTAGAAGCAGAACCTTGTCACCATTCTTGAACTGATACTCATCACCATCTTTGATTAGTGAAAAGATAGAGACAGACCAATCAGTTAAATTTTGATTATTTGTTATGTACTCAACGAGATCCTTCTTATTAGCAAGTGTGTTTGCATCACTGATAAAATATTCATCAAGAAATTGTAGGATGATCTCTTTTTCAATTCCTCTATAAGTATGAGAAGTCCTGAACATTGAGAAGCTTTGCTCTTGTCTTTTTACACCATCTTCTTTGATTTTAAGAAGAAGGTTCTCTACAGCATTGATATTTTGCTTAGCTGTTCCTGAATCATTAAGTCTAATGAAATCGGGTAGTGCTCTTCTCCCTGAGAAAGAATTGGCTTCGGTGCTAGCTGCTCGCATTTTGTTAGCAGCAGTTAATTTCATTCCAGGATGCTGTCGAACTCTAATCCTAAAATCCATCGGAGTATCACCATTCTCAGCCATGACGGAAAGTTCCTCTCGAACTGCTATTTCTGATGTAGCCATTTCATAGAAGTGATCTCTTAATTGATCAGTAATGTAGATTCTTTTTAGGTCTAAATAACCAGGTCTGTATCCAAACCAACGGCCCATTTGCATTAGTGAGTCATACATTTTGCTATTTCTAATGAAATAACTCATTGTTAAACCTTCAATTGTTAGTCCTCTGGATAAAGTGTTTCCCCCAACTACGATACCTTTGAAGTTTTCTTCAAATGTTAGCCTTTCATCAGAAGCAGAGTTATCTAGAATAATTTGAAATTGCTCTAATAGAAGCTTTATATTCCTAAAAAGGTCATGTTCACTGATATGATTGATTTCTCCAGTTATGTCTTTTGTTGTTGGGTCAAATTCTTCTTCTTTTATTTTTATGAGTCTATCTTTAGCTTCTGTAATCTCTCTTCGAAGGTCAGACTTTAAAAGCCCAACATGATCTTCGATAAGTTCATGAACCTTTGCTTGATCTTTAGTTAAATAAGAGCCGTGAACTAGCATTGAAATATGTTTATCGTGATGTCCTCTAGATATCCTTATTGCTCCTGCCACTATAAAGCAATCAATGGCATGTTCGAGAGAAGGAGGTAATGAGTCGTACTCCTTTTCTTGACCTCGTTTTGAAGCTGAAATTTGAGCTGCGTCCATTGCGTCAATGGTTCTTACTAGTGGATAACCTGTACTTATATTTCCTTCAGTGTCTTGTGCTCCAAATAGCTCTTCAGCTCCGATATATGAAATTGGTTTAGATAGAGAAACAATAAAATCCTTAGGGAATAAGTCTTCTTCGATACTTGAGTCAATTAAGATGTTCGCAAAAGGGGTAGCTGTATATCCAGCATAAGAACAAGATGGAAAGTGAGAAATGATATTTCTAATCTGCTTGTTTATTGCTGTTTGCTTTTCTTCTGGCTTTTTGGAAGTATTTATACTTGCTTGATCTGATTCATCATCAATGATCAGAACTGATGTATCATTGAGAATTTCTGGTTTAGCCTTTGATAGCCATGTATTGAACTTTCTAAGAACAGTGGCATTTTTTTTCAATACAGCAATACCAAAACCCTCCTTGCTGCCGAGAACTCTGTTGGCTGACTGGGTTAGCTTCTCGCTAAAATCACCTTTCTCATCCATTCTTGTTATTGGGTCAGCTTTTAATTCACTTGGTTTTACTATTTCATCTCTTAGTCTGACTTCTGTTTGATAACGTAAATTGTTATGAATACCAGCAAGGACAATTACAAATTTATAACCAGCATCTAGGGCTTTTGAGATTACAGCAGAATAGTTAGCCGTCTTTCCACTTTGTACATAACCAAGAACTAGTCCCTTAATTTGGTTTTTTTCGTCTTTATTAAATTTAATCTGAGGGTTTGCTAATTTGGAAACCACATTGTTTGAGCTATGGTTTAAGCTTTCAACCATTTCTGGTGACCAGGCCTTCTTGGCTAGAAGTATGGACTTTAGTTTGCTCCAGTGTGAGTTTTCTGACTCATTTGGTCCACCATACCATTCTTCAAGTTTTCTGTTTTTTCCAACTAGAGAATCTTCTTTATTTTCCTGATTAAATTCATCGAGATATTTTTGAAGGACATTGTCGATTACTGTATCTGAAACCTCGTTATTTCGAAGCTCAGCCCTAATTTCTGCTATATTTTTTCCAGCGTTGAAGCCGTTTTTTATTACTAAATAAACAAGTTTGTCTGACATGGTTAACCTAAGTGCAAGTTTTTAGTATTGTTCAGCTAACTCATCGGAATTTAATGGCTTTTCTGTAATAAAGAATTCTTAATTGAGGGGCTTAGAAACATTTTGCTCACTCAAAAAATCTGACTAAAAGTAATAAAATTAAATGTGAAGTAGTGTCCCTAGTTTTGAGTTAAGGAGAACGTATGTCTGGTTACAGAAAGGGTATCGTACATTGGTTTGATGTAAATGCAGGAGAAGGTGCGATTATTGATAAAGAAGATGGAATGTCATACTACGTTCATTATTCTGCAATTGATACAAGAGACAAGTTTAAAGTACTTGATAAAGGACAAGAGGTTGAATACTTGCTTTATGAAAATTTGTATATGAAGCAAGTAGACGTAGTTAAGCCAATAAAGAAAAGAAGAAGAAAAAGTAAAGCTGAAGTTAGAGCTTAGAATATAAAAATTTATCGAGAGGAGGGACAGGATGTCCCGAAGTACAAAGAAAAAAGCCAGTGAGCAGGAAGCGCAGCCACAACTAATATTTGATGCTAAAAGTGATATAAATCCTTATTGGAGGTCCTCTCTTTTTAGTGATGTTTACTTAAGAAACGATGTTCCCAGAGAGTATCGACATCTGTGGGATAACGATGAAATTGGTGACTTCTACAATTTTTATCAGGGCTTTCTTGATCTATGCAACGATACAGAACATGAGTGCTTCGACAAATGGAGAGAGGCCGATACGGTTAAAAACTGGATTGTTCCAGTAATGGAATTACTTGGCTGGGAAAATAACTCAGAGAGAAGGCAAAATTCCTACATGGACAATGAGTCTTTTACAGTTGATGAAAATGGAAAAAAACAAACCTACAGACCTGATTTGATTTATTTTGATAAGCCCAAGCATAAGTCATATACACAGAAAGAAAAAGATATTCACAAAAAATTAGCAGAAGCTCGTAATGTTAGAACGGGTGCCAAGGTTATCGTTGAAGCAAAGTATTGGAACAGATTAGCTTCTTCAGACAAAGTTAGGGTTGAAAAAAGCAATGCTGACTCTGCGAGCTCTCTTGGTCCTGAATTGCAAACCTTGAAATACATTGAATTATTTCAGCATGACTTCGGAATTTTAACTGATGGAAAAACGTGGAGACTTTTTCATAGAGAGCTCTCCCAGGGAATGGAGCGTAGAAGCTTTGACTTCGATATCGGTAAGCTTAAGGATCTAGCATTAAGTATTGATAGGCATGGGAATGAAGAGACTTTCTTGCATTATGCGAAGTACTTTTATTACATTTTTAGTAAAAAATCGCTAGTAGAAAGTGAAGATTCAAAAACAGCACCTTTTGTGTATGAGATTTTTGAATATAGCAAAAAGTATGCTCATTCAATTGAAGATGATCTGAAGAAGAGGTTCATAATATCTATGGGAGTTATTTGTAATTCTTTAAGAAAGTCTTGTGAAGAGCAGGGGGAAGAATTCGATTCAGAGTTGGTGAGAAATGTAGCCGAAAGTCATTTGTTTAACATTCTATTTGTAAAGTCTTGTGAAGTTAGGCGAGTGTTACCAATTAGTTCAACTCAATATTTGAGAAAATCCTTACATGAAGTCGTGGAAACAATGGATGCAATGGGGTTTGATCCTGATAAAGAGTGGGATGAATTCTTAAGAGATTTCAGATTCACCTTGGGCAAAAAGTTCGATTGGGATGGTTATGAAATATTTAATAGATTTATAAATCTGTACGAGATCGTCCATGATGGAACGGCAAAGTCGAAAGATTTTGGGTTTGAGATTTCAGGGTTTAAAGAATCCGTTTTTAGTAAGAATGAATGGAGGTTCGCAAAGAATCATAAGATTAGCAACAGAGATATGATTGAAGTTCTTTTTGACTTGAACTTTATTGAGTCCGCTTTTAAGGGACGAAAATATCAGCAAATACCATATAGCTACTTCTCTCCAAGGCAGTTGGGTTCTATTTACGAAAGTTTTCTTGAGTACAGATTAGAGACGGCAGATCATGACATGGTTTTCCATAAAGGCCGCTGGAGTAAGGCAAATTTAAAGTCCGGAAAAGTCAAGTCTCTTAAGTTAGTTGATTGCCATATTGTAAAAAGAGGAGAGGTGTTTTTCTCGCCAGATAATAAGGACAGAAAAATGACCGGGAGCTATTATACTCCTGATTATATTGTTCAGTATATTGTAGATAAAACGCTTGGAGTTGTCGCAAAAGATATGACAAGTGAGGAGCTATTTGATCTGAAGATTTGTGATCCTGCAATGGGGTCTGGGCATTTTTTAGCAGGGGCATTGAGCTATTTGCAATCTATATACTTAGAGAAGTGGTCTGCTGAAAACTATGATGACTATGAAGGCGATATTGTAGAAATCACAAATAAATTTATTGAAAAAAATCTGTATGGAATTGATTTAAATCCAAGAGCTGTGAAGTTAGCAAAGATGAGTATTTGGTTAAGTAGTGCTCACAAAGGTCGGAAACTTTGCGACTTATCCCAAAAGTTTGTTGCAGCTAATACATTAAAACAAAAAACATTCTCCAATACTAAGTTTGATGTTGTTATTGGTAACCCTCCATATCTGGATTATCGCGACATTGATACTGAAACTGCGAATGTCTCAAAATCGTTTGATTCATTTGTGCCAGGTTTAAGGCCAAATCTTTATGTTCCATTCGTTGAATATGGTATTAAGATCTTAAAGGATGATGGGTATATAGGTTACATCTTTCCTATTCACTGGTGTGTTTCCGATAGCTCAAGAATGTTAAGGGAATATGTTCTCAACAGTTCTGAAATTAAAGCAATCGATGACATAAGCAGTGTGAATGTTTTCAAAGATGCTGGAACTTATCCTTCGATACTGATAGCGGAACGAGTCGCCGAGCCGAGGGGCAATTACAGCTATAGTACAAAAAATATTTTAGATGAAAATCTGAACATCGAAGAGCATTCTGTTGAAGTAGAAAGTGTTCTAAAGGACGAGGGGCGGAAATTTCTTGTCGGTGACAATGTGTCATATTTACCAGTAATGAATAAGCTTGATAAATGTGAGGACTCCATTGAGTCATACGCTCAAACTTTTAAATGGGGTACCAGTAAGACAGGCTACGGGAAAATGAAAATCAAAAAAGCTGACTATGCGGCTTTAGGTGTTAGAAAGAAAAAAGAATACCGAAAAATTATCCAAACATCAGACATAAAAAGAATGGATCTACAATGGAATGGTGAATACATCCCTGTCGAGATTTATAGTAAGTCTGTAATGCAAGACTTTGAAGAACCTAAGTTGACGATTGCTAGGGTAACGAAAGGTGTGCAAGCAGTTGTAGATAGTGATGCTCACTTCATGGGGAAGGCGTCTTATATTTTAAATGAAGATGTTAAAACATTAAAGGCATTGTGTGTGGTGTTGAATTCTAGCATCGTTGATTTTTGGTTTCGACAGAAGTTTCAAAGTTTGCACATGGCAGGAGGATATATTAGGTACGATATACCATACTTGAAACAAATCCCTTTGCCTTGTGGTTTTAAAAATATGATAGGGAAGCTTTCTAAGGCATATGATTCGAATTATGGCTCAAAGTTTAAACAAGAAAAGATAGATGATCTAGTTTCGGACCTTTATGGCTTGAATAAGACTGACGTAAGAATGATACAGGATTATCTGAACCCAGAAAAAGATAAGAAAGTGGCTTGATATGAAAAAAGAAGAGATTGAAAAATTAACAGCCTTAGTTGATGACTTGTATGACAATGGAGAACTTGGATATGGTTCCAATTCTTATTCGGACTACTTCCCACAATCAGATGAGGTGGTAGGTAAGTTTTTTAATTACTATCTTCAGTTCTTATTTGACACGACATCACAGAAAGACAGGAAGAGATGGAATCCGATCAAAAAACATATTTTTTCAGAGGGGAAACTGTTTTATATTGATCCTTCAAAAGTCGTAGCTGATCCCAGTAATATTAAAAACGCTATATCCTTTAAAAAGTTTAAAGATGAGTTTGTTAGATTAGGCTCTTGTCTTGTAAAGAAATACAACTTAGAGGGTGTTGACTTTAGTTCTGGTGATGCAAAGAAGGAGCTATTAAAGGTAATAAAGAAAAATAAAAAACTTGATGGTAACGATCGAGCAGATGATTTCTACTGTACAAAAGTTTTAACGTTGCTGAATTCTGAATTGCTAGATCTTGATGTTGACTTTAATGTCGAACAAATCATGAAGAATGGTCATGATATGAAGTTATGCGTTTATTATGGACCTCCTGGCACAGGAAAAACAACAGTTGCTAAAGAAGAGCACTTGAAAAAAGTTGGTAAAGAAAATAGCCAGATTGTCCAAATCCATCCTTCTTACTCATATGAAGATTTCGTAGAGGGAATTCGTCCTATAACTTTCTTTGATGGTGAAATTAAGTATGAAGTAGTGGATGGTCCAGTTAAGATTCTTGCAAAAAAAGCAAGTTTTTCGAACGAAAGTCGAAGCATGCATCGTCCCTTACATTTATTGTGTTGTATAGATGAAGAGGGAACATTACATTTTCCTCTGGGAACTAGAGAAAGATATGGATTAGCTCAAATATTTGTATCTAGTAATTACTCTGATATGGAAGAAAGTCTAGAACCGCTTGAGCTTAATTCAGATTTTATTCTTGAGTATGCTGATAAGTCAGAGAAAAAACGATTTCTCAAAATGTATGTGTGGGATAAATCCTGGTTGGAAAAAAAAGATTATGTTCTGATTATAGATGAGCTAAATCGAGGCAATGTTGCATCAATTCTTGGCGAATTAGTTTTTTCTTTAAGTGAGGTTCATGCTGAAGAAAAAAAACCTGTTAGATTACAGTATAGTGGGGAAGAGTTTTATTGGCCGACAAATTTAAGCTTTATTGGAACAATGAATACTGCTGATACCAGTACAGATAAAATAGATCAAGCGATTAAGAGACGGTTTGAATTTATTTCGGTTGACCCTCTAGAATCTGAAGCAGAGTGGTCGAATCTGGCACTTAACATTCTTGAAGGAGGTACTATAGTGGATTTCTTCAAGGGCAGTGATGTTCGCGACCAGTATTACCCTTGGAATATTCTTTCATTGTTAAACAATAAGTTGCGAGAAAAAGGTGCAAGATATGGCGCAATTGCTGTTCGAGAGAAACTTATTGGGCATTCTTTTTTCATAAAGTATACCAGACAGCTAGCATCTTTATTAAAAGATAACACTAGTGCCAATATAAATGAAGCTTGTGCTCGCCTTCTTAAAGAATTGTTTGAATCAGAAGTTGAACCCAGTTTACTCAATATATTTAATAATAATTTTGATATGTTAGAGAAATTTAAATCAGAAGAGCTTTCCAGAAAGGAATTCCCATTTTTTTATGATGTAGATTCAATAGATGACACTCCCCTTGTCGATCATAAAAGTACTGGAACAGATGGCTGAAGATGAAAAGTCTGAACTCTATCAAAAAGCTAGTACCTAACTCTACTGAATGGTTTGGATATTATCACTGCAAAGAAGATAATAGAGTTAAAACGCTTAAATCAAAAAGTTTCGAAAAGTTATTATGTGATGAACGTGATTTGAGATGTGTGTATTTGGGGCTTTTCGAAATAATGAGTGGTGATGGGAATTATGATTATTTTAAAAATAATGTTGTTAAAATAAGTGGCGAAGTTCCTCTCGTCAAAGTACAGGATAATGTCTTAGATACATATGTCTTTATTGTTCTTAAGACATTGTATGAAAAAATCATAAGTGAGAGGCCATTTTTTTACACGAAAGAGATAAATTACACTTCCAAGATAAAAGGTAGTATTAATTTTGGTCGAACTATTTCTAAAAACTTTGGTCTAAAGCATAAAGTTGTTACGGAGAGCTTTGAGCTTAAGTATAACGATCCATTTCTTTCATTGTTGAGATTTTATTATCGTTTTTTTGATTCCGTTTTAAAAAAATCTATGACTTTATCAATTAGTTTAAAAGATGAGCTTAGCATGATGACCTCTCATGTTGATAGCTATTTTTCAGAATGTGAAGAGCTGGGAGATTATTCAAAGTCATCTATGGGGGTTATTTCTGGAGTATTAGGCAATTCTAATTTTAAGTTAAGGGCTCTTGTTCCTGAAATGAAAGTTTTAGCGAATCTTTATCTTGTTAACAATCTCTTTTTTAACAAAGATCTTGAGTCTTCAGAGCTATACACTGATGGGCTAGTGTTTAACCTAAACCGTCCATTTGAGCTTCTTTTAAGAAGGGCATGTTCAACTTTCTTAGAAGAGAATGGAAATAAATTCGTTCATAAAAATCAAAAGGAATTCTCTGCCCTAGTTGATGAACAAAATGCAGTAAAACTTCAGATGAAGCCCGATTGTTGGTTTTATGTGAATAGTGTTGAAGTAATACTGGATGCCAAACATAAAGTGTTTGAGGAACAGTTAATTAGCAATGAGGGAATTGATTATGAACAAAAAAAAATTGATCGAAATGACCTATATCAAATAATGTCATACTGTTCTACAAGTCCAGAAGATAGCAAAATTCAAGATAAGATTGTCGGGTTAGTAGGGTTAAGTGAAGAGTCACAAGAAGATGGTGCTGATTATGTTCAAAGCTCAATGAAGTGGACAGTTTCAGGTCACAAAGATTTCCCTCCGGTTAATATAGTTTCGATGAACTTTGGTCGTTTTATGCTAGACCTGGGAAGACAAATTGATCGCACGGATTTAGATGTAGTTAGTAATCCAACATATGAAAGTATATTTTATTCCTTGGGCAAAAGCATTAATGAGCATTTAAAGATCGTAGAAAATAATGAATTAATCAAATTATATGATAGCTTCTTTGACTATGTTGTTAATGACTGTGTGGACGATGAAGTGAGAGAGATATATCAGTTAGATATAGAATCAGATGGATTTTTTAGATTTTTAAAGTTTTACAATAAGCTTGTGCTTAAGAAAACTAATAGAGCGATTAACTTGTCACCTGGTATGTTCAAAGATGAAGAAAAGTCTCAGTTTGTTGCTCTATTAAAGAAAGATCTAAATGACTTCTTAAATGATGATGAGGATTATGAGGATTTTTCTAGTACGCAGTACTTGAGTTCATTAAGTCTCATCGCACATACCGGTGCTGCTTAAATTTGAATATCCTTTGTAAAGACAATGCCTTTCCTTGATGGAGCAGGTATGCTATTTTTAAAGACTTTCTTCACTTTTACATGCCAGCCCCATTTAGACTTTTCAGTCCATGCCCAATCTGAATTCTTGTCAACAAGGTGTTTGTCTTTATCTTTGTAGAATGCAGTTTTATTCTTATATGGAACGGATTTTGTAAAAATGATAACCGCTGTGATTCTTGCCTTGAATTTCCCCTTTTTGCCTGGAGTTTCAATCAGAAGCATCTCTTGATTTAAATATTTTTCTGGAAGATCGTATGTTCGAGTTTCAATAGTTTTTTTTCCAGATGTTATTTCTGCAGAAATAGGCCATTGAATGTTAATTCCAGTATATTTTTTCATAATGTTGAGTCAGTTGTATCGACTCTAAATGTTCCATTTTCAAACTTTATTGGTTTTGAAACCTCTAGATCTCTGTGAAGTGATTCTTTATCATTTGGAACTAAACATTTGTGAGAAGTATGTTTCATCCTTGTCTCCCATGGGATTGATCTCGAATCATCTTGGAATGCTTGGACTCTACCTTTTACATTGCAACAGTCAGTTTTATTGCTCCATAAGTCTTGATCTGACCAAAACTGTTTCTCTCCATTGCCAATATAGCAGGTTGTGAATTGTATTCCATTTTGTAAACACTTAGCGTGTATTCTTTCATAGTAAGCTCTTATTTCTTTATCGCTATAGTGAAAATCTCTAGACTTTTTTTCTGTAAAGTGAGCGTTCTTTTTATTTTTGTAATTATAAAATATTTTTAGATCTCTACCGACAGCTTTTTCTATTTGATTTAGTGAATAACTAGATAGTCTAACAACGCCTGCTAGAATAGATTGGACACCATAGCTCGCAATCTCATCTATCATTTCGAAAGAAGAGTAATCAAATGGTTCTGGCATATTTTCTCTGTCAAATTCAGGATCTGTGTAGTAGCCATCTGGATACATTGGAAAAAAAGGATTAATTCGGACAGTTGTCCAAAATCCATTTCTAGCGAGCTTTTGTAATGCTTTTAGTCGTCTTTTAGCATTTGGAGCACCAGGTTCAATAAGTTTATTCATCTTATCATTGGTTGATGGAATACTCATTTGTACAGAGCAAAGATCTGGATTTAAAAGGCTTAGATAATCATCGTGTGCTACTAAATCAGACCTTGTGAAAATTATATAAGGATAGTCATAGTGGTCTAATATTTTAAGTAGCTCTTGCGTTACTTTATATTTTTTGTCCATCAGCATAAAAGAATCTGACATTGAACCAATTCGAAACGGGATTCTTTTTTCCATTACATCTCGCCACTTTGACCTCCTGTCTGTCTCGAAGACGGTATAAAAGATTTTCCAAATTTGTGTTATATCTACCGGCATCGGAAAGGGCCTATTCCATGATCCATGAACTGTAAGTTGTGCTTTGGCATAACAGTAAACACAGTCATGAACGCAACCTCTGCCATATGTATCTATTTCGAAGGCATATAGGCACTGCTGGCAAGTAGTGTGACTGTTTACTAGTCTTACAGGAGATTTAAAAACGATGCCTCCTCGCGGTTGCTCCAGTCCAAATCTTAATTCAAGGTCTCTATATACACTGAAATCGAATTTACACTTATACTTCGATAGCTTTGCTAACTTATCTGCTTCTTTAAAAATCTTGTCCGACTGAGGAGTTGGAATGTTCTCAATATTTTTGCTCGTATCCGCATTTGGAAACGAAATAATATTCTCTTGTAGTTGGCTAAATACTTCTGTTTTTTCCATTACTGAACCCTTTCTTTGGAGTCTTTAGTGTTTTCTTTTTCATTGGCAACGATGTCTATTTTTGGATCTTCAATGAATTGAAGAATTGCCATACGGGCAATCGTTGAAAAATCAAAATAAGGATTGTTTTTAATAAACTTTTTAATTGCTTCATCTTCGCTGTCAGAAAAGCGGACTGCTCGCGTTGGCATGTTTATTCTCCCTTGTGCTGGATGTCTTTTACGATCATGGTTATACAACGTCAAACATTGTTTAAAATAGTTTTATGTGCGCCGAGTCTAGTGCTTGATAAGATGTGGAAAAGGTGGCGCTTAGGCCACCTCCCTTATTGGAATTTGTTTAACTCCTGAAAGAATTGATTTCCCGAGTGCTTCACCTAAGTCTACAGGTACTGCGTTACCAATCTGTTTGAAAATTGATGTTTTGCTTCCAGTAAACTCAAAAGAGTCTGGGAATGACTGCAGTTTTGCAGCTTCTCTAGGTGTTAAGTATCTATCCTCCGTGGGATGATAGTAGGTCAACCTTGAAGTCATTAAAGTAAACGCAGGAGCATCTCTTGAAAGTCGCTGAAGCCTAAGCTGTCTTAATCTATTCTCTTTGAGGTTCGCCCAATCAACATCTAGTTTAAGGTGATCTGGAAGAAGTCTGTCTTCATCCTCCTTTTTTCTTATGCCACCACCTTCAGGAACATGGCTAATTTGAGCAAGGGTTCTCTCGTTGGTAATTCTGGCATCAGTGAGATCGTTGTTTGGCGCAAGTGGGCTAATTTCGCTAAAAGCTTGCCCTAATGTTTTCACCGGTAGAAGAGAATCACCATGGGTTTCTGTCGGAAACTCAAATTCAAGCCCAGGAAGTGTACCAACAAGAACCGCGCGCCTTCGTTTTTGAGGGACTCCATACTTTTCTGCGTGTAAGACTTTTGCTTGTAATTTGTATCCCATGAATTTGAACATTGCCTTGATTTGATTTACTAACTTTTCATTTTTTGGTGATAGCATTGCAGGAACATTCTCCAAAATAAAGTAGTTAGGTTTAAAGAGTCTGACGACTCTTGCATATTCAAGGAGAAGGAAATTTCTCGGGTCATCAGTCAATCCTTTTCCTGCTGTCGAGAAGCCTTGGCAGGGCGGTCCTCCTACAATGAGATCGACTTTTGTTCCTTTTGCTGCTGAAAGAAAATTTTCGTCAGTGATTCTTCTAATGTCGCCAGTAATCGTTTTTGCATTTGGGTGGTTTAGCTTGAATGTCTTAATAGCATCTTTGTTTTCATCGACTGCAAGAATACATTTCAGTCCAGCTCGTTCTAGTCCGTGAGATGCTCCTCCGCACCCACTAAATAAATCTATAAAATTCATAATTATCCTTTTGTTTAGAAAGCCCTCGCTTGCGCGAGGACCAGCTTGTAGTTAAGCAGCTACCTTGTTTGCTACTTGGTAAAGTTCATCCCTTGATGGTTTTTTAAAGACTTCGAGATATTCAATTTCTGAATACTCTTCTAGGTAATTAGAGGCATCTTCAACATAGAAGAATCTGTTTCCTGACTTTCCCGCATATTGAGTATCTTCTCGCTTGGCTTCAATTTTTAAACCTTTTAAGCGTCCATGCTTTTCTTTGATCTTTTTTAGTTCAAGAGCAGCTTTTTGTTTGAACTTGAACAGGGCAAAGCTTTCATGGTGAGTTTCACCGGTACGATCTGTCCAAGGCTTTAGGTCAACAACCGTGAGGTAGTAAACCGCAGCTGATGAGTGCCCTGATTGACATAAAGGACAGTTATCTCCAATGCACTGGTAAGACTTATACGCTCCATCAATGAATAGGCTATGTTCTCTTGTGCAAAAAGGGGTGTCGTCAATGAAAACAATTTCTCTCGACTCAGATTTTTTAAGTGCAAACTCAAATGGCTTCTTTCTTCCAAAGCCATAGGTGTTTTTCTCTGTAGATAAAGAATCAAAACTTTTAAAGTTCATTAGGCAGCTCCTTTAAGTTTTTTTAAGCTATCTTTTGTCCGAAGCATTGTTTTGGGAGCTTCCGAACAAATAGAAAGTACTATTTTTTCTTTTTGGCTTTTATCCATAGAAGATAGACGCGGTGACTTTACTAGTTTCGATAAACAAAAATTCACAAGAGGAATGTAAAATTCAAAATCACTGGAGCTAATCGCATTCATGCACATGAATAGGTCCTCTACCTCTTTAAGGCGAACATGCTTGTAAGTGGACTCCATGGGCTTGAAAAGAGATAAAGGAAAGGTAATTTTATTATATCTAATATAATTAATGTAAGATGAGTATAATAGATCTCTCAATACTTGATTGCTGAAGACTGAAAGAGTTTCTCCAAGG
The DNA here is from genome assembly GCA_030425045.1 of bacterium. Lineage (GTDB taxonomy): Bacteria > Bdellovibrionota > Bacteriovoracia > Bacteriovoracales > Bacteriovoracaceae > JAUHVL01. The sequence goes on from JAUHVL010000003.1 coordinate 121,022, forward strand.
TTTTCCAAAGTTCCATCAAGGAGATTCTTGTCCGTTTTTAGATCTTGAATTAAAGTTTTCCTTGAAAGAGAGTTTAATTTTTCTCTTATGTGATCAACAGGGAACTTTTTAGCAATTACTTCATGCAGGGTGTCCGAGTAAAGGTCTTGGTCTAAGGAAGATAGCTTGTTCATGAATTCTTCATTTTCAATTATTTCTTTTTCAAATTCTTTTGCAAGTAACTTGGTTAATGCGTGAAAAGAGGAAATATCCATAAGGGGAATTTTTTGTTGTTGAATTAAACCCCTTAGATGTGTTCCCGATACAGCATTCAGTGGATTAAATACAGTTGGGAAAAAGTCTCGCCTATTACCAGATACGCCTTCTTCAATAAGCTCAATTAGAGGCATTTTTACAAGAGAAAGATAACCATAGTTTAGGCATGTGCAGTAGAGATTGATTAGCTCTGAGTCAGTATAAACCTCTTCAAGGTTTTCAATCGTTAAGTCTTTTTTTGTTTTCATAAAATCTCCTTTTTGAAACAGGGAAAGACAAGTTCCCTTTTAAATTGACTTGATCGTTATTGATTAAGTCTGCTTTATGATAGTCACTCGAAACGGCCATATCAGCTAAACCCCTTGGATTATAAAAAAATAAATAGCGAGGGGTTCCTTATAAGGGCTTGAAAATTAGGGGAAAAATATTTCAGAAATTTGATTTAGTTAAAACCACAAGTTTTCTGAAAGCTGGTACCGGGGTCGGAATAATATAGAAATTTGTTTTTGTGCACCTAGATAGAGTGGAGTTTGGAAATTGATAAGTGATTTGCAAAAACCATTCGGGCCAGTGGGGTCTATTTCAATAGTAATTGAGTTTCTAGGAGGTAGTCATGAGAACTCACAAAAGTATTTTTAACATTGAAGTCCTAAACCAAGCAAAGGAGCAAGAGATGAAAGATTACAAATTGGAAGAACTTGAAAATGATTATGGAGATCTAATGGAAGAAATTCTGCTTGAGGTATTTGATGTCCAGGAAGATGCTGAAGAAGTTGATGATAGGAGCATCTATGATTTAAGTTCAGATGAAGAAATTGAAAGAAGACTTAAGAGAGAATCTGATCTGTTAAATGAAGGATGTGCTGATCTGGATAACTTGGAACTACTGGAGAAGCAGGCAAGAACCTATTTTGAAAATCCTAATTATGTTTACACTCCTGAGGATGAAGCCGCCCATGACTGGGTAACAGGTTTTATTCAGATAAATGCAGGAATGAAGTTTGATTCTAATGGTAAACCAGTAGAGACGTGGAAGAGTTTTGGGGACAAGGTTATTTGTGATGTTGAGTTGCTGTCTGGGCCTGTAAGTATAATTAAGCAAGTCGAAGCCACTGGGATAGAGTGGAGTAGTATGGTTCGCATTGTGTTCTATGGGAAAAGCTTAGAGAGATTTGTTGGTTCTAAGATATATAGGAAAGGGGAAAAGAAGGAACTCGCCCCGCTTTGTGATGAATATAAAGGAATTCAGCTTGCTATCCCTAGTTACGAAGAATGTGAATCGGATGATTCTATTTTTTCAAGGATAGACAGTCTTGTTAAGGAAAGTATCCAGTATGGAAGTGAGCTTAATATAGACCGTGTAGCGATGGGACATTATGAAATGACTTTAGCACGCTTAGAGGAATTGAAGTATGAAGAGTCAGAAGCTCTTAATAATGAGAGAATTCTTAGGATTCAAAAGAAGAACGTAGAAAGAAGAAATGATTTTGATGCTCAATTTAAAGAAGCAAGGGAAACAATTAGGGCTCTTAATATTGGCGAGGTGAAAGTCAGCCAGCTTTTTGATAAAGATGCTAGATTTTTAGGACAAGTAATGTACCTCTGTCAGAAAAAAGGGGAAAGGATTGAAAACCCCGCTCTGTTTTTTCAACTCAAGGCTTTAGCAAATAAAAGAAAGTGTGAAGAGATTTATAGCTCTAAAGAATCAGAAGGTGCTATTACAACTATAAACAAAATTAACTCTGGTGAATTAGTAGAAATTCATCTTCTAAGTCTTGATGAATTGGAATCAATCTTTGATGTTTTATGGAGTGGTACCGGTATTAGAATTAGCAAAGACTATAAGTCCGTTTATTTTGATTTAAAGAAAAGATTTACTCATCTAAAGAGAGTTAAAGGAAAAGTAGCTGCTTAATAAGCTCCGCTCCGCTAACGCTCGCTACGCCACTAACGTGGCATTGAAACATCCTCGCTATTGCTCGTCTTTAGGGAGCAAGGCTCCATCGCCATAGGCGAATCAATAAAAAGTTTTCAATGAAATTTAAAAGCTTACGCTACCAGTAAGTAATTTAATTATCTTGGAGGTAATTATGTTTAGCACAACTTTGTTAATCGGAAGGTTGGGAGCAGATCCTGAACTCAAAACAATCAAGTCTGGTGATAATGTCTGCACACTCTCAGTAGCAACGACTGGTAAATGGATAAATCAGTCAGGTGAATCAAAAGAAAAAGTAACTTGGCATAAAGTTACCTGTTGGAACAAATTAGCCGATTTATGTAATCAGTACCTGTCAAAAGGAAGACTTGTACTAGTCGAAGGTGAAATTTCTCATCATCAATGGACTGATGAAAAAGGCGAAAAACATTATTCGTCGGAAGTGAAGGCAAAGAGAGTCTTGTTTTTAGATTCTTCCAGTGAAAAAAATCTAGAAATTAGTTAAAAAAGCTGGGGGTAACTATAAATTGCTTTGTTCTTAGCATTGCTAACCTAGGAGGGCAGTTTATGGAGAAAAATAGATGTTAGATTCACCTTATGGTGAAAGTTTTTATGATGCAGACCTTACCTTAGAGAAAGCACTGTATACAGTTGCTCCTCTATTTGTGAACAGTCTCGTCAAAAAACATCCGAGTCTCATGTTGGCATTAGTTCTAGCTGATGTTGCAGTTGAATTAAGAAGAAATACAAAGTCCAAACGAAAATTGGGCAAACTTATTCTTCTTAAGGATTTCCAGTAGCTAATTAAACATTTCCAGCTTTCCCTTTGGGGGCAAGTGCCCTCATTGGGTTTTTTATTAACTTTCCATAAAGGAGGATTTTATGGTTGAGCAAGCAATTGATCAAAAACATTCACATGACCAGCAGGTAGAGTCAACAACTGAAGGTGGTTTCATTACAATTTCTGGAACTATTTTTTCAACACTAGGCAAAGTCTTTCTTGCTATCGGTACAACTGGATTACTTATGTATCTATTTGTTGCAGCAGAAGCCGTTGTTGGATTAGGTGCACTCTACACTGGTGCAACTGCTATCGCCGGAGGTCTAGCAACGATGATGCTTGGAAATCGTCTAGCAAATGGTTTTTGGATTGATGGATTACTTTCAGCTTAGTTGAAAGGGAGGGGAATCCCTCCCTTCATTTTGGAGGACTTATGATTAGAGTAATAAGAAATACTAAAACTAATAGAGTTGTAGCTCTTCAGGTTAATGGAAAGAAGTTTTCAGTAAGTAGAGATTTAGGTCATGCACTATCTTTGGAAGAAGATGCAAATCTAGAACAATCTCAAGAGCTTGTGAAAAAAGCACAGAAGACTCAAAAGGCAATTAATGACAAAAGTTATGTTGGGGAATCTTCTCAAATGAAACTGAAGGTCAATTTTGATGAAATGAATCGAATTGATAGCAAGAAGACTGTAGTTGAATTTAAAAAAGAGCTTGATTCAAATTCAAAAGAAATATTTTTTGGTTTGATTGAAGACTTCATACTTTCAGTAAATAGAGCTCAATACAAAAGACATCTCGATTACTGCTCTTCTGTTAAAGACCTAACGAATGAAAAGCAATCAGCCTAGGAGGAGTAATGAAGTTAATACCGAAAAGTGTAAGAGTTCCCGCGATTGGAGAAACGGAAAATCAAGAAGATCCGCTAGCATTGATAAAGCTATTTCATCCTTTTAGCTCATGGAGATGGTTTGTCGTTGAGTATTGCGAGAAAGACGAGCTTTGCTTTGGCTTGATTGAGGGACATGAGGTTGAGCTAGGCTACTTTTCTTTAGCTGAATTGAAAGGATTAAGATTAAGGGGATTACCAGTAGAAAGAGACCTGCACTTTGAACCAATAAAGCTTTCTGAATTAAAGAAGAAGCTTAAAAATTATTCCATTTAGTTCCCCCCGCGAAGCGGGGACCCCTCCTTGAGGAGGTTGGGAGGTGATATGACAACAGTTGCCATTTACTGTAGAACATCAACGAACATGCAACAAAGTGGCCTTGAATCACAAAAAAGAGCTCTTGTTGAATATTGCAAAAGTAAGCAAATTCAAAATTATGAACTTTATGAAGATTTTGGAGTCTCTGGAACTAAATCTAGTCGACCTGAGCTAGATCGACTTATGAAAGAAGTTCGTAAAGGTAAGGTCGGAACTGTTATCGTTTATTCATTTTCAAGGTTTGCTAGGAGTACTAAGTTTCTATTGGACTCATTAGAGGAGTTTAATGACCTAGACGTAAACTTTGTCAGTCTTAGTGAGAATGTTGATTTAAGCACAGCCATTGGAAAAGCAATGTTTACTATCATATCGGCCATTGCAGCTCTTGAAAGAGATCTTATTTCAGAGAGAGTCAAGAATGGAATGAAGAATGCCAGAGCCAAAGGGAAACAGATTGGCAGAGAAAAAACGAGACCAACTGAGGCTATACTGGCTCTAAGAAGCAAGGGGTATACATATAAACAGATTGCAAGAATGTTAGATGTCTCTGAAGGTACAGTAGGAAATGCTATTAGAGATGGATTGCACAAGAATAATAAAGATTAACCTTTAATGTGTACGGAGCCGGACCCATAAAGGAAATGTTTAATGGGTGATTATAAAACCCTAATATTTCATAATTTAAGATGTTGTATACTAGGACGATTTATCAAAATAAATCTTTCCCATGAGTACTTGGTTTTAACTAATGCTTGGAAATTATTGAATGAAGGATACTTTACCATTTAATTGTGCAGATACTTTTCAATTCTAAGTACTAAAAAATAAAAAGTTAGAAATTATTTTGGAGGTCAGATGGAAACTCAAAGTGTTTTCGCTGTTTCATCTATAGGTCTATTGCTAGGAAGCTCTCTATATATCGGAGGAGCTGTGGCTGGAGGTATCTATACAGGGCTAATTTCAGCTCTAGGGATGGGGCTAATATTAATTAAATTAAAAGATAGCTTTCCCAGGGTGTGGGTAAGGATGCTGAAACATCCGATCCTGACAGACGTTGTATTATCTAGTTTGTTAGCAGCACTCTTAATCAATAACACGGTTACTGGAATTATCTCAGCAGCAGGCGCAGGTTTATTTGTCAGTGCGGGCATAACAATTGCCACTAGACTAAAATAGTTGTTCTTTTTGGCGAACGATTTTGTTCGCTAGGTCGAATTGGCGAACGCGTAATGATAGTAAGTATGGTGGCTTAAAAAAATGCCGTTCGCTTCTGTGAATAGGTGTTCGTTCGTATTGAAGTATATCCGATAATTAAGGTTGGAGAGTATATGGAGTTTAAAACTACGCTCAACTCCTTAATGGAGAAGAGAGGACATTCATTAGGTTCACTCGCGAAGGAAACAGGAATCAGCAAGAGTTCTCTTCATGGATACCTTCAGGGCGCAGAACCTTCTCTTACTAATATGATGAAACTTGCTCGCTTTTTTGGTGTTTCGTTGGACTATTTAGCTACTGGAGAAAACCCAGATCCTGTAGAGCAGATGCTGAAAGTTCACGTTCATAGTGGCCTTTATGAAGTGAATATAAAGAAAGTAGTGAAAGAGGAGGATTAATGAATTTACTACTAATCTTCTTTTTCATGTTCGGACAATTGTGCCTTGCGAGTGAAGACCCTCGAAACTTTAAATTTAGTGCTTTATCCGATTGCTCTAAGAAAAACATAAGAAAAGAAATTGATACTTATGAAAAAAGATTTCGTCCAAAGCATAGTTTTCATCTTATTAAGATTTTTAATAAAGGATGGAATTGTGAGGAGGAAATAATTTGTTCTGTGTATATGGATAAAAATCTAAAAACAATTGATCCAATTTGGAGATATTGCTCAAAAAGTTTAAGAAAAAAGAAAATAGTAGCAAAAAAAGAATCTAAGCTTGATAAGTGTGAACCTCAAATGATTGGTCAGTATGTGATCGAAAACGGATATCGAAAGCACTCTATTCCCAAAATGGCAAAGGATTTAGGGTGTCAACCAAGAGATATATGTAATGCTTTTATTTTTATGTATCCCGATAAAAAGGAAGTATGGCAAAGGGGATGTGAGGATAAAGGTTTTTGGTAGGAGATCATATGTTTACTAGTAAAATGAAAAGGAAAAAGTATATCCTTTTGAGCTTAGCTGCGAGTATTTTTATCTTTGCCTTGATGGTGTTTTTTGGGGGAACTTTCTCTCAAAAAGTGAATGGAATTGATATGCTAAAGATCTACTCCACTCCATGGTATTTCTTGATGACTGTCTTCTTTCTAAGAAGAGCAGGCGATGCCTTAGGCAAAGAGGGAGTAGTATATATTAATATTGCTTTAGCAGCGACGGTCACTCTCTTAGGTGCTTTTGTGCCTATATTTAAACCTAAGTTTTTATTAATTCCCTTTGTATTAATGGCTTTCTTCCCATCAAAGCAAAAAGTCGAACCAGATAAGGAGGTTACATGAAAAAGGTATTCATTTTTACGATATTTATTACTGGTTTAGTCGGATGCTCTTCTTCTCCATTTAAAGAAGAAACAGCCCAGCAAAACAAGATTAACCAACATCTTTCTCAGGGGGTTAAGTATCTCGAGGGTGACTTTGAAGAAAAGTACAATAGTTCTGGTAGAAGTGGAATGTATATGACAGCTATTGGTACTGCAATTTACCCAGTAGAGAAGAGCCAAAAGGTTGTTGAGTCAGCAGCTGTTACAGATGCAAAATTCAGACTTACTGAGTCTGCTCCATCTAATTTCAAAAGAGAGGTTCAGCAGGCAATTGGGACAGAGTATGAAGGTGTGGGTGACTATAGCGAGATTTCTGTTTCTGTTACCGAAGTAAGAGGCTTGACGGGGATAAAGGTTCGGTATTCAGATATTTCCTGCAAAACAAAGGTTTCACCAACATCTAAGGGAAGCTATAAGACAGAGAGAGAGTGTCGTGCTATTGCAAAAGTAAAACTTAGTGACCTTAAAAAGGCTTATAGTTATACCTTAGATGAAAAGTACCGAGGAAAGAAGAAACAAATTGATCGTAGAGTTGCTCAGCAGCTAACTTCTAAATAAGTAAAAAATTCAAGGGGAGGTCTATGAATAAAATCGTTTTAGTGATTTTTGTTTTGACTTCCTCTTGTGCGCATAAGACTCGGAACAATCTATTGGGAAAGAATATTCCGTTTCAAGATTCTACAAGAGTTCATGAAGACCATGAAGGAAAAATCAACTTTTCAACAATTCAATCGTGGATCAGGTCTAAGAAAATTCATATAGGGTTTAATTCCTGTAAAAAAAGTTTTGGGTCATATATTTCATTTTCAGAAATGAGCCCTTCAGAAATTACTATGTCTAGAATGTTTTTGGTTAAGCATGGGGTTCGTTTACGTTCTTTTTCTAGTGAGCTTAATGAAGTGTTCAATGAGCAAAAGCTAGAGGGGAACTTTTTAAAATTAACTATTACAACGGAAAGGTGTTTTGGGAAAGATGGACGCTTTGCATTGGTTGAAAGTTACGAGGTTTATTGATTATGGGTTTTTTAATAGTCATTGGCGGAGTATTAGCAATTAGCGGATTGAATTATATGTTTTCAGAAGTCGGAAGTGGGATTGAGGGGAAGCCTCCAATAGTGACAATTAAAAAAAGTGTAGAGCTTCTAAAAGAATATAACAAAAAAATACCAGAAATGAATCATAGAGAAGTTTCTCGTCTTTCCTGGGAAATGCTTCAGAGTGGACAGGTTAATAAAAGCTTATCTTTGTCGTGCTTCCAAAATCAGCCAAGTGAATACTACTTTGTTAACTATTTAGATTTGGAAATAAATGAAATTGAGTACCTAAGATATTTTTTCTTACCCAAGTTTTCATCGGATCATTCGATTAAATACAGATTTTCCACTAGTAACCAAGTGATTAGAAAGTTTGTTAAAGAAAAGGTCGTCAATAAAATCGACATAAAAACGATTGTTTGTAAACGCTGTTTAAGAGGGGAAGGGAAATCTGTCGAGGCTAGGGTCACTGATGGTGGCTGTAGCAAAGATGAAAGATTGTATGACATTGTTACCGAGATTTACTTACCTTTCAGGGGGCGATAATGGAAATAGTAGCTGTATTTGCACTCGTTGGATGGCTTGGGCATGGTATAGTAAGTAATATTATGCAGAGCAATCATGATGTCAAATCATGGGAGAAGTGTAGGTTTGATAAAGATGTATACAAAAGTGGCCTTCTTGGTTTTATTGCCCATCCCAGTTATCAAAAACTGTCCCAATCTGAAAGGAATAAAAAAGTAGCTGAACTTGGAAAAGAGGGGATGATTAATCAAGATCCAAATCTCTCTTGTTATGAATCAATCAGGAGCTTAAACTTTGTAGGTTGTTATTATCATCAGGTGATTAATAATTACGAGCTTCTTAGCCGTTATGAGTCTGCACTGGCTATTCCCGCAGAGGAATATAATGAAATCAATTCATATTATTTGGACGTCAAAAAGGACACATATCTAATGAACGATCAAATGAATACTGAAATTAAGGTGCCTGCCAATGTAAGGTTTGCTTCATGTCGACCTGAGATAGATGGTTATGAGACATGGATTACTTCTGTAATTTTTATTAAGGAGTAGTTATGGAACTGAAGCTTGCACAAAAGAAAAGCTGGGACATTTAATATCGTAGTAAATGTCTTGAGAGTATGTCGAGCGAAACGCTGTTGGCTTTTCAGAAAGAGGTTCAATCATTTTTAAAGTTTTTAAATAAGCAGGATGAGAATGATTCCGAGTGGAAAGAGTTGCAATGTAGCATGTTAGCAATGGAGTATTTTTTAATCATTCAGTATAGCATGTTAACGAAAGGGGGTTACTTTTCCGGTATGTATGAGGATGAAGAAGTCTGCACTGCTGAATTACCGCAGAAGGAGGATAATATGGAGAGGAAGAGACTTGAAGATGTTGCCGATATTATTGATATTGAAGAGTGCTTAGATTTACCAGATGATGAACTTAGAGAAGAGATAAAAAAAGAGCTGATTGATATGTTTGAAGGACTTGAAGAGCATGCTTTTACCGGTAAGTCTAAGAAGCACCCCCTTTTAAATGGAATGAGTGAGAAGGAAAGATGGGAAGCAATAAATCTTGTGTATGATCTTCGAGTAGAATTTGAATTACTTAAATTTACAAATAAAAATCCAGATATTGTTGTTGTTCAACTCGCTATGCAGGAACTATGGGAAGCTTTTGGTTCTGATGAGTATAGTAAGCTTGACGATGAAGAAGAGGAACGCTTTCTTAAGAGAGTTGAGTCCTTTCGAGAGCAGCTAAAGGAAATTGATAGCCCAAGTTATGACCTAAAGAGACTGGACTTTGATTGTATGACAATTTGCTCGATTATTATGATGAATCAAAATGTGAAGCAATCAGGTAGCGCTTTAGGGGAAAGCGCTGCTGAAGATTTTTTTAGTCTGTTAACTAAAGATAAAAAGAAAGTTGGGTGAGTTTGTTTAAAAAGTAACTGCACTAATGCACTTTTTTACCAAAAATGATCACCGCACCACTCGATTAGGCGAAAAGCATGCTCCTCTCTATCGTGCAGCTTGGCAGTTTGAATTTCTGCTATTTCCTCATGAAGCAAGCCTACGCCTTTTAGTATTCCATACTCCCTGAGTTGTTCATCCCTTCTTCCTCCCGGAGTATAGGGGGTGCTTTTGGCAGATCTAATAATTGCTTCAGCATTGATTTTTTTGTGTAGTCTATTTGAAGGTATTGCCATGCCAGAGCTTGTAAAAAAAAGATCTTCAATAAAGTAGCGGGCAGATTTTCTCATCCTGGGCCTTGCGTTTATTGTCCTGGAAAGCACCCTTAGCTCGTTAATTAATTTTTCTCTTACCCTTCTTGCTGTCGACCTTGTGATTCCGGTGGAAAAGCTCCATAGGGTTGCACCTTGCCTTTCAAGCACTAGATATTGTTCTCTGTAGCCGTATAGATACCTGTAGTAAGCAGAGTGAGATTTATACTCCCTAGAGGTCGGATTTGTTTTGATTCCATGAAAAATAGCAAATTTTAAAAAATGCTTTTCCCAGTCTTTATCATCGAATTTTGGCTCAAATCCAGTTTTGCTAGGAGCAACCAAGAAAAAGTCCTCTTTTGAGACCGGATTCTCTGGTAGGGGTTGCTCCTCTACCCCTACATAGCTTGCAATTTCCTCAAGTGAGTAAGCGGGGTTGCTATAAGCTTCTTCAAGCCTTCCTTTTATGTACTTAGATTGCTTGATTTTAGGTGCATAGCTAATTTCTCCAGTGTCAGAATTTAGAACTTCTCGAAGTTTATAGTTCTGAGTTTCTGGAACTCTCATAAGTCCTGCAGTGCTCCTTGCTCTAGCCATGTCCCCTTTGAATATCTGACAAAGCTTGGTCTGAACTTCCTTGAAAAAAACACAAGCTCCTATTCTTTGAGGTGAATCATACGCTCCCTTTTCTAGAAGGTTGATGTGCTTCACTCCCCAGTATAAATGAAGACCATTCCCCGACTTCACTATAACCTGAGGAGAGATCGCATCATTCCTTTTTAGGAGCTCCTCTACTTCTTTTTCATGGGTGTCTTTGAAATCTATATCGACATAGCAAAAATGAATTCCACTGAGTACTCGATGATCCCGCTTGGGCTTACGTGAGTTTTTGTAAGCGCTTGTTCTGACTTGCGATTTGAGAGGGATAGTCTCTATTTGCTGAATATCGTTCAAGCTCTCACCCGTGTCAGGGCAAACACCAGTAGATGAGAGAATCTGTCTTTGCTTAGTGTAGTGTTTAGTTTTAAGCGTTGTTTCTATTGGATTAGGTGAAAAAAATGCATTGTAGAGATCGAGTCCCCAGCCACGTAGTTCTAAATTAAGGTTTTCCTGCGTGAATGCATCGGGGAGTTTGTTATACTTCTTAATCTGTTTAAGCGAGAGACCACCTAATTTTTTCTTGGTAGAGCATTTAGTTTTTGAGCTGAGAAAATCATCTATTTCATGGAGTTCGATTCTAGGCTTCCAAATGTCTTTATATCCATCAGCAGGTTCTGCTGGGAGCAGGGTTACTTGAAATGGAAGCAACCCCTTTGAGGGGGTTGCCCCTAGTCTTTGAGGATGAATAGTTGTTTCAGGAAAATCTGCTGAGGTTGGATTAGTGATAATTATTTCTTTAGTTTTCATTATTACTCCTCCACCTCTGTATCTATATATATACGTGAGCAGTTTTCTGCTGCATTGCTGCTTGTAAAGTCTGCCATTTGAGGAAAATTGTTATACTCTCTTCCGTTCAATAGTCTTCCGAGCTTCTTGGGAGACCTACCAGCCCACTGCTTAAAGAAAAAGGCACTCTTTTGCTCTTCACACTGACGTAGTACAGACTGAACCCACGCTTCATCCATCTTTCTAAAATTGGTGCCACTCTCGCCTCCCACAATTACCCAATCAATGTCTTTCAGATTAAGTTCACCAAGATTTTCAAGTAGTGGTTCGCATGATAGAAATTTAACCTTGGCTGGAGTGTCACGAAGCAATTCTATTCTAGGTACTCCATATCTTTGATCTTCAACGGAGACGCCCCACCAGACATTACGAAGGCCAGCATACTCTTTAAGATCATTATTAAGTAAATAATGAAGCCTTGAGGCTCTTTTTGTAAGAACTTGGAATGTGTGTTGAGGGCAGGATTTCATTACTTCACAAACTTCCGTTAAGTATTCTACAGTGAAGCTTTCATGGAAAAAGTCTGACATACTGTTAACGAGTATCTTTTTTGGTTTCTTCCATTTTTTGGGTTGGTCTAATAAGTCTGGTGCAACCCTAGGAATAAATCCTTTCTCGTAGGCATTTCCCTTAACTCCTTCAAATCTTTTTGCAAAAGTTTCGGCATAGCAATTTTTGCATCCAGGTGAAATCTTTGAACAGCCCCTCATCGGGTTCCATGTTTCGTCGGTCCACTCAATCCCTTTCTTTGGAGTTGTTGCCTTTGGAGTAGGTGAAAACTTTAAGTCATTTAGTATCTCTTTTTTTAAATCATAAAATCTTCTCTCTTTTTTTCCTGTCCTTTCAGTAAAATGATTAATCCACCCCTTTTTATTATAGGGAAACTCTGCCATGATCTGCCTAAGGATATCTTTACTGGAGTCCTCTTGCTGGTTAACTCTGAGTTCTTTGAGAGCTTGCGGAAGTGATTCCTTAAGGTGAATTGACCTGAGCTTCAACTGCTTGAATGTTCTAAAAGAGAACTCTAGTTCATATCTATTAGCTTCATCTCGAAGCTGGTCATAGACGAACTGGTCAGTATCATCTTTGAGAAGAAATTTTTGTATGTACTCAATTTTTTCCCTAGTAGTGAGCTCTAGTTCGATATAAAAACCACGGTCTTTTAGAGCTAGATTTTTCTTTCCAAGAGCGGTGTTGGTTAAAATAATCACTCCTGCTTCAAAATTGTACTCTTGAGGTGTGCCCTTGCCTTTAACTGTTGTTTCATAACAAATTCTTCTTACTTGCTTATCGTCAGTTGCTGACTTCAGTAAGTTTGCTGCTTTAAGATCATCAAAGACTGAGTCACAGTCATCGAAAACGATGACCATTCCTTTTTCTCTATACTCATATAGCTTTTCAAAAAGTCTTTTAGTGGTAATAAAACCTGAAATAATAATAAAGTTTTTTCCTTCCTCCATTTTGTGCTTTCTGAACAATTCTCTAATAATTGTTGTCTTGGCGTAGCCTGGTTTGCTTTTGACGATTGCAAAGTGATGCTTTCCTTGAATTACGATATTGAGCTCACTTATAAGCTTTAAATATTTTTGACCACAGTTTAGCTTTGCAACACTATTGGTAAACTCATCTATATCAAAAACTTGTTTTTGCTCTATGATAGGCTCATTTTCGGGATAACTTTCTTCTACCTCTATGTCCTCAATAGACTGCAGTACTGCACTAAGATCTATAAGTTCTTTACTCATTGAAATGGCCGATTTGTCTTTTGTTTGGTGATTTTCACTGCAATTCTGCATAATGTTTCTCCTTAAATATGTGATTATGCGTTAATTCGCTTGTCGAATTATAAAATATTAAGTACTTAGTGATTGATCCAAACCTCTTTAAAGGTTTATTTTTCAGGATCAGAGGGGTTTTGTTGAAAGACGATCGTTTTAAGTACATTAACGACAGGCTGAAAGAGAGAGCATTTTCATGCTGGGATGTTGCTGTTTCTAAATCTCGAAAAGGAGATACGAAGACTGGAACAAAGTATATGGGACATACTGTAAAAGGTGTGACCAACCCTCATCATGAAGGGTTTTCTCAGGCTAGACTTGATGACTTGTCTGACGTTTTAACTGTTTTATCAAGAGGTGAAGATAAGGAAGCCTTTATAGCTGAGTTCATTGGCGCTGCTGATCACTTTTTTAGACAAGAGGATGCAGTACTTGAGAAAGTTGATGCTAAGGAGAAGGCACTTTCGATTATAAAAAAGACTCTTGAAGGTCTTGCTCAATCTGAAAAATCTTTAGAGGAATCATTATATCTTCTAGGTGGATTAGGTGAGTTTGAAAAGCTTTATAAATTTAAGATTGGTTTAGAAAAATTAATAAACTCTTCGGAAATTAGCATTAAAGAGCAACGCTCATTTAACAGGTTAAATAATTACGATGAGGGGAATATTGGTTTAGGTAACAAAGAAGCTATTATTAAGTTGTTTAATTTCTTTGTTAAAACTTTAAGTAAGTGGGAAATTAAAGAGGGTAGAAAAAAAGTTATTGATAATAACTTTTTGATTGATCTCGAAAAAGAGTTCTTTATAACATTCTTATTTAAAGATGAGGATCTGGAGGTTATTTCTGGGGGTGCTGTGAAGGTTCCAAGTAAGTTTGCTGGAGGCAACAAGAAAGGCATTACCCCAACAGCCTTTAAGATAATTTATCAAGTCGTTGACTCTCTTGGAATTACTCATATTGGTGCTGAAACAATAGGAAAAATCATTAATAAGAGGTCTGAGGTTGATATACCTGAACATGTCTTAGTAAAAGCTGATGATTCTATAAAGCAAATTCAAATAGCGGAAGAAGAGCTGGATAGGGCTTCGGAACCTTATATATTATTTCCAGATGGTACTAAAATTCCAGATTTCTATGATCATGTAGAAAGAGAAACCCCTGAAAATTAATTTTTGAATCCCAGGAAGGGTTTCGTTGAATCATTTTGACGTTGATAGAAATCCTACATGGATTTTTCAACGGACGAAAAGACATTCAATCCTTGTGAGCAATTTGATGATACCAGTAAGGTAAAATCAAAGACTTGTAGCTCATGTCACAAAACCCTCCTTTATGAGTTTTTTTATAAAAACAAAAGTAAGAAGGATGGTTACGAGAGTTACTGTAAATGCTGTGCTAAAAAAAGGAATAAGAAAAAGCAGCAAGAGAGAAAAGCAAAGAGGTCACAAGTATTCACCATTGCATTTAATGGTCTTCCAGATGAGAGAGTCTTTATCTCGAAGCTGCAGCTATTGATTAAGGAGATTTTGCATGGTGAAGAATAAGGAAGTTAAAATCGGGGCTGTGTATGGGAGAGTTTCTGTTGATGAATCAGCAGAGGTCGAGCATGGCTCACTAGAGCAGCAACAACATATGGGGCGTGAGTTTGCTGAAGGTCTTTCCGCGACTACTGGTATCTCTCACATTATTAAGTACAATCTGATTGAAGAGCGTGGGGTCAGTGGTAAGAATACTAACCGCCCAAAGTATCAAGAACTACTTTCATTAGTTCAATCAAGAAGCATAGACTTCGTCATAGCTAAAGAGATTTCAAGAATCAGTCGCTCAACTAAAGACTTCTGTGACTTCTTAAATATTTGTAAAGAAAATAGCGTTTCTGTTCATATTCGAGGTATGGCTGCTGACCCTAATTCTCCTATGGGTGAGATGATATTTAAAATCTTTGCAATGATTGCTGAGTTTGAACGTCAACAAATTGTTGAGAGAACGAAGTCCTCTATTCGTTCAGCTATGAAGAACAATGCAAAAATAAATGGTGGACCAACGCCTTTAGGATTTAAAAAACATCCAGAAAGGAAGGGGGTATGGGTACCAGTAAAGAAGGAATTGAAAACTGTTGAAATGATAATGCAGAAATTCAATGAAAGACTTTCTTATGTTGAGGTTGTTAATGATTTAAAAAGTCTTGGGTTAAAGACAAAGACTGGAAAAGATTTTCGTAGCTGTTCACTAAAAAGACTTCTGACGAATAAAAAATATATTGGAAAAATGAGTGTCCCTAATGACACTGGTGAAGAGATTTGGGTTGATCTTCCCTTTGGAGAGGTTGTTAGCAAAGAATTATTTGATGAAGTTCAGGCGAATATTAAAAAAGTTGAAGGTAAAAAAGGAATTAATAAAAACAGAAGCAGAATCTATATTTTATCCAGTCTTTTGGAATATGAAGATGGCACTTCTTTTTTAGGTCAATCTGGAACAGGACGAAAGGGAGACACTCATTATTACTACTATAACAAGAAACACAAGCTATCACTTGAAGCAGTGAAGCTAGAAAAGGCAATTCTGAATTCCTTGAGAGTGTTTGAGGATAACCAAAAGATGATTAATTACGCTAATGATCTGAAGAAAGATACTTACAGCAAGCTAGACTTTGTGAATCAAGAGATTTCAAAAAGACATAGTGAAATGAGAGCTATTGAGAAAGAAGAGACTGAAATTTTACAGAATTTAAAGTCAATGGGGATGAAGGGGTCTTCTAGGGTCATGGAGTGGTTGGATTCTCAGCTTCTTGAGATTGAGAATAAGAAGTTTGGGATTAATGAGAGCTTAACTGTGCTTGGAAAGGAAAAAGAAAGCCTAGAGGGGGCTTTCCTGGATGCTAAGAGCCTCAAGTCTTCGCTCAAGGCGGTGTTTGATAGATTAGATGGTGCAGCTCCTGATGTTCAACGAGGAATCGCACGTCAGTTATTTAAAAAGATTAAGGTTCGTAAGGATAATAGGATTGAGATTCTGTGGAATGTCCCTTGTGTTCCTGGCGGTCAAGGGTTTGTGAAAGAAAGTAAATGGGGTGGCTGACCGGGCTCGAACCGGCGACAACCAGAACCACAATCTGGCGCTCTACCAACTGAACTACAGCCACCTCAAGTTTGCAGATAGTAATATTGCGAGGTGCGTTTAGTCAATAGAATTAGTATTTTGACCTATTGAATTGGGCCTTATAAAATAGGGGAAATACTTTTAACAAAGGTTGTCAAAATGCTAAAGAAACTCGCAGCAATAAGTTCTTCACTGGTTTTAACGGCTTCGGCTTGGGGTTATGGAATGGGTCAAAGTATGTATCCAATGATGCCTGAAGGGAAGTTGATTGGTGCTGAGGTTACTGGTGTGACTTCAAACGGCAAGGGAATGGGTGTTCAAGGTCGTTATACCCATAAAATTAATCCTCAAGCTGTTGCTGATATTGGTTTAGGGATTAGTGGTGGCGATCGTGACTCACGAATTTTTGCTGGTTTTGATTACGAGCTTTTTCCTGATTACGGAAATCAGCCGAGAGTGTCGATGAAGATTCAATTAGAGAATGCAAAGGAATTCGACTCTAGAAGAAATATCTTAAGCTTGGCCCCAATGGTCTCTAAAGGTTTTAGTTTTTGGGGAACAGAAGCTTATCCTTTTATTGCTCTTCCTTTTGGTGTGAATCTTAATGATGAGGCCAGTACTTATCAGACTCAAATGAATGTAAGTTTTGGAGCTACAGGAAATATTCCTTTTGATGGTTATAGAAAATATATTGCTTCAATTGAGGGAACAATCGATCTCAAAGATAGCTATACTGGTGTCTTTCTTGGATTTGGATATCCTCTTTAATAATCTTGAGTTTTAAAAAACCTAAAATAGTTTTTTCTGATTTTGATGGGACGATGACCGATGGGCATCGTCTTACTCGAACATTTTTTGATATTGTCGATTTGCTTAATAAAAATAATGTACCGTTAGTCATTGTTACTGGGCGATCTCGTGCTTGGGCACATTTTTTGATGTCTCATTTTTCTGAAATTATGAATGCTATTACTGAAGGTGGGGGAATGTTTCACTACCGTAATGAGCGAGGACGTATAGCTGAGCGAGTGTATATTGATTATGAAGAAGTTGAAAGACTAGAGCAAGTTACCAGACAGCTAAAATTAGAGTTTCCCAATATCGAACTTTCACTAGATTCATCAGCTCGTAAAACTGATAGAGCAATTGAGCTTTATTGGTTAAAAGAACATGCAAGTGAGCATCGTGAAATAGAAGATTTCTTTAAGCAGCATAGTGTGAACTATTCAACCTCTAATGTTCATTTAAACTTTTGGTGTGGTGAGATTTCTAAATCTGTTGCGATGAAAAAATTCCTATCAGAAGAGATGAAAATCACTCCTGAAGAAACGGTCTTTTTTGGAGACTCACTAAACGATGAATCTGCTTTTAAAGAATTCCCTCATACCGTTGGGGTCTCTAATATTAAAGACGTTATCGAACGACTAGAGTATAAACCATCTGTAATTTTAGAGGGTGATGATAATATTGGCCCTAATGGGGTAAAAGCTTACCTGAAGTCACTCTTTCAATAAGTTTTTTTTCTAAATCTTCTGAAGTTATTTTTAAATTTTGATCTATCCATGTCTTGAGGTCATGGGGAATATGAGATGTAAAAACTTTTCTTTCGTCGCTCCAAGGGATACTGAGGGCAAAGGCGTGAAGTGCATGTCTACTTATTTGCATTAAATCGTGATCTTCTTTGGTGGCGTAAAGATCCTTAAACCGTTGAAACATTTTATAAGAACCCAGATAGAGCTTATCACCGAGGAGGGGAAGACCGTGGGCCAAAGCGTGAACACGAATTTGATGTTGTCTTCCAGTTTGAGGATAGGCTAATCCTAAAACATAGTTTCCTTCTGTATGAACAATTTCAAATTCTGTGTGGGCCCTTTTTCCTTCAGTAGAGTCTTCTGGATGATAGTTTATATAAACTCTTCTTAATCCTTCGCCTCCAACATCAAGTCTTTCTTTTGCGAAAAATTCACTTTCTCCCTTGTAATATTCATTAGAAATAGCAATAAAGAAGTAACACTTCTTTATTAATTCTTCTTCAAAGCATTGCCCATAGTAACTTGATGTCTTGGAGTTTTTTCCCACCAGCATAACACCAGATGTTTCTCGATCTAATCGATGAATTGAGTGAGTGGGTTTTCCCGATTTGTGCTCAAGAAAAACGGTAGCACAATTAAATAAGTGTTTACCTGTTGGGTGAGTGGACATATAGGGAGGTTTTGAAATGACATAGAGGTTTTCATCTTCGTAGATAATGTCAGCTTCAGTTTGAAGTTCTAACTTTTCACCCCTCCAGTATTCATCTTCATGTTCCGTATTTTTTATCGTAAAAACGACGACTTCTTTTTCGTAAACTTTAGCGTTTGGTCGATGTGGATGAGGACGGCCTTCGATTTTTGCATCACCATCTTTAATTTTCTTTTTGATTTGTTCGCGACTAAAACTTTTCATATAGATCAATAGAAATTGATCCAGTCGCATTCCGGACTGCTCTTCATTGACTTGATAAGCCGCCTCAAAAACTTGAGGAAGAAATTTCTTATAAAGGATGGTCAATACTAATAACGTTCTTTGATTAGAAATTTAATCAAACTTAAAGCGCCAAGTTCACTATATCCAAAGTTTTCTGTCAAGTTACTAATGGTTTTCTCAAACTGCTCGAGTTGTTCCTTGGATAAATGGTGATTTAGGCTTTTCTCCCCACCATTCTCTGTAAACTTAGCCTCAAGAAAGACAATATTTTTTGAGATATTTTGAATAACTTTTTTCTGTTCATCTCTAAAAGATTGCTGAAGTCTATCCACAAGATTAGGAAAAACTTCAGTGTAGTTTATAGCTTTACCGGGGTTATCAAGACTATAAGCACCCATCTTAGAGAGTAGGTGTGACCTGAACTTCATAGGATCTTCTTTTAGGTTGATACTATTTTCAAATTCTTTGATGAAGTAGTCATCATGCTCTTCGAATTTCCCTGTAATTTCGTTTTTCTTTTTCTCTCCTTTCACAAGAGCTTTCACGTTCTCAATATATCTTTTGATATAATCCTCGTAAGATCGAGCATCGACCAGACCTAGACTTGTTCTTAACTCTTTTTCAAAGCCGTCGAGAAAATAATCTTTGATGAGAGCAATAAACCTAGCTGGATGATGATAATCTGCCTGAGGTGTCATATTGAGAAAATCAAAATCATTTTTCTTAGTAATCAGTTTGTTGAGATACTCAATGATTTCGATAAAGGTAATGTTTTTATAAAGGCTTGCTAGTTTATAGATAACTTTCTTAATGTCTCTTGGAGAAATACCAAATTTACCTTCATACATATTTTCATATTCAAATTCACTTTGGACTTTTCCAATATTGCTGATAAGAATATTTTGAGATTCAGAGTCGAGTCTCTCGGGAGCAATCTTTTCTGCAAGAAGAATAGCTTTTTCTAGAGGTGTTAGATTCGTTGTAATATTGGCCAGAGTTTTATCGGGGTAATTTTTTACTTGGGGATATCTTAGTCTTGTCATAACAGAAAAAAGACAAAGGGCCTTGAGAGCGTGAGGCTCAAAAATCGTTTTATCTTTAATCCACTCAACCTGTTTTTCATAGATTTGAGTCTCTTCTTTATAATTGAGAAGATAAGGAACACGAATAAAGTTAAATCTTCCTTTAAAGGAATTAAAGTCAGGATGTTGTTTAAAGGCCGCCAAGTGAACTTCATTTGATGTGCCGACAAAGAAAATATCTAAGTCTGTAAGAATCCCATGGAGATTAATATTGCGCGTTTCCATGGTCATTAATAGGTATTTAAAAGTATCGAGAGGTCTTTTCAATAAATCAGAAAATTCGAGAATCCCTCTATTGGCGAGGACAACTTCTCCTTTCATCGAAAAAAGATTTAATGATTGAAGACTTGGAGGAAGACTTGCTAACCGACGATCCATTGTGATCTGCTGCATCTGAGCGTCTACATGCATTTGTGGCTCAATAGTAATGGCCGAGGTTGAATATCTTCTACTTATTTCAAAACGCTCAATTCTAATATGTTTTAAAACTTCTTGATGACTCCCTTTATAATTTTTTAAGAGTGCATCGTAGATCATTTTATTTCTGGTTGATAAGTCTCCATTGTATAAATAACTCTTTTGAACAGAGTCTAATGCTTTAGGGTGATCTTCTAATAATTTATTAAGGACTTCTTTTCTTTCTTCGATTGGAATTAAAAGTAGAGGGTGATCCTTTAGATCAGAGTTCATGATAGCGAGAATATCTTTGTCTTCAAGATGAGCATAAGTGTTTAAATTACTATGTACTTTTTCAGATTTTAAGCCGAGACTTCCTTTGGTGTACTGCTCAATGGGAAAGACCCAACTGAAGGTAAAAAGAGTACCTTCATCGGTATTGGAATATTCTTCAAGACCAGAAATGAGCTTCTTCACTATAGAAGATTTCGACGAACCATTTGGGCCGACAAGTAAAATAAATTTGTTATTAAAACCTTCTTCTTCAAAATTGATTAAATTTTGGATGAGCGATTTTTGAACACCATGTTGACCATAAACAGCAGGAGAGTTGAGATGATCCATATCGAAGAGTTTGTAATCACCTTCTTCTGTTTTACCAAAATGCTTTAGCATATCGAGCATATATAAATAGGTAGGTCGACAAGCAGCAACCGGGTTCTCCTCTACTTTTTTTCCATATTCTTCAAAAGAGAGAAGCTCGTGTCTTGATGTTTCAACATTTGGGTTTTCTTTTGGCCATTCTAACATTTATTTTCTCCAACTAATGTCCTAGACTTCATTAATGGTTTTGATCAAAAAGTACATTCTACCATTAATTACTATTATCTCTGTGGTAGGCATCGGTGTCTATTTTTTGCAAGAAAAATACCTTGATAAAAATCATCAAGAAATTCCGCTAGCTGGTACGCTCGAAAAGTTAAGTCGTGTTTGGACAACGGGAGAGTTAAATGGGTTTGACGCGCCTGAATGTAGTAAGGTTAATATCGCTTTTCGTAAATGTAATCCACACTTTCTAAAATGCTTGGCAAAAAATAATTATCGAGTAAATAACTTTGCTATTCATTTTCCTACTCATCAAAAAAATCTACCTTACCAAATTATAGATGGGCGTTATTTGTGGATTGAGTTGAAAAATAAAGAAAAATCTAAAGAGCTTCTTCTCGAAAATATTTGTCGAGAAACAATCTTAGATGAAGGTGATTACGCAATTGGACCACAAAGTAGAAATGACTTTATTTGGAATAACTTAGGACGAAAAATTTTCATCGATAAATTCCAAGTTTTAAATTGGGAAATTGAAGAATGGCTCGATCAAGAAGGAAAAACATTATCGCGACCAGATAATTTAAAAAAGTATGAAGTAGCAGACTGGCTTTTGCCGGAGCAAATGCAGCAGTATTGTCATTTTAGAGGTGGGCAGGTTTCCATGGCCCATGTTCTTGATGCCGCATTTTTTTACAAAACGTATGACAGAGGTGATACGGTTCTTCATCGAAGTCCTTACCCTTGGCAACCAAAAGGTCGCAAAACGTTTTTAAAAGAGTTGAAGAAAAAAGATTTCAAGTTAGAGAAGTCTCATTGTAAAAAAATTCCCGCGTTGGAGTGTAGAGAATTATTGAGTCCTGAAGAAATTTATAAATCCTCACCAACATGGTCTGGTGTTTTTCAAGCGCTAGGCGGTCATATGGAATACACGCGAAACCCTCTGCGACCGCGAAGAAACGTCAATGTCTCAAGCTGGTATTTCCCACTGAATTCATCTTGGCATCAAGTCGGGCGAAGGGCCTATTGGGATGGAAAGGGGCATGCTTTATCAAACTTTACTTTTTCTAGAGAAGATCCAAGCGATAAAGTCAGTACGATTGGCGTTGCTTTTCGCTGTATGAGGTTTGACGATGATTAAATTTTTCATTTGTACTATGCTTTCAATTCATTTGAGTTACGGATTTTTTGACAATATCGAGTACGCGAGAGATGTGACTTACTCTGAATATATGAAGTGGGATACGCCAATCAAAGGTCCTGCTGGAACTTGGATTGAGTTATTCAAGTTTAAAATAGGTGGACTTTTAAAGAAAGAGAAGCAGTTTTGCTTTTTTTATAAGTCACCGTTGTCATCGCAAAAGCTGGGACAATTTACGGTTACAGAGGCGAATTCTCAAAAATGTGAGTGGTCTCCCGATTTTAAATCTTATCTGAATGAAATTGAAATAGAGTATATTACTTTTAGTAAAAATAAAGAGGAGCTAACATTTAAATATCGAAAGAAAAGTCGTTTAAAAGCTGTCACGATCACTTTTTTTAATATGTCAGAACGAATTTCTGGAGTTGTTCTGATTCCTCCCGGAAAAGAGTTGGTAGAAAAAAAGAAAAAAGAGCTGGGCCCATTATGTGGTCAAAGAAATAGTGAAGCTTGTGTGAGAAAAGCTGACTCTTCTCGATTAGATCAATGTCAAGAAATGGAGAAGTATTTTTTCTGTAATCCCGGCACAACTCTTAGCTGTAAGGATCAAAAAGTATTTTGCTTGTAGATCATTTTTTCAAGAAGAGGGTCTTTGACGACCTCATGACCTAAAAACATCGCCGGAATTACAAGATAGGCCGACTGCTCTAGCACTTTCTTTCTTTGCTCTGTGATTTTTTTATCATAAGAGTCGAAAAAACAATCATTAGTTGCAGCGTAGAAGTGATGGCAGGTTTTGATCGGAGGAAAAATTGTAAGTTTGTTTCTCTGCAAACTTTTACTTTCTTTATTAAAGCTTAACTTTGCGATACCAAGATAGCGTCCTTTTCCCTCTTCTTTTATGATGGGAATATTTTTTATTAATCCACTTCCTTCAACTCCTCCTGAAGAAATAACGAGATCAACGATTCCTGAGGGAAGTCTCTCAATATAGTTTTTGAGTGGGTCTTTACTAGGACATTTAAGTTTTTTATTTAAGCTTTGAAATGAATGATACTGGTTTTTACATTGAGACTTTATATTGAGGTTAACAATAATGGCGTTTACTTTTTTTTCATTTAGGTATTTAACCTCTTTTAAAGTAGAAGCGACTAAGTCTTTAAAATAAATACCCTTAAACTCTTTTGTCTTATCGTTATCGATAGACTTGTAATCAGATAGATTGATAATTCCAATTTTGAGGCCATTTTTTTCGATAATTTTGTGACTACTTATGTTTTGATTTGAGAGAACAAAGTTTTCACCATTGGCCGCATTAACAATATTTGAAGAGAAAATAGGTAAAGGGTAAAGAGTATCAAGGGATAGTTTATCAATTAAAGTATTAAGCTCTGGCCCAATAATGTTTAGCGCATCGAAGTTCATTTCTTTTATAAGGCGAATTTGTTTATCGACACTAATATTTAAGTTAAATGGGTTTCCATTTCCAATAAGGATCACCTGGTCTTTAAATCTTTTCTCAGCAATATCATGATAGGTTTTTAAAATGGAGAGACCACCCGACTTAAAAACTTGTTTTGATTCTTTTGAATTTTTCTTTTCAACGATAGGGTAAATTTGTCCCGAAATCTCATGAGCTGTCATGATATAAAGATCGATCGATTTATCAGATCCTTCCAGATCTTTGTAGTATGGAATTGTGTTCAGTTGGGTGTAACGATTCTCATCCTGACAAGAACTCAATAATAAGAACGATAAGAATGAGAATACAATTACTTTTATCATTTACAAGCTTTGATAAATATCACAAAGAGCACTGTAGATTTTAGCATAATCTTCTTTAGGATTCGAATGACCAATACTGATACGAATCGCTCCAGCTCCTTGCTCTTCAGAAACATTCATATTTTCGAGAATTCTTGAAATAGAAGTTTTTTGATCACAACAAGCCGAAGAGGTCGTCACAAGAATACCGTGCTTTTCAAGCTTTGCTTGAATTTTTTGTCCCGATGTTCCAGGTAGGGAAAGAAATGATGTCGAAGCTAATCTCGGAGCATCCTCACCAAAGATAACGAGGCTTGGAAATTTCTCTTTAAGTGTTTTCTCAAAGTTAATTCGCTCTTTTTTTAACTCTTCAAGTTGCTCTAGCTTTTTAATACTCGACTCAAGAGCACAGGCAAAAGAAGCAATACCGATATAGTTTTGAGTACCACCTCTTAAACTTCTCTCTTGATTACCACCAATAATAAAAGGTCTTAAATTGTTTGCATCTTGGCAGAGAATTAAGCCAGAGCCTATTAGTCCGCCAACTTTGTGACTAGAAAGGACAGCGTAATCAATATTTGATTCATTAAAATTAAAACTCGTTTTACCTATAAGTTGAGTTGTATCACAGAGAAAAGGAACATTAGCCTCTCTACAAAGTTTACCAATCTCACAATAGGGTTGAATGACACCCGTTTCATTATTGGCTGCCATGATAGAAACCATGGCCATATTTGGATTGAGTTTATTCTTAAAATCTTCGAGATCGATTTCTCCATTAGATTTCGTTTGAACAGTTATAAGTTCCATACCAAAAAGCTGGCAATAGTATTCAGCATTATTAACCACTGCAGGGTGTTCAATACTAGAAATCATCAGAGATGATTTTCCATTTTCTTTGGCATCTAATAAGAGGCTATTAAAAATATGAGAAATACCTTCTGTCGAGCCTGAGTTAAAAATAATTTGTGAACTCTTAGCTCCCAAAAGCTTGGCACAAGTCATACGACAGTTTTCTTGTTCCATATAAAGATTTTGGCCAATTGAGTGAGCAGCATTTGGATTAGCGTATTCACATTGATCGAGCTTTTTCATAAGAAGCTCTTTTACACAGTTAGAAACAGGAGCACTCCCATTATAATCAGCGTATAACATGTAATTTTCCTTCTTATTTAGAGACTGGATATCCTTCTTCTTCCCATGCGAGAATTCCACCGGTGACGTTGTAGAGATCATTAAATTCTTTCTCCTCTGCTAAAAATTGACAAGCACTCATACTTCTTTTGCCACTTCTGCACATAATGGCAACTTTGGCATTTGGGTTAGTCAGATCTTTAGTTTGGTTTTCAAAATCACTTAATGGCTTGAACATCGCTTGCTCAACATGACCAGCATCCCATTCGTCCTGTTCTCTACAGTCGATAAGAATAATTTCTTCGCCGTTTTCTATGGCCGCTTTTAATTCTGAAACTGTCATCGTTCCGATCATTTTCTGTCCTTTTTTCGAATGTCTAAGGCGCCTATTATAGAGTTTTCTCTAACGTTTTGTTAGGCCATTTTTAATGAAATTCATTTTGACGAACCGTTCAATGATTTTTACAATTCTAATTAGTTACCTAAGGAAATTTTTTAACGCAGTGAGAAATAAGGGTAATTCTTAAAAATGCCTAACTTGGAGGGGCCATGAAAGTCATTACAGTAGCCAATAATAAGGGTGGAGTGGGTAAAACCATGAATGCCTACCAACTGACCTGTCATCTAGCTAATCAAGGGCATAGAGTTCTTGTGATCGATCTCGACTCACAAGCAAATTTAAGTTCAACTTTTGGGGTTCAGATTCAAAGAACTTTAATTCCAGAGTGGCTTATTGGAGATATCGAAATTGAAGATGTTGTGCTTCCTTCTGAAGGAGAAGGTGAGTTTCATCAAAATATTGATATCATCGCCTCCAGTAGACATTTGGCGAATCTTTCAAAGTTATTGATTCTCTCTGAGCAAGAGATCAGAAGAGGGGCTGGTAGAAAAGAAAGGCTTCTAAAAAAACGATTAAAAGTAATTGAAGAAAAATATAATTATGTTGTGATTGATACTCCTCCTATGCTTGGAGACGAACTCATTATGGCACTTGTTGCTTCAAATAAAATTCTTATTCCTACTCAAGCTCAAGACTATTCTATTGATGGTCTCGAAGAGTTGATGGATACATTTGAAATTATCAGAGAAACAGAAAATCCAAATCTTGAATTTGCGATTATTCCTTCGATGGTTAATAAGAGAAGAAAAATTGAAAACCAAAGACTTAGTGAGCTTGCTCAGTCATTTCAAATTACTCCTTCCATTAGAAACCTTGTTCAAATGCAAGAGTCTATTTCAACTAAGACTCCTATTTTTGAAATGAATAAAAATTCTGAAGGTTATAAAGATTATCAGGCCCTGTGGGAGTCGTTGAGTTTATAAGGAGTGAGTGATGGCCAAGAAGTTTGCAGCTAGAGTTACCAAAAAAGAAAGAAAAACCGTTGATCTCTCAGATAAAATCAAAAGAGATCTCTATAAATTAGCAGATGAAAGTCTTTTAGAAGATGCGAGACTCTTAGAGCTCAATATCAAAGATATTGTCGTTAAAGATCAGGTTCGTACTAAATTTAATGATGCTTCGATAAAAGAGCTTGCGGCTAATATTAAAACAAATGGTTTGATTCAACCGTTAGTTGTACACGAAGAAAATGGCAAATATGTTTTAATCTGTGGTGAACGACGTTTTAGAGCAATGTCGACTCTTACCGAAATGAAAACATGTCCTTGTTTTGTTTTGGAAGACAAATCACCTCAAGAGTTAATGGCCATTCAGTTTTCAGAAAACTCGTCTAGGGAGGCCCTTCATTATATCGACAAAGCCGATGGGATTTTGAATTATCAAAAAGCAACAAAGGCAAGTGAAAGAAAAATAACAGCAGCTCTTGGTATTTCTAAATCAGAAGTTCACCGTTCACTTTTAATTGCAAAAATGTCGAAAAAAATTAAAGAAGCAGCTAAAGCTCACAATATTGAAAAATATGTTCTTCTCGAGTTTGATGCTCTAGAAGCTGGTACTGAAAAAACAAATATCGCTAGAAAGATTTATAAAGGTGAAATCACAAAAAGGGCCCAGCTCAAAAGAGTGATCAATGCCGGAAGTAAAGTGAAAAAGCGTGCCGCTCCAAGAAAGAAGCCAGTCCTTCCTGCTGGGTTTTCTGCTAACGCATTTTTAAAAGCGATGGAAACTCAGTCTAAAGATATGGATGCAGAGACAGCAAAAGCTCTTAAGACATTAGTAGAAAAAACTAAACAAGCTGTTGAGAATTAGATATTAATTCTTAATGAATATTGTTCTTCCTCTTGTTCACTTAGATAATTTGGTGTTTTCACCTCTTCCACAGTTTTATTTAAAGGCTTATGCGGTTGAGTCTGGGATCAAGCCAGAAGAAATTCAAATTCTTGAATTCAGTAGAGAAGACGATTTAGCGAACACTGTAAGCGAAATTATAAAATCTTCTCCTCAAATATTAGCGTTCAGTACTTATGTTTGGAACTTTAAATTTATAAAAGAGTTGTCCCGTTCGATAAAGCAGTTATTGGGTGAAAAAGTTCTAATTGTATGGGGAGGTCCACATATAAGTGAAAAGCCTGAAGAATTTATTAAAAATAATCGTGACTCTGTTGACATTATTGTTGGTTGGTATGGAGAAAAATCATTTACGGAAATTATAAAAAAATATCGTGAAAATTACTCGATAGAGGAAATCACCAGAAGTATTAGTGGTACATATAGTGCTTATTATTCATCAGAGGCAAAAAAGTCTGATTTTATTCCAATTGAAAAACTACCTTCTCCACATAATATTGAGTGGTTTCCTGAAGATTTAAAATTAAATATTGATAAAAGAGTTTTCTTAGTTGAAACATATCGAAACTGTCCTTTTTCTTGTGGTTATTGTTTATGGGGACAAGCTGACAATAAGATTGACTGTCTATCTGAAGATCAGGTGATAGAAAGCTTTGAGTATTTGATATCTTTGGGAGCAAGGCACTTTAAATTTGCTGATGCTGGTTTGGGATTTCGAAGAAGTAGAGATAAAAAAATCTTGAAGTGGTTTGTTGATAATAAAATTTGGGAAAAAGGAGTTCACCTTAGGACTTATTTTTTTTGGCAATGTCTTGACGAGGAATGGTGTGAAATATTCAAAATTCTTATAGAGAAAAAAGTTCTTGGCCAGCTTGATATAGGTATTCAAACATTCAATAGAAGAGCAATAGAAGTCATGCAAAGGCCAACAAACTTTAAAAGATTTGATCAAGCTATTGAGATGTTAAATAGATTTGAGATACCATTCTCAATTGACCTCATTTTAGGTTTACCGGGAGATAGCTTGGAAGGATGGAGATCGAGTGTTCGAAAAACATTGAGTTATGGTCCCCAGCGTTTTCAAAGTTTTCTATGTTCAGTATTGCCCGGAACTTATTACGATTTAAATCGAGAAAAATTAGGTTTAAAAACAGTAAAAGGGAGTTCGTTGGATGATGATGAAAAAGTACTCGAGTGCCATGGCTTTTCTTTTCATGAAGTTCAAGAAGCTTTAAATATCGAGTCTTGGCTTTATTTTTGCTTTTCAATAAATATTTGCTCTCATCTTATTCATACAATGTCCGAGGATTTGGTAATAGATAAGTTGGACATGGTTGAAAGTTTAATGACTTGGGCCGAGAGTAATGGACCTCAGTTGTGTAAAACAATTTCCGGGTATCGAAACAATCTATACGATTCTAGACAAAAAGGAAGAGTTGAAATTGAGACAGCAATAATAGATAATTTTATTGAGATTAATCAGGAGCTTCACCAGTTTATTGATTATAAATCGAGAGAGCTTCAATACCATGATATTCTTGATATTCAGTTTTTTTCTTTTCCAAAAACAAAAGCACTCATCAATTCGCTAAAAAAACTTGAGAATATAACTTTTGTAGATGAAGGCTCGATGGAGTTGACTCTTAGAAGCAAAAAGCGTGTCTCATTTAATAACCCAAAAGATTTTCCTATTCTTGGTGTTATTGGAACAAAGTATCAGTTCTGGGTGTGGGAACCTAGGGAGATATAGACGAATAAGTTCTTATCAATTGGATAAGTCTATTAATATTTTCATCTCTTTTCTTTCGGTCTTCACAGCGAAAGCTTGTACGGTAATTGACTTTAATATTACTCAATTGTTTCTGATAAGAAATTTTTCTTGGTAGTGAAATTTGCTCGCTGGAATTTGTGAGAAGATGAATCATCTGTCTTACGATCTCTTCTCTTTTAAAATAATGTTCACTTGAACAGTCTGCTATTCCCTGGCGTTTTGTTTGTTCTGAAAAAATAAGCTCTTCTAAAAGGAGATCAAATGTTTTGAATGTTACATCGCTTGTGGCCTGACAGCGATAGTATTTGATCAGGTGAAAACACTCTGGAGTTTCTTCACCACTGACACGGCAATCTCTTGTTTTACCATATTGTTTCATCATTTCTGTTGTTGTCATGATTTGATAGCCGTCTCTGGTGCTCTCTCCATGTTTAGCAAAAATACTATTTCTGCTTAGGTAGATAAAACCATGAACTTCTGTATTGTTGAGGTGATTATAAATTCGACCGATATCTCCTCTTTGTGGAGTTTCGACTTCAAGGCAGTTCTCTTGTAATAAAGATAACCACTCGTTTGGATGGGTAAACCTCTTGGCATGAACAAGACCATTTATATAGAGAGCTCCATTCTAGCAATTAGGCCCGTCAATATGGGAGCTGGTTCCATCGAGATCAAGAATTGTCGTCAGTTGGGCTGTCGTCATCGCGGCAAAAGTGCTTTGAAATAGACAAAAAAGTAAAACGAGAACTTTGTTCATAGGTCATCATAGCAGCTTAGGCTCGCATGGAAGCAGCGATTGAAAGGTTTCCATAACATGTAAAAGATCTAATCACTCTAAAATGGCATGTAACTAGCTGAATTTATGGAGAGAACTTTTTTGCATCCTTGAGGGTGGCGTCTTATCCCTTTAAAATTTAATAAGTAGCTGTGATTTCGTACGCACTTGGTATGCCGATTGCAACACTCAACTATAGATAAATTACTGAGATGGTTGAGGACTATGAAACTATTTGAAATCGTGAAATTAACAAATAAGAGCTGTCAAAACCTTGGACAGTTGTTAGTTTTGACTGCTTTCATTCTGTCTACAACAGCTGCTGCCCAAACTGAAATCGAACAGGGAACCCACCTTAAGATTGGTTACTTAAATCCTTTTAGTAATGTTGAAAGGGTGCGAACTCCAAGTGCAGTTGTTCCTAATGATCGTGTAGAGATTAGACCGAAGTCTCATGAGTCATGGACCGCCAAAATACTTGTTGAAGATAGTGCAGGAGTTATGGTCGGTGTTCGTGATAACTTAAGAAAATGGCAAGAAATAGAAGAGTATCGTAAAAATTGGAACCTCGAAAAGACGGGAATGTATGATACTCCTGATCTGGCCGCAAAGAAGGCTTATATAAACAGACAATTGATAAAGTATTTAGATAAGCGTCTTTCTGGTGAAGTGAGAAATGCTGAAGAAGGTTCTACACTCCATAGAGTTGGACAAGTTCAAAAAGCTCTTAAGCCAAATGCTGAGGCTAAAGTTAGTGAGAAAATAAAAATTAAGTTTAAAGCTCGTGTCCTTCAAGGTGAGGCCATCGTTAGAGTTGATAATCCTTGGGTTGAATATCGTACTAATATCAACAGAAAAGGTGAGATCACTATGAATGCAGCACGTGAAATCAAATTTATTGGTGTAAAAACGAATGTTGATTATAACGTAAAGCAGGGTTCTTGGGTTGCTACCTTTGATAAGCCCATTAATGACAAGCTACTTGCTCGGGTTTCTTCAAGCCAGTCAGATAAACAAATGGCGTTTGAAGAGCAAACTAACCGTACATTACAATTTATCTTTCGCACTCCATTTTAATCTAGTATATCCAATACCATATTTCATAATGCTTTGGGCTTACCGATATTGGCTGGTTTGGTAATTGGCGATATAATAATTCCATCATTATTTATTAGAGTACTGGAGAGAAAAGTGAGCATGTTTGATAGTCCGCTCTTTAAAGATTCTTTTGAGCAATTAGGCCAAGCTGGTAATACGATGGGAATCGATCCCAATATTATTGAACGACTAAAGTATCCAAAAAGGGCGATGCAAGTTTCAGTTCCTATCAGACTTGATGATGGGTCGGTTAAAACTTTTCAAGGTTTTCGAGTTCAACACAATATGACTATTGGACCTGGAAAAGGTGGTCTTCGTTATCACCCTCATGTCACCCTTTCTGAAACAGCTGCACTTGCCATGCTGATGACTTTTAAAAATGCGTTGGTTGGCCTACCTCTTGGGGGAGCAAAGGGTGGAGTTCAAGTCGATCCAAATGATCTTTCAAGACAAGAACTTCAATCACTAACCAGAAGATATACTACTGAGATCAATATGATTATTGGTCCTAATATTGATATTCCTGCACCAGATATTGGAACAGATGGACAGACAATGGCCTGGTTTATGGATACATATTCTCAAATCAAAGGTTACACCGTCCCTGAAGTTGTGACAGGAAAACCTATTGCTGTGGGTGGTTCTCTTGGAAGAAAAGAGTCAACTGGTAAAGGCGTTGCTTACTGTGTGAATTTTGCTTATCAAAAACTTGGTAAGACGATTGATAAAAATACAACAGTTGCTGTTCATGGTTTTGGTAAGGTGGGGACACCTGCTGCAGAAGATCTGGCCCAACAGGGAGCAAGAATCGTTGCCCTTGGAGATGTATCGGGTGCGATTTATAACGTTGACGGTTTAGATATCGCTGACGTTGTAAACTTTGTTAAAGAAAATAAATTTTTAAAAGGCTATCCTAAAGCAGAGTTTATAACGAATGACGAACTACTTGAACTCGATGTGGACGTTCTCATTCCAGCTGCTATCGATGGGGTGATTACAATTAAAAATGCTCATAATATTAAAGCAAAAATTATCGCTGAAGGTGCTAACGGACCTGTCACAAAAGAAGCGATTGATATCTTAACGTCAAAAAATATTTTCATTATCCCAGATATTTTATGTAACGCCGGTGGTGTGATCGTTTCTTATTTTGAATGGGTTCAAGGACTCCAGAACTTTTTCTGGGGACTTGATGAAATTAATAGAAAATTACACGATATTTTAAAGCAATCGTTTCAAGTGGTTGTCGATTGCTCTGAAGAGTTTAATACTGATATGAAGCAGGCCGCTCTTATTGGTGCTCTTCGTAGACTCGATCGTGCAATGAGACTGAGAGGTTTATTCCCTGTTTAAGATAATTCTTTTATTGCTTTTCAGTTCATTTACCTTTGCCTCAATCGATGTAGATATTGCAGGCAAAAAACGTTATTACACTGATTATAAAAAAGTTTGTGAAAAACTAGGTATCAAACATGCTGATATGGTTGAACCTCTCGATACCAATACAATGGATTGTATGAGTCGGAGAGTTAATATCAAAAAGTTTTGTATGTCTCAAAGCAAGATTTTTAAGAGTCCCTTTTTAAGAGGTTATATCAATACAAAAATGAAAGAAGTTGTTTGTGAAGCAGGCACAGCGATGAAGTTGTCTATGGAGTGTGAGCGCTTTCCGAAGCTTTGTAAAAAAGATGTAAAAAAAAGTTGTGAACGACTTAGAAGTATTTACGCCGAAGAACTAGAGTCTAAATACGCTAATAAACTTGATGGTAAAATTCATTGTTATTTTGCGATGAAATCAAAATCTGACATATTGTAATCATATTTTTCATTAAAAAGACGAACAAGTCTTTAGGTCAAAACGTTTACCATTTTGCAAGTTTGTTTTTCTTGAATAAGAAGTGGTCATGAATGTAAAACTTTATGGTCTATTAGCTTATCGAAATAATTATTGTCTTCCTACCATTTATGGTTACTCCACAAAAGGTTTGCCTGGTATTGATATTGTTGGTCTTGGCTCTATGGGGAGAGTCTTAAAAGAAAAAATTATTTTTATAACGAGAGAGTTTAATCAAAAATACCCTCTGAAGCGTTATGTTCTTTCGGTTGAGGGAGTTGATCATCTTGATAAAAATGACATTAAAGAGTTAAAGAATTTAGAACTAGGCTTTTTAATTCTCTTTTGGAAGCTCGCCGAGATCATCTCAATTTCGAGACTAGAGCAATGTCTTTGTTCAGGACAAATCAATGTGAGACAAGAGCTTACTTCTCCACCCATTAAAAATGACTTCTGGCATGAGTTGGACAAAGAGTTGGCCAATAAGAAGAGTAAGGTGACGGTTATCGGACCCACGGTTGATCAACGGTATGAGTTTATTCAACAATTTCCAATACAAAGCCTGCTTCAGCAATTGACAGCCCCACAGTAAAATCTTGTGATTACTTTATAAAGAGGGTATTTTCTCTGGAAAGGAGTCCTCGTGAAAGTAATACTATTGTTCTTATTTAGTTTATCGATTTTTCCCTGTGAGAATTACAAGTTAAAGCTTTTAGGTGGATTAGAAGAGCCATTATTAGAAGAAACGTCGGGAATAGCGGTTTCAAGAAAACATTCAAATATAGTATGGGCCCATAACGATTCGGGAGATGAAGCTCGCTTCTTTGCCTTTACCAAGTCTGGAAAAGCAAGAGGACAGTTTAAAATTTCGGGAGCTAAACATATTGATTGGGAGGACATGGCCATCGGGAAATGCCCAACATTTTCAAGAAGCTCTAAAGAAGATTGTTTATACTTTGGAGATATCGGTGACAATCCTTTTAAAAGAAAAAATATAGTTATTTATATCGTTAAAGAGCCTAAACCTTCCAAAGATAATAAAACCGTTGAGGTAAACTTATTTCATCAATATGAGGTTACCTTAGATACGAAGGCACGAAATTTTGAGACGATGGTTGTTGATAAAAATAAAATTGTCTTAATTAGTAAATCAGATGCGAGAGCTGGGAAGAAGTATAAAGAAGAAGGAAACTCTCACCTTTATAAATTCACAATGAGTAAAAAGAAAAAAGTTTCAGCAGAGAAGTTTTCATCGCTTAACCTGTTTGATCTTGATGGCTTTAAAAGAAAAAAAGATGAAAAGTGGCAAAACTATTTTGGATGGTTGACTGCTGGAGATTATGATAGTGAATCAAAAAAGTTATATCTGCTCACATATGGTCTGCTGCTAGAGTATAAAGTAGCAGATTGGAAAAAATTAGAACTTGTTGGGACTTTTGAGCTTCCTAAAATGCCTCAAGCAGAATCTGTCGCTATTATGAGAAATGGTTCTGCACTGGTTGTCAGTGAGTATTCTCATCAGCCACTTTATGAAATTGCATGTCAAAATTAAAAAGTGAAAGTGACGTTTTATCTTTAAATGAGTTAAAGCTCGTTCTTTTACTGGCGGCGATTCAGTTTGCTCATATTCTCGACTTTGTCGTGATAATGCCTTTAGGTCCGACGTTAATGGATTACTTTCAAATTAGTCCAGCCCAGTTTGCCCTTCTGGCTTCCTCTTATAACTTTAGTGCTGCTATCTCGGGTATTTTTTTTGGAACGATTGCTGATCGGTTTGATAGAAAAGTATTGTTAAATTGCTTTTTCTTGGGATTTATTGTGGGCACCTTCTTATGTGCCATGAGTTCCGAGTATGAATATCTTTTGGCCTCAAGAGTTTTAACGGGATGCTTTGGTGGGATTATCAATGCTGTTGTTTATGCTATTGTTCCAGATCTCATACCATACGAGAGAAGGGGGCGCGCGATGGGAATTATCATGAGCGCCTTTTCTGTTGCGAGTGTGGTTGGTGTTCCCCTTGGTGTTGCCATATCAGATTATTATTCCTGGAAGTATTCTTTTGCTTTTATAGGAATATTTAGCTTTTTCATTTTTATACCAACTTACTTTAAAGTTCCTTCTCTAGATGCTCATATTGTTTCGGGAAGCACTTTTGATTTTGTAAAAAGATATGGAAAGGTGTTTGTTAATAAGCGATACACAACCTCCTTTATTCTTATTTTTTTGGCCAGTGGATCAATGTTTATGTTGATTCCTTTTTTAAGTCCTTATGCTGTTAAAAATATGAAGATAGATTTATTAGATATTAAATATGCTTATCTCATTGGAGGTGCTGTCACCATTGTTACGGCAAGAATCTTTGGGAGGCTTACGGATCAGATCGGTGGATTAAAATTATTTTTCGTTTTATGTCTCGCTTCTTTTATTCCCGTCATTTTGTTTACTCATTCGGGAGAAATTAGTCGCTGGACATATTTTGCAATTGCCGCTCTTTTTATGTCATTGGTAAGTGGAAGAATGATACCGTGTTTTACTCTTATTACAGAAATTCCTGACGGTTCTGATCGAGGAAGTTTTATGAGTGTTTTAAACTCTGTTCGATCTCTCGGGTCTGCATTATTCTCTCTTATTGGTGGGCTCATTATTGTGGAAAATGCTACTGGTCAGCTGATTAATTACGATAAGGCCAGCTATCTTTCAATCGTTATGGGACTGGTGACAATTTTTCTGGCCTTTGATCTTCATAAAAAACTACATAAGAATGTGTTATAATATCCTCTTGAGCGAAGGGTGTTATTATGAAGTTTTTCAAAAACTTACTTCAATTTCTTAGCAAAGAAGAATTAGAGCAACAAAAAGAGTATCGCCGAAGTGAACGTTATGATGTTTCCTCTAAACTTCCTCTAAAAGCATATCTCATCAAAGAAGAAAAGAAAGTCTCTGTTTCATTACTCGACGTTTCGTTGTATGGAATTGGTTGCGAAGAAACGAGCGAACTTGAAATTGCTGCTGATGATATGATTAAGTTAAGTATAGAACTTGATGATGTGGCCATTATGTTAATGAGTCGAGTGGTTTATAAAGCAAATGGACGCCTTGGAATGGATGTCTTCACTGAGCTTGAAAGTAATTATGATGGATACCTTCAAATCTTAACTCCCATAAGTGTGGGAGCAACTCTTAAAGAATACGATGTTAATAAAATTAACCAAAGTGATGAAGGTTATACTAAACACATTTTTTTTGGTGCGCAAAACTCATCCCTAACTCTCTGGACAACAAAAGGAAAACTTCAAAATACTGATGACATCAAAATGTATGAATTTAATATGGATAACTTTATCATGCGGATAGAGAATCATAAGTTTACTTATACCTTTCTTGATAACTCACGAGTATTCAGTCTTAAGAAACACCATAAGTCAGAAGTCTTCAAAGAAGAAGTTGATGTCGACCTCGAAACAGAGTCAAAAAAGCTTTTTTCAATGATTATTCTAAGTGCGAAGGATAATTTGCCTGGTAGCTTGAAAGAGTATTTGCTTCAAACCATTCGTTAAGCTAGATAGATAAAGCTTTAACGAGATCGATATAATGTGGAAGGTATTCACCCTTATTTTTCAAACAATCACTAAGAGGTCTTGTAGTTACGACACCTTCATTGAAAACGGTGGCCAGGGGATAGTTACCCTCAATGAGTGAGAGGACTGATTGGTAACCCATACTTGATGCTAAAAAGCGATCGATGGCCGAGGGGCTGCCGCCTCTTTGGACGTGACCGAGAATGCATAGTCTAGAGTCGAGGCCATATTTTTTAGAGAGTGTGGATTGTAATTCATAACTTCTTCCCGAAATTTTTCCTTCAGCACAAATAATAATGGATGAATTTTTTCCTCTCGCAACACCTCTTTTAATATCTCCAACGATTTGTTCATAGTCGACTTCATCTGCTGGAAAGACAATATTTTCGGCACCAGTACAGATACCAACGTGCATAGCAATTGCTGAGGAGTTTCTTCCCATAACTTCGATGATAAATGTTCTTTCGTGGGAGGAGGCGGTATCTCTAATTTTATCGACTGCCTCAACCGCAGTCTGAACAGCGGTATCAAAGCCGATGGTATAGTCGGTATTATCGATATCGTTATCAATCGTTCCCGGTACACCAATAACAGGAATTTTGTGCTCTTCCCATAAGGCCCAAGCACCATTAAACGATCCATCTCCACCAATGACAACGAGACCATCAATGGAATGTTTCTTTAGTATGTCGGCAGCTTTTTTTCTTCCTGCTTTTTCTTTAAATTCTGGACAGCGACTACTTTGAAGAATCGTTCCGCCTTGCTGGAGAATATTACCAACACTAGAAATTTCCATCGGCCAAAAATTTTCTTCGAGGAGGCCTGCGTATCCGCGGCGAATACCAATAGGCTCAAGATTTTTTCCAATAGCGGTTCTTACGATGGCCCTTACAGCACAATTCATACCTGGGCTATCACCACCTGAACAAAGTAATGCAATTTTTTTCATAAGTTCATTTTATACTAAATTAAATTTTTTTCTAAGGAAGAAATTACTTGAGTTAAATTGTGGGTATTAGATTTTGTATAATATTTGTATAAATTTACTGTGGACTTAGGATGAGTGATTATAAAAATTTAACCACTGAACAAATTGAAGTTTTATGGAAAGTTTTTCATGAAAGTTTAGATATCGTTTTAGTTAAAAATTTTGATGGCAACTTTGTATACTGTAACAAAGCCGTCGCTAAACTTTACAACACAACACCTGAAGAAATGGTTGGAAAAGATGACGCTTTCTTTACGGGAAATAGAGAACAATCAGATTTTTTTAGAGATAATGTTCGTGAGATCATGAAGCAAGGAGAAACTGAAGTTGTCTACGAAGATAGCACGAATGCTGAAACGGGTGAAGTTCGCAATTTTAAGTCAATAAAGATTCCTTATAAAAACGAAAAAGGCGAAGATAATATTATTGTCATCGCTCAAGATATTACTCAAGAGAGAGCGAAAGAAAGAGAGATTAATTTTATTTTAAGCACTTTAAATGTTGGGACCTGGCGCTGGAACATTGTTGATAATGAACTAAGTTGGAATGATACGAATTATAATGTTTTTGGTATTAATAAAGAGGATTTTTCAGGTGCCTATGAAGCGTGGGAAAATTCACTTGATCCCGATGATAAAGAGCAAGCATTGATTGATTTGAATGATGCTTTAGAAGGAAAGCGTGATTTTAGTACAACGTTTGGAATCATAACTCCGAAAGGTGAGCGTCGATATATTGGAGGAAAGGGAGAGGTTTTTAGAGATAAAGATGGAAGCCCTCTTAAAATGATCGGAATAAATTGGGATAGAACAGAAGAGTACTTGGCAGAGAAAAGATATGAGGAACAAAAAAGAATAACACAACATCAAAATAGGCTTGCCTCAATAGGTGAACTTGCAGCAGGAGTTGGTCATGAAGTGAATAACCCACTGGCGATTGCTGATGGAATGTTAAATAGACTTTGGAAAACTTATCAAAAAGATCCTCATAATAGTGAGAAAATTGAAGAACTTTATAGCAAAACAAATATCGCCTTAAAACGTATCGCTGAAATTGTTAAAGGCTTGAAAACCTTTTCAAGAGCAGATGATAGTAACTTTAGACATTTTAATCCTGTTTTTCCTATTGAAGAGACATTAGGTCTTGTAAAAGAGATTTATGGTAAAGAAGATATAATTATTGACTATAAAAACTCACTATCTCAAGAAACTATGATTTATGGAGCAATTGGTTCTTTTCAGCAGATTCTTATGAATCTGTTATCAAATGCAAAAGATGCTCTGAGTGTTGAAAAAAATAAGCGAATCTCAATTGAAGTTGCAACAATTGATAATACTTTTAGATTAAACTTTTCAGATAATGGTCCAGGGATGGATAAGCCTACTCTTGATAGAATCTTTGAGCCTTTTTATACAACAAAGGACGTCTCTAAAGGAACAGGTATAGGGCTTTCTCTCGTAAGAAATTTTATCGAGGACTTTGGTGGTAAAATTAATATTAACTCTGAGGTTGGCAAAGGAACAACATTTGTCGTCGATATCCCAATAGCGAAGTTTTCTCAAAAAGAAGAGATGATAGAGACGACTCTAGATAACAAAACGGAAAATGTATTTGAAAATAAAGTTAATGCAATAATTGTAGATGATGAAGAATATATCGTTGAATTTATTACTGAGTATTTAAAAGAAATGGGAATAAAAAGTAATCATTTCTCTTCAGCTGTAGAAGCACTCGTTTTTTATCGAAGTAATAAAGAGAACATAGATTTAGTTATCTCTGATATCAAAATGCCTGTTATGGATGGGCTAGAGTTCTATGATAATTTGAAAAATAAGGAACAATACCAAAGGGGTTTCGTCTTTATAACTGGAGGTATCAATAATATCGATATTCATGAAAGATATAAAGATGAGAAAAATGTATCGATACTGGAAAAGCCATTCAACTATAATGACTTATTGTTAATGATTAAAAAGCATCTCTAATTAAAAATCTGTTTACCGGTAAAGCTATTAGATTTTGGTAAATCCATCATATAAACAAGAGTGGGAATGACATCCTTGAGTGCCCTTTCTTCATCAGACAAGTTTAGTTCGAGTTTTTGTCCTTCAAGTTTGGGATGAATAATTGAAAAGGGAACGGGGGCATTTGTATGAGATGTGTGGGGTTCTCCATTTTCATAAACCATGCGGTCACTATTTCCATGGTCAGCAGTAATGACAAGGGCAATGTCATTATCAAGACACTTTTTTGCAAGCTCACCAACGGTGTGATCGAGGGTTTCGATTGCTTTAACTGCGGCATCGTAGTTACCTGTATGTCCAACCATATCGCTATTGGCATAATTGACGAGGTAAAATGAATACTTTTCATCATCTAATGCCGCGAGAAGCTTCTCCGTGACTTGTGGGGCTGACATCTCTGGCTTTTGATCATAAGTGGCCACTTCTTTTGGGGAGGGGATGAGTGTTTGAGTCTCGTTTTCAAAAGGCTCTTTTCTTCCTCCATTAAAAAAGAAAGTAATGTGAGCATATTTTTCTGTTTCAGCAATTTTAAACTGATGAAGTCCAAGCTTTGAAAGATACTCACTAAAGCAGCCTTCAATTTTTTCTTTATCAAAAAGAATAGGTAGCGTTAATTCATCTGGAACATAAGGAGTCATGCATAAAAAGAAATGAGGAGTCCAAGCTCTTTCAAATTGATTAAACTCGGGGTCGTTCATGGCGAGTGATATCTGTATCGCTCTATCAGGCCTAAAATTAATAAAGAAAACACTATCATCATTAGACATTTTATATGTTTCGTTAAAAAGAAGAGGCTCAACAAACTCGTCCGTAATATTATTTTGATATTGCTGCTCGAGATAAATCAGAGGATCGATTTCTTTGATTACTCCTAAACCAGTAAACATATCGTAACAAGACTTTGTTTTTTCCCAGCGACGATCTCGATCCATTCCAATCGATCGGCCTTGCATGGAAGCAAAGTTGAGGCCATCAATTGTTAGTAACTTTTCTATATAAGCTTTCGCAGATTTCGGAGGAGTATCTCTTCCATCTAAAAAAGCATGAAAATAAACTTCTATTTTTTCTTTAATTAAATGCTGAGCAACTTCAATAATGTGATCTATATGAGAGTGAACACCTCCATCAGATAGGAGGCCCATAAGATGAACTCTATTGGAGCCACCTTTTGCTTTAGCTATTAACTCACAAAACTGTTCTCTTGAGTGAAGTGATCCTTCGCTAATAGCTTCGTTTATTCTGACGAAGTCCTGTCTTACTGGGCGACCTGCACCTAGATTCATATGTCCTACTTCAGAGTTTCCACAGACTCCTTTTGGAAGACCAACGGAAATTCCTCCAGCATCGAGAGTGGTAAAAGGATACCGTTGAAAGTAGTGATCAATATTTTTAGTGTTTGCATCTTTGATGGCATTTTTTTGCTTATTATCGTTGATTCCAAAGCCATCAAGAATGACGAGACAGGTTCTTTTGGTGAGGTTTTTAATTGAATTTTTCATGTCTTATTCATAACATTTCAGAAGTTGTAAGTACATCCTGCACCAATTTCTAGCAGCGTAATATCTTCATTATTGCTGTATGACTTATTGCCTTGTCTGAAATAGAGGTCGAAGTAGAAATTATTGAGAAACTGCATTTCTCTTTGTGCCGCGAAAGATATTTCGTATTGAAAAAAGTCTAGTGCATTTAGGCTATTTACATTACGTTTGAAATCAAGTGCTGAGAAAAGTGTCCAATATTCTGTCACTGTGCTTGGGTTCGATAGTGATGCTGAGAATATACTACTTGTCGGCAGGTTTAATATTTCTGCTTCTCGAATAAATTCGAAAGAGTAAGTTGGGGACCACCATCTTGATCGATTATGTCTTTGATAACTCCATGAGAGTCCAAGCGCTGCCTTTCTTTCTGTTGACTCCTTGATAAAGGAGTAGATTCCTCCCCATGTCATCGCACCAGATCTGAGAGTGTAAGTATACTCAGGTCTAAAGGTGTGAGAGTCATCATTTCTTTCAAGTGGAGTTTCTTTAGCGGGCTTACTCCATAAAGTATTATAGTTATAGGTAATTTTATATAACGATTGGTTATGGGTGAACTTTTTAAAATCAATGCCTGCGGATAAATATCTTCTGTCTGCTCTTTTAGCAGAGTCTTGAGCAGAGTTTTCTGCGGATAGATTTAAGTTGGCGAGGATTGACCAACGATTTTTAAGTTTCTTATTCAGAAAACTTTGAAGATTAAAAGTATTTAAAATTCCTTTATCGACGCCATACTCGTTTTTAAAAGCATCAGATTGAACATTTTCTCTTTGAGAGTCGGTAAGCTCATGGAGGTTATATTTCTGTGAGATGAGGTAACTTAAGGTAGTACTAAAATAGTCTTTTTCTAGAGAGTCAAAATAATATTTGGCATAATCTCGAGAAGATGCTGTGGTTCCTTGATTCTGATAAATTCCTCTTAAATATATCTGTGACGAATCTTGTTTGTGATAATAAAAAAGTGATTCG
The DNA here is from genome assembly GCA_030425045.1 of bacterium. Lineage (GTDB taxonomy): Bacteria > Bdellovibrionota > Bacteriovoracia > Bacteriovoracales > Bacteriovoracaceae > JAUHVL01. The sequence goes on from JAUHVL010000003.1 coordinate 162,947, forward strand.
GCTAAAATAACATCGATTTCATCTTTTAGTTTTCGAGCATCGTCTCTACCCGAGGGAATCTCTTTTGCTTTTATAAAAATTTTATAAGCTTCTTCTTCATTTCTTTCACGCATTTTGAGCTTTCCTAGCATGAAAGTACAATAAAAAGTTTGGTAGTTGAATTCTCTTGTAATTTTATAATATTTTTCCGCTTTGTGATGAAACCTCTTTTTATGAACATCTGAAAAAGATTTTTCTTTTAAAAGCTTGTAGTAAAAGTCTGCTAAGTTTAAATAAAGTTGAGTCACTTCGTCCTCAGGAAACGTTACTTTACGGATAGCATTTTTTATTTGAGAGTTATCCTTCAAGTCTAAAAGCTCTTTCGTATGAAGTCTCCCAATGACTTGATGGTAAGCACGAAAGGCTTTAGAAAATTCTTTTTCAGTGAAGAGGTAGTTCCCCCAGTGAATAAGACTATCGATATGAGGTATCGTATCAGCGATGTTGAGTTTAATAAGTTTTTTATAGGTATAAGAATCTTCGTTCTCAAGAGCGAGTTTTGCTTTTGCTAATCGAAACTTTTGAAGGTTTGCAAGATTTGCAAAAATAATACTTGGGTAAAGTAGTAAACTAAAGGCCATAAGTCCAATGATTCTCATATGTTCTATTGTATATCGAATTCAAAAATCTGCGATGGTGGTAAGGATTTCTCATTTCATCTTAATCATGACGATTCCTATAAACACAATGTAAAAATCCGTAAAGATAAGTATGAAAATGAGATTCATTTTTATATTACTCTTTTCAACCTTTTGCCAAACAGCTGTCTTTGGTTACGGTATTTTTGATCTCAAGGGAAGGGCCATTGCTAGAGAATACGATGGGAATGCTTTTAGATTGAAAAGTGGACAAGATTTATCAGATGAACAAATTGTTTTCACAGGGCCAAAGTCAACGCTAAGTATTTATATTTCAAAAAATTCTTATCTCAATTTGGGACGAAACTCAGTGATGAAGTTTTCTAAAGAAAAAGAGAAGTTGGTCATTCATTTGTTCAGAGGACAGATCAGAGTTTATCACTCAGAGAAAGATCAGAATATTAAGTTTGTTACTCCCGTCAAAGATATGGAATCAAAAGGTAAAGTTACTTTTGTTGCGGAAGTTTATGAGTATGATGAATTTCCAAGTTTAGATCTCGTTATGTTGCGGGGAAGTTTTTATACAGACTTACATAGAATTAGGTCAGGGATGAGATTTGAGGCTCATTGGCAAGATTACGAAATCTCTGAAGTCGGAGCCAGGTTTGAGAACTGGTTAGTTGCGGGAGAGAAGAGATTTATTTCTGATAACTTAAGATCTCGAAATTTTAACTTTGAAGTTGAGATTGAATGGAGAAAAGTAGTACCTGTAATCGAAGTGCCAAAAAGAGAAATCGCTTCTGTCGAAGTAGGGGAATTTGAAGAACCTGAAGTTATTCCGATTATGGTCCATGAATCAATTCATGATTTAATTTCTATCTCTGCGGGTAAAGTTATGGAGAAAGTGAAGTGGTTCAGTGAGGAAAAAATTAAAGATATTGATCTAAGAGAGAAGGCCTTAAGTCTTGCTATTGAGAAAGTTGCTCTCACAGTTTTTTTCAATGTTAAAAAAATACTAGAAATGGATCTTCTTGATAAGGCCGATCAGTTTACAGAGCATTTGATTGCGGAAGATATGACTGATCTTGAAAACAACGAAATCAAAGATTCTCTCTGGGTACTCACCTCACAACATGTCGATAGTAAGGTGAGAAAAAATATTAATTTTGACGATGACATTTATAGGGATGTGAAAGGTGATATTGAAAGAGAGATTTTTTATCAAATTATAAATAAGGCAAAAGAGTGGAGTTATGGACAAGCAAAGAAAAAAGCCCAAGACTCTTATCAAGATCACATTAAAAAAAATCAGCTTACTCCTCCGGAAGGGATAGAGGAGCTGATCGAAAGAGTTGCTGAGCGTACATCAACTGATTTTTCAAATAAAGTAGCGGTGAGCATCTCAGGAAAAATTGCGAGTTATCAAGTAAACCAAGCAATGAGGCGTGCTCGAGCAATCGTGACACCTGTGGTTCAAAATAAGCTTAAAAAAATGTATCAAGTTAGAATCTATGCAGAAGTGGAGCGATTGTTAAGTGATGGTAGGGCGCGAGTTATAGCTTCTCGAAAAGAGGAAGAATTTGATACAAGAAAAATTCAATATCAAAATCAAGAATTTAAGAAAAGAAGAAGACAAACAATTCGAAATTTTAGAAATTGAGGTGATGTTAAAAAACATCACCCCAATATTTTTAGAAACGATCTAGATTCATTACTTTTGACCATGCTTTTACGAAATCACGTACAAACTTCGCTTTTCCGTCGTTGGCGGCATAGACTTCACCAATTGCTCTTAACTCTGAACTTGATCCAAATGCAAGATCTACAGGAGTTGCTGTCCATTTTGACTTTCCTGTTTTTCTATCAAGACCAGCGTAGACACCATCTGTTGCCGTTCTTTTCCACTCAGTTGACATGTCATAAAGATTAACAAAGAAATCATTCGTTAGGATTCCTGGTCTCTTTGTAAATACTCCGTGGGCTGACCCATCAGTGTTCGCATTAAGTGCTCTCATTCCACCGATGAGAACTGTCATCTCTGGAACTGATAGATTAAGCTTCGCAGCTTTGTCGATCATGGCATTAATAGGTGAGAAGTAACTTTTCATTGAAAAGTAATTTCTAAAGGCATCAGCTTGTAATTCTAAATCAGAGAATGAGTTTACATCAGTTTGTGCCTGAGTGGCATCAGTTCTACCAGCTTTAAAAGGAACTTTGATTGCGTAACCAGCTTTTTTCGCTGCTTGCTCAACCGCTGCTGCTCCACCAAGAACAATGATGTCGGCCATTGAAATTTTAGCTCCATTAGCTTGAGACTTATTAAAATTGTTTCTAATAGATGAAAGCTTGTTTAAAACTCTGTTGAGTTCATCTGGGTTGTTTACATTCCAGTTTTTCATTGGCTCAAGTCTAATTCTTGCACCGTTAGCACCACCTCTCATATCAGTTCCTCTGAAAGATGCAGCAGACGCCCAAGCTGTTCTCACAAGCTCAGAGACAGATAAACCAGATCTTAAGATTGTTCTTTTAAGTTCTGTCGCTTGAGAATTATTAATGAGTTTATGACTTACTCTTGGAAGAGGGTCTTGCCATAGGAATGTTTCCTTTGGAACTTCACTTCCAATGTATCTTGCTTTTGGTCCCATATCTCTGTGAGTTAATTTAAACCATGCTCTTGCAAAAGCTTTTTCAAACTCATCAGGGTTTTCTAAAAACCTTCTGGAGATTTTGTCATAAGCAGGATCTTTTTTTAGAGCAAGATCTGTTGTGAACATAATTGGAGCATGAGTTTTTCCTTTGATATGTGCATCTGGAACGAGGTTTTTAGCACTTTCGTCAGTTGGAATCCACTGAATAGCTCCCGCAGGACTTTTCGTCATTTTCCATTCGTAGGCATAGAGAAAACTTAAGTACTGAACACTCCATTCAATTGGCGTTGCTGTCCAAGCGCCTTCTAAACCAGAAGTGATCGTATCAGCACCTTTTCCCGTTCCACACTTGTTCTTCCAACCAATTCCTTGATCTTCAATCTTGGCACCAGCAGGTTCAACACCGACACATTCTTCAGGCTTTTTAGCTCCGTGAGCTTTACCAAAAGAGTGTCCACCAGCAATAAGGGCAACCGTTTCTTCATCATTCATTGCCATTCTTCCAAAGGCTTCTCTAATTGCTTTAGCTGCGAGAAGAGGATCTGGTTTTCCACCCGGACCAACGGGGTTAACATAGATTAAGCCCATTTGAGTTGCACCAAATGGCTTTTTTAACTTTCCGCTTTTGGTTTTTCTTTTACTATCAAGAAATTTTTTCTCAGGTCCCCAGTAAACGAGATCTGGTTCCCAATCGTCCATACGTCCACCAGCAAAACCAATGGTGTTAAAGCCCATTGACTCTAATGCCACGTTTCCGGTTAAGACCATAAGGTCTGCCCAAGATAAACGCTTGCCGTATTTCTTTTTGATTGGCCACAAGAGACGTCTTGCTTTGTCGAGGTTGGTATTATCTGGCCAGCTATTAAGTGGTTCAAAACGAAGTTGTCCACCAGCGGCACCACCACGTCCATCAAAGACTCTGTAAGTACCAGCACTATGCCAAGCCATCCTGATAAAAAATGGACCATAGTGACCATAGTCTGCAGGCCACCAGTCTTGAGAAGTTTTCATCACTTTTTCGATGTCTTTTTTGACTTGTTTAAGATTGAGTTTTTTAAACTCTTTAGCGTAGTTAAACCTTCTATCCATAGGACTCGACTCATTGGCATGTTGTCTTAAGGGTTGAAGGTTAATTCTGTTAGGCCACCAAAACTCATTTGGTTTTGCTTCACCTTTACTCATCTTTTTGTGCATCATCGATGATTCTTTATCAACGGTAGACGTACAACTAACAATGAACAAAAGTGAGAGCAGTAGAATCATTTTTGATTTCATTTTAACTCCTTGTGTTTTTTATCATTGGAGTGTAAATGAAATATATGTTTATCACCAATATATCTTGGCTATACTTTGATAGCTTAAAACTATAACGCTTGATATCTTAGATTTAAAGTTATGCAATTCACTAAATAAGAAATAGACTATTTTCGTGCACTTAATAATTTTTTTAATTTTATTTATCACCATTCAGTTCTCAATGGGAAACCATCATCCTTTAGTACGATTAACCCTTTTGGTGACAATTCCTGGCTGTTATTTATTTGTAGGGAAATTTAGGGAAGACATAAAAAACTTATCAACACACAAAGTCGTTGTGATTTTACTTGTCTTAGTTTCAATCCTTCGCGTCGGACAATTTTCACGAAAAATGCTGAAGTCTGAGGTTAAAACTGAAGACATTGCAGTTGTTTATCAAAAATCAATAAACCGCTTACTTGATGGGGAAAACCCTTACCGTCAATCACTTGATCCTTATCCCTTCCATTACAAAGGTAATGATCATTATTTTGATCGTCCGAAATACACACCTCTTCAAATATTTACTTATGCGCCTTTTGTCTCATTACTTGGATTAAAGGGAGTTTATGTCGGCAACCTCGTGGTTTATCTTCTTCTAGGACTTTTTTTATATCGTTACTTTAAACCAAGTGGTTTTCATTACCTTTCGCTCTTAATGCTCGTGGGAGCTGAATTTCTTTTTAATAAAGTTTTTAGTAAGGGAGTAAATGATCTTCTACCTGCTTATCTCGCTTTACTTTCATGGCATTCATTAACCAATGAAAAAAAGGCCGGTTGCTATTTAGGTTTTTCTTTTTTAGCGAAACAATTACCTGCTGGTTTATTTGGACTATGGTTTTTGATATTAAAAAAATGGAAAGGCTTTCTCATTACAGTACCCATCGTACTCGTTGTATCACTTCCTTTTTTTCTCTCTGATTTAAAAGCAGTTTATGAAAACCTTTTATTATTTAACCTCTTAAGACCCGTTAGAGAAACGTCATTACTTCTCGTTATTCCACCTGCCTTTCAGAAAATTGTTTCCCTGTTTGGATTAATTTCTGCTATCACTCTACCTTTATATTATAAAAATAAGTGGGGTATTCCTTTTATAGGTCTCACTCTTTTTATCATGACTTCAAAAATGTCTCCGGGGAATTACTTCATTTGGACCTTTCCTTTTTTAGTTATGTGGCTACTTGATCAAAAATCCCTTGAAAAAACTGTCTAAACATTAGACGACTTAAAATTGTTTAAACAATTGACAGTCATTTTTAGCATTCTAAACACCTAATATTTAAAACTCATCACTGGCACATAGATTGCATCATGAATATTAAGAATTTTTTAAAAGACCTTTTGGAGGAAACCATGAAGTCACGAAAGAGTGTATTGACAACTTTAGTTATGCTTTTTGCATTGGCCATTACGCCAGGTTGTGGAAGTAAAGACAACGAAGCTGGAGACAGTGGAAACAATACGAACCCCAATAATAATACAACGGTTGTAAACCCCATCGTTATCGATGGAAGAGAAACATGTCGAACAGACTTAGTTAACTTTGATGATTTTAAAACAGCTGTTTCAAACGGTGAATTTATTAATCAACAATATCCGATTGTCGTATTCTATGTTCAAAAAATGAGAAAGAGAGGAATACTTTGGGTATCGAGTACAAGTAGCTCAAGAATTTCTTACGATAATGGAAACTTAACTCACGAGTACGGTAATTCAAAAGAAGCAGTTAGAGATGCTTTAATGGATAAATTAAATGATTCTGTTTCATCTCGTTTTCTAGACTCTGGTCACTTCCAGTTTGAAGTATCAAACGGAGACCAATACGAAATTGACCTTTGTTCGCCAATTGCTGCGAATCCACTCAAGTTTTATGACAAGAGTGCAAACGAGTATCATAACGTTTCTCCTTATTGGAATTATTATTATTATTAATATACGTGCTACCCCTCGCGTATAGTAATAGATAAAAGAAAGGCGCTCACCCCCCCCTGGAGCGCCTTTTTTTATTTCAGTCTTAGTTCATCTGATTTATCTCATTTCCTAATTTTAAAATCTCACTTATAATGAGCATGTTTTAAATATGTCGTCTAAGGAAGGTGAGTAAAATGGCCAAGTATGATATTGAACTAAGAGATATTAAATTTAATCTCTTTGAGCATTTAGAAATTCAAAAAAATGAAAATTCTCCCGATCAAGCCGAGCTTGGCGATATCCTCGAGCAATTTAACAAATTCGTTGAAAATGAAATTTTTCCAACCAGAGTTGTGGGTGACATTAAAGGAGTTACTTTAACCGATAAGGGAGTCACTATCCCTGAAGAGTTTCATAAAGCGCTAGATAAATATTACGAAAATGGATGGTTCACCATAGGTTTTCCTGAAAAGGTAGGCGGAATGCCCGTACCCCATGCGATGACTGTGGCCACGGTTTCTTTAAACTCTGGTGCAAACCTCGCCATGACTTCCTATGCAGAACTTGGGCGTGCCTTTTTAAATACTTTGTTAACAGTCGGGAGCGAAGAGCAAATTAATTTTATCGCTCCTCAAATTGTCTCTGGTACTTGGGGTGGTACCATGTGTTTAACTGAAGCCGGTGCCGGTAGTGATGTGGGTGCTCTTAAAACGACAGCAACACCTACAGGTGATGGTCGCTATAAAATTCAAGGAACGAAAATATTTATTACTGGTGGGGAAAATGACTACTTCAAAAATATTATTCATCTAGTACTTGCGAGAACACCGGGGGCTCCAGAGGGAACAAAGGGTCTCTCATTATTTCTTGTTCCTCGTTACACTATTAATGAAGATGGCTCCCTAGGTGACGGTAATAACGTTGTCTGTACAAAAACAGAAGAAAAAATGGGGATCCATGCCTCTGCTACATGTGAAATGACTTTTGGCCGCGACGGTGATTGTTATGGAACATTACTTGGTAACGAATTAGAAGGGATGAAAAACATGTTCATCATGATGAACGAAGCACGACTTTTATGTGCTATCCAGGGTGAATGTCACGCTGGGATGGTTTTTTGTCAGACTAAAAAATACACTAATGAGCGAGCTCAGTTTGGACAAGAAATTATCAAACACCCCGACGTAAAAAAGACACTTTTAAAAATGAGAGCAATGTCTCGAGGCTTGAGAGCATTCGTTCTTTATACAGCGAATCTTTTCGACAAAAAGACAGAAGAAGCAGAAAGACAAATTGGTCTTCTTACTCCGATAGCAAAAGCTTTCTGTACAGATGAAGGTTTTAATACAGCAGTTGATGCGATTCAAACTCACGGTGGGTATGGTTACTGTCAGGAGTATGAAATTGAACAATATGCACGTGATGTAAAAATTGCTTCGATTTACGAAGGGACAAATGCTATCCAGGCGATTGACCTTGTGATGAGAAAAATTATTAAAGACCAAGGGGTCGCTTTTAAAGAATTGATGGGTGATATCCAAAAAACTCTCGGTCAAGCACCGGCGGAGCTAGCTAAAAATGCGGGCTTTTTGGGTGAGTGCTTGAAAGACCTTGTTGATGTTACCACTGAAATGGGAACACGTATGGCAGAGAAAAAAGTAGAAGATATTTTATTTTCCTCTACTGATTATCTTGCGATGTGTGGGAATATCGTTGTTGCTTGGCGTTTATTGGCCTCGGCAGTTTCTGCAAACCAATTAAAGGACTCAAATAGTACAGATTCATCTTACTATGCTTCAAAACTAGATGATTTCAATATCTTCTGCTCGAATTACTTAGTTCGCAATAAGTCATTATTCTTATCGGTGAAAGATTTTGGCGCAGAGCTAAGAGAAGTGGAAGTTTAGTAACCGTAGTGTTAGACTTAAATTAGTTTTAATTTAAAAGTTTAGGTATTTAATGAATTTGGAAGATCTTTATCGCGAGATAGAGACCTTTTCGAAGGAGACGCACGGTAGCTCAGACTTATTTAAAGAAGAAGTTTTTGTCCGAGGTGAAAGCGAAAATGATTTCGCTCCTTTGAAGCATCTTTGTAAAAAGATTGAAGGTCTCGATAATTTTGTAAAATTACAAGAATCTGGTTTTGTTTGTGACTCATATGATTTGTATGAGCACTCCTCTTTTAGTGACTGGTACGAGCATCAATTTTCAAGAAAGTTGAAACGTGCTGAAGCTAAAAAGGTTCTCTTATTTTATTTACCAGATAATAAAGCAATTTTTGATGCCATCGAAACGGTCAATAATTGTTATCAAACCTTAAGAAGCCAACATATTATTCTTAATAATAAAAACCTTCCGGTTCAGATTGGTGAGTGGTACTGCAAGTTTATCTTCGGACTACAGCAAAGAAAGTCTACATCTCAACGAGGTTTTGATTGTTATCTTGGGGACAAGCGAGTCGAAATCAGAGTGGAGTGGGGGGATCACACTTCTCCAAAAGGTGTAAAAATAAGAAAATCTATGGTCACCCTCAGTGACTATTCGATCATGATATATATCGCAAATAATTTTATGATTAGAGAAATATGTTTTCTCGATTCTGATTTTATTATGAGAAAGTTTTCAGGTAAGGGACATACTATCTTTTTAAAAGATACCGATGTGACTCAATACTTCTTTAGTAATTCGAGTAAGCATTTGGATAAAGTAGTGAATAGTTCCGCGTTACTTAAGTACAGTACGCCTAATTTTGCGATGAAGTTAGCAGAATCTTTTGGTAGCTAAAAGAGACTATACTTAAGAAGCCTACACTCTAAATTTCCATTTCTGATAGGGAGTCTTTCTTCTGTTCTCAGCGAGATGGCCTTTCTTAATTCATTGTTACTTGTGAGTAGGTGAGCGCGCCATCCATTCCAATTATTTTTCAGGTTTTCACCAAGCTCATAATAAAGCTCTTTCATGGTATCCTCATTGAGCCTTTCACCGTAAGGAGGGTTACTAATGATGACACCTTTTCTTTTTTCAGGAGGGCAAAAGGTAAGTGCATCAGCATTACTTAATGAAAAGGATTTAAGAGGCAGTCCTGCTTCAAGAATTGTTTCCTTAATGAGTTCTAGGTAAGTACTATCTCTTTCAACACCATAAATAAAACCTTGCTTTAAAATAAGAGCGAGCTTTTTCGTTTGATTAAGAATTTTTTTTCTCTCTTCAAAGAAGTAGTTCTTCAGCTCTTGATTTTTTTGAAACCATTTTTGATTCATAAAAGCGAATGATTCAGCTAGGTCTCTTTTTTGTAGCTTTAAATATGTTGGTGCAACTTTCGCTTTGATAAGCGCAGCTTCGATCAAAATGGTTCCACTTCCAGAGAAGAGATCACAAAGAGGTTCTCTGTTATAACTCCAATTACTATGGAGAATAAGAGCTGCCGCTAGGTTTTCTCTCAGAGGTGCCCTATGCCCTGGCATTCGATAGCCTCTATTTGATAGAGGAACTTGGCATAGATCCACATAAATTTTAGCGTTATAAAGTGCTTTATCAGACTCACTATCTTCAACCCTTACCATTAGAGGAAAGTCTGGACTCTTTTTATCTACACTCGGTCTTCCACCAGCTTTTTCACGATATTGATCGACTAGTGCGTCTTTAATTTTTTGCGAAATAAAAATTGAGTTTCCTAGGTCCTCTTTGGCCTTGCGATCGAAGAGAACTTGTATTTTAAATGTTTGATTAATACTTAACGTTTTATTCCAAGGGTATTCCTTGCTTTTTCGATAAAGCTCTTCAGGTGTATTAAAATCAAAGCTGAAGAAGAGACGAAACAATCGACTCGCCGTTCTTGAGTAAAGAAGTGTTTTGAGTGCTTCCTCTTCTGAGGTATCAAATGAGACTCCGCCCTTGTGAACTTCAACTGATATTCCAATTATTGAGGTAATTTCCCGCTGCAGTATGTTTTCTACTCCTTGGGAGCATGAGGCAAAATAGCTGTTTTCCATGGACCTCTTATATATTTGCGGCGTGGCAATGTATACACTTTCCTCTTAAGAATGTTATATTTTCGCATCTAAATAGCTTTAAAAGACTTATGAAGGAGTGCACTATGCATACAGATTACAAAGTAAAAGACATGTCTCTAGCGGATTGGGGACGAAAAGAAATTGAAATTGCCGAAGCAGAAATGCCTGGCTTAATGGCACTCCGAGATGAGTTTGGACAATCAAAGCCTTTAAAGGGAGCTAAAATTGCTGGTTGTCTTCATATGACAATTCAAACAGCGGTTTTAATTGAAACTCTCGTTGAGCTTGGAGCTGAAGTTCGTTGGTCGTCTTGTAATATTTTCTCAACTCAAGATCATGCAGCAGCAGCTATCGCTAAAGCTGGAATTCCAGTATTTGCATGGAAAGGAATGAACGAAGAGGAGTTTGATTGGTGTATTGAGCAAACTCTAAAGTGGGCTGATGGTTCAAACCTTAACATGATTCTTGATGACGGTGGGGACCTTACTAATATGGTTCTTGATCGTTTTCCTGAGATGGTAAAAGATATCAAAGGACTTTCCGAAGAAACAACAACGGGTGTTCATAGATTATATGAAAGAGTGAAAAAAGGAACACTTCCACTTCCTGCGATCAACATTAACGACTCTGTTACAAAATCTAAATTTGATAACCTTTATGGTTGTAGAGAGTCTCTCGTTGACGGTATTAAGCGTGCAACTGATGTAATGATCGCTGGTAAGGTTTGTGTTGTTGCTGGTTATGGTGACGTTGGTAAAGGATCTGCTGGATCATTACTTGGTTTAGGTGGAAGAATTATTGTAACAGAAATCGATCCCATCTGTGCTCTTCAAGCAGCAATGGAAGGTTTTGAAGTGATGCCAATGGATGAAGCTGCAAAACTTGGTGATATTTTTGTTACCTGTACTGGTAACCTTGATGTTATTACCGGTAGACATCTTGATATGATGAAAGACGGAGCGATCGTTTGTAATATTGGTCACTTTGATAATGAGATTGATGTTGCTTACATGAATAATAACTACGATAAAGTAAATATTAAGCCTCAGGTTGATCAGTACGTTAGAAAAGATGGAACGAAGCTCGTTCTTCTTGCTGAAGGTCGTCTTGTAAACCTTGGTTGTGCAACTGGACACCCTTCATTTGTAATGTCTAACTCGTTTACTAACCAGGTTCTTGCGCAAATGGAACTTTGGGAAAACTCAAGTAAATACGACAACAATGTTTATATGCTGCCAAAGCATCTTGATGAAAAAGTTGCGAGACTTCACTTAGAAAAAATTGGTGTAAGACTTGATACTTTAACGTCTAAGCAAGCTGAGTACCTCGATATGAATGTTGAGGGGCCGTATAAGCCAGAGCATTACAGATACTAAAATAGAAAATATACTAGAGGCGTCTTGTCGGACGCCTCTTCTCCTTTCTCTCTAATCAGGTTATAATTTCAAAAAATTTAAAAGGTTATCTAATTGAAAGTATTCATTGGTTGTGATCACGCTGCTTTTGAGGAAAAAGAAGTCGTTAAAAAGTATATTCAACAAAAATTTGAGGTCGTCGACTGCGGCACAAACTCTGCCGAAAGGTGCGACTATCCAGACTTTGCTATGGCCGTTGCTAAAGAAGTTCAAGCTGATAACGGTGTAGGAGTACTTTTATGTGGGTCTGGCATAGGGGTTTCAATGGCGGCCAATCGGTTTGCCGGAGTGAGGGCAGCACTTTGTCGATCTGCAGAAGATGCAAAACTATCAAGACAACATAATAACAGTAATGTCATTTGTGTTGGAGCAAGAACCACATCGGTTGAAGATATTAAACAAATACTAGATGCATGGTTCTCGGCAGATTTTGAAGAGGGGCGGCACACCGGTCGTATCGATAAATTTAATCAACTAGGAGAAAGGCACTAGTGTTTTTTCCAAAAAGAATAATAGAGAAAGTTCTCTTTAGTGTTATTTTTTTCATCATCATCTTAGGTGTCTACTTGTCACGTACTGACTTAACTTTTTTTGAGGGAACCTATGTGCGAGAAGATGGTGTTATTGAATGGTTAACGGTATTGGCATTATTTCTATGTATGATTCTTTGTATGTACCGAATAAGAATCTTGAAACCATTTCGCAATAGACGATTTGTCTTTGGATTATATTTTTTCGTCGCTCTTTTTTTCTTTGGCATGATGGAAGAAATATCTTGGGGCCAACGAATTTGGGAACAATTTTTTGACTTTCGAGTTCCTGACTTTTTTCAAAAGTATAATACCCAAAGAGAAATGAACTTTCATAATTTGAAGTTTGGTGAAACAAAAATTAATAAACTTATTTTTGGTACGTTCTTGGGGATTATGATCGTATGTTATTTTTTAATTCTTCCTTTTCTTTACCAGAAAAAAGAAGCAATTAAGGAATGGGTAAATAAACACGCACTTCCAATCCCAAATTATTACCACATTATCGCTTATATCACTTTGGCCATCTTCGCCCAGCTTATTGGTGGTGGAAAGAAAGGAGAAATCCTAGAATTTGGTGGTTGTTGGATAGTCTTCTTAATGATTTTGGTTCCTATGAACCGAGATGTCTTTAGCCGAAAATCTTTCGAGCGTTAAAAACGATATTTAATATACGATGTAACGGTATCTTGAGCTCTGTAAGGACTCCAGTAAGATTCTTCACTTGGAGCTTTTAAGGTTTCAAGTGAAAAGCCAAATAGTAGAGTGCTAAAAGGATTATACATAATATTTCCTTTTAGAAGATTGTCTTTTCTAACCAAGTCGTAGCGAAGTTGTGCCGAAGTAATAATTCTCTCTGTAAGAGCGTAACTTCCAGAAACACCGACGGCCGTATCCCATTTTGTCGTTTCAGAATAAACCTCATCACTACCTTGAATATGCTCAGTAAAATACTTAAGGCCTTGCAGTGAAAGTGAGTAAATTGGCCTATTAAAATTGATAGCAGCATAACCATAGATTTCACTTTCATACTTAGGATCAATTTTAATATAGCGGTTACTAAATTCTTGTTGCTCTGTACTTAGCTTCGCCGTCAACGAGTCAAAGTCTCCAGCAAGTCTTGCTGTTGGATCGACAAAAGTTGCTCCAAGATGAGTCGTAACATCATCGTTAACGGTATACTTAACTTCACCACCTGAAATAAAGTGGTGGTTAACAGCGGCTCCAGCGTTAACATAAGCAGTTCTATTTTCTACGTAGTTAACAGCGGCATTAATTCTTAAGCGTGGTTCAGGTTTATATAAGCTATAACCGCTTAAAGAAATTCCATTACTAAAAGCGTATGATAGTCTCACTCCCATAGATTTATGAAGAAAAACATCTCTAGAGTTTGGTCTCTCTACATCAAAGTAAAGATCGTAAGTTCCAAAGTCTGTATTTGCGCGATTAGGAGGAAGTTTATACCAACCACTTTTGGTGACAACTTTTCCATCTTCGATATCGAGGTGAGGAGTCAGTGTTGGTACATAAAAATATGAGATAAAAAATTGTGATCTAAAAGAACCAGAAGGGTTATCAATCATTAGGCCAAGAACACCTTCTTGTTTATCGTCCATCAAATCAAATGAACGTTGACCATTGAGATGCTCTAGTTGCCAAAACTGCTCAGAGCTATTCCAGTCGATAACTTTTCTTCCTAAGATATACTTGTCACCAGCAACCCCCGTGTAGGAAATATAACCTTCTGATAATGAGGCGTCGAAGTGTCGTGACGCAACATCAAGCTCTGTACTGATATCCATTTTTCCGGAAATATATGATCTTTCCAGCTCGTATTGATAATCTAGCCCTAACCAGTTCTGATTGGTTTCTAGTGAGCCAGTTGATGGACTTGTCGTGTTAAAAAGCTGGATATTCTCATACGTAAACCCAATATCTTGTTGAGTTTTAGCCGCAAATACGGAAAATTGGCAGGTTATGGCCGAGATAGTTAGTATGGAAAGTAAGCGATTCATAAACACAATATCCTATAAAAACATTACTCGCGATAGTCTTTTCCTCTAAATTGTGAAAAAGTTACACTAAGGTGCGTTTTTTACTGGTTTTTATTCCTATTTCTGGGAATATGCGTCTTTAATGCATACAAGGTAGGGAAAATCTTGTTTCGACAACTACAACAACTCACAATTCTGATTTTCGGACTTAGTCTGTTTAGTTGCGGATATTTCTCTGATCAGCCAGTTGAGAATGCTGATATTGCCTTTGTTTCCAATGTTCTCGAAGCCAATTGTAATATCACCAAAGATGCTGAGCAGATCTCTAAGCTTGCTGAAGAAAATATTGGAAGCTCGCTCAATTGTTTACGAACAGGTTTGAAAACGTACACAGAAGTATCGAAAAGGGCCAACCCCAATTTTATTACGCTTTCTGAGTTAACCACGTTTATCAATGAAAACTTAAATGGAGCTTCTAGTTCTTTGAGAGAAAAACTTTCTCTTTTTTTTAGACTTGGAAATGTTTTTTTAAATGAACCAAATGAAAGTTTATCCGTTAAGAATATTGATGCCATTTTTGATCTTTTACGTGTTTTAAATATTGAGGCTATTCAATTAAAAAATGCGATTGATGGTGCAAACGCAAAAAGAGAAGGGGAGAACTTTCTTGCTTATTCAAGACAGTTCTCTCGATCGTTAATTCGATTAGCAGATTTCTACCTACCAATTGTAGAAGCTAACCTTTCGAAAAGCTCAGGTCATGCTATTGATCTGAAAGAGTTTATTTTAGATATCTTTGAAGGAAATACTTTTGGTGATTTTGAAGTTGATCCAGAGACTCTCGACTCTATTCTCGGTTTTAAAATCCTTTTTGTTGGCGGAGAGAAGATCTTTTTAAACTCAAGAGAAGTGAAGCGCTTCCTCGAGATTTCTCCTGATCTGGCTTCATCAGTTTTTAATCTCTATTTTGCAAACGAAGAAGACCTTGGTGGGCAGATAAATCAATTAGTTTATTTTCAAAAAAATATAAATGAAATTTCAGAACAAGTTTTTTCTCATGGTGATCGAACGATCATCACAACTCAAAAAGATATCGATTTAATTTTTGATAAGTATTTTGATGAAATGGAAAACATGGATTTTCTTCAGCCAACAGTCAAAGAACTAAAAAATAAGTTGATTGATGGAAAAAATAATTATTCTGAAATCTATACTTTTAAAAATATCAACTCTCTTTTCTCTCTTGCTGATATTGGTCTAGATGCTTATTTATATTATCTAAACAATGAAGGTTTCTTCAAAAAAGAACAAGCTATCAGACCTGGATTCACTCAGAGAGGTCGAATTAGTAAGCAAGACTTTGTTAATTCAACA
Source organism: bacterium (assembly GCA_030425045.1). Lineage (GTDB taxonomy): Bacteria > Bdellovibrionota > Bacteriovoracia > Bacteriovoracales > Bacteriovoracaceae > JAUHVL01. The sequence continues at coordinate 178,745 of JAUHVL010000003.1, forward strand.
TCAAACCTTGCTGAAACGTTAAGATTGAAAATTACAGATTCGAGGATTTTCCCTTCTGAAGTAGAGTACTTTGATTTTTTTAAATTTCTAAATAACGAAATGGAAGAAATCAATATTGATGAAAATGTTCTTGATGCTGCTATAGGAATTAAAACGCTTTTTGTCGGTGGTAGGAAAGAAATAACGAATAAAGATGAAATTATTATTCTCCTAAATAAGTTAAGAAACCTTGGGGATCTCTATTACGATTTAACTTCAGTTGATCTCGAAACAATTTCCGCAAAAGACTTACTAAAAATGGGTCTAGAAGATATTAAGGTTTTTAAAAGTATTATTGAATCTTCTGATTCTTTACAGCCCGTTATTACTGCTAAAAACATTACGACGATCGTTGAATATATTTCTGATGATGGAACGAGCTATGAAAACTACGTACCTTTAATTGAGAGTTTAAAATCTAAAATTATAAAAGGGTATAAAGACATTTTTTCTGTTCGTGATTTTATTGTCGCTGCAGATTTAATCGAAGAGTTCGTAGAGAAGTTATATTTTACAGAAATAACGTTTGATCTCATTAAGCCTGATAGAAGAAATAATGACAGAGTCGTGGTTAAACAATCAGAGCTCAAAGGAGCAAGTTACTCTAAAATTCCTTTAGAAAAACAAGTCGCTTACTTAAAAGAGTTAAATCAAATTTTGAATACCTATAGATATTATAGAAATGAAGATGGTTATAGTTTCTATGGTAACTCGATAAAAAGGTATGTTAACGGCTTAAGAGAAATTGTCGCTGTAAAATGGGTCGCTGACCTTTTACTTCCTGTGTATGGAGAGTATCCATCAGATGAGGAAATTGAAGCAGGAAAGCCTGCCAAATGGACTTTAACAAAAGAAAAGTTAGATGCTGTTCTTTTCGAGTTTAGACCGGCCCTCGAAACATTTGGAATGTGGACAGAGAATATTCAAACCTTTGGAAGGAATATTTTATTACTTGCTGATCTCTTTCAAGAGCAATCTGATGGAACGCTCGATATTGATGCTAGGGAAATTGCTGAGTATGGCGGATTGGTTTTCATGGCCGTTAAAGTTGGCGATGAAATGCTTGATACAATGATTAGTAAAGGCTACTGCGAAAATAAAAATACTGTAGATGACCCAGAGCTTGAGAATGACTGTTATCGTGAACATTTCTTTAAGACACTCATGATAGATCTCAATATGAAGCAATATATGACGAAGCTTTATGATTATGTTGTAAGTGCCGATTACGATGAGGTCATTAATTTTGTTAAAAGTGTTGAAGGTTTCACTCGCGATTTAACTGACGTGAGAACAGGATACCGTATGGCACGAATAATTTTTGGTGCTATGTTAAATATTGAGTCTACATTAATTCGATTTGATCTTAACCAAGATAATATTCTTGAGTTTGCAGAGCTTGAAAAAGGTTACGCCGTTTATGATGATGCCGTCATTAGTTTGTCCGGTCTCGATAAAATTGCAGGCGGATTTTTTGAGTATCTCGCCCCCAAGGCTTATTACTATATGATTGATAAAATGAAGTTACCCCCAGAGGGAGCAGCTGGTGCAGCTGTTTTACAGACATACTTCTTACCTAAGAAAATACAAGCCAAAAGACTTAATGTTGGTAAACTCCTTGAGGGTATTATTGAGCAAGCAAATGCTCAGCTTGAAGCTGAAAATGAAGCTGCCGAGCAAGAGGCTGGAGAGGAAGCAACTCCTTAAATTGAACCAGTAAGCTGCTTAAACTTTAATCTCACGACTGAAAACAATGCTTCAAAGATAATTCCACCGGCCATTTTACTTTGACCATCTCTTCTTTCGGTAAAGATGATGGGAACTTCTTTGACTTTCATTCCTTTTAACCAGACTTTGTAGTTAAGCTCTAGTTGGAAAATATATCCACGAGAAAGAATGTCGTTTAGGTCGAGTGACTCCAATGCTTTTCGAGTGAAACATTTGAATCCACCAGTGGTATCGAGAACAGGTATACCTGTTACGATACGAATATAAATAGAAGCAAGGTAACTTAAGAGTAATCTTCTAAAAGGCCAGTTGATGATTCTAATACCATTAATATAACGAGAACCAATAACAAGATCATTTTTCTGAGCAGCGGATAAAAGATCGGCTACAGCTTTAGGATCATGAGAGAAGTCACAATCCATCTCAAAGATAAATTGAAAGTCTCTTTCTAGGCCCCATTTAAAGCCTGTGATATAAGCCGTTCCGAGTCCGAGTTTACCCTGTCTTTCAATGATATGAAGTCTCTCGTATTTATTCTGGAGCCTCTTAACAACATCTGCTGTTCCGTCTGGCGAACCATCTTCAATAATAAGAAGCGATACTTGTGGATACAGACCAAAGATCGCTTCAATCATACGCTCGATATTATCGATTTCGTTATAAGTAGGGATGATAATTAGTGATTGGTGATAAGGTAAATTTTCTTCCATGTGTAGAAACCATTAAAATTTATTAATGTTTATTTCTACAACCCGTGCAGCGGTTAAGCAATGATTCTCTATAATTATTCACAGCATGATAAAAAAAGCTAATGGCCTTCTGACCCATTTTTGACTCTATAAGCCATGTGAATTTTTGAATCTTTGGGTTGAGGCTAATCAGATATTCTACGACCTTTTCTCCAACCAGAACCTCCGGACCTTTTTCATCTAAGACAAGATGAATTGTCTCTTTACATTGCTTTTTATCGAGAAAAGGATATCTTTCATAGACCCTATCATCGTGAAGACTAATCATATTTACTTTTTCATTAATATTGATTCGATCTAATGAATCTTTAAAGCGAACACATAAAGTACATTCATGATCAAATAAGAGAAGAGGTGTATTTAAATTTTTATCATCCATGATTTTTATTTCTACTCTAAGTCGAGTCTTCTCCAAGCAGAGACTTGATACCTTCTCGATATAATTTCAAAGATAACCGTATCTGATTTTTTATTAATTTCTGCTTCTTCAGCAGCTTTTGCCATTGCAAAACTCATGGCCTTACCACTGGCAGGAGATCTTTTTCCTTTTTTCATCGGCTTTTGAAAAGAGTTATGCGCTCTTCTTTTTTTCTTATTAAAGCCTTTTCCACCACCAAATCTAAGAACATTGCCACGATTTCTTTTTGTACGAGCGTAATTGAATTTTTTAAACCCTTTTCCAAGCCCACCCTTTCTAAGTTTCGCAATATTTGCTTTTACTGCTGGGGTAACAGGCTGTCTTGCTAGTAATCTTGCTACTGGTCCCGGAATTCCCAATTTCTCTGCTGCTTGTGACTGTTGTCTTTGTTCTAATGTAAGTGGTGAGTTGTCTTCTTGTTCTGCTAATTTACTAATTTCCCTTAGCATGCGGTTTGCTTTGGCTGCGTTAGCAGCAGCTGTCGTTGATAAACTACCGTTTCTCAATTCTCCATTAGCGGCGGCTGCAAACTCAGACCCAAAACCATTACTAATGAAGTCTGAAAATCCAGGTAGATCGATATCGGTAAAATATTTTTTATCAAAACAGTTTTGTTCTCCGACACATGTACACTTCATGTCAGGTCCAAGGTTTCCATCGATACAGGGAACTCTATAACTTTCTTGAGCAATCTTTTTATCATGAAGATATGACATACAGTGATCGGGATCATTTTGTGTTTCTGGTTGAGCACAGTAACATTCTTTTTCGGTGATTGGGTTACAGTCACCTTTTCCAGGAAGACCTTCCGCAATTTCTTTTACTTGGTTCGCGTACTCTTGCTGTCTTTGAGATTCAGTGAGGTAAAAAGCTGAAAGAAATCCTGAAGCAGCTGCTTTTAAAATATTGCCACCAGTTGGACTTTTTACAGTGTTAACGGCAAAGCAGCCTGCTGTTGCCCCATATCCCACACCTTGAAACTGAGCTGTTTGAGCTCTTTGCTCATGACTATTCGCCGCTCCATAGAGAGCTTTCTTTTGGTTAGTATCTCCCTCTTGCATCATACTACTGATCTCTTGCTGACCAAGTTGTTGCATCATCGTTCCTGCGGCTTCCGTTCCAATAGCGATATACTGGCAGGGAAGTTGCTGGCCACCGCCTTGTTGTCCGGCTCCCTCTGTTGCACCTTCTGCTGCAGGAGCTGCTTGCTGAGGTTGTCCGGCACCCATGGAGCCCACAACGGCCGTAAAGGCCTTACCAACCATTTCAACTATTGTTGAGTCAATTCCTAGAAATTCTGTTTTTCCACGCCCTCGACAAGCGTTTGGGTCGTCAAGCTTCTCACACTCTTCTCGCATTTGACGGTAAGAAAGTTGCTCATGAACGTAGTTCTGACTTGTATGTCGATCTTGGTCAGAAAGGTTCATGTCGACAGGGTCTTTGGGTTGGTTCACTTTTAGGGGATCATTAATTTGAATGATTTGTTGAGTCTGAGCATGCAAAGAAGCCATCGATAGATAAATCGTTAAAATTACTAAAAGGTTTTTAATATTCATGGGTTCTCCTGCTCAGATCCTATTTTACCACTGCTAGGGCGATACAGCGCTCTAGGCAAAGATTTGCAGGTCTTTTTAAATGTAATTTCAGGTACATAGAGTATTGTCGATGAATTTTCTTTAGACTTAGACTGCAAAGAAAAATTGACGGTTTTTTCATAGTTGAGATAGAAAAAAGATAAAGAATAAAAGGGGTTACATTGGAATTATCACACTCTATGGTTCATTACTTGCTTACAATTCACAAGCTTAAAGAAAAGCGTGGGTATGCTCGTGTTACAGATATAGCAAAGGAACTAGAGTTAACGAAAGGTTCTGTTTCTACCGCTATTAATAATCTTAAGAAAAAAGAATTGGTCTATGAGGAAGAGGATTGTAAATTTCTCGACCTAACTGATCTTGGGCACGCTCAGGTTCATCATATTCTCTCTTCTCGAACTCTTTTATTTTATTTTTTAAAAGACTTTGTTGGTGTTGACGAAGAAACGGCAGAAAACGATTCATGTCAAATGGAACATCTTTTGAGTGAAACAACTCGTGAAAAACTATTTGAGTTTATGAAAGATGTTGCTTGTATGTGTGATGATGATGAAAGCGCAAGAAAATTCAATCTCTCACTAAATTTATGTCAGTATTCTTCACCTGAAGAGTTTATTGAATCTCAAGAAGGTGATTCATATCTTGCTGAATAAATTCTTATTCATTTTTACTTTGATTTTTTATGTCCTTAAGTTAGAGGCAAATACTTTAACGGGTTTCTGTTTCCCGTCGAATGTTTCACTAAATAGTGTGAAATCTCATGTGAATGTTATTCTTGCACCACAAGATAAAGTTTTCACTCGAGAAAGTATGAACTGTATTGAACTATCAATATCTCAAAATAGAATTCCTCTTTTTAGAAATTGGTTAAAAAAAAGATTTCAAATAAGTGATGAATACAGTGTTCACCAAAATGGTGATCAGCAAATTCAAACTGTATCTAGTCAGAATATTCCATCAAAACATTGTAAAATGGAGATGGTGAGGACCTTAAATAGTAATTTAAATACAACTAATCTTGGGCTTAAAAAAAAGGGAACTCTTTCAAATACACAAACGAGTACCACTGGAGAAACAAAGTCTAATCTGATGTTACTTTCAGGAAAAAAAGGTTCAGTCAGGGTTAATGACAATAGTGTCGATATTACCTGTCACTATAAAAGCGCTCATCGATATCTTCTCGATATAAGTGTAAACGGATTAGATTCAAGTCTTATTACTAGTGTCGAAATCGTTGCGGGCCAGAAATTAAACCTCGGTGATATTGTTAAAGATATCAATAGGAAGTCTCGAAAAATTAATTCAGATGGCCTTGGTATTGAAGTAGAAAAGTCAAAGGGCTCTACAACTTATTCTTATTTTATAACGATTAAATAGTGATTTATTCTAAAATAGTTTCTCTATCTGTAAGTGTTGATTGACCTTTATAGAGACTGTAGATCCCTTTAAAAAGAAGTCTAAATAGTGTTGTCACAATAAATAAGATACCAGCATATAACAAGAGGTCGTAGGTGTTAAAAACTTCGCCATAGATACCTATAAGAATTCCACCGAAAATATTTGGAACTAAAAAGGCCATCTCGTTAAATGAATAGAGCTTTGTCAGTTGCTCCGTGGGAACACTTTCCGAAATATAATTAAGCTGTGATGTTATCCTGACAAAAACAAGAACTCCCCAAAAAAATAATATGAGTGCACTCAGTGGATAGTTAAAAATATTTATCCAAAGAATAAAAATGAGTGGTTCCGTGAGTGCGGTACTTGCCGCCAATTTACCTTGAGTAAAGTAGCGGCTTAACTTTTGAGAAAAGATACCTCCAATAAAGCCACCTAGCCCGAAGCTGCCCATGAGGATGCCGTATTCAAATTTAGTTTGCTTTAAAAACTCAATGGTAAAGGGAAGGATGAGGGGGAAAAGTATTCCAATAGCAAGACCTGCGATAAAAGAGTTGCTGAAGATTGCTTTGATATCAAGTCTATTGTTGATATAGCTAAGTCCTGATTTAAGATCTTGAATTAAAGCACGATGGCTTACTTTTTCTGTCGATTTAAACTCATAGTTGATTTTCATTAAGAGAAATAGTCCTAAAAGGTAACTAAGAAGATCTAGAAATAAGATGAACTCCACACCATTTAAAAATGTAAAAAGAGTCGCTCCTAAAACGGGAGAGATCAGATGAATTAAGGCAATGGTAGAGCCCTGCAAACTATTAGCAGCCTTAATGTCTTTAAAGGGTACAACTTCATTGACCAGGGCCTGTCTTGAAGGTCTAAAGATTCCTGTAAAAAAAGCAATAGCTGATTGGCATATCAAAATTGAGTAAAAGCTAGGGAAAATTAATAAAAGTAAGACAAAGGGGATACGAGCTATTTCACAAAAAATAAGTATTTTTTTTCGGTTTATTTTCTCTCCTAGTGGTCCACCTAAAATTCCACCGAGAGTTAAGAAAACTAAAAAAGCAGCACGTAAGATACCAAGGTCCGCTTTTGATGATGTTAGCTGGTAAACAAAAAGTAGTAAGGCGGTGTCTGTTACAAAAGAGCCCAGTTCAGAGACTGCACCGGCGATATAGAGCTTCCTGTAGTTTTTGTATCCCATTAGAAATTTCATCAGCTCTATGCTCTCTTATAAAGTCTTGAAAGTCACTGAAACCGACGCAAAGCTCGATGAGAAACGGAGCGTAAAGAGATACAATTCGAGTTATTAATACCTTAAACTTGGCTTCATTGTGAGTAATATTGTCCTGCCTGAATTCCCTGCTTTTGAAAAAATAAAGGAAGCTCTTTCTGTTGAAAGAGAAAATTACCTTAAATCTGAATCTTTTGGAAAAGCCGAGGAGTATATTCGAGCAGACGATGATGCTGAAATAATTTTGAATTTTTATCAAGACTATCTAAATCTTGTATGGAAGCAAATTACTGAGAACCCATGGTGTTTAGATTTTTTTGAGAAAGAAAATATCGCTCTTAAGACACTCGTCGATGAGAGTTATATTTTAGATGTGTGCTTTGTCGATGACTGCTTGATTCCAGAAAAAGATCTCCTCTATTTTGGACAAGATGGTGGTATTGATAAAAATATTTTAATGCTCCATCTCGATTCACTTGGGAAGTGGTTTGAGGATAAGATTGCTTCTCATACTCTAACTCAAAAGTTTATTCGAGAAGAGTTTGATGAGGATCGAAAAGTTTCAGAGTTGGTTTGTCAGTGTATTAATTGTCGATCTGAATTTCGTACAAAATTAAGAAAAAACCTATTGGAAGAATGCTTAAACGAGATTGATGAGACAGAGGCAAAAATTGTCGAGTCTCAAGACAAGGTTTCTATTGATGAAGTTTCGAGTCTCTATGCCATCATGTCTAAATCGATCGAAAAGAAAGTTTTTAAATTTCGCTATCGTTTGAAGAAATCTTCAATTAATAAGTTACAACAACAGCTCAAGTCTGTGATTAAAGAAAAGTTTAACTATCCCTCTGATGTTGCCAAAAATAGAGAAGCTTTAGTTCGATCATCTCTTATGGAGTTTGTTTACGAAGAGGGCATGAATGAAGAGTTCTTTGATGCTGATGCTTTTAAAAAATTTTTCAAACTTATTGGACCAGGTATATGGAAAAATAAAAGTTTTATTAATCGTGAGTTTAAAAAGTTCTCTCGCTCGATTTTAATTTTAAAGAAAAAAGATATTAGTGGAAAAATTCTTCAGGACTATATCGGAGAATTTTGGATCCATTCACAGGCAAGAACGATCAAGAGAAAGATTGTTTATCATATGGGGCCTACCAACTCTGGAAAGACTTATCATGCGATTGAAAAGTTAGCATCAGTCGATAAGGGTTGTTATTTAGCACCGCTTCGATTATTAGCTGCAGAGCTTTACGATACTTTAAATAATAAAGATGTAAAAACTTCGTTGTTAACGGGAGAAGAGGTCATTGAGGTTGAAAATGCGACTCATTACTCTTCAACAATCGAGATGGCCCGCTTAACAGAGTTCTTTGATTGTTGTGTGATTGATGAAATACAAATGATAACAGATCCTCAAAGAGGATGGGCTTGGACTCGAGCTCTAGTTAATATTTTTGCGGACGAGATTCATATCTGTGGTGATCCAAGTGTTTTAGAACTGGTAGAGAAGATTGTTGAGTTGTGCGGTGATGAGCTTGTGATTAAAAAATATGATCGAATGACGAACTTGGTAGTTGATCGCTCGCCTGTTGTTTTAGGTGAGTTAAAAAAATCTGATGCCCTTATCGTATTCTCACGAAGAAATGCTTTACGTTATAAGCGTGATCTTGAAAAACTTGATTTTAAAGTTTCAATCGTTTACGGAAGATTATCTCCGGAAGTGAGAAGAGAGCAAGCTCGAAAATTTGATCAAGGTGAAACCGATATTATGGTCAGCACCGATGCTATTGCGATGGGGATGAATCTTCCCATTCAAAGAATTGTATTTTCAACCTTGAGTAAGCATATTGACTCTGTTGAATATCCTATTACTGACAGTGAAATTAAACAGATTGCTGGACGAGCCGGCCGATTTAAACGTTTTCCAACTGGGCATGTTTCATGTCTAACCAAGGTAGAGGATGGCTTAGAGATTGTGAGAGATGCTTTGTCGAAAACTTTAGATCAGCGAACAAAGTGTATGGTTGGTCCTGATTTAGATATTTATAGTCAGGTGAATAAGGCCCTTGAAGACAATGGTTTAAGTCGTTTAAAGCTATCTGAGTTTTTAAGATTATTTAATACGATGGATTTTCAAAAGCCCTTCTATTGTGTTGAGTTGAAAGAAATGATTGAGCTTGCTGAAATGGTTGAGGATGCTGACCCTGAAGGAAGATTAAGTAGTCCTGAGGTCTTTGGCTTTGCTTGTGCTCCAGTCAATATGGGGCTCATTAGTCATATTCAATATTATACTTGGATTTTGAATAAATATGTTGAATCTAGCCAGATTCCAAATGAGAAAATTGATCACTTCTCAAATGATATTGATTATTTAGAAACATCAATTAAATGTGTGGAACTTTACCAATGGCTATCTCGCCATTTTAATAATAAGAATTTCTACTACGACGAAAATGATTTGTTAGAAAATAAGTCATTGGCCGTTGATAAACTAAATAATTTGTTATCCGAAAAAATTGTCATGACGTGCTCAAGTTGTGGAGTGAAATTACCCGAAAATACAAAATTTAATATATGTGATAGATGTTTTTCTGAAAAAAGGTTTTCAAGAAGAAGGCCTCCTAATTTTAAAAGAAATAAAAAGTCAGCAGGTAAGAAAAAATTTAGTAAACGAAAAACAGGAAAAAAGAAAGTTTCGATAAAAAGAAAATCAGGCAATAAGAAAAAACGTACTCGTTAATGAATTATATTCAAATAGCAAAAAATATTCTTCACCGTGGTGACCTAGAGTCTAAATTAAAAATAGAAGAGTTTGCACTAACTTTAGATGATCCCATAAATTTACCCGTTAGAGCAGAGAGCTTAAAATTTAGTCAAAAGCAAGTAAAGTTTCCAAAGAAAGGACAACTTAAAAATATTAAAAAAAGAGCGTTGGCCTTACACTTTTTTGCTAACCATGAACTTTTGGCAATAGAACTATTTGCTTGGTCAATACTGACCTTTAATCCTCCAGAGAGCAGGTTAAAATCAATATTGGCAACAATAGAAGATGAGCAAAAGCACTTAAGTCTTTATTTAGTAAAAATGAAAGAATATGGGGTTGAGTTGGGTGACTACCCACTAAATGGGTTTTTATGGAAAGTTATTTCAAAATCTCAAAGCTTTGAAGAGTTCTATGCTTTAATGGCGTTAACATTTGAGCAAGCAAACCTCGATTTCATGAAGTACTATATAGGTATTTTTTCTGAGATAGGAGATGAGTCGGTTTGTAAAATTTTAGATATCATATATCAAGATGAAATTAAGCATGTTGCTAGAGGAGTTAGTTATCTTAACTCCGTGAAGAGAGAAGCTGATCTTTGGAGTTATTATCAAAGTTTGTTGCCTGAAAAAATGACCCCTGCTCGAGCGAAAGGGATGACTTTTGATGAGAGTGCAAGGCTTTCCGCTGGATTAGACCAAAAATATATTCAATCACTAAAAAACTATAGTGACCAGTTTGACGTTACTAATAGAAAGCAATGGAAAAAAGATACTTTGTAAATATTGATTATGAGTTTCAATTATTTGATGATAATTACGATTCAAATTATTTAAAATATAAAAAATTTAATTCTGAGTTTGAGCATCTTTTTTTATGGCTTGAGAGTGATAAAAAAACGCTTTCAAATTTAAAGTCTTATGACTCTAAATATCTTGATTATATTGCAAGTTTAAAGAATGAGGGGATACCTGCTTTTAGTGATCGACCAGGTGAAATTCCTTGGTGGGGAAGTCTTCGTGATATAGAACTTGCTCGTCGGCTTAACTCTAAAAGAACGTCGTTTCATTTAGCAAAAAAGTATAATTTCCTACCAGAAGGTTCTTTTTTAATTGAGACTGACGAGGACTTTTCGACATTAAAGGATTTTTCAAAAGAATGTATCGTAAAAAAACTCGACTCTTTCTCTGGTATTGGAAATAAAATTGTAAAGAAAAAGAGTGATGTTAACTTCAAGCCTCCCTTTATTATCGAACCTTATCTAAATGTTGTAAAAGAGTTTGGATTAACTGTTGAAGCAGATAATTATTTTTTAGTAGAAACGATTCAAAACCAAAAGAATAATTTTTCTGGAGCTTTTGTTGGTGAGTTCTTGGAAAAGAAAGAAATCTATGCGGCCTTAAAACCACTTCTTAAAGATCTCGCCAAACAGTCCCTTGGGGATTCATTTGAAATTGATTGTTTGTATTACGAAAACAGTGAAAGAGTGCTCTATCCATTAGTTGAAATCAATTATCGAAAAACCATGAGTTATTTTGCTGCGAAGTTTGCTCAAAAAATGGAGATTCGTACGGGCTTTTGGAGCCTTTATGAGAATAAGTTTCAGCATCAATCTTTTGAGGTATTCACAAAGAGTATTAAGGATTTACTTTATACTCGTGAGAAAAAGTCAGGAATTGTTCTTATTTCACCTTTAGATAGTAAGTATATTTCGTTCTATTTTATTCAAGAAAATAAAAAGAAAATTCAAGAATTAGTGTATGATTTAGAGAGGACATTAGAATTAAATAAATAGTCGTTATTTAACGATATGTAATTACATGAGTAAATTAGATGATCTAAAAAGCAAATTTGCTGATATGCTCAGCAAAACTCCCTTTGGTAAAAAGGGAGATGATGATTTTGATGAAGATTATGATGGTGAGACGAGTGAATTTTCAAGTAGTGATCTTGAAGAATTGCAAGATGATGATGTCACAGAGGCGACAAGCATTTCCCTTGAAGAAGACGAAGAAGATAGGGAAATAAAGAAAAAATTAAATAAGCAGATGTATATAAGGATAGCTTTGGTCCTTGTTATTGTCGGGTTAGCTGCAGATCATTTCTTAAATTCAGGTGATGGAGGTGGCGACGCTGGAGATGCGGCGCTTGCCAATTTGCCTGATAAAAAGTCTAAAAGAAAAAGAAAGCGTAAAAAGCCTAAAAAAGAAACAAGTGAAGAAACGAAAGTTACGGGCAATAAAGCTGGTGTTAATAGTGATGACTTGGCTGAGGGATTGAAAAATCTTAAATCAGGTAAGCTAAGCTCAGTTCCTTCCGATTCCCCTGATGGGAACAATAATGATGAAGTACTTAAGCTTGATCCTGAGGAAAATAATAATAAAAATGTTGAAGTGACAAAGGTAGAGACTCCTCCAGTTGAAAAAAAGAAAGAAGATGCTTCCGGAATTCCTCCCGAGACACCCTCAGATGTGCTCGATATGGATAGCTTAGAAAATGAATTAAGTAAGCTCGAAGAAGAGTCTAAAAATGAAAACCTTCCGACAAAGAAAGTAGAAACAACTCCAACTGAAGAAACAGCTCCAAGTGAGGAAGCAACTCTGGCAAATGAGCCAACTCCCTCTCTGCCAAAAATGGGGCAAAATCAAAATACTGAAGAAATGAAAAAAGTCGAAGAGGAAATTAAAAATAATAGTAAATCTTTAGAAGACAAAATGCTCGAATCCATTAAAGAAGCTAAAAAGAAAGAGTATGTTGGACCACCAAACTATGAAAACCTTGGACGAGGTTTGGTCTATAACTGTACTGACAAGCATTGGTCATGTGTCGATAAGAAATCGTTTTTTCAGTGTAGAGATAATCATGCTTGGATCAGAGCGAATAAGAAGACACCAGAGTGCGCGATTAAAAATGTCTATGCTAATGTAAAAGATTGTCAAAAAGTTCAACAGTATTACGTCGATAACTTAATAACAATGGATGAATGTTCTAATTAATTAAGCAGCGTTTTTGACGAAAGTTCCATCAATGATATTTAAGGTAAATGTTTTCTCCTGCTTGGCTTCTTCTTTTCTCATTGCTTTACAGAAGTTTTCAACAAGGTAAGGATCGAATTGGCTACCAGCAAATTCAGATAACTCTTCATAGGCGACTTCGAAATCTAAACCTTTTCTATATGGCCTCGATGAAGTCATAGCATCAAATGTATCAGTAATAAGAATTATTCTTGAGCAAAGAGGAATTTCTTCGCCTTTTAATCCATCGGGATAACCTCTTCCATCAAACCTTTCATGATGATGTTTTGCAAACTGTGCAACTTTTTCAAAAGGCTTAAACCCTTGCAGAATATCAGATGATTTTTCTGGATGAGTTTTCATGACTAAGAACTCATCTTCATTAAGTCTAGATGGCTTAAGAAGGACAGAGTCTGGAATGGCAATCTTTCCTATATCATGAAAGAGGGCCGCCATTTCTAATTCATATAACTCATCTTCATTCATTCCAATTTCTTTTCCCAGAATAAGAGAGTAATAGGTCACTCTCATACTGTGGCCGTATGTATAATGATCTTTACAATCAAGTGCGTGAAGAATTGAGCGAACGGCTTGCTCACAAAATTCTTTTTGCTTTTGTTTTAGGTCGTTGTTTTCCTTTGCCAAGTTATAAATGGCCATTGATGGAACATAGTCTTTTAGAGAAATGACTTCTGCATCTCTTTGTTCTGACTTTTTCTTGAATGTTTTTTTAACTTTTTTCTTATCCATTTGCGTTGTGTTATCTTAATTTCAATAGCCTATCGGATATTATGAGCTTGAACTTAAGCTGGAACTATAGAAAATAGCTCGGGAATGATGTTCCTATTCCCGAAGAAAGCAGATATCATTGATGTAGAATATTTTTGTAAGTAAGATATCGATTTTATTGGGTTAATATGTTTAAGAATTCTAAGACTATAATTTTAGGTGATAAAAAAAATTTGCCGGGTGAATTGGTGACGTTAAAATCGCTGGCAAAAAAACAAGGCATCAGCTTTGAACAATTCACGCAACTACCTGATATGAGTTATTTTGAAAAAGAGTCAGCTATCTTATTATTTTCAGGTGAATTCTTTAAAAAAAATCAACAGGCCCTTCTCAATATAAGAGAATTCGCTTTCTTTATCTTGTGTGAAGCTCACGAAAAAATTGAAACATTTGATTTAGAGTGTTTCGATTTGGTTATCAACTTAAATCAGGAACTAAGTCATTATATTCCCACACTTAAAACTTTCACGAAACTTTCAAAAAAACTTACAAATGAAAAAGTTGGTCGGCTATATGAGCGGACGTCTGCCAAGCTAGAAAGAATCAAGAAAATTCACGAAAAGGTTGTCCCTGTACGTGTTGAAAAAACAAAAAACGTATCAGTGTTGTCTAAATATGCAGCAGGTACTTCAAGAGGAGGGGATTTCTTCGACATTTCAAGTAACGAAAATAATATTACTTTGTTAATGTCTACGACTAAGTCATATATTACATCCACAGTTGTAACATCTCATTTTGAAAAAATTCAGAACTCATTACCTTCAAGACCCGTCTATGAGGATTCCTTGGAAAACTTAATTAATGAATGTCGAGATTTGGAGCTAATCAGTAGAGAAGAGCCAGACTTATTAGAGCTTTTCTTGATAAATATAGACCTTAGGAAGCTTAGCTATTTTGGTTTTCAATTTGGTCGCTTTCAGTGCTTTAGCACAAATGCTCAGAATGACTATCATATAAATGAAGCTCCCTTAAATGAAAACTTTGTCGAAGAGTGTTTTATTGAAGGTAAGTTATTACCTGGTGAAAAACTAGCGATATTATCTCCAGGGATTTATAAAAATTTAGATAGAAGTTTAGATCAGTTTAAAGAAATTGAAAAAACATCATCTAAAGACTTGTTGAATAATATTTTCTTTAATCTTAAAAAGGAAAATGACTTCAATGACTTTTTAAAATTTGATTCAACGGTCGCAATAATAGAGGTAAGTTCAAATGTCTTGGTTCAAGTTTAACTTTTTATTCTTATTTCTTCTCTCTAGTACCAATCTCGTTGCTTTTGAAGATATGGTTTGTCTTGACTCTAATTTTGATATTTCTGTGACTCATAAAAGTTGGCCTTTGGGATTGATTGATAAAAATATCAAAATTAAGAAAAATGCTTGTGAGGTTGAGGTTGTTTTAAAGTCTTATTTTTTAATGAAGAAAAAGTGGGTTGTTGATGTTTGCCGTGAACCCGTTCATGTAAAACTTAATCGTCAATTTATAGTTGATGAAGTCTTGAGAAAAAATGGTATTTGTCCCAAAAAAGGTGATGCTTATTGTGAATCAATTCAGGCATTACAAAAAGTTATACAAGATAACGGTTTAGTATATGCAAAGGGTGAGAAAGAGCAGCTTACTACTGATCACGGAAAAACTTATTGTGCCTATTTATTAATTAAGAAATATTCAAATGAGGGCTTCGTCTTTTCTCGAGACGTAAATTACCCAAACTCAATATTGCAAAAGAAAAAGGATCAAATCGGAAAGCTTGAAGATGAAAAACCGATCGCTCCTGGTAGCGGTAAGTTTTAAACTTTTTTAAGAGCTTGTTCTAAATCTTTTATAAGATCATCGCAGTTTTCTATCCCAACACTCAGTCTTATCAGGTTGTCATGGATTCCAAGTTCTTTTCTGACACTAGCGGGAACAGAGGCGTGGGTCATGATCGCAGGATGCTCGATGAGGCTTTCAACTCCACCTAGAGACTCTGCTAAGGAAAAGATTTTAACTGAACTTAAAAACTTTTTACTTTGACCTAAGTTACCTTTGAGGAAAAACGTGATCATTCCTCCCGAGCCTTTCATTTGTTTTTTTGCCAATTTATAAGAAGGATGTGATTTGAGGCCAGGGTAGAGAACTCTTTCTACTTTATTATGTGACTCTAAAAATTTTGCAATTTTTAAAGCATTCTTCTGATGTGCTTCCATTCTGACGGCCAACGTTTTTAAACCCCTAAGCACAAGCCAGGAATCGAAGGGAGATTGAGTTGGGCCAAGAGAGTTTTGTAGCGTCCAAAGTTTTTGGTAATGTTTTTTGTCGTTTAACATGAGGCAGCCACCAATGACATCTGAGTGTCCATTGATAAACTTTGTCATCGAATGAAGTACAATATCTGCGCCTAATTCAAGTGGGTTTTGAAAATAGGGACTCATAAAAGTATTATCAACAATACTTTTACATTTATATTTTTTAGCAAGAGATGATATTTTCCTGATATCGCTTATTTTTAACATTGGATTTGTAGGCGACTCTAACCAAATTAATTTAGGCTTATGATCAGTGATCGTTTTTTCTACAAGTTTTAAATCGGTCGTATCGATAAAAATGATATTATATGTTTCATGAAAAATAGTGGAAAACATTCGATAGGTTCCACCGTAAACATCATCACCGACAACAATTGTCGATCCCGGTGGAATTGATTGCACAACAAGCATGGCCGAGCTGATTCCACTAGCTGTTACAAGTGCATACTTTGCATTTTCAATTGCTGCCAGGCATTCTTCAAGTCTGGTTCTGGTGGGATTATGAGAGCGTGTATATTCATATCCCTTGTGAACACCAGGGCTCGATTGAGCATAAGTAGACGTTTGGTAAATCGGAGGCATAATCGCCCCCGTTTCTTTGTCGGGATGTCCTCCAGCATGGATAACCTTTGAGGAGATATCCATGTCTTTATATTTAGACACGAGAACCTCTTTAGCTACTTTTTGTTTCACTTAGGTAATGTAGGACATCAATATCAGTTAGAATATTAACGAGTTTCCCATTATCTGTAATAAGAGCGACTTCTTTTTGTAAAAGTGCATCTGCAACAGTAGAGAGGAGATCATTTTTTTCTACCACTTTATATTTGTGCACAAATGCTAATGAGATATTATCTTCTTTAGAAAATTCTCCCATCATAATGGGTTTTAAGAGTCTTTTTTCTGTTACAAGACCCTTAATATTTCCTTCAGTATCGACACAAGGTAATTGTGAAATACCTTTTGTGTCCATCATGGCAATGGCCTCTCCAATTGTTGCCGTATCATTAATGATAGCAAGATCAACTTTTTTATTTAGCTTTTCGAGTACGTCAGTAATTTGAACATCAAATGAATTATCGAGGTAGCCGTTGTCACTCATCCAATCGTCATTATATATTTTTGAAGCATAACGATTTCCAGAATCGTGTAAGAGAACGAGAATTTTCTTAGGCTCTTTTAGTTTCTTAGCATATTTTAAAGCGCCACAAATTGCAGCACCTGCAGAGCCACCAGCATAAATACCTTCTTCTTTGAGAAGTTTTCTCGTCATTAAAAAAGATTCTTTATCTCCAACAACTTCCCAATCATCAATTTGATCAAAATCATAATTCTCTGGAATAAAGTCTTCACCAACGCCCTCTAAAACATAACTATAAGCTTCAGTCATTTCCCCCGTCTTTGCATAATGAGCAACGATAGAACCCTCGCAGTCAACACCAACGATTTTTACGTCAGGCATTTTTTCTTTAAAGTATCTTCCACATCCTGTAATGGTTCCACCTGTACCAATGGTTGCGAGAAAGACATCAAAGTCACCACTTGTTTGCTCAAATATTTCTGGAGCTGTCCAATTGTAATGGGTATCTCTGTTGTGAAGATTATCATATTGATTCACATAGAATGAGTTGGGAATCGTTTCACTTAGTTTCTTCGAAACACTGTAATATGATCGAGGGTCTTCAGGGGCAACATTTGTAGGACATACAACAACCTTCGCCCCAAACGCTCTCAAATTATCAATTTTTTCTTTTGATTGCTTGTCGGCTAAGACAAAGATACAGCGATAACCATTAATTGCTGCCCACATCGCTAGGCCAACACCAGTGTTACCCGAGGTTCCTTCAATAATTGTCCCACCGGGCTTTATCTTACCCTCTTTTACTGCTTGATCCATCATGTAGCTTCCGATCCGATCTTTAACCGAACCGCCAGGATTCATATACTCGAGTTTTACATAAATTTCTGATTCAACTTCATTTGCAACACTATTAAGTTTAATAATAGGTATATTTCCGATGGCCTCCAAAACGTTTGCTCTTGCACCTTTCATTAGTTCCATCTTAACACCCCTCTTTGTTATAAATTATTTCTTCAATTTCGTATGAGCTTGCAAGAGTTGCAAGTCTTGCAATTACGGAATACACGGCTTCTTTAGATTGAGCCTCGTTGTTTTCTCTAATCTCACTAATACAATATTTTTTAAAAACCATTCCTCTGCTATTTAAGTTTGAGTCAGCGCCTTTTTCTTTATTGGCACGAACAAATCCGCCGATCGGTTGTCCGTCAGCAAGATAAATAGCAACTTCGGAAGGGAGATCGTCATATTTTAAAATTGACTCGACTCCTTCTTGAACTAAAGCCGTGGTAAACTTAATTTTATTTTTCCCAATATCCATTTTGTTTCGGGCTTTTCGATTCATTGATAAGACTTCTGCTCCTGACTTAACAACCATAATCCCCATGCCGTATGTTCCCTGACTTGCTTTAACAAAAACATTTGTATCTTCAGGAAGTTCGGCTACAAGTTCGTCAACAGAACTCGCGAGTTGCTCAAACCCAACCTTCGATGAAAAGTCGAGCTCCTCTACCGCCTTAAACTTTGCTTGTAAGAGATCGGGATTTATTGAGAACTCTGAGCAAAATTGATCGAGTACTTTTTTGTAATAGCAAAAGTGTTTAACTTTTTGCCTTTTATTCCAACCAATGAAAGGGCTTGGCGCTACTGGCGTTTTAAGGTCTTTCCAATTAATTTCGATTGGACTGGATTGATCATTATTTAAAATTATAAAGTCTTGTGCATGATCATTAACATATAAGAGATTATCTTTAATTGTTGCTCTATATATTTCTAAGGGAAATTTAGAGAAACTTTCGAGACGAACGATGCTTTCACCAGAAAATAAGCTCTCATCAAAACTGGCAAAAGTAATATCAAATCCTTCTTCAATAAATATTTTTGCTAAGTAGATAAGATTATCTAAATAGTAAGTATTTTTGGTATTTGACTCTGGAATAATGCAAACTTTTGAAACATTACTTCCTCCAGCATTTCTTCTAATTGCTTCAATAAAGACTTCACCTGCAGCATCCCTATCGAGCTGACATAAATTATTAAACCCTGCGGGATAAATATTATGGTCTACAGGTGCAAACTTATTTTTGCCCTCTCGAATATCAACGCTTGAATAAAGAGGAATAACCTTATCTTTAAACTGGCCATCGAGATAATTATTAATTGCTTTCCAGTTACAAGTAACAAATTCTTCTAAATCAGCTTTCGTATTAATTTTAGAGTTCATTTACAGTCTTTAAGATGTACCTACAGTCTCGTTCCAGCGATTGATTAGTGTTTCGAGTTGCTTTTGAGGCTCAGCTTCTAGTACCTCTGGAAAATCAATCACACGGTTAAATTGTTTTTGTGCACCTTCTTTTAACTTATTTTCCCTCTCTAGCATAGTGGTTCGCATCTCTGAAAGAACTTGGCTTTGATCGCTTGGATGCCATTTGAGTAAGTAGGGGCCAAGACATTTATTAACTAAGCAAAATTTATCTTCATGCGTAAAGTCATGTGCACTACTTGCGATTTCTACTGCATCTTTAATTTTGTGCTGCTCAGCAGATGTCACAAAATACCAATTACTTAATGTTTTTTGCTTTAAAAATTCTTGGAACTTTAAAGCCTTAAGAAAAAAGTCTTTACGGTCATACAAAATAGTAATGGTATCTTTAAACTCCTCTAAAAACTCGTTGCCTGTGACGATTTCTAAATAAGATAAAAGCTTGTTCACACCAGTTGAAACAATTTGAGTTAAGATTTTTTTTGAAAACGAGAGGCTTGAGCTCTCTTCGGCTTTGTTTCCTATATACTGAAAAATCTCAATAAACGTTTTATCAAAAAAACGATTAATTTTTTCACTTGAATTAAGAAAGTCTATAAAGTGCTTTCCCGGGGGAGTGTCTAATATAATACAGTCGTATTCTTTTTGATCTAAGCGATATTGTACTTCTAAGATGGCCATAATTTCATTCATGCCACCATAGGGCTTGGTGAGAACTTTAATAATATGATTGTCTTTTAATTTATTTCTATTTTCTTCTGAATCGAGAGACCTCAGAAGAGTTGATCTCGGATGCATCAAGATGGCATTAAGCTGAACAGTTTCACCTTGAAAATCGATTTCTACGCTATGAACCTCGCCATCTCTACTATTTTCTAGCTTCAGTAATTGCCTTAGCCGTTTTGCTGGATCGATAGTGATAAGAAGAACTTTCTTATTTTGAGAAGCTAAAAAGGCTGCTCTCGATGTGGCCATGGTTGTTTTTCCTACACCACCCGTGCCACAAAAAATTTCAATTGGTTTTGGGAAGATCATTTTGCCTCCCAGTTTTGTAGCACATAAGAAGAACGTTTAACTAACTCCCAAGGAGTTGAATGGATAAAATAGGGTATGGTTGTCTGTGAGTCTAAGTCTTTTATTGCTGCTTTTTCCATCTCAATTTTTTTCAGTATAAAGTCAGGAAGAGCATTTTTCTCTGCCATCAGGTCATCATTTCCTTCAAGAAAATTATTAATAATTAAATTAACATTTTGATAATGAAGGTCATTTAATTGGCTTTCAAGCTCACCCGATTCTTGTATAGACATAAGGCTTGGAAGGCTAGCGATGATAAAGTAAAGATTATTACCCCCTGTTAAGAAGGAGAGCATGCGCTCAATATCTTTAGCAAGCATTCCGGTTTTAAAAATTGATTTGAAGTTTTCAGGTGATTCAAAAAAAGAAAGAGTATGTCCTGTGCTAGGAGCATCCATAACGATTGTTAGTTCCGGGTCTTCTTCTAACTTGTCGATGAGGTGACCCAGGAGAATCATATCACCAAGTGAGGGGAGGATATCGAGTAAAGATTTAAAAAACGGAGCTTTTAAAATCCAACTTGCAATCGTTCTTTGTCCAAGCTTTCTAGCGATGTACTCTTCAGTGCTTTTATAAAGTTCTAAGTTCAGTGTGGAAATACCAAGTTTGGTTGCCGTCTCTTGTCCTTGGTCAGGAATTGATTGATAGAGAAGCGTTTTTTTTCCGGACTGTTTTAATGCATAAGAAAGAGCGAGAGCAATTGTCGTTTTGCCCGTTCCACCTTTTCCTGTTACGACAAAAAGTCTTTTAGAAAGTGTAGAGTGTGGTAATGAGAAGTTTTGTATATGATCCTTCAACCTCAGGTCCTAGTTCCTGTTTAACGTCGAAGGGGTTATGATACTGGGCAAGCATCCCTACAGTAAAGTTTTCATTTAGTCTTAGATCGACACCTGCGCCAAGATTTACTCCAAAAACAAGCTTTGATTCAGACTCAAGAATTTGGTTATTAACAACTCTTCTAACTTTAGGAGAGTAGAATCCTAAACCACCAAGTGCAAAGGGAGCAAAAGAATCAAATTGATAAAGTTTACCTTTGATACTTGTTGTAAGTCCGGTTGTTCTGACAAAGCTATCTTTAAAAGTATATTTTGAGCTGTGAAAACCTGCCATTAACTCGAAAGAATGACTTGCAGAATAGTTATAAAGAATGTCCCAAGAGATTTCGTTTTCGCCGTGCTTGTCAAAGTCTCCCATGAGGAAAGTTTGGCCAAGCCCAAGTCCAACAGAATGTTTTTTCAGGTTACTTGTAATTCTGGGAGTTTGTACGGATGTCGTCGTAGGTCTAGCTGCCGTCTTGTTGGCATTTTTACTCGTTGTAAGATCCTTGATCGCTTGAGCATTAACATTCGAAATACCCAAGAGAAGTAAAACACTAAAACCACTATTAACAACATTTCGCAAACGCACGTACAACTCCCTGAATCAATTTATTTTCTAAGTCTAACTAATAATTAGTTTAATGTATTAGTTGACTCAGTTGAAGTATTAACTTCATTAGCCATGAAAGGCTTGAATTCTTCAGTAGTAGTTGTTTCAGTTACCTCTGGAGCTTCAAGACCTTCAACATTTCTGATGTATCCAGTAAAAGTTCCTTCTGGTGAACGAATAACACGCTTAAGAAGCTCAGTATCACCTGCTTTAGTTGACTTTTTCTCTTGATCAAAAAGCAATTGAATTTGAGTTGTGTAGGTAATGTCATTTTTTGTTTTGTTGTCGATTACCTGAATCTCATGACCTTCGCGGATAATCTGAGCGATTTCCTCAAGGGTAACATAACAACTCTGGTGAGTGTCATATAGTTTACGGTTCTGATAGCGCTTGATGATTCTTACGTCATTCATCTTTTGTACCCCTAATTTTGAGTGATTTTCACATCACTAGTTTTATTTATTGAAGCTGAGCCGGTTATAGCACCTAAGCATCAGCTTGTAACACGCAGTGTAAAAATTCCACTTTTTTGGTCTATTAAGTGAAACCCAAAAGCCTCAACTTTGGTCAATAAACCGGCTTTTGCCGCATATTACTGTCCTAAAGCATAATAAAATAATGCCTTGCTTCGACTTTAATGGAACAACTTGTAGCAATATTGAATAAATACTGTCAACACCCATAGACAAGAAAAACCCTCACTCTGCATTAGGCACGAGGCGCTCTCTTGTGATTACAGTATCTTATGTTCTTTTTAAATTAATCTTATTTTCCTAAAAATGGGCTGGTGAAAGATGTGCCGGTCATCTATCAGTTAAGAAAAACCCTAAGTTTATGACCCAACTCTGACGAGAAGAACTTGAAGACAAGAAGTCTTTTATTTGCAGAGTCAGGGAAGTTTAATGTTGCGAACCTTATCTATTTTTATCCTTTTACAACTCGTCATGTTGGCGTCTTGTTCGAGCATCAAAAAAGAAAAATCAAATGAGAAAGTTGCAGATGCAGCAAACGTTGTTATCCCTATCGTCAAAGAAGAAGTAAAAGATCCAGCCTTAATGAATGAAGAGCAGTTGAGTGCGCTTGTTGATGAAACGTTGAAGAAAAATAAGACTGAAGTTCATCACGTGGCCAATGACCTTTTCTTCAAGGGGACAGATCTCTCTATGAGAGGAGAGTCTGAGCTTGCCGCTCACTATTACAAAGCATTGAGTCGGTTGAAGCCAAATGATTTATTCGTTGCAAAGAAATATGCCATTGAATTGATTCGAAGTGGGAAGTTAGAAGAGTCAGTCGTGGTTTTAGATAAAGTTTTTCATGAGGGATATGCAAAAGATTCAAGTACAGGCTTGATATTGGCAGGAGTCTACACGGCATTAGAAAAAAAGAATAAAGCACAAAAGATTTATAAAGAGATTTTGGTCTTAAACCCAAAGAGTGAAGAAGCCTGTGTCTTTTTATCTAAGTCTTATGCTGCGGATAAAAAGTTTTCAAAAGCAGATGCATTACTTGCGAGATGTCAGAAGAAAATGAGCAAGAGTCCGATCTTTCCTTATTACCGAGGAAAAGTGGCGCTCAATCAAAAAAGAGAAAAAAGGGCCAATCAGTTTTTTAAACAAGCTCTTAAAGTTGATAAGACTTATCATCAAGCAGCCTTAGGAATTGGAATTTTGCTTGAGAGTCAGGGGAAATACGAAAAAGCGATGAAGGTCTATGAGAACTTTCTCGAAGATTCTCCCATGAATTATCCTGTCCTCACACGTGTCGTACAGATCAAGTTTCAAATTAAAAACTATGATGGAATAATTAAATATGCCGAGAGATTGATCGCGCTAGATCCATCCGATTTAAATTTAAAAGTTCAACTCGGAATATTGTATTCAGATAAAAAACAATACGATGATGCCAAGGGTATTTTTAAAGAAATTTTAGTTGAGGTACCTAACTCAGATAAAGTTCTATTCTACTTGGGTGCACTTTATAAAGAGACAATTAATTTTGAAGAGGCAATCGTCTATTTCTCAAAAATAGGTTCAGAAAGCCAACTTTATTTTGATAGCTCGGTTCAAATAGCTCAGTTATTACAATCTATGATTCAAATGGGTCAAAAAGAGAAGAAAGAAGAGTTTGTGAACTTTATCCTTTCTCGCTCTGATGGTAATGAAAATTTGAAGTTTAAACTTGGTATAATGTTGGCGACTTTCTACGAAGGGGAACAAGATTATGGTCGAGCAATCGCCTCTTTAGAAAATCTGCAAAGTGAAAAGTCTTACGATAGTAATCACGATTATTATCTAGCTTCTCTACATGATAAGAATGGTAACTTTGTTACAGCACGGAAGTTAATAGAGAAAATATTGGAAGAAAATCCTAATGATGCTCATGCGCTTAACTTTTTAGGATATTCACTGCTGGAGCGAAATGAAGAAATGGAGTTTGCTTACGAATGTATTAAAAAAGCAGTAGAACTCAAGCCTGACGATGGTTATATAAGAGATAGTTTGGGCTGGTTTTACTACAAAACGGGTAGATATGAGCTCGCATTAGCTGAGATGAAAAAAGCTTGGAAACTAGTTGGTGAAGATTATATTATAGCTAAGCATTTAGCCATGGCCTATGAAAAGGTAAATGAGCTAACAAAAGCCAAAGAACTCTATGAGGAGGCGATTAAGCTTTGCCAGACAGAAAAAGAGAAAGAAGTTATTGTCGATTACTTAAACAATCTAGAAAGACGAAGATTACCTGCTGCCAATTAGTATTAAGCTTCATTCTTTTAACCGGTTGTGCCGGTCATAAAAAAATCCAGCGAGGAACACAACCTCTCGATCAAATCAATAGAATATGTTTTAACTCTGAGGGAAAGGGAAGAATTGAAACTCCGGAGGGCAAATATGTTTTTAATTACGAGACGGCACTAGACAAGGAAAACTACCGTTGGTCTTTTGCTTTTCACTTTCCCCTTGGTCGCCAGGAAATCCTGCATTTAAACTATTATCCTACTCCTAAGGCCGGAGGTATGTTCTTTCGAAAGATATCGCAGTCGTTGAAAGTGTCGGATCGCAAACAGCTAAATGAATTTCTGGAATTTATCGCTCTTTTGGCCAAGGTTAAACATTTCCAAAAAGATAATCAGAAACTGATCCTCGATAATAGTGCAGATAGTTACTTTTTGAGATTGAATGAAAAGGGTTCATCTGCCCCATTTTTGGCCTTATCTCAGCTCGATGAGCATTTTCAAAAAATTATTATTCGTTACGAAAATGAAGAGAAGTCTAATTTAAAGTTATTATTATTTCATTCTTCTTGCGTGGCGTCTTAGGTCTGAGTTAAATACTGGTAAAAGAGCAATTTCTTATATATAAACAATTTCCATAAATTAATGTAGGACGTTGAATGCTGTCGAATTCTTAATTTAAGTATTCGAATTTAAACAACAGGAATAATTATGCCTTCAGTTCTTTTGACTTCAATAGTTGTGCTATTTGCTATTACTTCTTGTTTTAAGAAGGATGCAGATTTTCAAGGTAAAGAATTAAATATTGCAGTAAAAGCTCAAGTAAAAGGAATGGATCCTATCTATTCTGATGATCGTTATTCTTCTACAGAAGTGGCGAGAGTTTATGAGGGTTTGCTTGAGTATCATTATTTAAAAAGACCCTATCAATTACAGCCAAATTTAGCAGAAGCGATGCCTGAGGTAACTGATAACGGACTTACCTATACTTTTAAAATTAGAAAAGGTGTTCTTTTTCATGATGATGCTGCTTTTCCTGGTGGAAAGGGAAGGGAGCTCGTTGCTGAAGATTTTGTTTTTTCTCTAAAGAGACTTTCGGACCCAAAGCTTCTCGGAAATGGCTGGTGGACGATTGATGGGAAAATCAAAGGCTTAAATGAGTGGCGTGAAAAGTATAATAAGCTTCCACAAACGGATTATACTGAAGAAATCGAAGGTCTAAGAGCTTTAGATAAATACACACTACAATTCAAATTAACGAAACCATTCCCACAGTTTTTAAATGTTTTGGCCATGCCATTTGCTTCAGCTGTTGCGAAAGAAGTTGCAGATAAGTATGGAAAAGAATTACTAAATCATCCTATTGGTACAGGGCCTTTTAAGATTAAAAATGGTGTTTTTAGACAGTCAAATAGAATTGAGTACTTAAAAAACGAGAACTATCGTAAGAAAACATATCCTTGTGAAGCCTCAGAAGAGTTTTCCAAAGAGTATTTAAAAGACTGCGGAAAACAACTTCCTCTCGTTGATCGATTAACTTCTCATATCATTGAAGAAACTCAACCCCGTTGGTTAAATTTCCTTAAAGGGAAAGTTGATTTTGTTGAACCAGATAAAGACAACTTTGAAGGAGCTCTTCCTACTGGTAATGAACTCAGTCCTGACCTTAAAGCAAAGGGTATTCAGCTTATGATATCTCCTTATTTGGATATCACTTATACTGCTTTGAATATGGAGCTCGATTTATTTAAAAATAATAAGAAGCTCAGACAGGCAATGTTACTAGCTTATAATGTTAATGAGTCGAATAAGCTTTTTTATAACAACACGGGAATACCTGCTCAGTCTGTAATTCCTCCTGGTTTAAAAGGCTATTCAAAAGATTTTCAAAATGAATATCGTGGAGCTGGAAAGGCTGAGCAGATTGCCAAGGCAAAAGAGCTATTAAAAGAAGCTGGTTATCCTGATGGAAAGGGCTTACCTGTCATTACTTATAATTGTACAAGTACGACTGATGCGAAGCAGATTGGAGAGTTTTTCCAAAAGCAAATGGCACAGATTGGGATTAATATTTCAGTTATTCAAAACCCATGGCCAAGACTTCAGGAGAAAATTAAAAACCGTCAGGTGATGACTCATGGAATTGCTTGGGGAGCTGATTACCCTGATGCTGAGAACTTTTTACAGCTTTTATACGGGCCTAACAGAGCACCGGGAGCAAACGGTTCTGGTTACGATAATCCTGTATATAATAAAATGTTTGAGCAGGTAGCTGTTATGCAGGATTCACCTGAGAGAACAGCTCTTTATGAAAAAATGAATAAGATGATTGCGGAAGAAATCCCTTGGATCTTCGGTGTTCACAGACAAAATACGGGTGTTGTTCATGGCTGGGTAACAAACTTTGTACAAACAGACTTTGAGCCAGGTAGATCAGCATACTTAAGTATTGATGTAGAAAAAAAGAAAGCGCTCTTAAAAGGTTTATAAAAATAGAATGAATATTTATACCTATATTCTTAGAAGACTTCTTTATATATTCCCGGTCATTATCGGTGTGAGCTTTTTAATTTTCATTCTCTTTAATGTTGTATGCCCAGACCCAACATTAATAATGCTCGGTAAACATGCCACCCCAGAGCAAATGGCAATGCTTCGAACAGAGCTTGGCTTAGATCGTCCACTTTGGGTTCAGTATTTTGATATATTAAAGTCAGCATTTACATTTGATTTTGGAAGATCCTGGAATACCAAACAGGAAATCTTTCAGATGATAAAAAATGGGGCGATCCCGTCTTTAACATTTACCGTTCCCGGTTTTATTTTTTCAACAATTACCTCACTTTCAATTGCCGTCGTTGTTGCATTTTATAGAGGCAAGTTTTTAGATAAATTCTTTGTTGTGATTTGTGTGTCGATGATGTCCATCTCTTCACTTGCTTACATCCTTTTCTTTCAGTGGTTCTTTGCTTACAAGTTGGGAATGTTTGAAATTTCAGGATATGAAGATGGTTTTCCTTATTTCATTCCTTATGTGATCTTGCCTATTATCATTTGGATTATTTTAAGTCTTGGGTATGACCTAAGGTTTTACCGAACGGTTATGCTCGATGAAATTTATCAAGACTATGTGCGGACAGCTCGGGCAAAAGGCTTAAGTGAGAGAGTGATTTTATTTAAACACGTTCTTAAAAACGCAATGATTCCTGTTATTACCTATGTCGTTATTCAAATCCCTTATCTCATTTTAGGAGCACTTCTGATTGAGAACTTTTTTGGGATTCCTGGACTTGGTAGTCTTGTTGTCGATGCAATTAACTCTAATGACTTTGGCGTTTTAAAAGCGATGAGTATTTTAACGTCATTAGCATTTATATTTTTTAATTTATTATCTGACGTACTCTATACGATGGTTGATCCAAGAGTACGTTTAAAATAAAGGATGGCAGTGAAAAGTACTGCGGTAGAAGCAAGCAATTATTCAGATACTAAAGGGAAG
Organism: bacterium; assembly: GCA_030425045.1. GTDB lineage: Bacteria > Bdellovibrionota > Bacteriovoracia > Bacteriovoracales > Bacteriovoracaceae > JAUHVL01. The sequence continues at coordinate 206,825 of JAUHVL010000003.1, forward strand.
AAGGCTCAAAAACCGAAATCTCTTTGGGGGCATGCTTGGACCCAATTATCGAGAGATAAGGTGGCCATGCTTTCGCTTACAATATTTGCTCTTTATACACTAGTCGCCTTTCTTAGTGTGACAGGGCTGATTGCTTCAGATTGGAAAAATGAAGTTGGACTTTCTTATGGTGTTCCGAGCAGGGATCACTGGTTTGGGCTCGATATTTTTGGTCGCAGTGTCTTCGCTAAAACGATCAAGGGTACTGAAGTGGCCATGTCAGTTGGTTTTGTCGTTGCGACGATCAGTGCGTGTATTGGAATCATATTTGGAAGTTTTGCTGGATTTTATGGTGGGAAAATCGATGAGTTGATCGTTTGGTTTTATACTGTCGTTTCTTCTGTTCCAAATATCATGCTTGTTATGGCCATTGCTTTGATTTCTGGAAAAGGAATTCACTCCGTGTACTTGGCGTTAGGTTTAACAACTTGGGTAAACTTGTGTCGATTAATTAGAGCTGAAGTTATTAGGCATAAAGATAGAGAATATGTTCAAGCAGCTGCAGCAATTGGTGGTGGAGATTTTAGAAAACTATTTAAGCACGTTCTGCCCAATGTTTTTCATATTGTTATTATTAACTTCACCTTAACGTTTCAAATAGCGATTAAATCTGAAGTGATTCTCTCTTATCTTGGCTTAGGTGTTCAGGGGAGGCCGAGTTGGGGTGTGATGATTAATGATGCTAAACTTGAGCTGGCAAGAGGTTATTGGTGGCAATTAGCGGCAGCTACATTTGCTATGTTTTTTGTTCTTTTGGCCTTAAATATATTAGGTGATGCCTTAAGAGATTCACTTGATCCGAAGTTAAAAGGAAAATAGGAAGTCGAATATGTCTGATAAAATTCTTGAAGTAAAAGACCTCAAAGTAGAATTTAAAACTGATAATGGAATCGTTACTGCTGTAAATGGTGTGAACATTGAAGTCTATAAAGGAAAAACTTTAGGGATAGTAGGAGAGTCTGGCTCTGGAAAGTCTGTGACAGCTCTCTCTATCATGGGTTTGATTCCATCGCCTCCAGGTAATGTTGCTGGTGGAGAAATTATATACCGAGGGAAAAACGTTCTTGATATTCCAACAGACGAAATGAGAACGATTCGTGGAAATAAAATTGCCATGATATTCCAAGAGCCGATGACTTCTCTTAACCCTGTTTTTACAGTAGGAAATCAAATTGAAGAAGTATTGGCGCTTCATCAAAAAGAACTAACTAAACAAGATAGAAAAGATAAAGTTATAGAGATGCTCTCTTTAGTGGGGATACCTTCACCAGAGAAAAGGGCCAACGAGTATCCACATCAACTTTCTGGTGGGATGAGACAAAGGGTGATGATTGCAATTTCATTAGCTTGTCGTCCAGATATCCTTATTGCAGACGAACCAACGACAGCGTTAGATGTTACCATTCAGGCTCAGATTTTGGAGTTAATGAAAAAACTACAAGAAGAAATCGGAATGGGAATTATTTTTATTACCCATGACCTCGGTGTCGTCGCAGAGATGTGTGATGATGTTGCCGTTATGTATTGTGGGCAGATTGTTGAAAGAGCTGATGTTAAAACTCTTTTTAATAGATCTCGTCATCCTTATACAAAAGGTTTGATTGAATCAATTCCATCATTTGATTCAACTCTTGGAGAAACAAGAGAAAGACTACCGACAATTGAAGGGATGGTTCCTTCGCTTCAAAATTTACCTACAGGGTGTAATTTTCAAGATCGTTGTGATTTTGCTACTGATATTTGTAAAGGCCAAAATGGTGATCCTTTATTGGAAAAATATGGCTCTGATGAGCATATGATTCGTTGTTTTAATCCTTTAAGTTAATGGAATATTTTTTATGAGTGATTATCTTTTAGAAGTAAATAATTTATGTAAGCGTTTTCCAATCAAGGGAGGGCTCTTTGGTCGAGAAGTTGGACATGTTAATGCTGTTAATAATGTTAGCTTTAAAATCAAAAGAGGAGAAACTCTCGGTTTGGTTGGTGAGTCTGGTTGTGGAAAGACAACGCTTGGGAGAAGTGTTCTAAGATTGATTGAGCCAACTTCTGGAGAAATTATTTTTAACGGTGAAAATATTGTTAATTACGATAAAAATAAAATGAGAGAGCTAAGAAGAAAGATGCAAATTATCTTTCAAGATCCCTACGCTTCTCTAAATCCAAGAATGACCGTTGGAAATATTCTCGCAGAGCCTATGGAAATCCATGGTCTAAATACAGATAAAGCTGCTCGTAAAAAGAGGCTTCTCGAGTTACTTGATCAAGTCCAATTACCAAGTGATGCTCTTAATAAATATCCTCATGAGTTTTCAGGTGGACAGCGACAAAGAGTTTGTATCGCAAGGGCCTTAGCGGTCGAACCTGAGTTTATTATTTGTGATGAGCCGGTTTCTGCACTTGATGTTTCTGTTCAAGCTCAGGTTGTAAACTTGTTAATGGATCTACAAAAAGATCTTGGCCTTACTTATTTATTTATCGCTCATGATCTAAAAGTGGTAGAGTATATTTCCTCTCGTGTTGCCGTGATGTACTTAGGTAATATGGTAGAAGTTGCTGAATCATCAGAACTTTATGGAAATGCGAAACACCCTTATACTAAAGCATTGTTCTCGGCCATTCCTAAACCTGATCCCAATTTAAATAAAGAGCGAATTATTCTTGAAGGGGATATTCCAAGTCCGATGAATCCTCCTTCTGGTTGTCACTTTCACCCTCGTTGCTGGTTAGCTTCAGATGAGTGTCGCTCGAGTTACCCTAACTCTACAAACCAGAGTGAAACACATCAGTATAAGTGTCATAATCCACTTTGAATAAAAAACTCGGGTATTAATTTAGCTCATTTTCTTTTCATTTATTCCGAATAGTTCCATAAGGTGTGATGTCTTTTTTTGCAGGATTAATCTGTATTTAGGCATTTTAAAGAAATATGATGGAAGAGAAAAAGGAAAACTCTACAATCCAAAATGGAAATGAAGTTTCTGGTGAAGAAGTTTGGAGTATTATTTTTGCTTACAAATGGTCTCCGGGTGAATTTTGTTGGATAAAGTCTAATGGTAATAGAGTCGTACTGTTACGTCCTGGTGATTATATTGATCATGAAAGGTTTGAAAAATTTCGTTCTGGAAATATGAACTTGGTTTTCAAGTCGAGTGTCGACATTTCTTATATGGAAGCTGGAATAAATATCTTTGAAGAGCTTCAACTCGCTGCTGAAATAAAAGGCGATAAAGAAGAAAAGAAAAATAGTATTAGAAATAAATATTTAAAGTGGTGTGCTCCTTATCTTTGGAATGGAGATGAAAAAGTAACACTACTTGAAATGATTTCGCTGTTTACAAGAGTTTTTTATAAATTAGATCATTCGTCACACCTAACTTTTTCTAATTTACCAATTCCTCTGCAGCAAAGATCGTTGTCGCTTTCATCGATGATTTGTTCAACGGCATTAATCGTAGGTCATACAGACTTTCGTTTTCTCCAAGATCTTTTTCATTTAGGACTCTTTTTTGATTACTCATTAGCAGATGAATCATACTCTTATCTCTTTGAGGATGTTTTAGAAAAAGAGAGGATTGAGCCAGGCGCGGGTGAAAAAGCTTTAGATGAGCAAAGGATGCATCATAAAACAAACGTTTTGAAGTTCCATCCTGAACAGTCTGCATTAAAAGCGGAAGAGCTTCTTGAGGGTGTTATCTATAATAAAAATCTTTTTAAAATAATTGAACTGCATCATGAAACACTAGAAGGAAAAGGTTTTCCAAAATCATTAAATGTAAATGACCTAAATGATTTGGAAAAAATAATTGTGGCCTGTAGTAAGACAATGCCTCAAAAAGTAGATTTGTTAAAAGATAATAAAGAAGAAAAACTTATATATAAATATTTAATAGAGGGCCTTGAAAATGAAATTTTGTTTTCGAGGATTAAATCACAAATTGTTTCATCATTTAACTCCATTGGAGATGATGAAGACTATGTGGAAGTAGTTGGACTTTAATGAGCGAAGATAAAAAGAAAATTTTTGTCGGAGATAGAGAGCTTGAAGATAGCTTAGTCGAGCTATTGGTCAAGCTTTCTGTTGAATATGTTTCCGACGGAGATGGTGGTGATTTTGAATATCACTTACACGGAGATAACGCTGCTTCTAAGTCTATAAGTTTTTCACCGGTTGAATCACTAAAAACATTCTTAGAGAGTAAAGGAAGAGCGATTGTAAATCCTGGTTATGCAAATAATGATATCTCTAAGGTTTTAATTAATAGATTTTTCGAAGGTATTGGTTCATTAGATCCATCGTCGACAATTGCTGACTTTTTAGATGAAACCTATACGTTAAAAATAACTAACCCAATGAATGTCGGTTACTATCAAGATCTGATAGTTGAAAACGCAGTATTAAAGCAGTTTAATTTTGTCGCAATTAGAAACTACCTTAACTCAGTATTAACATTTTTAAGTTACTTAAAGCATTCTGAACTTGGAGAAGTTCCTTTTGATGTCGATTATGGTTTCTCTGACGGGACTTTTTATATTCAGGTCTCTTCAAGAGTGCAAAACCTATTTTTAGATAACTTGATTGAGTCTATTCAAGACTCTGATCCTAATAATCCATACTATTCAGCACTTAAAATGGCATTTGAGAATGTTCATTTTATGGATGTCTTCACTTTGGAAAAAGGATCGAAACTTTGTTTCTGTGCTGTATGGTCAAAAGATATTGTGCAAGAGGAAGAGTTTTACCCAAGTTTACTTGTACACGAGCTTTATACTGTAGCGGAAGTTGAAGAAGATCATTCGTTATTATCAAAAATAAATATTGTTAAAAAGAATCTTAATGATGAGAGAGTTGGTTACCCTGGAGCTGGAGCGGTTAACTTTGTAGATGAGCAGGGCCATGCTAAAAATAATAATGCAGTATTGATCAAAAAAATTGTCCATTTCCTTGATAATGCAAGATTTGATAATGGTGAAGATCTTGTCACTTTTACTAATGAACATTATCAAAAATATATTTCATCTTATCACGATCAAGACAGCTTAGAGCGACTCGAGCAAGATGATATCACATTGATTATCGAATGCCTTAATGATGGTAAGAAGGCAGCTTCTCTAGATGAAGAAGTTCAGGTTATTAAAGATAATCTCGAAGACGATGATTATGCTGAGCGAATAACAGGCAGTTTAGATGATTTAGCTGAGGAAGTTCAGAAAATCTCAGGTTCTAGTGAAGAAGGTGATGATTCTCAGACAATCACGGGTTCAAGTGAAGAAGATGATTATACACAGACAATTTCTGGAGGCAATGAATCTAAATCAGATGTAACAAAAGTTAAAGGTGGAACCGTTGATAATGATGACGGTGGAAAGTTTGTTGTAAAAGGTGGTAGTAGCGGCGAAAAGAAAAAAGATGTCTGGAAAGTAAAAGGCATGAAGGCCGCTGGAAAAATAAAAGAAGAAGTTCAAAGATTAAAAGCGAGTGGCGCTTCCGTTGAAGAGATTAATATGAAAGTTAAATCTCTTGTCAAAGATGAGTTTGGAGAGGATGAAGAAGGTGCCAATATGTTTTTTGATAACCTTTCGGATATGGCTTCAGATAAAGCCGTCGCCGAACAGGATATTAAGAAGAGTTCTATCTTTGATAATGTTCAAGTCGACTTGGATATTGAATTACCTGATGATGAGAACAGAGTTGATTCGAGAAAAATTTCAATGCTTGAGAATTCTGTCAAAATGAGAGATCAGCAGCTTAAGAAAATGAAAAAGCTGATGGACCGAATGAAAAAAGAAGTTGATCGAGAAAGAAAAGCAACTGCAGACATTCAAGATGTTGGAGGAACAGGTGTCGATGGCGAAACGATGAGAGGATATATCGCCCAGGCGACAGAGCTTAAAAGTACTGTTGTGAATTTAGAAAAAGCTGTGACATCGGCAAATAATATTCTTGAGCAAGAAAGAAAAAATAAAGACACAATGGCGAGAAACTTTGAAAGAGAAAAAGATATTCTTCTTAAAAAGTTAGAAAAGTATGAAGGGACTCCTGATGATGGACCTACGGAATCTATAGCTCAAATTAAAAAGAATAACGAAGCTTTAACGAGGCAAGTTGATGAATTAAAAAAACGAATCTCAACAGTTTTAGATAACACTAAAAAGTCTCAAGATGAAATGGTGAGTGCTTCTGAGTATAACCGTGTTAAAAATGAGCTCGCTGAGAATATGACTAAACTTAGTGACGCTTATACTGAAAGAAAAAAGGCGACGGATATGAGCAAGTCTCTTGCTTTTAAATTACGGGCCGCTGAGCAGAGAATTAAGTCTTATAGTGGTAAGCTCGAAAAGGCGCAAAACGCTTCAAAGGGTGCTGGTGACGGGATGGTTGATCCCAAGTCTGCTCACAGGGTGAAGCACCTTGAAAAAACTAATGAAAGACTACAGGCGTTAAGTAAGAAAGTTAGTGACGAGCTAGCTGAAAAGAAAGCAGAATTACATAAGACAAAAATGGAATCTAAGGCCTTGGAATCAAAAGTCAAAGAGTTAGAGAAGAAGCTCGAAAAAAAGGCTGCTTAAGCGCTTGAATTTATTTGACATCTCCAGTCGTTATCGATAAAAATCATCCTTACGTCATTTACCGAATCTGTGCCCAGATGGTGAAATTGGTAGACACGCTAGACTTAGGATCTAGTGCCTTTGGCGTGGAGGTTCAAGTCCTCTTCTGGGCACCATCTTTATTTCAATGAATCTAAATTATTTTTTAAACAAAGTTCTAGCTTGTTAAGCAGCTTTAGGCACGTCTAAGAAATGAGAGTAAATTGTATCTTTATAATAAACTCCACTATCTTTAAGAAATGAATCAATCAGCTTGTCCAAAAGGATTTATGAAAAGTGTAATTATGAAGAGCTTTACATTTGAAGGTAAGGATCTTGACCAGTGTTGGGAGAAGCTTCAACGAAGAGAGACGTTTGTTGATGGCCAAATCTTTCCCTATAAAGTTGAGTTTGATAACGAAGTTCAATACGGCAGTTTCAAAGAAGGTGAGCTAAATATTCATCACGGACCATTACTAAGTGTTCATGGAGTTATTTCAAAAGTAACGGAGTCATATCGTGGTCTGAACTATTTTTTTGGATCATATGTAATAAGTTTTAGGCTTATCAGACCGGTTAAACTTGAATTTTTTAAGAGAGAAAAAGCTATTGAAATGCAGCTTGTTTCTTACGTCAAGCCTTGGTTTAAACCCTTCTGGAAACTTGGTAATGATATTTTTTGGAAAGCCTTTCCACGGTCAATGAAGTGATTAATATTCTTTGGTTTAAAAGAGATTTAAGATCGAGAGATCATTTACCATTATTCGAGAGTATGAACTCTCAATATCCTTGCTTTGCTCTTTTTTTATTTGAGCCAGAGGTCGAGTCTTATCAAGACTTCGATATTAGACATTGGCAATTTGCTTATCAGTCTCTTTGTGAACTAAAAATTCCAATTCATATGGTCTATGGAAGTGCGCTCGATGTTTTTAATGAATTAATAAAAATATACGATATTAACGCAGTTTACTCTCATGAAGAAACAGGAAATAAGATTACCTATGATCGAGATAGAGAAATTAAAACTCTTTTAAAAGAAAATTCTATCTTGTGGAGAGAGTATCAAAGTAACGGTGTTTTGAGAGGACGAAAAAATCGAAAAGGCTGGGATGCCGCTTGGGCCAAATATGTGAATACACCTGAACAAGAGTTTGAAATTAACTATAGTAAGTTTGTTATCAGTGATAAATTTGGATTAAATGATTCTTTAAAGAAGCGTTTATTAGAAAAAACGTTTATTGATGCTGGTGAAAAAAAGGCAAGAGAGAAAGTAGATACCTTTATTGAGGAAAAAGTAGAGAATTATTTTAGTTCTCTTAGTTATACCGATAAGTCGAGATATCATTGCTCCAAACTGTCTGCGAATATCTCTTGGGGCAATATAAGCATTAGACAAGTTTATCAACTGTGCAAAAAAAATAGATATAAAGTTAAAAATAAAATGTCTATCGATCAGTTTATGGCAAGGTTAAAATGGCATTGTCATTTTATTCAAAAGTTCGAGATGGAACATCAAATGGAGTTTAAGAATTTAAACCCTGCTTACGATAGTGATAGGAAAAAAGTTAATAAGAAGTTTTTAAAAGCTTGGAAGCAGGGAAAAACAGGATATCCTCTCATCGACGCTGCCATGAGGTGTGTCGCTGAGACTGGATATTTAAACTTCAGACTGAGAGCTTGTGTCGTTTCTTTTTTGACTCATCATCTTTGGCAGCCTTGGCAAGAGGGGGCTCGTTATCTCGCCCGGTGTTTTGTTGATTATGAGCCGGGAATTCATTATCCACAGTTTCAAATGCAAGCAGGGACAACAGGTATTAATACAATACGAATCTATAATCCAATTAAACAATCATATGAAAAAGATAAACAAGGTGTTTTTATACGGGAATGGGTGCCTGAATTGAGAGAGTTACCTAATGAGTTTATACATGAGCCTTGGAAAATGACAGATATGGATAGGATGATGTTTGATATTGAGATCAATGATTACCCTAGACCAATAATTGATCACGAAAAAGCAGCCGAAAAAGCGAGAAAGAAACTTTGGGAAATTAAAAAGTCAGAAGAGTCCCTTTCCCATGGTAGTCATATTATTAGAAAGCATACTCGAAAAAAAACATGGAACAACCGTGAGCGAAGATAGTAAGAATTTACTCATTATCAATAATATTTCATATGGTCTCACTCTATCGGGATCTTATAAGAAAGTTTTCTTCTCCCCGAAGTTTTACTCAGAAAATCAAGAGAGGTTTTTTAAAGATCTTTATCACTCTTTTAAATGCACGAATAATCTTGAATGGAAAGATTATATTGAAGACGTTGATGTATCAGCTGTACTTTGTTGGGATAGTGATGAAGAAAAAAAAGTATTTGAAGAAAAAATGATAAACTACCAAAATAGGCTTTTTGAAGATATAGAATTTGATTTTACAGACTCTTTTAGTAATTTTAGAAAAAAAGCGGAAAAGAAACTACCTCCATCTTATAGTCATGCTATTTACCCTCAGTCCGATTTGGTTATGAAAGAAATAGAATACTATTTTGATGAAAAAAAACTAGCAAAAAGTTATTTTGAAACCAGAAATGGTTTAGTTGGGAGAGACTTTTCTACTAAGTTTTCGGCTTATCTTAGTTGTGGTGCTCTTGATGTTAAGTATTTATATAATAGAGTTAAAGAATTTGAAAAAAATCATATAAAAAATAAATCAACAAGTTGGATTATCTTTGAGCTTTTATGGAGAGAATTTTTTTATTGGCATTATCAAAAACTCACGACAAAGTATTTTTCAGAATATGGACTTAAAGGATCTCTTGATTTCTCTCGTTTTAAAGATTACGAGTTTGATGAATTGAGAGAACTGCCGGTACATAACTTTTTCTATGCTGCTTTAAATGAGTTAGAAGAAACAGGTTATTTATCAAATCGTGTAAGGCAGATTTTTGCAAGTATTTGGTTAAATGATCTCAATCTTAACTGGAGAAGTGGTGCTTTTTTGTTTGAAAGAACACTTGTGGATTACGATGTTTATTCGAATTATGGAAACTGGATGTATTTAGCAGGAGTGGGGGGCGATCCAAGGGGAAGAAGATATTTTAATGTCGAAAAACAACTCGATATGTATGACCCAGATAGAGTATATATGAAAAAGTGGTTGTAAGCTTAGAGAACTAGAATTTTTCCAGATGATAGATCAAAGACCCAAGAATGTATTTTAAGTTGTCTGTTTTTGACAGCGTCGGCAACAAACTCTACTTCAGAAATATTTTTACATTGCTTTTTAACATTGAGCTCAATGAGTAATTTCTCAGCTTCTAGCTCATTTAGAGAATTAAACTTCTCCAAGTTTTCATCTTTGACATTTTTTATTTTTTTGATCCAAGGATTGAGAATTCCCAGGTCTTCTTGGGTCAGGGCCGCTCTGACTCCTCCACAGCTTGTGTGTCCACATACAACGATATGATTAACCTTGAGGTGAACGACAGCATAGTTAAGAACACTCATAAAATTTAAGTCATCTGGACTTGCTTGATTAGCGACATTTCTATGGATAAAAACATCCCCGGGCTCAAGTCCCATTAATTGTTCTGCAGCAACTCTACTATCTGAACAGCCTATATATAGAATTTCAGGAGATTGACCTTTGGCCAAGTTCTTGAAGTAATCTTTGTCGAGTTCAATTTTCTTATTTGCCCAATTTTCGTTATTTTTTAAAATATGATCTAAGCTCATTTAATCTCCTTCTCTCTTTATAATTCTTGCCCTGATTTCATGGCAAGGTGATTTCCGTCAATCTACATAAAATCAGTGGTTTAGACCCTTTTTAGCTTCGTTTTTTAGATGGTTGAGTCTTTTGAAGTATTCTTAAAGTTGAAAATAATGGAGAGACCATGAGTAGAATTGTCATCGTACTTTTTTCAACAATCTTATTCTTTTTGAATTTAAGCACCTACTCAAGTGTGGGTTTGATGGGATCGAAATTACCTCAGTGCTTTGATTATAAAGATAAGAAAGTAATGTTTGAGGAGCTTGGGAGTGGCAATATAAAACTGAGTATAAATGGCTCACATGAGATGTATCTCTTTTGTATGAAAAGTTCTAAAAAAAATACAAGATATTGCTATGATAGTAAAAACTCTGGAATCATTGAGTATAACTCAAAAAGTCTAATCGTTAATAAACCAGTTATTCTTACTTCGGTTGAAGACTCTAAAAAAGATATAACAATCAAATTTGAGGAAATGATTAAATTGAAAAATTGTGCTCAAGAACTTGCATCGAGATAATCGGCTCTTTCACAAGTACCCTCTAAGCTTATCCCATTTTTGGTAATAGTTAAATTGCTAAAGCCTAACATCTTCCTCGCCAGGGGATAAACAGTAAAACTAAGAGTGTGTTCATAATAAGGAATATTTTTAGCTCTTATATAGTATTGTGGATTAGACTTTGAGGGTGAGACATAAAAAGCTTCGACTGTTATAAACTCATAACTCATGTCAATTTCTTGTTGATGGTAGACAAATATATCAATTAATTTACTTTCTTTATCATAAGACTGTTCATCAATAATTATATTAAAAAATATTTTATTAACGGGGTCTGTTCTATGTTCTGCTTTACAAGTAAATCCTAGCTCATTTGCTGAAAGGTTTATTGAAAGTAACGTGAATGCAATTAGGATTATTTTCATATGATCTCTTTTTTAAGGTTTATTTAATTTTCATTTTGTTATGCTTTCAGGTCCACTAATGTAAAACGAAATGAGAAATTAGTATGCGAGTGAAATGCTTTTGTCTGTTATATCCTATAAATATTATAGCTACATAACCCGTTAAGTTATTATGAGAGTTTTACTTTTTTTTACACTATTCTTTGCTTCATGTGCTTTTCATCAAAACATAGATAGATCTATAAGTTCTCGAAAGAAAGCAGTTTCAGAAAATGTTGTGGCGGGCTTTGGTAATACCTCATGTTTGGTTAATGGGAATACTAAAGATTTGAACTCACTGAGCGTTAGTGTGAGAGGGGCAAACCGAAAGGAAAAAAACTTTGTCACTGATATTATTTCTACAATCACAGATATGGCGGGAGAAGTACAAGCAAAAATCCTTATTCAGAATATGAAGATAAATTTTAAAAAATATCTACGTCAAAGAACAGATGGCCATTGTTTACCTGGGAATTTTGGACTTACAACTAGAGGAGCGATAGACCTTGCTAGAAAGTGTCATCCGAAGTCACCTGAGAAAAATATTACTTTTAGTACGGACCACCTAAGAGGTAGCTTGATTCATGAAATTGGTCATGTCGTTGGAAATCGTGTTTTTAGAGGGCGTACTTTTTATTCTCTTTATAACTCTCAGGTTAAAAAAGTTTGTAAAGTTTCAAAATATACAACACATTCAAATGCTGGGAATAAACATCGCAATCGTAATGAAGAATTTGCAGAAGTTTGGGCATCTTATATTTATGCTACTGATAGATTAAAGAAAAAATGTCGCTCTTCTTATAATTTCATGCGAGAGGTTGTTTTTAATGGCTCCTCTCATACTTGCAAAGCTTTGAGATTTTAATCGTAACGAAATATACGTTTCTCTGTTAAAATAAAAACACATTATGGAGATAAGTTGATAAAAATCATCAGTGTTTTTATTTTTATTATAACTTTTTCAATAACTGCAAAAGCACAGGTCAAGCAAGAGTTATTTGATAATAAACCTCATGTTATTGAAGGGCTATATGCTTTTGAAAAAGGAGACCTTGATAAAAGTGAAAAAATATTCACCAGGCTTTTAAAAGATCATCCTCGTAATCCTGTATTTCTCTATAATATGGGTAATATTAAACTAGTTCAGAAGCAAGATAAACTTGCAGCTCATTATTATCAGATAGTTATTGATTTAAAGAGTCCTCTTGCCCCAGCAGCAAAAATATATATGTCTCAAGCTGTCGATCGTATGGGGAATTATAAAAAAGCAATTCGTCTGCTTGGTGAAGCAATCGAAGAAAATTTATCTGATGCTCTTTATAATTTAGCGATGGATGAAATTGAATTGTATAAGGATTATGAAGAGGAGTTTGTTAATTTAGCTAATCATCAATTTGAAAGAAAAGAGTATGAGAGGGCCTATCGAAACTATTGGTACGCATGGGTAATTAATCCTTCTTCAGAAAATAACTTTAAAATGGGCAATACTCTTTTACTTTTAAATAATTTTAAAAAAGCAGAGGATCATTTTTATAAAATTAAAGATGATGAAATTTTTAAAAGAGCTGAAGACTTAATGTATGAATATGGAATTTTAGAACATATTCAAGTAACAAAACATAAAAGAGTAACTTTGTTTTTTGATTACAGTTCTGGTTCTAACTCAAATCCAAACACACAAGCAGAAAGTGAAACGTATGATTCTGATAGTGAAAGAGTCGTTGCCTATGGAGGAGATTATAACTTTTTGATATGGAAGGGGCTAAAAGCAAAAATAGGAGTTGATGGCTATCGTGATAGCTTTAAAGCAGATCCAGAATCCAAAAGTTCTGGTTTTGGGTTTCTCTTGCCTGTTAGTTATGGGACTGAGAATTTTGATTTTTCAATAACTCCAAAAAGAGAGAAGACAACTTATGGTGGTGAAGATTATGTACGAAATTCAACACTAGGTTTTAATCATATTTATTATTTTAATAAGGCAAAAACTAGTCTGAGTTATACATATTCAAAATATAGTGCACTCAATAGTGAATATGATTACTTATCTGGAAAGGGGCATTCTTTTGAGGCATTTTATACTTATCTTTTCAATTATTTAGATATAACGATTGGCTATACTTGGGGAAAAGAAACATTAAATGATAATGATAGTTCTGTAAGTTCAAATAGTAACAAGGCTTATGAGTTGGCCTTTTTTATTCCACTAGCAGAGAGAGTTTCACTTGATATCAGTACAAATTATCAAATTTCTAATTACTTAGCTGATTCGACAGGCTTTGCTCAAAAAGATACAACGTGGACAAGTTATGCCACTCTTACCTTGGCCCTAAGGGATTATTTAAGTATTTATATTAGAGAAAGGTTTATAAAGAATAATTCCAATGTAAAGAGTGATACCTTAGATTATAATTATACTCAGCAATATTTAGCTTTTGGAGCTACGTTTTATTTAAACTTTTAGGACTATGATGAAATTGTTTTTAGGTTTTGTAATTTTTACTCTATGGTCAACCTGCTTTGCGCAGTCTCAACCAGCAATGGTTAAATCAAATAACTTAAAAGAAGTCGATATTCGTATTAAAAAACAGCGATCAGGAATCAGAGAGCTTGCAAAAAAAGACATCATTCGAAAAGAAATAGGCGTTTTAAGATCAGGAAGAAAACCTATACGAAACAACCAGCAAATTCGAAAGCGAGTACAGGAAAAAATTAATAAAAAAGAAAAAAGAAGTAAAAAAGAAAATCCTGTTAAGAAAATGGTTGCTAAGAAAAAAGGCAAAGATAAGAAGCTACTAAAAGACAGACGGTTTAGAGAGAAGGATACTCATATCTCGAAAAGAGGTGTGAGAGGAAAAACTAATAGAAAGGCGAGAAGGCCTTTTAGGCCTCTTCCTCCTGAAAACAATCTACCTTAGCAATTACCCAGCCTGAGACTGGTCTGATAATTCTGGATTCATATAGGGATAAAGTTGTTCATAAGTTCTAATGTCAGTCGGTGAAATTCTTCGCCAAATATGACTTCTTCTCAGTTCATGAGTCGTTCTAAGTCCTGTCGCCGCTAATATTTCAGCGACAGCTTCAATGGTGTGAAAATGATAATTAGTGACTCTTCTTGATTTGTCGGGGATATCGAGGCCTACAACCAGTTGAGGGTCTTGAGTTGCGACTCCTGTAGGGCAATGATTTGAGTTGCATTCTAATGCTTGAATACAGCCTAGTGCCAACATCATTCCTCTCGCGCTATAGCAGGCATCAGCACCTAACGCTATAGTTTTGATAATATCAAACCCTGTTAATATTTTACCTGCAGCAATTATCTTAATTTTATCTTTTAGTCCGAATTGAAGAAGGGTATTTGAAACAATAATTATTCCATCAGTTAAGCTCATTCCAATTGAGTTTGAAAACTCTAGTGGTGCAGCTCCCGTTCCTCCCTCACTTCCATCTACCGTTATAAAATCTGGATAGTTATTTTGTTTTTTCATTTCTTGGCAAAGCTCAAAAAACTCAAGTGGATCACCAACACATAGTTTTATTCCTATAGGTTTTCCATCACTTAAGTTTCTCAACCTCTCAATAAAATGGATCATTTCTGTAGGGCTTGAAAATTCCTTATGATTACTTGGTGATAAAACTCTTGTATGAGGTTCAACCATTCTTGCTTGGGCAATCTCTTCTGTGTTTTTAGCAGCAGGAAGAATTCCACCATGCCCGGGTTTAGCACCTTGGCTAAGTTTGATTTCCACCATTTTTATCTCAGGCGATGATACCTTTTTCTTGAATGCTTCATCATTGAAGTGACCATCTTTTGTACGACAGCCAAAGTATCCTGTACCAATTTGCCAAATAAGATCACCACCATTTTTCAAATGATAAAGGCTTGCTGCACCTTCGCCAGTGTTATGAGCAAAATTACCGGCTTTAGCTCCAATATTTAGTGCTTCAATCGCATTTTTACTGAGAGCGCCAAAGCTCATCGCTGAGATATTAAAAATACTGAGTGAATATGGTTTCGTACATTTATCGCTACCGACATTTATCCTTAGCTCTTCTGGTTTTACTTCATTGAGGTCTAGCGGATTCATTGAGTGATTTATCCATTCATATCCTGGTGCATAGATATCTAGTTGGGTACCAAAAGGTGTAGAGCTCAACTGTTCTTTTGCCCTTTGGTAAACTACAGACCTCGTTATTCTGTTTATTGGCGTTCCTCCTGTGTCCGACTCAACAAAATATTGATATATCTTTGGTCTTAGGACCTCCATGATATATCTCCCCCTTCCTACAATCGGGTAGTTTCTCATAAGAGTTCTTTTGGTTTGGATCATGTCGTAAAAACCGAGAAAAATAAAAGGTAAAGTAATTAAGTAGGTAAAGTAAAAGGTGGAATCAATATAAAGTCCAGCAAGAGCTTGAACTATCATTATCGCGATACTTGTTATTGTAAAAGATCTTCTCATTTTTCCGTTCTTTTTTAGAGTTTATTGTTCTATGCTAACACTTATAGTCAGTTTTTATCTATTAGGAAGAAATGGTTCGTTCTGATAATCATTTAATATTTTGCGGAGGTGGTAGCGGTGGTCACGTCGTCCCTGCTATTACTGTTATTAAAGCGCTTTTGAAAAAGTATCCAGATTTAAAAATTGACTATATTGGTAGCATTAATGGAATTGAAGCGGAATTAATTCCAAGAGAAAAGATCAACTACAAAGGAATCTCTTCAGGAAAGTTGAGAAGGTATCTTTCAATAGAAAATGTGACTGATGTTTTTAAAATTTTAATAGGAGTGGTTCAGTCATTTTTATTTTTATCAAAAACAAGCGACAAGAGTATTGTTATTTCTTTTGGTGGATTTGTCAGTGTACCGCCAGTGTTAGCAGCCTGGGTTCTGGGAAAGAAAATTTTAATTCATGAGCAAACAACACAAATGGGCTTGGCCAATAAAATTTGCTCAAAGTTTGCAAGTACGATAATGCTTAGCTTTGAAGATTCTTTAAAATATATCTCGAAAGATAAAACTGTTTTTACTGGATATCCCGTCAGAGAAGAATGCCTTAGAAAAGAAACTTACAATATCTCTGGTAGTGCATCTTTCAAAAATCAAAAGAGTAAAAAGATGTTTATTACGGGAGGGGGAAACGGCTCTAGGCTTATTAATCAAATTATCTATGATAATTTAGATGTCTTAACAAAAGACTACGAAATTATACATCAAGTTGGTAAAGCTTTTTATGAAAGCTATAAACCTTATGAAAGAGATAATTATAAAGTTTATGATTTTATTGGTGCAGAGATAATAGATTTGTTTAAACAGTCAGATATTATAGTTAGTAGGGCAGGTGCTGGAACAGTCAGTGAACTGTTGGCTCTAGGAAAACGTAGCCTTTTTATTCCTCTAAAAATTGCTCAGAAAAATGAACAATTTCATAACTCAATTGTGGCAAAAGAAAAGTTGGGATCAATTGTTATCGTAGAAGATGATTTAAATAACGAAACGTTTTTAAATGGAATTCATGATTTACAAGGAGAACTAAAAATTTGCCATGACAACGCCGTTGATGGAACTTCTAATATTATTCGTGAATTAGAAAAAGTAATGGAGATTTAGTTTTGTGTCTCTTGCATCATCTAGATAATTAAGAGAGCTACTATAAATACTATTATAAATTCCAAGCTCAAAACTTTGGTTAAATGAGTAGGCAAGTGAGCTTTCAACCTCGTACCTTAAGGATTCATCGTAATTTTTATCAAGACTCTGAAGTAGTGTTCCCCAAAGGTTGAATGTGAGTCGTGATGATAAATTTCCAAGAATACCTAATTTGAGGCCTGGGCTGATTCTATAGTAATCGTAGTTTAGAGCAGGTCCATATTGCATATCGAGAATGAAGAAAGAGGCCACAGCAACTTTTTTATTAAAAATGTGTTTTGCAAACCCTACATTCGGTCTGATCTCTGCCATATAGCGATTGTTTACACCTAGGTCGTGAGGAGTTTTAACTTTTAGTGAAGCTCCCCATGATAAATCTTTTGTGAGAAGATCCCAGTCATTTATCGTTTGGAGGTTAATAAAAGTGAATTCATGGAGGTGAAGCTGCTGTTCATCAGAGTAGTATCTAAATTTTGCTCCAACAAACTCTAGATTCGAAAAAGGAGGAAGTCCTTTTGAGTTTGTAGACATATCATGTACACCAAATCTAAATTGGTACTCATAAAATTCTTTGAATAAAGTATTATAACCTGAAGAAAGACCCATTCTGTAAGCATGATGTGAGTCTAGAGGGTCAGTCGGCTTGTTATAAATCTCAGGCTCTGAAACGACACCTAGTTTCGCTCGATGAAGATGAGCTTTTCTTATTTTCTTTTTTGTCGCTTCCATAAACTCAGGATCATCACCACTTTCATATCGTTGATATCTTAAATATGCAGTATAAGTGTCAATGATTTCAGGAACAGTGACATCTTTCATCGGGAGCTTATTCTTAATTAAGTTTTTAAATGTTTCCTTCTGACCATCATCTAAGCTGTGATAGTGACTATAAAGTTTTTTTCTAAAAGAAGGGCGAAAGTAAACTTGCTCAACAGCGTTGTTTTCAGTCATTCTTTTTACGGTATCTACGGGGAGGGCGTAAAAGAAAAATCCATGAGTGAGATTCCAATCTAGATTCCCTACTTCTAAAATTGTTAATAAAAGAAAAGAACAATTTACATCAAGAAAATAGTAATCAAAGTAGGCGTTATTTTTTAATTCCCATATATGCTTAACAATCCAATCGACTTGATCAAAGTTTAACTTGAGACGATACTCCCAAACATCACGGCTTTCGCCATTAATATAGTCATTAAGTTTGTTGTAATAGGGAAGAGTTGAGAATTTCCCGAGATACCCGCCCATTAGTCCTTTCATAATATAGGTGATACCGGTATCACTTCCTGTTTCAGCCGCAAAATTTAGTCCTAGGTCAGTGATTCCTCCCATTCCTTTTTCTGCACGAACAAGTTTTAGTAAAGTATGGCCAAACATACTTGCGGGGTTACTAGCATAATAACTTGAAAAAATTAAGGCTATTGATTTGGCTCCAATTTGATCATACCACCAACTAAATTCATTACAGGTGACGTCTTTAAACTGGATATTTTTAAAATGTTTTTTTACAAACTTATAACGAGCGGGAAATCGACATTGTGTATGAAGATTTCTTTTCGCTTCATCTGTCACCGGTTCTTGGAATTTCGCAACAGATGTTTTTAGTTCAGCAACGGGATCCCAGTATCCATTTGGATCGAGAAAGAATCGTTTGTCATCAGTTCTTGATGAATAAGAACTACCAAGCATACTTTTTTTGTATTGGAGAAGTCTCTGCCACCTCTTATGAAGGGCCAGTTCATCATAGTCTTGAGCAAATGTTGATTGATTAAAAATTAAAGAGAGAAGTAAAATTGTTTGCAGGATTTTCACATTATTATCACAAAGAGAGGGTGAAGCTTGGAGCTTCACCCCAAACTTATATTACATACAAGCTGTTTTCATAGCAGCATTTGTCTTGATATTGTTCAACATTTGAACAGCATTGTCAGCGGCAATTTTATCAAGATTTTGTTGTGCAGCTTTACCAAAAGCAGAAGCGTCACAACCTAAAACACCAGCGAAAGAAACAAGGTACTCACCTTGACCTTGGGCCATATCAGCGATGATGTTTTCATAGTTAACAGCAGCAAAGTGTTCTTGCTGATGTTGCTTCATAAC
Source organism: bacterium (assembly GCA_030425045.1). Lineage (GTDB taxonomy): Bacteria > Bdellovibrionota > Bacteriovoracia > Bacteriovoracales > Bacteriovoracaceae > JAUHVL01. The sequence continues at coordinate 225,899 of JAUHVL010000003.1, forward strand.
GATGTCGTGTCTTTCACAACCAGAAGTCCCCATAGTCATGGCGATTGTGTTTGAAGCGATTTGGTTTGTTGTGTTTCTTGTAGAAGAAGCAAACAATGTTTTCTCTTTAGTTACTTCCCATCCGTAACCACATCCTGAAGATCCATCTGGATTCATTTCAGCAGCGAAAACGTTAGAGAATGAAAAAGTAAGTAAAAGAATTAGTAAACTCTTGAGCATAAATCCTCCTTAGCTCTGTCTATTTCAAATTTTACGTGTTCAAATATTTTAGCGGTAATTAGCTGAAAATAAACACATTTTTTAAGGAAATTTTTTCTCGCTGCTCAATTTTGCGGAAGAAAGTATCTCTCTGCTTTTATTTGGATTTTAGCTTAATATAGTAAAGGTATTTAATAGGGTGATGACTTGTACCGGATAATTTTACTCAGTTTTGTTTTTATTGTTTCTTGTAGCCAGTTAGATCGTAAACCTTCATCACTTGGCGATGATCATTTATGGAGAAGAGCAGCTGATAAAGTCTTAAGGTATCTCCCTCAAAGGTTTACCAGAGAGGAGTTATTAAGCGATAAAGAGTATCTTTATCGATTGATGGGTGCCATCGAATTAAATAAAGAAGTCTTTGACGGTATTCCCATAGCGAACATTCCATCACGTTTTTTTTCTGGTGAGGAAAAAGAACGATACCTTCAACCTTATGGAGAGCAGTTACCATTTGAAAGCTGGGATGGAAGTGATAATTGGGGCTTGACCTTCAGTATCGACAATATAAGAGAGTTTCATCGTGAAAAAATCACAATCTTTCCCGACTCAAATGATCTAGTTCAGTCTATTTTTAAAGGAGATAATGCTTATTTCTTTAATGGGAAGACTTATCTATTGCCTAGTATGCTTGAACCTCCTGAATGGATTTTAGAAGCAACACGGGCCAAGTTTTTTCAATTTGAACATACTGACCTCGAAGATTGGTCTGATCAATACTTCAATAAGCTTGCAAACAGAACTTATACGCGATCAAGGGAGTACTTCTCTGCAAAATATCTCAATCCTGATTTCAAACAATTCGACTATTGCCCATCAACATTTTATTTTCGAGGTTCCCTTAGAAAAAGTAATCGTATCCTAGATCGCTATGTTAAGGCACTTGAAGAGAATAAAGAGAAATTAAAAGAGATAATGAATATTTCTAATGATTTTTATAATGAGCTCGCAGCCTTGGCCATCGGTGTGTTACTTGTTGAGAGTCGTATGGGGAGAGATTTAAAGTATCATGTTAAAGAGTTTCGTTTTTTTGGTAATGAGTGGGGACAAAATCTAGTTAGTTTATTGAAATACCTAAAAGGTAATGAGTCTCTTAATAGTAGAGGGCTTACTCAAATAAAAATAAAAGATGATATTGAGAGATGGGTAAAAGATACAGAGTATGAATCATTACTTGATGCTGATTATAAAATACCTGAAAATGCGGCCCTTGCAACGATTTTTGTCTTAAGAGAAAAATTAAATCATCTACAAAGTAATCAAAGTAAACATAATAATATTGATCAATATAATTGGAGTGATTACTTATATTATTTTTACTATGGACGATCTCGTGAAATTACAAGAGGGACAGCAACTCCTAATTTAAATATCAAAATCAGAAAAATTATTAACCTTAAAGATATTATGTATATTTTCGAAAATTGTGAGTCGTAAAAATGGAATTAATCATTTTTCGTCATGGTGAGACTGACTGGAATAAAGAAAAAAAACTTCAAGGACATATCAATATCCCTCTAAATGACCATGGCGTTTCACAAGCTCAGGAACTGGCAAAAAGAGTTCAAGATAAAGGAATCGAAATTATCTATTCAAGTGATTTATCGAGAGCAAAAAAAACAGCAGAAATTGTGGCCGAGCTTTCAAATGTCGATATTGTATACGATGCAAGACTTCGAGAAAAAACTTTTGGCAAAGCTGATGGCCTTAATCATAAACAAGTTGTTGAAAAGTTTGGAGCTGAGTCTTGGGAGAAATTTCGTGATTGCTCAGAGGATACATGGGACTTTTGTTTTGCTGGAGGCGAGACAAGAAGACAATGCTTGAATAGAGTTTTAGATGTTTTGTGTGAAATTAATGAACAAAAAAAATTTAATAAAGTTGGGATCTCCACCCATGGCGGAATCATTCGTGCCTTAATGGCCCACGCTAATATATTAGGCATGGGTACAGTTAAGGTGGCCAATTGCCAAGATTACCAAGTTGATTTTGTAAAAAGAGATACAATCAAGTTCAAATAGTAAATCTCTTAAACTGATGTACTTAAATGGATATGTTTCATTTTTTGAAATATAGACTATTTTTGATAATCCTAAAAAAACGTCCTTGCTTTTGGATATTTAAAATGCTCCCGTCATGGTCGCACCCACTTCGTGGGCAAGTTTTAAACATCTCTTGTTTTAAAATAGGAGATGACCAATACTTGCCCGAAGGGTCGGGGCATGGATGACCCGATATTGGTTATCGCAAAACAAGGACGTTTTAATATATTTTTTGTAAGTAATTGGAACTTT
>JAUHVL010000073.1 GCA_030425045.1 bacterium
CATGCAAAGTTTCTTTTTTTATATAATAGTAATACTTGAAAATTACAGATTAGATATCTGAACTCTTTTCAGAAATGACTAGAAACAAAGTCGTTTTAAATCTGAGATTTAAAATTAACCCCAGCATTCTAGGGCGGTTTTTATGATTTTCATCCTTTTTAGCCTATAAACAATAACTTATGGATACTTGAGTTTTATTGGGTATTTTCTCTCCTATTAAACCCTGACAAAGGTCATGCTTTCTCTTACAGCTGATTGTTAGCATTTAGTTAGTCGGAGGTTTAACTGTCATGGGAATAGAAATAGATAGTGTTGAATTTTCTTCAACTGATGAAGAAATCTTTCATAAAAAACTTAAGGAAGAAACAAAAATTTTAAAACGCTGGTTCGATGAAGAGATGTTTGATACATCCGCGCCAAAATGTGGTCTTGAATTAGAAGCATGGTTAGTGGATAAAGATTTTATTCCAGCACCTTCAAGTGATGAATTTATCAATAAGTTGGAACATCCTTTTGTTGTACCTGAAATCTCTAAATTTAATTTTGAGCTCAATTCTGATCCTCATAATATTACGAATAAAGTATTTAGCACATTAGAAGAAGAGACTCTTGAGATTTGGAAAAAGTGTGAATCCTTTGCTGAACAAATGAATCTTAAAGCGATGACGATTGGGACACTTCCAACGTTGAGGGATTATATGTTAACCATGGATAATCTCTCTCCTCAAAAACGATATTTTGCTCTTAATAATCGCATTATGAAATTGAGAGAGGGCAAGCCCACGGTACTCGATTTAGAGGGAAGAGACGAATTAAAAATCGAACATCAGGATATCATTACAGAATGTGCTGCTACTTCATTGCAGATTCATTTTGGTGTGACACAACAAAATGGCCCTCGCTATTATAATGCTTCAATTGTCTCAAGTGCGTTTATGGCCGCGATTGGAGCGAACTCACCATTTTTCTATGGCAAAGAATTATGGGATGAATCGCGAATTCCCATTTTTGAACAGTCTGTAAATTTAAAATCATTTAGAAGAGGTGATGGGAAGTTTGCAACACGTGTGAGCCTTGGAAATGGCTATGTGAGAAAGAGTTTACTAGAACTCTTTATCGAAAACTTTGACGGTCATCCCATTTTATTACCAGATCATCATGATTCCGATCCCGAGTGGCTTGATCATGTACGACTTCATAATGGAACGATTTGGCGTTGGAATAGACCACTCATCGGGCTTAATAAAAATGGGAAACCATGTTTAAGATTAGAGTTTCGTGTACCAAGCGCTGGGCCAACTGTCGCCGATGCCCTTGCCAATATGGCCTTTCAAATCGGACTTGTTCATTATTTATATACCATTGATGATCTCACCGAGAAAATTTCGTTTGAACAAGCAAGTGAGAACTTTTACGAAGCTTCAAAAAAGGGACTTGATGCTTCTCTTCATTGGATTGATGGCAGTAAAAGAAATATTCAAAGCTTGATACTTAATGAAGTCCTTCCCGGAGTTAAGGAGGGGTTAAAAGCTTTTAATATTGATGAAAGCGAAATTCAAAAGTATATAGATGATATTATTTCTCCTCGAATTAGAAATGGTATGAACGGTGCTAATTGGCAAAAGGCATGGGTTCATAAAAATGGTAATCGATTCCAAGAGCTATTGGAGCAGTATTATTCCTTTCAAAAACAGAATTTGCCCGTCCATAAGTGGACTTATTAATATATGCTGAAGATTAAAAACGAGTTACCTCAAGACTTTTTTGATTACAAAGTCGAAGAGCTTCATCAAAAGCTTGGTGGGCCAACCTTATTTCATTTAGAAGGTGGCTCTGGAGCGCCCGTTTTTATCTCAGTTTTACTCCATGGAAATGAACATTCTGGTTTTTTGGCCATGCAAAAGGTCTTAAGTAATTATCATCATCTCAAAAAAAAATTAGAGAGACCTCTTTTGTTTTTTATCGCCAACACTGAGGCGGCGGCTTTAAATAAAAGAATGGTAAAAGGTGATGTTGACTTTAATCGTATTTGGGATAGCTCACATCCTCTTTCATCTGATGTTTTAACATATGTGATTGATCAAAAACCACTATGCTGTATCGATATTCATAATAATACGGGAAACAATCCTTTTTATAGCTGTGTTAATGTCCTCGATGATAATGCTCTTCACCTCGCTCGTTTTTTCTCAGAGACCATGGTTTATTTTACAGAGCCCCATGAGGTTCTCTCTCTCGCTTTTTCGAAACATATGCCAAGTATTACGATTGAAGCAGGTAAGTCTCGTGAGATTGAAGGGATCAACACACTTGTAAAAAAAATTGAAAGTTTATTTAAACATAATATTTTTTCCGGCGAGTTAAATCGATCTAAGTTGACACTACTTCATACTGTGGGACGGATGAGTTTTGATCCTCAAGTGACTCTCGATTTTAGTTTTCAAAAGGGAGAGTCTCAGTTCTCATTTTTAAATAGGGTTGATGAATTTAACTTTCAAGTATTAGAATCTGGAACAATTTTGGCCAAAGCAAATTCTTTAGACGGTTTTATCGTTGAACGCTCTGATAATAAGGACTCGCTTCATCATTTTTTCGAAGTTTCAAACGGAGAGTTGAAAGTTGCGCATTCTTTTATTCCGGCCATGATTACAAAAAATATCGAAAATATTCATTCCGATTGTTTTGGTTATATTATGGAGCCCTATAAAATTTAGTGTCTGAATGACCACCTTGTGCAAAGCAAGGTGCATAATTTCTACCTGTAAGATTACCCGATAAAAGTATCTTATCTTGATAACTCGTCAGTGTTAGTCGGTCTTTCGTGAATCTCTGCTGAGTGGTGTTGATTGTTGGCCTTTGTTTTGAATTGTAAAAAATACAGCGGACATGACAATGAGGAGAAAACAATGTCGAAACATATTCTATTAATACTTGCATCTTTATTGATAACAAAAATACATGCTTCAGTTTTTGTCGGAATGACGGGCGACTTTCAAAAGTTTCGAGAATCGAAACAGGGGCTACAGCTCAATCGCGTTACAACAAGGGTGAAGATTGAAGCAACGAAGCTCATGTATATAAGAGAGTGTCAGCTCAGCTTTGGTAATGGGCAAATGAGAGTTTTCCATCTTGATAAAAATTTAAAACCAGCTGGTACTCATTCGTTTTATTTAAAAAGAGATCGTCTTGTGAAGTCGATGGTCTGTTTTGGTTCGACAAATATGGCCTCCAAAAAGCTTGGAAAGTTAAAAGTCTATGTCCTCCCTAAGGGCAAATTAACACCAGTTAAAGTTGTTGTTGGTGGTGGACTAGGAGCAGGGGCTGGCCCTAATATTGTTAATCTTCCTGCTCGAAATCTCAATATTTGTGTCGAAAAGAAAAAAACAATTTTACAGCTGAATACACAGGCCAAATATTGGAATATCAACGGAAGGGGGAGCTATCTCTCTACGTGGAAGTACTCTGGTTCTAAGGCCACGTTAACGACTGATTATGCCACGGCAAATGTCGTTGCCTATTGTAAACGAAGAGGTTCAGAAACATTTAATATCCATTGGATGTTAAATTTTAGTGATCCCAGAAAATATTATATGAATATTCAAGTAAACTGTGTCCCCTGTGGTGATCCAAAAGCAGTGAGTAAGGTAAAAAAGAAAATCGATCGAGCGGATAAATTTCTTGCGGAAGGAAAATTGAAAACAGCAAAGCGGCTTTTAGAAGAAGCGTTAGAAATGATCGATAAGCTACATGAAAGAGAAGTGCTCACTCCAGAAGAAGAATCTGTTATTGAAGAATTAGAGGAGTTAATCCTGCAATATCTAGCTGAATTAAATGGTGAGGTTGCATATGATGAAAGTGAAGTTGAGTCTGACGATAGTGAAGACGATAACTTCAAGAAATTTCTGGCCATCGTGGGAGTGATTGCTGGTCTTGCAAACAACTAATTGATATTTACAGCATGCATCAACTTTCAAGAACCCGGTGAATAGCGGGTTCTTTACATGGCCTTCTAATTCCCTCAAAATAATGAGATGATAAAGTATGCCATTTCTGGGCTCTTACTGATAAATATCTTACTGGTTACAGCTTTTTTTCAACAAAATTCTCAGATAACTCAATTAGAAAAAGTAGTTGAAGAACAAACAATTCTCAAAGACTCCATTATTAGCTTTACTGAAAAAGAGTTTGAACAATACCTTAAACTAAAAGATCAAAAAAAACGCTATCAAAAAGCAGATGAGCTCTTTGGCAAAGTGATGCTTTTATTTTTAGCAGAGTTAGGACTTAAGATACCTGAACCAAAAATGAGGCAACTTGAAGATATGGCAAAGGCCATATCCATTGGAGAAAAAGAAGAGCTTACCGTTGTCAGTAATCCCTACGATGAGAGTTCACGTTGTGAACCTTGTCCGCAATGTAGTGCTTGTGCGAGCGTAAATGTTTCAACTGTTTCTGAAAAGAAAGATCGCTTACAAAATAAAAAGACAAAGGAATTTTTAAATCGTTATCGATATGGCTGGACTCAAATGAATATCAACAAAAGAGTAAAACCATTAATTGAAATCACACAAGTTTTGGCCTACGAGGGAAAATATGAGGGTTTTCTCTTTAATAAAAATAGTGAGAGTGAAATTATTCTTGAGATTGCTTATCGTAAAAAAAAGAATGGCCAGTTACGTGAAATTGAACTTGATTTCCAAACACTATTTAAAAAAGAATCTGCTTATCTAAATTTTAATAAAACTTTTGATGTCTTTCACCCCAGGCAACACACCGATCAGCCGGGAGGTCTATGTAATAAAGTTATTTTAAAATCTGATAAATTATATTTAAATTTAAGAAAAACACCCGGAAGATTTGATTATGATCTTTTTGGAAAGCTTTATTATATTAATAATGAAAAAAAACGAGATTATAAATTAATTGGAAATATAATTTTAAAATCACAACCAAGAGGAAACCCAACTGATGAGCGAATTTAAAGAAACCGCTGGTAAAGTACTCGACCAATATTTGGTCCCCAATATAGAAAGAGACGAAGGGCAGGGAACATTTTGTTTTGAGGCCCAAAAAGAGCTTGGAAAACTAGGCTTACTAGCGCCTCTTCTTCCAGAGCCTTGGGGGATTGATAATGTTTATTACCAAACCGAGTTAGCAGAGGAAATGGGGTATCGCTGTTGTGGCTTTGGTACGTCTTCACTTGCTTCAACGGCTTTGTTTGGAGCTAATATTGCTCGTCATGGAACCAAAGAGCAAAAAGAAAAATACCTACCGGGAATTTCATCGGGAGAAAAAATTGGTTGTTGGGCCTTGACGGAGCCACAAGTTGGAAGTGATGCTCTCTCTGTCAAAACCACAATTAGTAAAGATGGCGATGGGTATATCGTTAAAGGAAGTAAAACATTTATAACCAATGCTCCGATATCTGATTATTTCTTGGTGATGGCACGTTTTGAAGGAGAAGGAATTGATGGGGGAGTTGCCGTCATTTTAGAAAAAGAAATGGCCGGTTTAAGCACGGGAAATCCCTTTGAAAAAATGGGTAATAAAAGTTCACCAATGAGTGAAATCTTTATCGATAATGTTAAAGTTTCACAGGATCATATCTTAGGTGAACTAGGAAAAGGCTTTTACGATATGAAAAATTCTCTCGATATAGAGAGAGTTGTTTATAGTGCTCTTAGTGTGGGGATTATGAGATTCTGTCTTGAAACATCGATTAAGTACTCAGCAGAAAGAAAACAATTTGGAAAACCCATTAATTCCTTTCAAATGATTCAAGATAAAATTGCAAAAATGGCAAGCTCTTATGAAGTTTGCACGTCATATCTCTATACGATTGCAGAAAAAATGCAAAAAGGTGAAAACATCAATCGTGAAGCGGCCATTACAAAATATTTTATTGGGAAAGAAGCCTTTGATGTCGCTAATGAGGCCATTCAGCTTCATGGTGGTTATGGTTATATGAAAGAATATAATGTCGAAAGGGCGTTAAGAGATACCAAAGCGTTAGAGATTGGGGCCGGAACCAGTGAAATTCAAAAACTTATCATAGCAAAACAGGCCATTAAAAATTGGCTATAAGTTTGGCTAGTGAAATTTTAATTTGATATAAATCAAGTTTTTCTTAGACCATTTAATCTAATATAATACTACTTTAATAAGGATGTTTATGAAGTATTTATTATTGATGTTTATTTTGTTTCTAAGTTCTTGCGCTAACGTCGATCAGATTGATCGCGATTTTTTATCCAAAAAAATTATGCAACTTGACCCTCATCCTGAGGAGTCCGTTTTTAAAAATGAAGTGCGCTCTTTTCGTGAAGGGGCCATCGGCGGAACGGGTGCTGTAGGGGGTGGTTGTGGATGTAATTAAAAAAATACTTTTTACAACAGCTGTATTATTGACTTCGATTCAAAACCTTCTTGCAGAAATGATGGAGAAGGGAAAGACAAGAGTTAAAACGGTCTTTAATGTCTATCATCAAAACAGTGATGATGGGACTCAAGTCTATGATAATTCTGGCAAAGAAGATGCTAGTGTTGTTGAACCTATGATTTTTGTCGAACATCAAATTACCAAAGACACGGCCCTTTCGGGAGAGTTTGTCTTTGATGCTTGGACAGCGGCTTCTG
>JAUHVL010000024.1 GCA_030425045.1 bacterium
TCCACCTAAACAAGAAGGACAACTACGAGATTTAATGGCCCAGATAGATTCAATTGAAGGGTATAACCCCTTTGTTGTTATTTTTCAGGCGAGCTGGACTAGCGAATATTTAAAAAGTCATTTTGGTTATGAGAGGATCATGGGAAATAAAGACCCTTTTTATCTCGATACACTATTAGATTTTTGTAAGGCCTATGAAGAAAATGAGGGACGAAATAAATCTCATGCAAAGACAGCATCAAAAGATGTCGTTGAGAAAAGAGTTTATATCGATAAGTATTCTCCGATCTCTGATGTTGAATATGCTGTTGGTATCAATCTTCATAGTTTTACCGAGTCTTATTTTAAGTTTCAATGTAAAGAAACTCTGCCTCTTTGGTCTATTTATTTTCTAGATTGGCCACTTGATGTCTGCCTAACCGTGGTAGAAGAGCTAAAAGAAAATGAGTGGAAATTAAAAGATCATCATCAATATATGGCCCTGATTCATCGTATTGGAGAGAAAGAAAAAGCCGAGTTTCGTCGGCAAATTAACGATACGATTTATAAGGCCATGAAGGCCAAAGAAGAAGCCGCAAATAAAAAGAAGAGCTAATTAGAGACCCTGTAGTCCTTTTTTGAGTCCCTCATCTTCTGCGTTGATAAACCATACTGATAAGAGCTTTTTAGCAAACCCTTTTTGAACGATAGGTTTTTGCATTATATTTTTAATTTTATATTCGAGACGATCATCGAAGAAGGTTAACTCAATGGAGTCATTTTTCTCCATATCTTGAATAGAGTTTTTAAAAGTATCAATCGACTTTTGATGTTTTTTCAATTCTTCTTTAGAAAGAGATCTTGAAAACGCCTCTTGCCAGCCATCATTAAGTTTATTTTTGTCCACACTTCTTACAAAATGCATTTTTAAAAATTTTGGTGCAGGAATTGAGAGTATTTTTTTAATATCTGTTGATTTTTCAGTTAGATAAAGTGAGCCAACATAAACTTTAACTTTTAACCAGGTTGCCTTTCTTATACCGGCGCCATTTAAAACGAGTTCTTTGTTTTGAACTGTCTTTGTCGGCGCAATATCGACATTGGCAAGTTTAAGTGCATAGGTATTAGTCATAAAAAATAAACATAAAAGAATTGTTTTCATCTTTTCACCTTTTTTAAATCCATTTTCGTTTTAAATAATCATCAAATGTGATTTTTATTGTTTCTTTCAAGTCCCATTCATAAGTTACTTTTAACTTTTCTATTGATTTATCGTTTTCACAAATCCAAGAGGGCTCAGCTAATTCATTAATTTTGTCAGGAGTGAGTCTAAAGTCAAAAGGTAACCACTTAAGAAGGTTGGCGATCATCTTTAAAAAGCCTAAGGGCATCGGCAAATAAAGGGGGAGGATACCCATACAAGAAGAGATCTCATCGATAATTTCTTCAAACGTGATTATGCGATGGTGACTGATAAAATAATCCTCAACTCCGCTCCTTCTTTTATTCATCGCTTTAATAATGGCGTCCACCAAATCATAGACACAAACAAAACTATATCGATTGTGAAGAGCATTAGCTCCTGCTGTTAAAATAATTTTTGATTTGACCATTTTATAAATATCTAAAATGGCAGGATCTCCAGGACCAATAATCATTGGCGGGCGAATGATGGTATTGGACCAAGTTTCATTTAATAAAGATTCTGCATCTTTTTTTGATCTTCCGTAATCAGAGACTGGAGTGAGAGGCATTTTCTCATTTTTTACTCCGGGGCCCGCTGCCGCTAGTGATGAAATAAAAATAAAATTTAACTGGGTGTATTTTTTATTAAGATCATTAATCAGCTGTTTTGTTGCTAGCTTATTGATCTTAGTAAAATCATCCTCATTAAAGCTGTGAACAATACCGGCCACATGAATGACACAGTCGAGATCAGTTGGAAGTTCATCTATCCAGTCATTTGACTGTGAATGGTTTAAACTGCCCTTGATTGAAATAAGTTCGAGACCTTCATCTTGTAATTTTTTATCGTTTCTTACTAGACCATAAACATCATGACCTAGTGTTTTTAATTTTCGACAGAGATGAGACCCAACAAAGCCAGTCGCCCCCGTGACAAAGACTTTCATAACGTACCTTGGTACAAGCGATACTTCTTATAAACTTCACTACCATAGGTAAAAAGAGGTTTATTCATATTGTGATTATCTTCTAAAATCCAACTACATTCACAATCTTTATAATGTGTTTTGACTGCTTCTTCTCTGATTTTTTGTAGTAAGAGACTTGAAAGACCAATTTTTTGGTATTTTTGCTTTACTCCCATGATAGGGATTCTCATTCTATTGGTATATTTCTTATGATTTAGTAATTTAAAAATACCAAAGGGAAGCAGGTTACCTGAAGGGTTTTTTATAAGCACTTGATTGATATCGGGAAGGGCCACCAGCATACCAGCTGCTTCACCATTTACTTCAGCAATCAAAGCAAGGTTTTCCTGAGCAATCATTTTCAAATCATTGGCCGTATGTCGAAATTCATTTTCTGTCATGGGGACAAATCCCCAGTTATTTTCCCAAGCATCATTATAGATATCGAGCATGATTTCGACTTCTCTGGCCCACATTTTTTTATTTAAATAACGGTAAGTAATGCTATGTCTTTTTTCAGCCCGCGCTGCAATTTTATTGATAATTTCAGGGACTTCACTATTGGTTGGGAGTCTGTGGGCAAAAAGATCTTTTGCCTTTTTTAATCCTTCATCTTCAAATTGTTTGAGATAGTATTTTGGATTATAGGTCATCATGACTTGAGGTGGATCATCAAAACCTTCAATTAATAGACCTGCTTCATAATTGGTAGAGGGATTAGCCGGCCCTATCACTTCATTTAAATTTTGATTTCTTAGCCACGTCTTTGCTGTTTCAAATAAAAGGTGTGATACCTCGCTATCATCAATGCATTCATAAAAACCAAAAAAACCAACATTAACATTATGATATTTATTATAAGCATTATTTTTTATAGCGCTAATACGACCGACAATCTCATTGTTTTTTAAAGCTATCCATGAACACATTTCTCCCGTTTCATAAAAAGGATGTTTCTTACTAAGGATATCTTTTTGAGCTATCTTTAACTGTGGAACCCAGTTCTTATCATTTTTATAAATCTTCCAGGAAAGATTTATAAAGTCATTTAAATCTTTTTTGCTTGTGACTTCTTTAATTTGAATCATGATTTACATGGTTTCTGGAATTTCAAATTCTTTTTTTGCTTTTGCAAAGACTTCAAGAACTTTTGTGAGCTCGTCTTTTCTATGACTGGCCATATAACTTGTTCTTATGAGTGATTCACCTTTTGGTACGGCAGGAGGTAAAACAGGAGTTGCAAAAACACCATTTTCTTTCAAGTAGTTCGTCACTTGAAGTGATTTCATTTCATCACCAATAAAGATGGGGATGATCGGCGTTTCAGAGTTGTAGGTGTAAAAGCCTAAAGACTTAAAACCTTTTCTCATATAATTAACATTTTCCCATAATCTTTCATGAATCGTATTATCGCTAGCGATAACATCAAGACACGCGCTTACAGTGGCAACAGCAGAAGGTGGCATAGCGGCAGAGAACATAAATGATCTTGCGGTATGCTTTATATAATCGATCAGCTCACTTTCACCTGAAATAACTCCACCGATTGAAGCAAAAGATTTAGAGAACGTACCCATATTTAAATGAACATCTTTGGCCACTCCAAAATGGTTCATCGTTCCGGATCCTCTTTCTCCCATTACTCCAATTCCATGAGCATCGTCGAGATAGATATGGGCCCCATATTTTTTAGATAGTTCAACAACTTCTGGTAACTTTAAGATTTCACCGGTCATAGAGAAAACACCATCGGCCACAATCCAAACATTTTTGAACCGGCTAATATTTTCTTCGAGAACTTGTTCCAAGCTTTCCATATTATTATGCTTGTACTTAAAAGTTGGGCCTAGTGCTAATCTTGAAGCATCAACAATAGAAGCATGATTTTCACTATCAAAAACAAGACAATCTTTGGGACCACAGATTGAACTAATTGAACCAAGGTTTGTCTGCATACCTGTTGAGAAAACTAATGCTTTTTCATGGCCTAAATATTTTGCAAGTTTTTCTTCAAGTTCTTCATGTAATGATAAGTTACCATTGAGAAATCTTGATCCGGTACAACCTGTTCCAAACTTTTCAATCGCTTTAATTGTTTTTTCTATAACGTAAGGATGATGAGTTAGACCTAAATAATTATTTGATCCAATCATAATCTGATCAATTCCATCCACAGAAACCACTGTTCCCTCTGAGTCTTCAATTGATCTAAAAAAAGGATATAAATCCTGTTGGCGCAGAAAATTCGCTTTTTGGAGGTAGTGATAGCCTCTCAGTGTATCAACTTGCATAAATGGCCCTTAAGTTATTAAAAAAACTAGTTGGTTTTTGTAACTTCATTGACCAACTTAGTCAATGTATCCAGTATTTTTTACTCTAGCTATTAAGAGTTTTCAGTAACTTACCGATTAGTAAGGGTGAAAAGTCTTATAACTCTAATCATTTATCTTTGTGGTTTTTTACAGGCCCATGCTGGTGAGTCTTGTAGTTTTGTCATTAATGAAGTTTTTGGAATCAATAGCGATATTCGGCTGAGTAGAATTGTTTTAGAAGGTAGTGGAGCGGTAAAAGGAATTAAGTTAAGAGGTTTCGTTGAGAGCAAAATTGGTGAGCAGGAAGTTGGTTATTTAGACTACGAGATGATTGATGATTTTTCTTTGTCGATTAATCATATTGAAGTTGAAGGTTATGCCAGGCAAAGGGGATTACAGCACCGACTTTTTGAAGAACTTATTGCAAGAAACCCTGAGGTCACACGTATTAAATCATTTTTTGATGAAACAAATAGTATTATATTTCACCGTAAACTCATTGAACTCATTGATCCCGATTATCCTATTGAAAGAGACCATTCTGTTATTGCCATTGGAAATGAGCTCACGAAATGTTGTAGTGAGAAGTTTCATAAACTAAGTAAAAAAGAAAAAGATGACATTGTTGAAAAGGCGGTAAAAGTGACACCTGCTTATAAATCTCGCATAAAGGTAGGTTTCGATTTATGCCCCGATGAGTGGGATTATGAGTTTCGTTCAAACTCTATTTTTCCGGGTATGAAGATTATACTTTGGTCTTGTAAAACTAAGTGATTTTATAAATATTTTGAATGACTTCTATCCCGAGATCTTCCATTTTTTTAGGAACTTTCTCAGTTTTATGACCATCTAGAAGAGAAATATTTTTATTTTTAAAAAGTTCTTCCACTTCTTTTCTACTGACATTAAATGGTGGGCCATCGACTTTAGTTTGGTCGTACTCAATAGTGAGTAACAGGGATTGAAATCCTGGGAATAAAGAATTTAATTTAGCGACATAGTCTCTTCTCATTTTCTCAGGTAAGGCAATTAAAGACGCTCTATCATAGATTGCCTGGCAATTTTCAAAGAGATTTTCATCTAGCTCGAAAAGATCTCCGCAGTAAATTGTACAGTTTTCTGCCGTAAAAACTTTGAAGTTTTTAATTTCACTAATAGTATGCTGTATATTTTGTTCTTCAAAAAAAGAAAGTATGGCCTTTTCAGATAACTCAACACCATAAAGGTAAAATCCTTGTTCCATGAGCCAAACCATGTCTTTTGATTTCCCACAGAGAGGGAGAAAGATTCTTTCAAAGGGGGGTAATTTTTTTATATGATTGATGAGGTGTTGGTTATAGTTTTCTTGATGAAAGCCAATTTTGTTGTCTTTCCATCTTTCATGCCAAAATTCTGGATTCATACTTTTTTCTTTTTATCGTTTTTAAGCATAATTTTTCTGATTTCAACACCTTTTGCTTCAAGGTTTATGGCCTTACATAATTTAACATCGAGCACTTTATCGATATCTAAAAAGGCCATGCCAACTTTAACTTCATCATTATGCTTATTGTCTCTGTGAGACATAATTTTTACTTTTGGGATTTCAAAAATCTCACTATTTAACCTCAGGATACATTTTTTAAACTCTTTACCTTTGGGATAATTCTCTAATTCTTCTTTAGTGACACAAAAAGAAGAACCACCGGCTGATATATCATAACAATCGAGAACAACGTTTTCTGATACTTTTAGTTTGATTTTGGTAAAAGGCCCAGCATCGAGACGATAGTCTTTTCTTTGAACCGTTTGGTAAATGGTGAGCTGGGTAGGAATATAATAAAGGCTTTGTTCAGCTTCAAACTCTAAGGCCGCATGGGTAAAAAAATTATTTTCACCATCACTAAATTTAGCAAATATCTTTTTACCTGTGAGTTTACTTTTAGAGATCAGTTTAAGCAGACCTTTTGACTTAAGATAGATTCTTCCTTCGTCAGCGTTAAAACTTTCAAAATTATATTCTTCAAGTTTATTTTCGTTACCGCCCTCAGGCCAAATTTGAATCTGTCTCTTGTCTTTACAAACACTTTCTAAGATAGGCTTAGTATTAGCAGCAGATATCTGAGTGAAATAGTGTTTTTTATTAGGGTCATGTTGATTTTTTGCCATGAGACTATTGTACTTTTTATTTAAAAAAAGCCAATGGTGCATATAGTTATATTTTTAATATTAGGGAGTTTAGGGCATACTAGCACGCTAATTAAAAGGGAGTTATTTTGAAAGAGGGAACACCAGAGAAGATTCACTTAAGCGATTATAAGCCTTCAAATTATGACATTGAGACAGTTGATCTCTGTTTTAATTTAGATGAGCACAAAACAAGAGTTATCTGTAAAAGTTTTTTTCGTTATCAAGCAGGTGAAAAAGAAATTTTTCTTAACGGAAATAATCTAACGCTTATTGATTTAAAACTTAATGGTGCCGAGTATGTCTATGAATTATCTGAAGAAGGTCTCCTCTTAAAAGATCTTCCAGACCAGTTTGAACTGGAGATAGAAACAGAACTGAACCCAACGGAAAATAAAACGCTAAGTGGTCTTTATAAGTCTGGTGATATTTTTTGTACTCAATGTGAGGCCGTAGGCTTTAGAAGAATAACTTACTATCTCGATCGTCCAGATGTAATGGCAACTTTTAAAACCAAAGTTATCGCCAACAAGGGAACTTATCCCACTTTACTTTCTAACGGAAACCCCATTGAAAAAGGTGATTTGGAAGATGGTAGGCATTATGTCTTATGGGAAGATCCTTTTCCAAAACCTTGTTACTTGTTTGCCCTCGTGGCCGGTGATCTTGGTCTTGTCACTGATGAGTTTACGACAATGTCAGGGCGAAAAATAGCTCTAGAAATCTATTGTGATAAAGGAAATGAGTATAAATGTTCTCACGCCATGGAGTCTTTGAAAAAGTCGATGAAGTGGGATGAGGAAAAATTTGGTTTAGAGTACGACCTTGATATTTATATGATTGTGGCCGTTGACTCATTCAATATGGGGGCGATGGAAAATAAAGGTCTTAATATATTTAATAGTCAGTACGTTTTAGCTGATCCAAAAACAGCTACAGATAATGATTTTATTGGTGTTGAAAGTGTTATCGGACACGAATATTTTCACAACTGGACAGGAAATAGAATTACTTGTCGAGACTGGTTTCAATTGACACTAAAAGAAGGATTAACAGTTTATCGAGACCAAGAGTTTTCAGCTGATATGAATTCTAGAACGGTTCAAAGAATTGATGATGTTTCTAGGCTTAGAATTATGCAATTTTCTGAGGATGCTGGTCCCATGGCCCATCCTATTAGACCAGATAGTTATATAGAAATTGATAATTTTTATACCGCTACTATTTATGAGAAGGGAGCTGAGGTCATCAGAATGATTGAAACTCTTCTTGGTAAAGATGGTTTTAGAAAGGGAATGGATAAGTACTTCGAACTCTATGATGGTCAAGCGGTTACAACTGAAGACTTCCTTCATGCTATGAGCGTTGCCAATAATAATTTTGACTTTGGGCAGTTTAAAAAATGGTATTCTCAAGCTGGAACTCCAAGAGTTAAAGCATCTTGGAAATATGATAATGACTCTAAAAAAGTGAAATTAACATTAGAGCAATCTTGTAGGGCCACCCCAGGACAAGAGACAAAAGAGGACTTTTTTATTCCTTTAAAGTCAGGCTTTATTCAAAAAAATAACTTAAAAGAAGTAAGTCTACTTGATCATATTAAAAATAAAAGTGATCTCTATGGAGAAAATGTTCTTCTTTTAAAAGAGAAAAAACAAACATTTGAGTTTTCACATATTGAAAATGAAGTCATCCCTAGTCTCAATAGACATTTCGGTGCCCCAATAAATTTAGACGCCGAATATAGTGATGAAGAGTTATCTTTATTAATGGCCGGAGATAGTGATTTCTTTAACCGCTTTGAAGCGTGTCAAAGTTATGCGCGAAAAATTCTTAAAGAGGATCACCTTAATATTCCAGATACATTTTATAATGCTTACGCTGCTTTATTATCAGATGTTGATCTCGATCCCTCATTAAAAGCAGGTATCATAAAACTTCCAGCAGAAGAGTTATTACATCAGGATCATGCCTTAATCGATTTTGAAGGCATTCATAAAAAAAGAGAAAGCTTTTATAGAGCTTTGGCCTTGAAATTCAAAGATCAACTTCTCGCAACATATGAAAATCAAAAAACTGATGGTGAATATAAAATTGATCCTCTCTCAATTGGTAAGAGATCGCTGGCCAATACTTGTTTAGGAATTCTTGCCACTTTAAATGATAATGCTATTGAAGAGCTTATTTGGAATCATTTTAATAATGCTTCAAATATGACAGATGAATTTTCTGCGCTCGCTCTTTTAAGACAGTACAGTGAACAATATAGCGAAAAGGCAAGTGCTCATTTTATTAACAAGTGGAAAGATGAAACCCTGGTGGTAAATAAGTGGTTTGCTGTTGAGGCGAGTACTTCGAAAGAAGAAATATTTGAAAGGTTAGAGACTCTTGAGAATCATGAACTTTACGATAAAACAGTTCCGAATATATTTAGATCTGTCTGGGGTGCTTTTTCGAGAAACTATCCTATGTTTCATCATAGCTCTGGGAAAGGCTACGAGCTCATTGCTAGTAGAACCTTAGAAATAGATCGACTTAATCCACAATTGGCAGCAAGAGTTGGGGGAGTTTTTAAAGACTATTCAAAACTTTCGACATCTAATCAGGCATTGATGAAAGGTCAGTTAGATAAAATTCTTGCAGATAAAAATATTTCTAAAAACTTATTTGAAATTGTTTCTAAAATAGCATCGAGTAATTAGCAGATGGAGTGATGGCCTTAATCCTTAAGGGGAAATCGAGAAATGTCGCGATTCTATGGGCCGTCTCTTTGTCACTCTTACTTAATCCATTAAAAATGAATTTACTCTCTCCGGAGTATTCGACAAGTACTTCAAGGCTAGGGTGGGTATGGGCCACTTCTATTTCTTCAATTGTTAAGCCTCTTTTTCGGGCCTTAAAACATAGTTTATTAATTTCGCTTCGAATATTTTCTTCTGATCGACACCAGTATTGTCCACCGTGATAAACTTCAGAACAAACTAACTCATTTTGAGAGTTTTTTATTGAAATCAAAACCACTTCATGGGGAAAGAATTTAAGAGAACTCTTTTCTAAAAGACAGTTTTCTAGTGGACCATTTTCTTTAATGATTTGACCATAGAAATAGGCCGTACCTTCTTGGATGACTTTTAAGCTATCGTGATCGAGATGATAAAGTGTAGCGTCTTCTGGAATATCCACATCTTTAAAAAGTTTTGCCACCAAGGCCATTCCTGGTCTTTCTCCTCGCCAAGTGGTCGAGAAGATTTTTTTAAAATCAAAATTTAGCCACTGTAGTGGATATAATAAAAAGTCTAGCAGGTATTGGGTGGTCATAAGTCCTCTCCTTACCATGCTTTTCGGCCTTTCTAAAATTAATAAGTAATTAAATTAGAATGTAAGCGATTTGTGGAAATGGTTGCCTCTAAAGTTTGCACATTTAGAGGCATATTTTTCTACTGAACAGTAATATTAAAATCAACGGTGGTCTTTTGTAGCTGAATGGTCTGGTTTTGATCTTGTGTATTGTTAAAATCATCAACAACATCATCAACAATATCATCAGCTAAATCTGCAAAGCTCTCTGTATCGATTGGCGGTGGTTCATCACCAGCAAATTCACCTTCAGGTCCAAAACCTCCGCCTTCATCAAGGGGAGCTCCTTCTTCACCTGGAGGGGGAGCGCCTTCTTCTCCTGGTGGTGGTTTTTGTCCATCATCAGCTACAGTTCCATCACTAGCAGGAGCTCTTCCATCTTCTGGTGGTGGCTGAGTACCATCTGGAGATGTCGTAGCTATATTATTATCTTCTGGTGGAGGTGCAACCTCGAGTTTTAAATCTGGTGGTGGCGGTGGGGGTGCAAGTTGATCTGCAATGGCCGCCATTTCAGATGGGTCTGCACCAATAGCCGCAACAACTTCAACTGGTGGCGGAGGCGGTGGAGGCGCATCTGCTGCAAATTCTCCTCCCGGAGGGGGAGCGCCAAACTCACCCGGAGGTGGAGCAGCTCCGATTGGTCCACCTTCAGATCCTGGAGGTGGAGCTCCATTAGGTCCTCCTGCGCCTTCTGGTCCAGGGGCACCTTTATTATCCGCTACAGGGCCATCGCCTTTAGGGGCATTCCCCTTAGGTCCTTTAGCTCCTTCTTCTCCCTCTGGTCCAGCCGCTCCATTTTCACCTTCAGAAGCAGGCCCTCTTTCATTTGGACCTCCGGCATCGGCTACAACTTCAACGGGTTTTGGAACGAATTTTCCATCAGGAGTTAAATCATAATGTTCATTTTTAAATCCACCTGTTTCAGGATCAACGGTCCCTAAGCTTGGTGGAGGAATAAAAACACCAGCGTTTGGATCAAATTGAGATCCCGGTGGTGGGGGGACGTATTGGGCCGTACCTAAGTCGATAAATCCTCCGGCAGGTGGGGCAATCTCACCGGTAGCGGGGTTTACCATTCCCTCTGGTGGGGGAGCATCGATGGTGGCCACTTCTCTTGCAATCTCTTGTTTAACTTCTTGGACAACTGCTTTACCAACAGTCTCGGCCATCGCTCCTTCAATTTCTTTCGCTTCATTGGAGAAGGCCTTAGCGTCTACACCTGGTGGTATAACATTTCTAAAGTTTTTCGGTGGTGGAGGAGGGGCATTTTTAGGACCTGCTTTAGATCCTTCGCCTTCTGAGTTTGCTTCAGCTGCGCTCACACCAGGAACTTCAGTTGCTTGAAGAGTATTTAATTGAACAGGAGAAATCTTAATGGGGACAGTTGCTCTTGGCGTTTTTGGTGAAGCACCTGAGTACTGACCTTTTTTAACGGAAACGGCTTGGTCCGAAGAAACAACTTGCTCTAAGTTGTTTTGAGTAACGGCCATATCTCCCAAGTTTGTCAGCTGGGCCATCACAACATTACCTTCAAAGGTAACAAGTGAAGTCGCTTCGTTGATCGGGTTATAGTTTACTTGAAAGTCTGTACCCCTTACACCCATGGCCGCTGTTTTGGTTTTTATAAAGAGTTTTGATTTATTCTTATCTTTCATATTCATATAATCTTTGGTCACCTTTGATCGAATTTGACCTTTCATTAATTGAATAATTCCAGCATCTGATTTGGGGAACTCTTTGATTTTCATCTCAGAGTTCGGGCCTACGTTCATTGATGATTTATCGATAAAAAGAAGTTTGGCGAAACTTTTTGCTTGGGTGACAACCACGGCCCCTTCTTTAAGCCACATCCCTTTTTTGAGTTTAACAGTGCTTCCATCATTATTAGTTGCTTGAACATTACCTTTTAAGATAATGACCTTGGCAACTCCATCGGCAGCGTTGGTGGGCAATGCCATCAACATGATAAAAATAATACTTAAGGCCAATTTCAAAGCAGTGTTCATCTTTTTTCCCACGGTGCTAAAGGCCAATTAGTAGGCCCTATATAAATTCTCTTTAACCTCTTCGACTATTATAAAAAGATTCTTAGTATAGGTGATATTAGCGCTCAAGTTCTTGATATCCATGAAAGGGAGAAAAGCTATTTGACAAAAATTTAGGGCAAAGTGAGTTTTTAGAAAAGAGTGATACCGATACTTATCATGTAAAAATGACCACTTAGGTCCTGTTTTGTTTCTTCAGTAGAAAGAATATTGGTTTCTATTGGATCATTACTATCAACTACCGAAAGGTTACGTGATTTTTTATACGAGTAAAGAAACTCTATATAAACGGGGTGATATTCCTTGAAATCAACCTGCTCTTCTAACCCAAGAACTAAAAAGCCACCTCTAGACTCATAGGTGAGTTTTTGACGAGAGTTAAATGTTCCGTTGGTTTGAGGTTCATCCATCTTAATGGTCTGTAGTGACCAGGAAGGTCCTAACCCAAAATAGGGATGCCAGTTTTTATAAACAGGAAGAGATAAAATAGTATAACGAAGTATAGGACCAAAACTAACATGCCTATAAGTGGCATCACCTTCAATATCATTTCCTTGCGCACGAAAACGCAGACCATCGGCATCTCCCCAAAAGATATAACTGGAAAGAGCGAACTCCCATGACGTCCATTTGTAGGCAACATGAGTATTAAAACCTGCACCCGTCATACTGTCTTCTCTTCCTTCGTTTCTATTTTGGAGAGTTTTAATATTGGCCCAACTATAACTAAGACCAGATTTTACGGCCAAGTCATTTGAGTAACCGAAACATTGAAGAGGTAAAAGAATTAAGATGAAAAGTTTGATCAAAATGTGGCCCTCAACGTTAGTGCACCTTTTTTCTTATTGAGGTCTACTTCGGGAGTAAGGATCACTTTTCCTTCGTAGAACCAAAAAAGAGTTGAGGGGTTTAAAAAATGTCCCATCACACGGCCAAAGAGGTTTCCGGTGTTGAGAAGGTACATACTCATATTTTCTAGAGCAATTCCAAGAACTGCTCCAAGAGTTGGAGTTTGGTATAAGTCTTGAACACTGGCCGGTTCAGTATATATTTCTACAGTAAATTCAAAGAGTGTTGAAGATATGGCCGCGAGTGCAAAAGCACTGGTACGATCGTAACCATTGGCCCGGTAGTAGAGAAATAATTGTGAGCCAGAAATAGGGTGAACAAACCAATTCCAAAATGGTTCATCTCGATCAAAGACGAGTTTACCGAAATTGTTTTTATAATTATCCCAAGAGCCCCTATCTTTAACAACATCAGGTTGGCTTAGAGGATAAACAAGCCATGTTACCCCATAGATACCGAGGAGGTGTCTTCCCGTCTCTCTCGCACTATGGGAACGATCGATATAACCCCAGGAGTACTTTCTTTCCCGTGTAATCTTAGACTGCTGCTCGAGTTTTTTTTCTAAAGATTGATCTGCGTCATTTTTATTTTCCTCTGCATAGGAGAAAGTAGAGGTGAGGAGAAAGTAAATAAAAATAAATAGTTTCACTGCTTATCAATAATAAAGTTTGTAATGAATTGTCTATACCATGAATTTATTGACTTGAAATATAAAAGTTTGAGATTTCAAACTGGTAGTTCCAAATCATGTTCTATGTTAAAACATTCTAGAATCTAGGAGGCATATATGAATACAAAGTCGAGAAGAAGTTTTTTTAAATGGGCATTCACCAGTTTAGGTGTTGCTGCTGTATTAAAATCAACAAGCTCTTATGCAAAACTTGCTTGTCCTCAAGCTGCACCCACTGCGGAAAAAGTAAAAAAGAAGTTACTTGATTACACAGGAAAGACAGCTAAAAGGTTAGCATTCGTAGACAACGCCGCTACTGCAAAGGCCAACAAGGCCAAAAAGGTTAAAGGCTTTAATAAGTTTGTTGATGGATCTAACTGCGCAAACTGTAAGTTTTATAAAGCACCAGTTGATAATTATGGTAAATGTGCCATGGTTGCCAACAAGTATGTTCCGTCTTGTGGATGGTGTAAGTCTTATAAGAAAAATAATAAAGCTTAATGATATTAAAGACCCATCTCTTGGGTGGGTCTTTAATTTAAATATTGCTGCTGCTCAAGTTCGTGATTCAATCTAAAAAGTTCATTTTCCATACTTTTATTGATTCTTAAATGCTGTTTGGCCTTACTTTTTTCTAATTTTAATTCTTCTTTTATTTCAAAAAGTGTTTCTTCTAAGAGAAAAATGTTAGCTTTGAGTTCGTTATTTTCTTTATCTGTTTCAAGGAGAGCTTTGTTAACCATGGAGAGTTGATTAGCGAGGGAGTCCTTTTGAGATTGCTCGTCGACTTTTTCACCATTGATTGAGTTTAAGGCAAACTCTAAACTTTTAGAATATTTTTTATACCTCTTAAACTCTGCTGCATTCATTTTATTTTCCAGCATAAGACTCTTATGGTTTTCCTTCAGAGTTTTGAACTTATTTAAAAGTTCATTATATTTTTGCTTTAGAGTTTTTAAAGACTTTAACCAAGCTAATCTTTCATGATTAGACTTTTCAACAGCGTTTAATCTCTCTTTGAGAAAGGAGACTTCATGATCGCGAGCACTCCAGATTGCTTTTATTAAACCTGGGTTTTTACTTTTTCGAAAGAATTTGAATAAACCGCGGTTTTCTTTGATAAGCTCATCAAAATTATTAAAAATAATACGAATCTGATTTTCATCCATGAAAATACTCCCTAGTGGTTATAATATTATTCTAGTCGGCCTTAACTGATTTGAGAAGCTTTTAGTCCTCAAAAGACTCATATTCTCCGTATGCGGGGAATTGGTCATATTCCGGAACGATATAAACATCAATTTCAGGATTATATTCGTCTTGTAAAATGGATTTTATAGCATAAAGAGTACCTGTGGTAGAACTCGGACAAGTCCCACAAGCTCCTTGGTAACGAATCATGAGAATATTATCTTCGTAGCTTACAGCGTGAATATCACCACCATCAGCTTGAAGACCTGGTCTAATGGTACGATCAAAAATATTTTCTATTTCTTGCAGCTCTTTTGAAAGAGCATTTCTTCTTTCAGCTTCGGGATCTGGATCATAATAGTCGGGATTATGCTCATTAAAGTTTTGAGTGATAGTATCTATAATTTGCTGGTCGATATTATCCCAATCTTCATAACCAAACTTGGTTACGGTGATAGAGTTATCAAAGAAGTGGATCTGATCAATGCCTCTAATTTTAAAGATTTCAGTAGCAATTTTGTTTTCCCCACATTCATTAGGTGAGCGGTAAGTTGAATGACCATCTGTTTTGACAGGAGATGATGTGAGAAACTTCAACGCATTTGGGTTTGGTGTTGGTTGAATTGAGACATTAATTTTTTCTTCTGACATAGTCATCATCCTTCTAGTCCTTAAACAATTTTAAGGCTTTTTCAATACCTGTAATGAGAGCATCAATATCGTTTTTATTATTATAAAGAGAAAAAGAGGCCCTGGTTGTGGCAGGAACATTAAAACGACTCATGAGTGGTCCTGTGCAATGATGACCTGTTCTCACGGCAATTCCTTGTTGATCGAGAATCATACCCATATCATGAGGGTGAACACCATCAACACTCATGGAAAAGACAGCGATTTTACTTTTAGCAGTTCCTATAATGTTGACGTCTTTTAATTCATTCAACCTTTCATTACCGTATTGAATGAGCTCATTTTCGTGTTCTGCTATGGCCTCAAATCCGATCGAGGTTATAAAATCTAAGGCCGTTTTTAAAACAATGGCTCCTGCGATATGTGGCGTTCCCGCTTCAAATCTTTCGGGAGCGTTTAAAAAAGTAGAGTTTGAAATTTCTACTTTTTCAATCATTCCGCCACCCGTTTGGTAAGGGGGGAGAGTGTTAAGTAAATCTAGTTTTCCATAGAGAACTCCAATCCCAGTAGGGGCAAAGGCCTTATGTCCTGAAAAAACGAGAAAGTCGCAATCAAGGTTTTTTACATCAATTTGAGTATGAGCGATACTTTGAGCTGCATCGACCACAAAATAAGCGTCATGATCATGGGCAAGTGAGATCATTTCACTAATTGGATTTATAGTTCCAAGAGTATTTGAGATATGGCAGATAGAGACAATCTTGGTTTTTTCGTTTAGCAGTTCTTTGTAGCGTTCGATTTCAATCTCACCGGAATCTGTAATAGGGCATTCAATTATTTTTGCTCCTGTCACTTTTGCAATTTCTTGCCAGGGAACGAGATTTGAATGATGTTCCATAGTCGATACGATTATTTCATCACCTTCATTTAAATACTGTTTACCAAAACTATTTGCAATTAAATTAATTGATTCTGTGGTTCCTGAGGTAAAAATAATCTCTTGATCTGATTGTGCACCAATAAAGTTTTGAACAGTTCTTCTGGCGTCTTCAAAATAATCAGTTGCTTGAGAAGAGAGAAAGTGAATTCCTCGATGAACATTGGATACTTCATCAGAGTAATATTTTGTTAAACGATCAATCACGCATTGAGGTTTTAATGTCGTTGCAGCACTATCGAGATAAACTAATTCCTTATCGTGAACTTTTTGTTTTAGGGTCGGGAATTGTTCTCTGATATGATTTAAATTCATTTTTTATTACTCTCAATCAACTCTTTGGCCATAGAGCTAAAGTCAAAATGTCCATAGAGTTTGTCGACAAAAAAACTTTTAAGATCAGAACAGTTAATATTCATTAAAATTTCATTAGCATAGGCCTGGCAAAGTAGTTGAAAGGCCCGCTCTTTAGAAATTCCACGACTTTCTAAGTAGAAAATTTCCTCTTCGGATAATTGTCCAACTGTTGCGCCATGTCCACACTTAACATCATCTGTATATACTTCTAACTGAGGCTCTGTTTGGACATGGGCCGTATTATCTAGAAGAATATTTTTATTTAGTTGTGAACTATTAACTAAGTTTGCTCCAGCATCGACGAGGACTTTTCCTGTAAATACGGCCCTAGATTTATCCTTAAGAATACCTTTAAAAAGCTGATTGCTTGTGGTTTCCGCGGCCTGATGATGAACATTGATAAAATTATCAGAAAATTGATTTTCTTTTAGTGCGTAAAGACCATAAAGATTTGTATTGGCGAATTTTTCTTGAAGTACAACTTCAATATCGTTTCTATTATGTCCAAGGCCACCGTCGAAGTTAATATTTTTATAGTCAGAACTTTCTTTTAAAAATACTTTTCTATTGTTGACAAGTGATACCTGCTCAGAGGCATTAGACATAGTAAAATGTTTCAAGCTAGCGTTTCTCTCGATATGAAAGAGAGAGAGCGTTGTAAAGAAAGCTTGATCCGTTCCCTTTAGCTGTGTATTTTCAAAAAGATTCACAGAAGAGTTTTCACCAATTTCCACATGAAAACAACAGGCATCAAAATTATTTTCTGATGATAAGTCACTGTAGTTTTCTATTTTAAGGTTTTCAATTTTAGTATTGGCCGGAACCGTAATTTTATAGAATTTACTTATTCTAAGGACGCTTAATGCTTCAAGTGCATTTTTAAACTCTAACTTGAATTGATCCTTATCAAGTTCTTCTACTTTGAAAAGTGTTGAATCAGATGAGGAAATAAGTTTTCCTCCACTAAATTTTATACTGATATCATTCCAAAGAGTTGAAGGAGTAAAGTCTTGATGAGTGGTTGAAAAAACAAGTTTTTCAGGCATCATTTTCTTCAAAGGGGTAAACCGAAACCCTTCAGTATTCTTCTTTGGAAAACCTTCTTTTCCTAGATATAGTTCTGCACCGTTGTGCTTAATATAATCTGATTGTATTTGAGTTAGTGTCATTTATTGATAATCCTTGATTAACCAGTCATAACCGCGCTCTTCTAATTCTTTAGCAAGAGACTTATCACCAGATTTTATGATTTGACCTTTATAGATCACATGAACGAAGTCAGGCTCAATATAGTCGAGTAGTCTTTGATAGTGAGTGACTAATACAATGGCATTGAATTTACTTTTAAGTGAGTTCACTCCGTTGGCAACCACTTTTAAAGCGTCGATATCTAGCCCTGAGTCTGTTTCATCAAGAAGAGCAAGTCTTGGGTTTAAGGTGGCCATTTGAAGAATTTCGTTTTTCTTTTTTTCACCACCAGAAAACCCACTATTAACATCACGGTCTAAAAAGCGACCATCCATTTCTAGTTTTTCAATTTTTGGACTCAAGAAGCGACGAAACTCTTCTTCTTCCATCGTTGCCGCACCTTGGTGAGTACAGACGGCATTATAACTTTCTCTTAAGAAGTTGATATTGGAGACACCGGGAATTTCTACCGGATATTGCATACCGAGGAAAATGCCTTCTTTTGTTCTTTCATCAGGTTCAAGATCAGCAATGTCTTTCATTTCCCCATTGATATTAAATTCGACTGTTCCCTCAGAGACTTCATAGTCTGGATGTCCTGCAATGACTTTAGAGAGAGTTGATTTTCCCGAACCATTGGGGCCCATAATGGCATGGACCTCTCCAGGGTTAATTTGTAAGTTAATCCCTTTTAAAATGGCCTCGTTTGAATCTTCTGTTTTAGCGTGAATATTTTTTACATTAAGAATCATATCTCTTCCTTTAACCGATAGAATTTTCTAATTTCATTTCTAATAACTTTACTGCTTCTACTGAGAACTCTAGAGGAAGAGTTTTAAAAACTTCGTCACAGAACCCTCCCACAATTAAAGAGATTGCTTTTTCCATATCAAGTCCTCTGGATTGAAGATAAAAAAGCTGCTCTTCACTTATTCTAGAAGTGGAAGCCTCATGTTCAACTGTTGCCGTTTTATTTTTTACATCAATTGTTGGGAAAGTATTGGCAGAACATTCACCTCCAACCAACATTGAATCACATTGAGAGTAGTTTCTAGCGTTGGTCGCAGAAGGCATCACTTTGACAAGGCCACGATAGTTATTCTCTGATTGTTCTGCTGAGATACCTTTAGAAATAATTGTTGATTTAGTATTTTTCCCAATATGGATCATTTTTGTTCCGGTATCAGCTTGCATTTTATTATTTGTCAAAGCGACAGAATAAAAAGCGCCTTGGCTATTATCTCCTAATAAAACACATGAAGGATATTTCCAGGTGATGGCCGAACCTGCTTCAACTTGTGTCCAAGATATTTTTGAGTTCACACCTCGGCACTGACCTCTTTTGGTAACAAAATTATAAATTCCGCCCATGCCTTCTTTATTTCCGGCATACCAATTTTGTACTGTTGAGTAT
This sequence comes from bacterium, assembly GCA_030425045.1. GTDB lineage: Bacteria > Bdellovibrionota > Bacteriovoracia > Bacteriovoracales > Bacteriovoracaceae > JAUHVL01. The sequence continues at coordinate 19,249 of JAUHVL010000024.1, forward strand.
TTAATTTCTGCATTATCTAAGGTTATGAGTTCAACAATAGCAGCATGTAATTGGTTTTCATCTCGTTGAGGAGCGGTACAACCTTCAAGGTAATTAACATAAGAGCCCTCATCGGCAACGACGAGAGTTCTTTCAAATTGTCCTGTCTCTTTTGCATTGATTCTAAAGTATGTTGAGAGATCGAGTGGGCAGGTAACACCTTTTGGAATATAGACAAATGAACCATCAGAAAAAACGGCCGAGTTAAGAGCAGCATAATAGTTATCAGCTGCGGGAACGACTGTTCCTAAATATTTTTTTACAATTTCAGGGTAGTCCTTAACGGCCTCTGAGATTGAACAAAAGATGACACCAACTTTTTCTAATTCTTCTTTGTAAGTTGTTCCTAATGAAACAGAGTCAAAAACTGCATCTACGGCAACACCTGAAATTCTTTTTTGTTCTTGCAGTGGAATCCCTAGCTTTTCAAAAGTTTTTAATAACTCAGGGTCGAGATCATCAAGACTTTTTGGTTTTTCTGCTTGCTGCTTGGGAGCTGCATAGTAGTACAAGTCTTCAAAGTCGATGGGTGGAATATTGAGCTTGGCCCAATCGGGATGTTCCATTTTTTTCCATAGAGCAAACGACTTTAGTCGAAAGTCTAAAAGCCATTCAGGCTCTTCTTTTTTGGTGGATATTCTTCTGACAATGTCTTCACTGAGACCTTTTGGAAATTCTTCTACTTCGATGTCAGTGGTGAAGCCATATTTATAATTATCTTGATGAAATTGAGTATCATCCATTATGACGACCCTTTAGTTTGTCCTCTTTCTCGTTCCAGATTTTTCATGGCCTGAGGAAGAGGAAATGATATTTTTTCTCTTAACAGTAATTCTTCTAACGTTAAACTTTGTAAAAATTGATTAATCTTATCGTTGAGCATTTCTATGGGCTCAATAATATTACAGGTAGAATAGAGCTCACATGTTCCTTTTGTAGATTCACAAAAAGCACTATTCAGTGAGTTTTTTTTATTTTCGATCATCTGTACTAATTGAAGGTAAGTGATATCTCTTAGAGAAACAGATAATTGATAACCACCTTTAATACCCTTTACAGAACTAAGCATGCCATGGTTGTTCATAATCTGAAGAACTTTTGCCGTGGTATCAAAAGGTGTTTTGAAAATATCACAAATCTCACGAGCAGAAGTGAGTTCTTCTTCCTGTTTTAAGGCCATATGTTTGATGGCCACTAAGGCATATTCAACTTTTTTATTAATCTTAATCATGTCATTTTCGTTTTTTCAGCTATTTATTTACCTTAAAATAGGTCAAAAATAAACCTATTTCTAAGTACTCAATTTAACTTGGTTTTGGGTGCTGTGCAATGATGTTAATTTGTCTAGAACAAGGTAGATTTTGTGTTAACACAATGTGTTTGGACCGTGAAGTTATCAATGATTTACACTATTAGTAAACAAGGAAGTTTATGAAATATCTCGTTTTATTGGCGTATCTCTTTTTTAGTTCATGTGGTTACGATAAAAAGTCAGGTTATAGCACCGGTGATATTCAAATATATCAATCGAGTTCATTATTAGATCTAAGATACCACCTCAATCAAAAAGGCATTGATGGGCTTTTTGTAACAAATATTAAATTAGAGCAGTTAAACGAAGTCTGGCGTAATGAGTATCCATGGAGTAGTGGAGACGCCACTCCCATGGAAAAAGTAGAACAATTGGTTTCAAAAAAATATCAAGAAGACTTTAAAGATCAAATTTCATTACAACTTGATGATTTAGAAGATGTTCATGGCCAAACAAGTTCTCTTAATAATTACGAGACAGAAAAAGATGGTGTGAAATATAAATTTGTAAGTAGAAATCAAATTCAAGAATATCATCTTGATTATGGTGTTTTCAAAGAAGGATTAATTCTCAATCAAGACTTGATTGTGAGTTATTTAAGGCAGTCGAATTTTTCACTTCTTATTGAATGGAAAGATGAAATGAATTGGCAACTTCAGTTTCAAGAGGGATCAGAGCTTCATAAAATCATAAGTATCGATAATAATCTCGTTTCGCTTTGATTTAAGGGTTGGCCGAAGTTGTGACAGAAGTAAAAGTCATAGGACCGTTTTCGTAAAACCAAGTGGCAATTTCTGTTGAACCAGCTTTGGTGGGGTTAACAGAACTAAGAAAGGCCACATCTCCAGCGTCGTCTAATTGAATTCCAGTATTTCCTGTACAGGCACCGAAATAACATGTTGAACTGGTAGTATATATACTATGATCGTAAACATCTGTTCCCGTTCCGGTATAGGAGTACTGAGTGTTATATCCGTCAGTAGGATTTCCCGATACGCTTTGAAACTTTGCACCTCCAGATTGAGTGCCATATTCTTCCCAAAGAAGAAATTGAAAATTTGTTATATCTGAGAAACTACCATCAGTTCCGACATTTCCTTGAGCAAGAACTCGTATATGCTGAACGCCATTATATCCATTTGGGTTATAACTTCTCGATTCGTAGCGAATGGCCCCTGCTGATCCAAATTCGAGTGCGATGGCGAAAGTCATATTGGTATCATCTTGAACGGCAGCATAGAGTGCAGAGCTGGTGAGTGTATAAATAATTTTATATGTTTTATCGATATCGGACATATAAACATAAAGAGCTTTATTATAAGATGTATTTCCAAAAGAGCTTGGAACATTATTATAGGAAATAACATTTACATTGAGGCGATTTGTCCCAAGAGAGTCTTGTACATTTTCAACAAATACAGAATTAAAGCAACTGGTATCGACAATAAGAACTCCTGAGCGCTGAACTCCATCCTCTTTGATAAAATCAGTCAGAGCACAGAGGTAACCTTTGATCCTGTCCACGGCTCCTTGAAGTCGGTCAGGTCCTCGACTTGCCTTTCTCAAGTGGCAATAAGCATCGTGAAAGACATATTTCGTCGTATTGTCATGATTAGCTGTATAGGATGGGTGACCGGTTTTATCTCCAGAGGAGTTGCAGTTTACGTTATCTTCACGAGAGACAATGAGATCAGGGTCATCAACTGTTGGTGAAAAGGTTGGAAGCGAGGTAAAGGCCGTTGCTCCAGCTGAGTCAAGTGCAGAGGAGAGGGTAACCATAGAGCTGTAAAGAAGTGAGCTAGAAAAACCAAAGTTAACTTCAGTTGCTTCTTCGTAATCTTTACAAGAGTGAAAAAGTAAAAGTGATAATAAAATAAATATTCTTGTTTTCATATCAAGTGTCATTATTTAAAGTTTTATTATATTTAGCTTAAAGAGTTTTTTTATTGATGAAAAGATTATTTAAATCCAAGACATTATTTGTCTTTATTTTTGCTTTGTTATCAACGGGAATTCTTTATTCATTAAAGCATACTTCATTAGTCGGGCGTTTAGAGTTGGCCCTCTTAGATTCTAGAGCTAAGTCGTCAGGTACTTTCAATCAGATACATCAAGATATTGTTTTAATCTTAGTTGATGATGCCTCAATTAAGGCCATGGAGGATCTTGTGGGTCGCTGGCCTTGGCCTCGATCACTCTGGGGAGACCTCGTAGATTATTTAACGGAAGCGGGGGCAAGCGCTATTCTATTTGATATTCTCTTTAGTGAACCAGAACAAGCTCGAAATAGTGAAGGGGAGCTTTCAGCTAGTGATCTTCGTCTTGTTGAAAGTACGGCGGCTAGTGGACTAGTTTATCATTCTTATCAATTTTCAAAAGACAGTGAAGATGAACTTAATAAATCGTTACTTAATAGAGACCTTCCAGAGGTTTTAAAAAATAAATTTGAAAACAAAATTGAAGATCAATCTGCATTTACAAGCTCTTTTAAATTGAATCAGTTTATTGCTCCTCTCGATGAATTAATGGAATACTCACTTGGCCTTGGCGATGTTGCCTTCAAGTCTGATTTAGATGGTATTTATCGGCGAGTTCACCCTCTAAGAAAATATGGTGATCATTTTATTCCTTCGCTACCCGTTTCTTTTTTAGTGAATCATTTAAACACCAAAAGTATTAAACTTGATGATACATATCTTTATCTTGATCAGCTTAAAATTCCTTTAGATGAAAAGGGAAATTATCTTATTGATATGAAAAAAAATTATAAATCATTTTCTGCAAGTGGTGTCTTTGCAAGTATACAAAAGATCCAAAATGGAGAAATTGAAAACCTTTTAGTTCCACCAGAAGATCTAGAAAATAAAATTGTCATCATTGGAGTGTCAGCGGTTGGGCTGGAAGATATTAAAGCAACATCAGTGGGTCTAAAAAGTCCTGGGTCTTATCTTCATGCCTCTTTTATCAGTAATGTTTTAAATCAACGATTTATAAATAGGGTGAGTCATTCTCATGCAGCTTTTGTCTTACTGATAACTATTTTAATTCTGAATTTTCTTTTGATGAATCTTTCATCAATTTTTATTAAGAATACTTTTTATTGGGGTAGTAGTGCTCTTTTTACTTTTTTGAGTTTTTATTTTTATGACAAAAGTAGGCTTCTTATTCCCTTAGCCTGGCCTTTGCTTGCCGTTGTGACGAACTACCTAATGGTTTTATCCTATAAGATTTTTATCGAGGGAAAAGATAAAAGATTTCTCAAACAAGCTTTTGGAAATTATATCTCACCAGAATTAATTGAAATCATGCATGAAAGTGGTGAAGCGCCAAAGCTTGGAGGTGAAGCAGGTGTTAAAACAGCTTTTTTTACTGATATTCAAAGTTTTTCGACTTTCTCAGAACAATTGAGTGCTTCTGTTTTGGTTGAACTATTAAATGAATACTTAACAGAAATGACTGATATTTTGCTCGCTAATAAAGGCACTCTTGATAAGTATGAAGGTGATGCCATTATTGCTTTTTATGGTGCTCCCATGAAATTAGAAAATCATGCTGAACTGGCCTGTAAAACGACAATTCAAATGCAAGAAAAGTTACTTGAGTTAAGAAAATACTGGGTTTCCCAAGGAGATAAATGGCCACTCATTGTTCATAATATGAGAATGAGAATTGGACTTAATTCGGGTGATATCGTCACGGGGAATATGGGCTCAAAGAATAGAATGAATTATACCATGATTGGTGATGCTGTGAACTTGGCCGCCAGGCTTGAAGAATCTGCTAAACAATATGGCATCTTTAATCATGTCAGTCAGATGACTCAGTCTCTTTGTGCAGATAAATTTGTTTTTAGAGAACTAGATACCATTAAAGTTGTAGGAAAATCTCAGCCTGTTACAACTTATGATTTAATGGGAGAGACAGGAAACACTGAAGACTATCTTTTGGAGTTAAAAGATAAGTTTGAAAAAGGACTTGAATATTATAAAAATCAAGATTGGAAAAGTGCCTTAAGTTTTTTTCAACAGTCTCTTGAATTAGAAATTAAGAGATATGATGATACGAAAACCAATCCTAGTGAAATTTATATTGATAGGGTTAAAAACTTTATGCTTTATCCTCCCCCAAGGGACTGGGATGGGGTTTATACACTGACAAAAAAATGAAAATATTGTTTCTGTTTTTATATTCTTGTTTAGCACAAGAGGTTTACTTTAAATCTCTTAAGGGAAAGCTTTTGGCCGAGCCAAAACCTAAATCAAATGTGATCAGTGAGTTAAAAAGAGGGGATAAGTTAAGTCTTGTTAGCAAAAAAGCGGGTTGGTTAAGTGTTGAGTACGATGGAAAGTCGGGTTGGGTAGCAAAAATTCTCACAAGTAAAAAGCCGCCAGGAAAGAAAGTTTCACTTCTTAATAAAAAGGTAGACCTTTCTAAAAAAGCGAGAAAGAGGGCCAGTAATTTTAGCTCTTCTGCGGCCGCAAGAGGATTAATGCCCTCAAAAGAAGAAATAGAGTACAAAATGCAAAGTGCAAATAAAAAAGCATTAAAAAAGATGAAAGAGTTTCAGATTAGTGAAGCTAAAGCGTTAAAATGGTTTTTAAAAGAGTAGTTTTTTTATACATTTTATTTTCACTACCGATTTATTCTTTCGAGTTTAGAAAAAGAATAAATCAAGATCCCAATATTTACTCCGCTGATGATATTCGTGCGGAAGTCAAATTCGGTGAAACCATGGCCTCTAAAATGTTATCGAAATACCCTTTGTCTGAAAATAAGGTATGGCAAAGATATGTTAATGCCATCGGTGCTTCATTGGCCGCGACTATTGGAAGAGCTGAGTTAAAATATTATTTTGCTGTAATTGAGTCTGAGGATAAAAATGCTTATGCCATTCCTGGTGGATTTGTTTTTATCACCAGCTCTCTCATGAAATCGATGACAAATGAATCTCAGTTGGTTGGGGTTATCGCACACGAAATTGGACATATTAATCATCGTCATATCGTGAAAAAGTTAAATATTAGAGGTCAAGATAGTATGATGGCCCTTAGTTCCTCTCTTATCGGAGGTAATACTCAAAGTTTTCGCACTTTAATGAAGGTTGCGCTTAATCAAGGTATGAAAATTTTATTTGAAGATGGGTATGGTAAAAGAGCTGAGTTAGAAGCTGATGCCACTTCTTATTATTCACTGGTTAATAATAATTATGCAGTTAGTGAGTACAGTATTTTATTAAAAGATCTTTATCAAGACTTAGAGAATGTTAAAGTTCTAAATAAAACCCATCCACCAGCAAAGAAACGAATCCATTATTTAAATAAATTATTAAGAAGAGATAAGATAGAATCAACTTTTGGAAAAACCAATGAAAAACGTTTTAGTAAGTATTTTAACTCTTTTCGTAGTTAAGAGTTACGCAGACTTTGAATATCATAAAAACACTATTATTGGGGGAAGGGCCTCTGGATTAGGGGGGGCTTATGTCGCCGTTTCTGATGATGTCAGTGGTGCTTTTTATAATCCTGCTGGTATGACTTACGCTCAGAGTGATTCCCTTAGTGGAAGTGCCAACGTCTTTCAAATTAATAAATCAACTTATTCTCAGGCCATAGGTGATAGAGATTGGAACCGTGATTCTGGTGGTATAACTCCAAACTTTTTTGGTGTCTTAAAAAAACATAAGAAACATGCATTTGCTCTTGTTTATGGTGTCACCGATTATTATAAAGAAGATCAGGATGAAAGTTATCAAAATATCACTAATGTCTCGAGCCCCATAACTCTTTATAGTTTAAACTTACATACTGAAGATTCTGTTATGTTAATAGGTCCTTCTTATAGTTACCAAGTTAATGACAATCATTCGTTAGGTCTTTCACTTTTTTATCAAAAGAGAGATTATCAACAAAGACAATATCAACATATAGAATTCAGTGATGCATCTGATGAATACACCTATAAAAATTTAATTAAAAAAGAAAAAGCAATTAGACCCAAGCTAGGCTGGCAATATAATTTAAATGATAAATGGGTTATGGGCCTAACTTTTGCCAAATCCATAGTTTTTACTGCGTTTAATGATATTCAACAAGGACAAAAAAGTGCATCGAGCACTGGGATAAGTTATGTCAGTAGTTCGAATATTGCTCAACGAGAAACACCTTACGAAACATCTCTTGGCTTTGGTTATTACAAAAGTGCCTATACACTCTTTTCGATGGATTTAGATTATTATTATGCAACTGATAATACAAAAGTTGATGTCATTAATTTATCTTTTGGTCTAGAGAGTTTTGTGAATCAAAAAAGGGCCTGGCGTTTTGGTCTTTATAGCAACCGTTCCAACTCGATTGAACCATCTGAGTTAACAACCGCTCCTATAGAGCATGTTGATCTTTACGGGCTAACTCTTGGTCATGCTTTTTATACACCCACAAGTACAATCAGTGTTGGTGTTAATGCTAATTATGGTAGAGGTGAGGCGCAAATTTTCAGCTCTAGTTCTGGGACAACCACATTAGAAAAACTTAATATTGCTTTTGTTCTCTCTTCAGATTACGGGTTCTAATGTAGACTTTTTTCATCTTGTCTCTTTGCCTTTTGAGAAACAAGAGCAGGTCTTTCAATTTCTTTTATAGCTGCGGAGGCATTTTTGATTTTCTTTAGTGATTTAAAGCGGCTAAATAAATTTAAAAGATCTCCTTGAATTTTTATAAAACAGGGAAGAAGAAAAAGAGTTAGTGCCGTAGCAAATAATATTCCCCAGCCCATACTCATGGCCATCATTTTTGTAAAACCTGCATCTCCACCGATTGCATAGGCCATGGGAAAGACACCACCTAATGTCGTTAAACTTGTGAGAATAATCGGCCTTAGTCGTGATGTCGCACCTTCAATGATGATTTTAGTGGTAAAAGATTTTTCATTTCGTTTTAAGAGATTAATGGTGTTTACCATGATAAGTGAATCATTGACCACAACACCGGCCATACCAATAATACCAATAATCGCCATCATATTAATGGTGAGACCTTGTAAATGAAAGGCCCAAATAACTCCGATAACTCCAAAAGGTATGGCCAAACAAATGAGTATCGGCTGAATCAAACTTCTTAAGATAACCGCCAAAATAAAAAAGATGGCAATTATAGCGTAAAGCAGTTTGCTACTGATTGATTTTTTATTTTCTCTTGATTGCTCATCAGCATCTTGAACAGTCATTTTTATGCCAGGCCAATGGTTACTTATTTCTTTTAAATTTTGTTTGATTTCTTTAATGAGGTTTTCTTTTTTGACGAGGTTTTTATCAAAAGGAATATCCATACTAATTTTTCTTTTTAGGTTAGCATGGCTAATTTTTTTATACTTTTTAACTTTTTTCCATTCGCCTAACTCTTTCAGAGCAACAACTTTACCATTTCCTAAGATAATCGTTTTATTTTGAAGACCTTGATAAGTTTGCTTTTTTCCTTCTTCAGTATAGGTATAAATATTTAAAACCTGACCTGTTGTTTTGTACTCATATGTTCGATGCTTTGCCACCATAGAACGTAATTGCAGGCTTAAGTCTGAAAGAGAAAGTCCGTATTGAAGAATTTTTTTATAATTAGGAGTAAACTGCCAAGACTCTATCAGTGATGAGTTTTCATTATCTATGGCCGTTACACCTTTCAACTCTTTCATTTTATCAATGATTTGTTGAGATAAGGCATAGTATTCAAAAGGTTTGTAGGATTCGATATTGATTTCAATTTGATCAGTTTTATCTGTATCTCTACCCTGAAAATTTCGTCTAATTTCTAACGTTTTAAAAAGACCAGATTTCTTAAGTTCTGGTAACATTGATCTCAGCTCTTTTTCTATTTTATCTTTGTGTTCATTAAGAAGAGGATCTCGTTGAGCAAAGATAACTCCAAAATAATTATATTCCGGTCCAATTTTTTCTTCACCGTACTGCCAAATTTTACCTATTCTACTTTCATAATGAGAGAATTGTGATTTATCAAGTCTGGCGAGAGCATTATCTAGAATTTTTAATTGTTCTCTAGAGTCTTGAAGACTCTTTGTATTTTTGAGAACTGCTTTGATAGAGATTCTTTCATTTGAAATATTTAAATTAAAATTCATGGGAATATTTTGTTGAGCAAAATAGATTGAATACCCCATAAAAGAGGCAAAGATCACAACAAAAGGATATCTCCACTTGAGAAAGAAATTTAGTATTTTACTAAATTGATATTTAAAATAGACATTAAAATCAAATTTACTTTTTTTCGGTTCTTTAACCACATGAGCAAGGTGGTTAGGTAGAATGAAAAAACATTCAAATAAACTGATACAAAGAGCACCTATAATAACGATGGGTATCCCAATCATCATTTTAGAGCCTGGATCAGTTCCGATTAATAAGGGAAAAAAAGCTGCTATCGTCGTTAAAGTCGCACCAAAAACAGGCATCCACATTTGTTTAACAGCATTGACCGCAGCATCAGATGGAGAATCGCCTTTTTCTAAATTTTGTGAATACTGTTCAGCGATGATGATTGCGTCGTCAACAAGAATTCCTAGTACCAAAAGCATGCCCACAATACTAATAAGATCTACTTTGATTCCCGCAAAGTGAAGGACTGTAAAAGTAAACCCATAACACAGAGGAAGGCCTATTGTGGTCATGATAGCGTTTTTCCACCCTAAAAAGAAAAGTAAAACCATACAAACAAGAACGAGGCCGAATAGAGAGTTGGTTTTTAAAGCGTCTATTTGTCTTTCTAGAAAAGCAGGGCCATCTCCCGTGATAACGAGCTCAATACCTTTTGGAATTCTTTCGTTTTCAACTTCAAAAAACTTTGCTACTTCATTTTTTAAAATGAGCATATCTGTATCAAGTGAGCTAAAAAGTGTAAGCTCAACTGTTTTTTGGCCATTAACAAACCAGTAGAACTCTTTCGTTTTTAATTTTTTCTCAACTAGACCTAGGTTTTTTAAATAAATGGCATCTGTTGAGTTGGTAGCTCGAATGACAATGTTTCCGACATCCTCAGCTTCTAGTTGTTTTCCTTTTATTTCAACTAAAAATTCTTCTGAACCTTTATCAACGCTACCAACGGGATAGATTGAAAATGCTTCTCTGATTTTTGATTGAACATCAGTGATTGAAATTTGATAGCGGGATAATTTTTTATTATCTAACTTAACAAAAATTTGTTTTGTATTATTTGAGGTATAAATTCGATTTAGGCCATTGATTCTTCTCAATCTTTGTTTCAGATCAATTAGCCAGTTTTGATGAGAGTCATCATTTTCGTTGAAACCTAAAATGGAGTAGCTACTAAACCACTTATCAGAATCTTTTCTATATCTGACAACGACATCTTCAACTGATTTTGGAAGATCAGCTCTTAAGATCGTAATCTTATCTTTAATTTCTTGTTCAAGTCCTCTTATATCAGTGAGACCATCTTCAAGATGAACATAGATTCTTGCCCAACCTTGTCCAGAATCTGAGGTAATTCTTTTAATTCCACTAAGGTCTCTAATATTTTGTTCAATTGGAAAAGTGAGAAACTCTTCTACTTGAGAAGGACTGGCGCCATCAATATTGGCCCTGATTAGAATTTGTTTTCTTTCCCAAGGAGGGGCGAGACCTTTTTTTACAGAGAATAATGAAAGAGTTCCTACGGCAATAATGAGTGCCGTAATAAGATTGACGAGAAAAGAATTGTTAACGAAATATCTAGCGAGTCTAATCATCGTATTTGCGATAGTGAATGATTAAAACGTCAGTTTGTGAGTCATTTTTAAATGAGTTGTTCACAGACTTTATATTTTTAATATTATCATCGACAAAAACAATTCTTTTGTATGGTTTATTAAACCACTCATATTGAAATCTTGTAAGGGCCTTTCCTTTTGAAGTGCCACTCGCGTGAGCGAGAGCATTATCAAATTCTAAGTATTTTTTAGATGTCACTTTAGTTCGAAAGTTATCAGTTTTTGTAAAAGGAAAACCATAAAAGCTAATTCCAAGACCTGCTAGTTGTTCATGAGATTTCTCAATGAACTCTGGACCTCTCGCTGTTAGGGCCATGGTATCAAAGCCTGCACCTTGGTAGTTCTTGATAATATCAACAACTCTTTGTTCTGTTACGAAATAAGGACAATCGTTAATAATAACTTTCCATCTTTTAAAAGATGGAATGTTTTTTCCTTCTGCTGGGAGACAGTTTGGTATATGTACTAAAGTGTCATCAATATCAAAAACAAGAAGTGAGCCATCTGCTTTATTTCCTAAAAAACTCTTCATTTCTGATTCGGCCGTAGCATAGTCAAATACAGTTACAACTTGAGCTGCTGCATGAACTTTGGCAATAAAAAGAGAAAGTAAGAGAACTGAAAGTAATAACGAGTATGATTTTTTCATAGATTATCCAAATAGAATCGACATTCAGGCAAAAGGACCTCTTTAAAAGATCTTCTTACGTTGAGTTGAAACAAAATTGTGACATCATTAAAAGCTCGAGCTGAAGAATAATAAGCGAAGCCGTCAAAGTGATAAAAATCGTTATTAATAAGACTCACGATTTCAGAGGATAGTCCCTCATAACAAAGTGAATGACCAAAAACGATTGCATCACGACATTCTTTTTCATTTTGCTTTATATCAAAGAAGTCACCTTCTTTTTCACAGAGAATTCCGCTATAAACTCGATCCACGGCAGGGACGGTCACGGGTACAAATTGATCAAAATCTATCGCCAGCTGTTGTGCCGTTGAGATTTTGATGGCCAAAAATAAATTTAATAAGAAGTTAAATATTTTCATTACTCAACTACCACTTCATCAAAGCTACCTAAGTAGATATGGTCTGTAATACAATCACCCCAACTACAGTATTCACCGCGATAATACATCTTTCCAAAGTCTTCGCTAACAAGACCAGTTCGTGTAATTTCATAAAGCCTTACATAAGTAATCCCACTTCCAATGGCGTTCGATGTTTTTCCTCTAATAGGAAGACTGTAACGAATCACGGCCGTCGCAGGGTTTTTACTATTGAGTCTGGTGCTTCCAACTAAAGTAACACTTGAAATATAATTAGTGTCATCATTATCAAGATAGGTACATTCGGCATTAGCGGCCCTTTGAAGAAAAAATTCACCACCAATTAAAGACTCTCTTTTAAAGAAGTTTTCATAAGCATCTATCGCATACCACTTTTCAACGCTGGGTGAGGCCAACATTACTTCAATCGTTTGTGGACAATTCTTAGTAACGACACCAAAAGCATTTAACGATAATAAAAGCATCAAGACTGAAATGAGTTTCATGAGTATCTCCCAAATGATTTTTTAAGATGAGCTTATGTATCGTGATTAACGCATATGCGCAATGTATAAGAAAAGATGTAAGAAGTTTAAGTGTCTGAAATGACGATATTATTATGTTAGCTTTTGTTTAGCATTCGATAATATTTACAGCAAGACCACCTCGAGAGGTTTCTTTATAGCTCTCTTGCATATCTAGCCCTGTTTGCTTCATGGTCGCGATGACTTTATCGAGAGATATATGATGTTTGCCGTCACCTTGGAGGGCCAGTCGGCTAGCATTGATCGCTTTGACGGCACCCATAGCATTTCTTTCGATACAGGGAATCTGAACGAGTCCACCAACTGGATCACATGTCAGTCCTAGGTTATGCTCCATCGCAATTTCAGCAGCATTTTCGACTTGTTCAGGACATCCCCCCAAGATTGCAGTTAAAGCTCCCGCGGCCATAGAGCAGGCAACACCAACTTCACCTTGGCATCCCACTTCCGCTCCCGAAATAGAGGCATTTTTTTGATAGAGGCTAGCAATCGCCGACGCCGTCATCAGAAATTCACGGACGATTTTTTTTCTTTTTTTCGTTTGTGTGGCCAGCCCGTAATGAAGAACTGCGGGGATAATACCAGCGGCACCATTTGTCGGTGCTGTCACCACTTGTCCGCCACTTGCGTTTTCTTCATTAACAGAAAGAGCGTAAAGATTTACCCAGTCGAGAAGCTTTAATGGATCAATGGGCTCGTTCATTTTAGTTCTGCCTTGAATAAGCCTTTGATATATTTGGGGCGCTCTTTTGGGAACATAAAGAGGACCTGGTAAAAAACCTGAACTATGGCAACCTCGATCAATACATTTTTGCATGATTTTCCAAACGTCATTGAGGTGCTTTTTTGTTTCAGCTTCGGCCCTAAAACATTTTTCATTTTCCCAAACAACTTCTGCGATCGACATTTTTTTTGAAAGGCAGATCTCGAGTAGTTCTTTGCCATTTTTAAAAGGATATGTAACTTTTTTCTCTCTCGTTTTGAGCTTCTCTCCCTCTTTTAAAATATGGCCACCACCAATAGAAATATAAGTTTCGCTATGGAGTTCTTTTGGACCATGAAAACTTTTCAGGGTTAGAGTGTTGGGGTGTGGCAAATTTTTAAGAGACTTATTGAAGATAATATCTTTATTTAAATCAATCTTTATTTCGTGTTTTCCATTTAACTTGATCAGAGATTTATCAATGACTGATTGCCATTGGGATTCGGCCTTTTTTAAAGGAATGGAAGCTGCTTTATGACCGAGTAATCCCCAGCAGAGTGCTCTATCTGTGCTGTGTCCTTTTCCCGTTTGTGCAAGAGAGCCGAATAATTCAATCTTTATTGACGTAATTTGTTCTAAGATTTTTTGATCGTTATGAAAGCCTACAAAGCGAGATGCCGCTTGCATCGGGCCCATTGTATGAGAGCTTGAAGGGCCAATGCCGACTTTAAAAATATCAAATACACTAACGTCCATTTCATTTGCCTCACTATTTTTACAAAGTATAATATTCATGTTTTACCAACCCGTCTATTTTTTGCTATGGTGGGCCAATTTTTAAAATGGAAAGAATATGAGCGAATATCAGATAATGGTTAAAAAATTTGGTGGTACTTCCGTGGGCTCAATTGAAAGAATTGAAGCCGTGGCAGATCGTTTGGTAAGTGATTATCATAATGGTCAAAGGCCAGTGGTTGTGGCCTCTGCAATGTCAGGGGAAACCAATAGACTTGTGAACCTTGCTAATGACATCAACCCACGCTACCGAGGACCTGCTTATGACATGCTTTTGGCCTCAGGAGAGCAAGTTTCAATATCTCTTTTAAGTATTGCTCTAGAAAAAAGAGGGGTTAAGGCCAGACCAATGTTGGCGTATCAGTTGGGTATTTTAACTGACTCACTTCATTCAAAAGCTAAAATTCATAGTATTAAAACAGATAAGCTAAGAGGTTTAGTAGATGAAGGTATCATTCCTATCATCGCTGGTTTTCAAGGAATGTCTGAAGAGCAGATGATCACGACTCTTGGAAGAGGGGGATCAGATACTTCTGCCGTCGCTATTGCGGCCGCAATGGAGCTTGATACATGTGAGATCTACACAGATGTACCAGCTGTTTGTTCGGCCGATCCAAGACTTGTCAAAAAGGCAAGTGAGTTAACTGAGTTATCATTTTCAGAAATGATGGAAATGGCCTCTCTCGGTTCGAGAGTACTCCATCACCGTTGTGTAGAGTTGGCCGCAAAATATAAAGTAAAATTACACGTAAGATCGACATTTGAAACGAGAGAAGGAACCTGGATTATGAGAGAAGAAGATAGATTAGAAAACCCTGTTGTCACGGCCGTCACCCATGACGCCTCTACTGTTATTATTAGATTATTAAACCTTCCCTTAGGGACCGAAGTTCTTTCAACCATCTTTACGGCCCTCGCTGAGGGAGAGGTGATGATTGATATCATTGGACAAGGTCAAGCGAATGAATTCCAAAGGCTTTCTTTTTCCATTACGGAAGAAGACCTTCACCGTACACTTGATATTTGTAAAAACGTTTTAGGTAATGAAGTTGATGTTGCTTACGATAAAGATGTTGCTAAAATTGCCGTGGTTGGTGTTGGGATGAGAAATCACCCCGGTGTAGCGGCTAAATTCTTTCAGTCGATTCACGAGCATAAAATACCCATTCATCTTGTTACAACTTCTGATATTAGTATTTCAGCTGTGATTGGAAGAGAAAAACTTCAAGATGCGGCAACTTCATTACATCAAAGTTTTGGATTGGATCAGGACTAATGGGTTTTCAAAAATTAAATGATCGATTTATTTTAGAGCAGTCAGATAATATCGTAGACTTAATTGAGTGTTATGATCTCGGTAATTGTCCGGTCTATGTCTATGATATCGATGGTCTTGATCAAAGAATTTCAGAGTTTAAAAACGTCGTACCTCCGAATACTGAAATACATTATGCTCTCAAGGCAAATTGTAATAAGCACGTTCTTCAGTCAATTAAGTCTCAAGGTGTTGGTCTTGATGTGGTTTCTGGAGGGGAGTTAAAGCAAGGACTCGAAGCTGGTTTTAAAGCGTCAGATATTGTTTTTTCTGGAGTGGGAAAAACAGTTAATGAAATAGAATTGGCCATCAATGAAGGGGTAAAACAAATCAATGTTGAGTCGGTTCAAGAGTTGGAAAGAATCTGCTTTCTCTCTCGTAAGCTTAATAAACCAATAAATGTAGCTTTTAGAATGAATCCCGATGTCGATGCGAAAACTCACCCTTATATCACCACTGGGTTTCGTGAAAATAAATTTGGAATGGATTTTCTTGAGATCTCTAACCTTGTTGAGATCTTAAAAAATAATAAGAATGTACACCTCTCTGGTCTTACCATGCATATTGGTTCTCAATTAAGAGATATCAAACCACTTGAGGACGCAACAAAGAGACTTCTTAGTTTATGGGACGAACTGATTTCGCAAGGCCATAAACTAGAAACTCTCGATCTCGGGGGAGGTCTTGGTATTGATTATAAAGACTCAACGGAGTCTGATTTAGCAAATATTCAACTTTATGGTGAAATGTTAAAAAGTCTTTTAAAAGATTTTAACGGTCGTATTATTCTCGAGCCGGGGAGAATTCTCGTTGCTAGATTTGGTGCTCTCATCACAAAGATTCAATATATAAAAGAAAATCGCTTCAAAAACTTTGCGATTGTCGATACGGGAATGCATCATTTGATGAGACCTTGTCTTTACCAAGCCTATCATCGCATAATTCCTCTCAAATTTGATTCTTCTCATGCTTCTGATGAAAAACTTTACGATATTGTAGGACCAATTTGTGAGTCATCAGATGTACTGGGTAAAGATCGATTGATGGGACATCTAAGACAAGATGATTATTTGGCCGTTTGTGATGTAGGAGCATACGGGCACGTTATGGCCAATAATTATAATACTCATGGTCTTCCAATAGAGCTGGCCTATTCTAAAGGTCAGTTGTTAAAATAAGATAAATTTAAACATAGGAAGGAATCTATGAAAGCTATGCAAGAAGACATTGCAAAACTTCTGTTACGATTATTTTTTGGTCTCTCCATGCTTTTCGCTCATGGAATGCCGAAACTTTTAAGTTTCTCTGAAAAAAAAGACGTTTTTCCTGATCCCTTAGGTTTGGGAAGCTCACTCTCTTTAGGATTGGCCATCTTTGCAGAAGTGCTTTGTGCCGGTCTTATTACTCTAGGTGTTTTCACAAGGTTTACAGTCATTCCTCTGGTTATCACGATGTTAGTTGCTGCTTTTATTGTTAAAGCAGGAGCACCTTTTGCAAAAAAGGAATTAGCGTTAGCATTTCTTTTTGGTTATGCCGCCATTGGGCTGTTGGGACCTGGGGCTTTTTCAATAGATAAATTTCTTAAAAGAACCTAATAACATTCATAATTGGTACGAACACGTTGACCTCTCGTCAGTCGTCGTTCGTACCCCAGCATATTTCCAATATAGCTGAGAACTCTATCTTTAGTATCGTTAAGATCCATAAGACCATCGACTCTTAAAAAATGTTCATCTGTCCAGTTTCTCATATAGGCTGGCACGTATCGTACGCCATTAATCCATGTTTTTCCGTTTCTTTTAGTAAGGCCTAAAAAGAAAATGATGGTCGCTCTTTTTTCAAAACCACTTTGGCTACTCACAAAATTTCCAAGAGAGTAAATCACCATAGTTTCTCTTCCATCTTTGGTGACGTATTTTTCCCAAGGCTGGAGTACATGAGGGTGTGAACCAATAATGGCCGTCGCTCCTGCATCAAGCCATTTCTTTGCGTAACGTTTCTGTCTTTGATTTGGACTTGTTTTATATTCGTTACCCCAATGAGGTGTTACGATAATAGCATCGGCATGTCCCTTTAAAGAGGTGACAAGGTTTTCAACAGAATTATCTCTGAAACAATAGAGGACTTGATTATACTTGTCTTTAAAGCCATTTGTTTCATAGGTACAGGCAATCCAAGCTATTTTGATTCCTTTTGATTCTGTAAAAGTATAAAAAGGCCGTGATTGGTTTTCTCTCTCTCTTGTTCCAAAAAAGGGGAGTCTTGCATCTTCAAGGGCCTCTATGGTGAGATCAATTCCTTTAGAGTAACGATCGATAGAATGATTATTGGCCGTAGAGACGATATCAATATCACTATCGATAAGATCATCAATGAGCTGAGGATGATAATTAAACATGGGATAGCTGGTATAAACAGAAGTGTATTTTTCCCTGCAATCAGCACCTACATAATTTCGTTCGCTACTAGCGAGCTTACCATTACATTGCAAATTTCTAGCAACGGTTCCCTCTAAGTTGGCGTAGGCGATATCTGCTTCTTTGAAATAGGGGATGGCCTGCTCCCACAGAGACATAAATCCCGATCTCTTTTCAAATGCCTGTGCTTGCAATGGTCCATGGAGTAGGAGATCACCCACAGCGGAGATGGTGATTTTTTGTCCACGCTCACACGCATTAGAGAATTTTAAATTAGGATCATTAGAATAGGAAAATCCTATTAGGATAGAAAACAACAACTTCAACATAAAACAACTTCAACTTTTTTAACGTTTTCAACAAAGACACGAGGTCTTTAAAATATTTTTTTCTAATTATTATTTCTTAATCTATCAACCACAGCGGCCATTTCGATGGCGCCTAATGCTGACTCCCAGCCTTTATTCCCGGCTTTTGTACCTGCCCTTTCAATGGCCTGCTCAATTGTGTCCGTAGTAAGAACACCAAAAATAATAGGAACTCTTGTTTGCATAGAAGCAGTGGCCACACCTTTAGCTACTTCAGAAGCAACGAGGTCGTAGTGTGAGGTATTTCCTCTAATGACAGCTCCAAGTGTAATAATGGCATCAAAGTTTTTTGTTTCGGCCATCTCTAATGCAGTCATAGGAATTTCATAACTTCCAGGTACCCATGTTAGGGTAATGTCAGACTCTTCTCCGTCATGTCTTTTAATACAATCAAGAGCACCTTCAACTAATTTTGAAGTAATAAAATCATTAAATCGCCCAGCGACGATTCCAAATCTTCTGCCTTTTGCGTTTAATTTACCTTCAATAATTTGCATCTGGTCCTTCCTTTAAGCTGCGTAGTTCTAAAAAATGCCCCATTTTTTCTTGTTTGGCCAATAAGTAGTTAAAGTTAACAGCGTTTGGCCTAATTTGGAGTGGAACTCTTTCACATATCTCGATACCGAGTTTATCTAATTGTTGAATTTTATTAGGGTTGTTTGTAATTAGCCTGATACTTTTCCAGTCGAGAGTATTGAGGATCTTAGCCGCTTTTTCATAACTTCTTAGGTCTGACTCAAGCCCGAGTTGGTGATTGGCCTCAATCGTATCAAGACCTTTGTCTTGCCATTGGTAAGCTTTTAGTTTGTTCGCAAGACCTATTCCTCTACCTTCTTGTCTTAAATAAATAACAGCACCTTTGCCGTAGTCACTAATAAGTTTCAGTGATTCCTCGAGTTGGTTTCCACAGTCACAGCGAAGGGAGCCAAAAATATCACCGGTAAGACATTCACTATGCACTCTAATAAGAGGAGTTTTATCTTCTTTACTTTCTTTTACGAGTGCTAGATTTTCTTGTCCGTCATTATCAAATAATTGAATTTCAAATTCTCCAAACTTCGTCGGAAGTTTGGTGCGAACAATATGATCTTTTTTATATTGAATTAAATCTTTAATCGTGATGATTTTTAGATCCCACTCATTTGCCATTTGAAAGAGTCGATCTCTTCTGGCCATGGTTCCATCATCGTCTAATATTTCACAGATCACGCCGACTGGTGATCTCCCTGCAAGAATAGAGAGGTCAACGGCAGCTTCAGTATGGCCTGGTCTTTCTAGTACTCCACCAGATTTTGCAATCAAAGGAAAGATATGTCCTGGTCTCATAAAATCATCTGCGGTAACACCTTGGCTTGCAAGAAGCTTGACTGTTAGTGCACGGTCTTCCGCAGAGATCCCTGTTCCACCTGATGCCGCATCTACTGAAATGGTAAAAGCTGTATGATGAGAAGAATTATTTTGATCGACCATCATAGGAAGATTGAGCTGTTCGGCCCTGGTTTGAGTGAGGGGAGTACAGATCAGTCCTCGCCCGTATTTGGCCATAAAGTGAATGTCTTCAGCAGTGATAAGATCTGCCGCCATCATTAAATCGCCTTCATTTTCACGATCTTCATCATCTAAAATAATGACCATTTTGCCGGCCTTTAGGTCGTCTATGGCCTCAGCGATTGAATGAAATTTTACGGCTTCTGTATTTTGATCAGACATTAATTAAAACCTTTCGATTTGATCCAGTTGATATCCAAATCTTCTTTATTATTAGCTTTTTTGCGTCCCATTAATAACATGCGTTCGATGTATTTAGCTACTAAATCTACTTCTATATTTACTTTTTTACCTACTTTTGCCCATTTTAGGGTCGTGCTATCCCAAGTATGGGGAATAACTGAGACCGTTAGCTCGTTTTGACTTAGATTTGCGATCGTTAGACTAATTCCTTCTAAGGCAACAGAGCCTTCCTCAATAAAATATGCTGAAAGACTCTCTGGATACTGAACGCTTAGAAGGTAGTTCTTCCCCTGGTTAATGATTTTGGTGATCGTCCCTGTGCCGTTGACATGGCCTTGAACCAAATGTCCGCCTAGTCGATCAGATAACCTTAAGGCCAATTCCATATTTACAGGGTCGCCACTTTTAAGTTCAGACAAATTTGTTTTATCGAGAGTGCTTTCTACTGCTTGAGCAAAGAAAGTCTTCTCACTTTTCTTTATCACAGTCTGGCAAGCACCGTTTATAGAGACAGAGTCATCAATTTCCATATCAGCTAATAAGTCATGAGACTCATATTCAAAGAGTCTTCCTTCTTTATTGGTCGTGATATTTTTTACAGTACCTATTTCTTTAATGAGACCTGTGAACATTATGTATCTCCAATACTGCTTGATTATTTAAAACTGACCACCGTGTTTCTCCAAACGAGAGGGCATCTTTAATCATATGGTTATCTTCATTTTTATAGAGGGCATGACCGTTACCAAGAAGAATTGGATTTATATAGACGGTCATTAAGTCAAAGAGGTTTTGATCAATTATTGATGTTAATAAAGTTGGTCCACCTTCTACTAAAATCGATGTAATCTTAAAGTCTCTATAGAGTGCTTTAAAGACTTCTTCGAGAGATAGGCCATTGATATCGATCCATTTTACATTTGTTTGTTCACTTACAGGTTTTGTTTTCGTCAGCACAATTGTTTTTTCTTTGAACTGATCCGTAAACAGATGTCCACGGTGATTCATCTTATTAATATCTCCAAAAACAATACGATAAGGCGAACTTATTTCTTTTAGGCGAACAGTGAGTTTGGGGTTATCGGCAAGCTGAGTATTTCTTCCTATAGCAACAGCATCGTAGTTTTGTCTTAAAAGATGGACTTGTTTTCTGGCATCTTGGTCGCTGATCCATTTGGAGTCATTTTCTAGACTCGCCATTTTTCCATCAAGGGTTTGGGCCACTTTGATATGGATAAAAGGGAGGCCCCTTTGCATATTTTTAAAAAAGATACGATTAAGTTCAAGCCCTTCTTGTTCGCAAACACCAGTCACCACTTCTATTCCAGACTCGCGCAGCATCTTTATGGCCTTACCTGAAACCATAGGGTTGGGATCGTAGTTAGCGATCACAATTTTTTTAATTTCAGCTTTGATAATTCTTTGAGCACAAGGAGGTGTTTGTTTATTGGTATGACAACAAGGCTCAAGGTTACAATAAAGTGTGGCCCCTTTTGCTAGTTTATCGTTGTCTAAGTTATTTAAAGCATGTGCTTCAGCATGAGCTCCACCATATTTTTGGTGGTAACCCTCTGATATGATGACGCCATCTTTGACAAGAACAGCTCCCACCAGTGGATTTGGAGAAACAAGACCTTGCCCTTTAGAAGCAAGTTCTAAGGTCTTCTTCATATAAAAAACATCTTCTTTATTGATATTTGTCATTTCCAGTACTTCCACTCCATGGCATTTTTACAACGCAATTGCCAAAAGGTCTATCAAGGAGCAAAAGTGATTGCAAGAAAGCTTGAAAAAATGTTATATCCACCGGAATTTGCTTTTTAATAGGATAAGTTTTGCTTAAGAAGATATTGATATTACTTTTTATGATCTACGGTATGCATATTACCACAAGAGCAGAAGAAGGTCGTTTTAGTGTGGACACCATTGTTGAGTTTCCAAGGGAGACTTATATCTGTGGGCCATCAGTTATTTTAGGCCATGGCGAGAATGATCTTTTTATCTTTATGAGTCCTACTTTTGAAGGCTGCAAAGATATTCACGAAATATGGGATAAAGACCTGCAGGATACACAAATCATTATTGAGCCTATAAAGGCATCGTTAGAAAATTTTGTCAGAATCAGACCTGGCGTAAATATGATTCCTGAAACATATGAATTTTTATGTGTTGATATTGTCGCCTATGATAAGCGAGAGTCTTCTAAACTCTATGCTGTAGATTATTATATCTATAAATAAACTCTTTTAAAATTCCCTTAATTTTAATGGCCATTAGTCTCGTCTGCTCAAGAGATAGAGTTGGGTCTATATCGAGTTTCAGTGTTGAGTTTAAAATTTGATAAGAGCTTAAAAAGTTAATCTTATGATATTTTTTAGTTGAAACATTCTTTAAAGGGTTAGTCTTTTCACTATAGGAAGCACGAGTGCCAAGAAAATCTCCCCACTTCCAAACGGCATGTGCTGGTCTCATGGAAACAGGCAAGCATTCAAATGAGTAGGCCATCATTTTTTTACTGATAAAGGCAGCAAGTTTTGGGTTATCTAATGAAAAATGAAGAGCATGATGGCATTCGCCATTTTGATCATGTCCGCGTGGTATCATGATTTCCTCTAACTCATGTAAAAAGATTTCTTTTCTCTCACGATAACAATTCATGATCATGTCGAGTTTTCCAAGCTGAACGTTGGCCAGGGCACCTGTAATTTCAGAAACACGCATTGAGTGTCCTAAAAATGGAGTGATATGGTGAAACTTATCGTGATGAAGTTGATTGAATGAATATCCATGATCAGTACAGCAGAGAAGTCTTTCGTAGAGAATAGGGCATTTTGTGGCCACAATCCCGCCTTCGCCAGTGGTGATATTTTTATCAACATTTAAAGAGTAACAACCAATATCTCCAAAAGATCCTAAATACTGACCTTTGTATTTTCCTCCGATTGCTTGAGCAGTATCTTCGATAAGTTTAAGACTGTATTTCTCTTTTAAGGAAACGAGATCATCCATTGAGCACGGTAGGCCATCCATATGAACGGCAATGATTGCTTTTGTTTTTTCTGTAATAAGATTTTCACTTTCTTTTACGTTAATCGTTAAGGTTTCATCGATATTAGCGATAACTGGTATGGCACCACGGTTGAGAATCGCGGCGGCTGTTGCGATATAAGTATAACTTGGAATGATGACTTCATCGCCTGGCCCAATTTCTAAGGCCATGAGCGCAGCAATGAGAGCATTTGTTCCACTATTGATTAATACGGAACCATGAAAACCAAATTTTTCTGAAAAATTATTCTCAAACGTTTCACAGTGACTTTTTTCTTTTTGATAACGATAGAGTTTTTTACTTGTCAAAAGTTCAGTTAAGACCGTTACTTCCTTTTCATCGAGAAAGTGTTTGTTGGGTTTAATGACCTTTTGAGTGTCTGGTAAATCAGTGCGGTTGCATTTTGAGCAATTTGAGTATTTATGACGATGGCCTTTCGTGAGATCATTTCGAAAATGAGTGTATTGATCGCTATTCCAAACTTCACTAAGAGAGTGTTCCTTTAGATTACCAAAGGTTAACTCTTGATGATAATCTTCAAAACAGCTTATGACATTTCCTTCAACTGAAATCGTCATGACGTAACTAGGGACGTGACAAGGTAAACGATTGTTAAAATGAATATTATCTTTAATGGGTAAGATTCCACCCCGATTGAAAAGATCGATCTCATCATATCTTCTAAAATTAACTTTTGCTTTTTGCTCTGGTGATAGATCTAAATAAACATCTTCAAAAGGATATTTCTTTTCTTGATGATGTTTTGTGATAATAAATTGGTCAATAGAGCGATTGATACGATTAAATGTTTCAAGGTTATTAATTTTGCTTCCATTTGAATAGAGAACAAAGGTTGCCAAAGGAAGTTTTTCTCTCGCATATTCCGAAAACTGATAATAGTTTTTCGATAATAAGGGCTCATTGTAAAACATATAACTGAGTTTGCCTGTATAGTTATGTTCAGAAAGCTCATCGATGATTTTTTTAAAAAGTTCAGGATCCATATCTCCCGTTTCAACTCTCTTAGAGATTGAATTTGGGCAGTACTCACAAGAACGATTACAGTTGGTATTGATTTCAATTTCTATTTGTGAAGGTAGTTTACTACTCATGAGGGTAAGTCCTGAAGCGTAACGTGAGGTAAGTCTCCGCTCATTTTAGTATTGGTGTAAATATTTTTAACCCAATTTTTCATGATTTTAAAAGTTGTTTCACAATCAACGTTTAAGGATGAATGTAAACGTAGTGAAAGAATAGTATGTCCATTCCAGTTTAGAACACCGGCAGCTACCGGGACAACTGCTGTAGCTAGTGAAATAGGAATCCATAAAAACTGATCGATTTCACTTTGGTTTTGGTGAGTGATATTTTTATTAGGCCATAGACCCAGGTTACTTAAAAAACCAAAAGCTTGATTCTTAGTTTTAGAAGCTAAGTAAAAGAGAAGTTTTTTAGGAATATACTTTGGTAAAAGGGTGTATTGCCATGAGCCCCAGTGAAGATTTTCTCTGATAGCGTTATTTATTTCATCTTGAAGCTGACCCTCATGAATATCGTTTCCCGTATGAAGAACAAATGAAGAGGTAAAATTGCCAAAATCAAGTTTGTCTTTTTTCGTACGCATATTGATGGGAAGGATCCATTTTCTTCCATGATTATTTTTAGTTAAATAGGGAAGACAAGCTTGATCGATTTGCGTTATGAGAAAACTAGAAAAATTTGTTTTTTTGGTTTCTGCTAGATGTGAGCTTTGTTCTTTTGTGAAGTAAGCATAGGCACATTCTTTATTTGCTCCTATATTTTGAAAGTTAATATCGTCTTTCCAAACATCATTCATTTTTCCCGCGTGAGAAAAAAAGCGGAACATGAGTTTTATTCGCTCCCATGGCCCTGGATCGCGACCAATAATTTGAAGAGGTAATCTTTTGATCTGGAATTGATTTTTCCTAAGAATATCGGCCAGCGCCCCGACCCCGTCAAAAGTACAATGTTTCCTTGTATGAATCGATATGGATTGATCTGTTAAGTTAAGTTTTAGATGATGAATATCTATCGACTCACCAATGGCCTCAACGGCCTTGAATTTGAGACCAGACCATTCACATTCATGATTTTGAACAAGATCACTCATAGTAAATTTATACCTTCGTAGATTTGTTTTGACGAGGAAACTTAGCTTATGGCATGATGCGTAGCGGAGAATTCATGATCAATTTAGATAAACTTGGTGATCGCTTTAATGCTTTTAAAAAGCTTGGCGAGGAAACACGTATCCTTATTGGAAAAAGAAATGGAAATAAAACCGATGAGTGGAGTTTATACGAGCATCGTGATGTAGATGGAGTTGGGGTTCTGGTTAGTGAACTGGAAAAGTCTGTAAAAGTGACACATGTCCCTGAAATGAAAAACCCCATTAGACCATTGTGGCCTAAGTTACTTTATCTTTTTTTCAAATATATGAAATGGGCCTCTGGTGATAAACCCACATGGAATAAAAATTACAACTGGGATGTTGTTGGCCCACCTAAGACAAGCTCACTTTATTTTTTTTCTAAAGATGTGACAGCTAAAATTCACCAATACTGTAAAGAGAATAAAGTATCTGTTACGTCCTTTTTTTTGGATGCTATTGATCACTCTTTAAGTGGGGAACTGCTTAATATCGATAAACGAAAATGGGTTGTTCCAATCAATATAAGAGGGTTTGTTGGTGAAAAAGTTGAGAAAAGAAATTTAAGTGTTGTCTGTCAAATATGGATATCTGGTAATGAGTATAACGAGAGAAGAATTCAAGACAAATTGAAGAGCTTTTTAAAACAAGGCTTACACTGGGGAGGCTTTGTTAGTCTACTTATTCAAAGTAAATTATCCGAAAAAACTCTTATTAAAATATTAAAGAAACATAAAAATATTGCTCATGGACTTTTTACTAATATTGGGTCGTGGCCAAATAATTATATAGAAGGAGATTTCCGTGACCATCTTGTTGTGGCCATACCAAGTTCACGTTTAATGCCCATCAGTTGTTTAATGTTAGAATTTCATGAGCAAATACAACTGAATCTTTCTTTTCATCCCTGCTTAGGGATATCTGAGTTAGAACAGCAAAAATTGATGGAAAATTGGATAAACGTCAGTTATCAAAAATTGAATTTGGACATTGAAGACGTTTTAATAGAGAATATAGCACTAAGAGATATTTTGAGTGGTAATGGATCCTTACAAACAAACTAATTCATATTCTATAGAGAAAGGTTGTCCTTGGTATGAAGCACAGCAAAGCTATGGGCCACCAAATATTGATTGGTGTGAGCCTTCTCATTGCTCTGTTTTTGATGAGCCTGCTAATACTTGGTCTAATTTGATATTTCTCATTGCTTTTTTTTATCTTTACAAGAAAATTAATGATTCTTTTATTCGCTTTTATGCAGTCACCTTATTTTTTGTAGGCCTATTCTCTGCTCTTTATCACGCCAGTAATAATGCCTTCTCTCAATTCTTTGATTTTGTCGGAATGTATTTAATGACAAGTATTATTTTGGCCTTTAATACCAATAGAACGAAGGCCCTTGGTACAAATATTTATAGTCAATTTTGGTTTTTTGCTTTTTTAAATATGGTCTTATTTATGTCTTTTGAATATATGGAAATACCGATTCAATGGACAGTGGCACTTAATGTTTTTGCAACCATGTTTCTTGAGATTTTTAATGGCATCAAAGAGCAAAGTTTTAGACATTATAAGTATTTTTATTTTGGTTTTTTCTTTTTAGTCTTGGCACAGTCTTGTGCTATGATCGATTTAAATCGTATTTATTGTAATCCAAATAATCATGTTCTTCATGGACATGTGTTTTGGCATATTTTTAATGGAATATCATTAACATTTATCGGTCTTCATATGTTCTCAATCAGAAAGTTTCTTAATGAGAAAAAAACCTCTTAATTAAAAAATATAATTTATTAAAGGTGCCCATTTTGAAGTTTGTGACTTTCCCCAAATAAAATTCTTTTTTAATAGGATAATCATTACTTTCTGGGTTTTTAAAACTTGATGTTTGAATTGAATTCTTAAGATTGACGACAAAATGACAAGTTAAATGATCAAATTCGTAAAAGACGATAATATCAAATAATTTTAAATGTTCTGTTTGTTTTACTGTAATCAAGTCATTTATTTTTATAAGGGGGGACATAGAGTCAGAGGCAATATTGAAAGTTAATACTTTATCTTTTTTGAGTCTGTTTTTAAGTGCTAAAAATTGAATTTTATCCAAAAAGTATCCTTTCAAAAATTATAACTTTTTAGATAGATTATTCAATTAATTGTTTGATGATATCTCGTTGTAAATTTTTTTTGAATTGAAGACCGGCTTTGTAGACATTTTTTTCTTGGTCAAATTTCGTGATATGGACAACTTCAGACTCAAGCATACTCACATTGATATCAGAGAGGTTTTTAATTACAGCGAGACCACCTATTTGCAGTTTTCCCATTTGATGTGACTTAATCTCTATACCAATACCTGTTTCTGAAATATCAATAATACGGTATCGATAGTATTTAAACTTACCACTGCCCGAAAGACCAACCTCTACCTCCATTCCTATTTCTCGGTTATCGGCTTCTTCCATATTAAATCTTTGAGCATTTCGCAGTTCCGAGAAAATTGTTTCGTGGTTACTAGGCAGAAATATCAAAAGGGCATTTCCTTTTTGCTGGTAAAGCTCACTTTTAAAGGTCAAATCTCTCGTTTTTGCGTGAAAATAAAGAGGTTTTTCACTATCAAGATCAAAATTTTCATCTGTGGATTTTGGTCTTACAATAAGGATGGACTTTTCAAAATTTAAACTAATAATTTCAACATCTAAAACATTTCGTTTTATATCATCAATATTTTGCCATATTGATATGGTCTGATTTAATTCATGAATTTTATCTAAAAGGCCACAGAACTCGTTTTTACTAAGGCCTTTTTTAAACTTAGATTCGTCCATATTTATAGTATCGACTGAATGCCAATATACTCAAATCATTTAATGTTTAAAACATGCTAAGTTGTTGAAAGTATGATGGAGTCATTGAGTAAAATCTCTTTCTCGCTTAAAATTAAGTGACACAAATTATTGCAGAGAAGATCATGGACTTAGACAATGTACTTAGTGAATTATTGAAAATCGTCAGAGGGAGCAAGAGTCAAAATCAATTAAGCCAAGCACTTGGTTTTTCTGATAACCGCTATAATCGTTGGGAGAATTTAAAAAAACCTTTGTATTGGTCTGATTTTGTAAGACTATGCCAACTTCAAAAAATAGATTTAAAATCCATTTTAAATGAGGTGTTTAATTATGAAGGGGAATTAACGACTTCAGAAATTGTTAACTTCTTTAGCTCATCTTGGAGTGGTAAGGAGCTTAATCATGTTATTTCTAGCGTTCATGAAAAAACGATTAACCGCTGGATCACAGGAGAGTCTGAACCAAAGCTCGTTGCCCTTTTTGAATTAATTGAAGTGACCCAACACATTCTCTATGAATTTTTAAATGAAATTATGTTACATTGTGATGAAAGATCACATCTCATTGAACAAAAATATAACGAGCATATAAACTTGAAAAAAGTCTTTTATGGAAGGCCTGAATCAATTTATATTATTATCTGTACAGAACTAGATCTCTATAAAAAGAATCATCATTCAGATCATTTTCATTTTTTCTCCGAGACTCTTAATTTTGAGTATGAGTTAGTAAAAGAGGTGTGTGAAGCAATGATGAACCTTGGTATTTTGATCAAAGATGATGAGCATTTTGTGTTTAATCCACTTTCAAAAGCAACAGCATCGAGAAAAAGTATTGATGATGAGTTAACAAGAAAATCCCTTGAGACGAGGCTTGATCTTACAAAACAATATTTATACTTTAGAAAAAAAGAGAAAGATCTTTTCTTTGATAAAACATTCGTTTCAAATGAAAAACTTGATCATCAAATTAATGAAGTGGTTAAAAAATGTATGCGTGATATTTCTAAGCTGATCAAAGACTCAAATACTAAGGGTGAGACGTTTGACAGGCTAAGAGTATTAAATTTACAAAGCTACGATCACTTAAGAGATTAGTTTTTCATAAAGCGAACTTGGGACACAAAAATAATTTACAGAAATAGCTGGGTTGTATCCGTCTTTTTTAGGGTGTGGGTAAACTTTTCTTGTTCTTGTGGTGAACTTTTCTAGAATTTTATATCCACCAAGCTCTGCACATTTTTTCCAACTAAATCTCGCACCAGGTTTTTCTTCATTATCAATAGCAGGCCTTAGTCCTTGTCCCGATAAATCATGTACGTATCTAAAACCAGCATGGTAGGTGTTCCACCCTGTCGCCAAGAGGTCTTCATTTGTTAGTCCAGACTCTTCAGTAAAAATTAAAATTAAGTTTGCTGAGACATAACCTTTAAACACTTTGACCATTTTCTCATTATCTTGATTTCTCACTTCATGAAAACCATTTCCAACGACCATGACCGCAGAGTCAAGATTGCCATTATGCGTTTTACAAATTCCTTGAATGAGTATTTCAGGTTTTCCAATATCGGCGTTATGAACAAACTTCATATTTCCAGGGAGCTTGTTTGCCTTTTGGTTTTCTTTTGCTTTTTCAATGGCAGAGTCTTCTAGATCAGCACCAAAGTATTGGATACTTTCTTCACCACTTCTTTCGAACCGTTGTCTTGTTGCCTCTCCTTGTCCAACAGCATGTTCAATAAAGGTTGTGTATTGATAGCGGTATTCTTCACAAAAAGAGTCGAGAGCGTCGTTTATTTGTTTGAAACTTTTACTATTGGCATCTTGGCTAGCGGATACATTCTCTCCACGAGCGACCCAAATATCTTCAGTATTTCCTTTTAATAATTTGTCGTGATTACTGAGATAACCATGATAAGCATGAATAATCCCATAAGGACCTGGTCCTCTCGTGAAAATTCTTTCACCAAGTTCAGAAATGGTTCTATCGTTTTCTGATAAAACACCCGCTTTTGATAGAAGAATTCTCATACTTTTTGATAGCTTTATTGCAATGGAGCCTATCTCAACACCTTTTTTAAACTTATCTTGAACCTCTAAATATCTTGTCGCTAAAACGAGAGGAAGTATTCTAAAGCCAATCTGGATATCCTCGTATGTGGCCATCCAGTTGTGAGGATGTTCGTCAAGACTATTATAGGAAAAGAAGTTTTCTACTAAGTCTGGTTGATCACAGTTACCAACAAAATATTCCACAATATGATAAATCATATTTCTCGGAGTAAATTCATCTAGGGAATTAAACTGAGTAAAAATCTTTTTATTGTTTACTGAGTATTGATCATTGTCTTTTGTTAAATAACCTCTTGAAGTTAGAAAATTGAGGTCATAGTTTAATACTTCACTTTCTACTTTTAAAAATGAGGCCAAATCGTCGCAATTGAAATGGTTTTGTA
The DNA here is from genome assembly GCA_030425045.1 of bacterium. Taxonomy (GTDB): domain Bacteria; phylum Bdellovibrionota; class Bacteriovoracia; order Bacteriovoracales; family Bacteriovoracaceae; genus JAUHVL01. Next base: position 49,818 of record JAUHVL010000024.1, read on the forward strand.
GACTAAAAAATGACTCAATATTTAACTGACGGTAAGTCGAAAAAATTTGTCTCAATAACCAGAGATCTGATGGTGCTGTAACAGCAGCAGTTAATGTGACTCTTTTAAGGACGCTTATCGCTCTTTGTATATTGTTCTTTATCTCGCTTTCATTAGATTCATTGATATAAAATTCTATATCTGAAAGAGTTTCTAAAAGGAGTTCCCCGTTTTTAAAGAGGTGGGGAATATTATTTAAAAAACTTTGGTATGAGTTTTCAGCTAGGATAGGATAACCAG
>JAUHVL010000074.1 GCA_030425045.1 bacterium
CTAGTCTGTTAGCACCGTGATCTGAAAAGTTTGCTTCACCAAGAGCGAAACAACCTGGAACTGCAGTCATAAGGTTATAATCAACCCAGATACCACCCATGGTGTAGTGAACAGCAGGATAGATTCTCATGGGAACAGTGTAGGGGTCATCATCTGTAATTCTGTTATACATTTCAAAGAGGTTTCCATATTTTGCTGCAATAACATCTTTTCCATCTCTTTGAATGGCATCTCTAAAATCGAGATAAACAGCAACACCAGTGGCACCAACTCCACGTCCTTCATCGACTGCTTGCTTCGCATTTCTTGAAGCCACGTCTCGAGGGACGAGGTTACCGAATGAAGGATATTTTCTTTCAAGAAAATAATCTCTTTCATCTTCAGGTATTTCATTGGGATGTCTTTTATCATCTTTGGCCTTAGGAACCCAAACACGACCATCGTTTCTTAAGGATTCAGACATAAGGGTCAGTTTCGACTGAGCATCACCATGGACAGGAATACATGTCGGGTGAATTTGGGTATAACAAGGGTTCGCAAAGTAAGCACCTTTTTTATAAGCCTTCCAAGCAGCAGAACCATTTGAAGTCATCGCATTTGTCGATAAGAAATAAACATTTCCATAACCACCGGTACAAAGAAGAACGGCATCGGCTGCGTATTTATGAAATTCACCCGTAACGATATCGCGAGTGATTATACCTCTGGTTTTTCCATCGATAACAACCAGGTCTACCATCTCTTCACGAGTATGTGATTTGATTTTTCCTTTAGAAACTTCTTTCATCATGGAAGAGTAAGCACCCAAAAGAAGTTGTTGTCCTGTTTGTCCACGAGCATAGAATGTCCGTGATACTTGAGCACCACCAAAAGAACGGTTTGAAAGAGTTCCACCATATTCTCTTGCAAAAGGAACACCTTGAGCGGCACATTGGTCGATAATATTATTTGAAACTTGAGCGAGTCGATAAACGTTAGCTTCTCGTGCTCGATAATCTCCACCTTTTACAGTGTCATAAAATAGTCTCCAAATAGAGTCACCATCATTTGGATAATTTTTAGCAGCATTCACACCACCTTGGGCGGCAATAGAGTGAGCTCTTCTTGGTGAATCTTGAATACAAAATGAACGAACATTGTAACCTAGTTCGGCCAATGTCGCAGAGGCTGAAGCACCGGCTAAGCCTGTTCCGACAACGATAACACTAAACTTTCTTTTATTGGCAGGGTTAACAAGCTTCATATTAAAACGATGCTTGTCCCATTTTTCTTGAACGGGACCTTCAGGTACTTTTCCATCTAATTTTTTAACATCAGACATTTTAGTTTCCTCCTTGGAGATAGCAATAAATAGGTAGAGAGGCAAAACCTACTGTTATTAAAATTGCATATGCTTTTGCGATAATTTGTAATTTTGGTGTGTATGTTTTGTGATGAAAACCAATGGATTGAAAGGCACTCCAAAAACCATGGCTTACGTGTAAACCGAGCGCGATCACAGCAACGACATACCAAATGACATAGATAGGGTTCGAGAAATATTCTATTAGCAATAAATACAGATCTCTCATCTCTACACCGCTATAAGTGACAGTGTAAACGGGACCAAATTTAATATGCCAAATGTGAAGAATAAGAAAAACAAGCGTGATCATTCCCGTCGCTGGCATGGTCGATGAAGCAAAGGTTGATCCTCTTCCTGATACTTGTCTCGAGTAGTAGGGAACAGGGCGTGCTTTTTTATTTTCTATGGTAAGCTTAATCGCCATAAAAATATGCGAAAGAAAAATCAACGCGAGCACAATTTCCGCAGGAATGAGAAGAGGGTTTGTAATAAGCATGTGAGCATACGTATTAAATGCTTCGGCACCAACGAAAATTAATAAATTTCCGAGAAGGTGAACGATTAAGAAACCACAAAGCATTAAACCGGTAATACCCATCACCTGCTTTTTAAAAATAGACGATTGACAAGGTTTGAGATGGCCAGACATGGATTTTTATCTCCTTAATAGTGTGTAAATTTAATTTGAGTTCATCTTACATGACTAAACTTTCTTGGTCTAATAAGTATTTAAAACTAAGGCAAAAAATGTTTGTAGACTCAAACTTTTTTCAAGAAATATTAGACTTTTTTTCAGTAAAATTTTGTACTGAGCGCGATGTCAAAAATCTAAGAACAAGGCTTAAATTTTGCCACCAATTGAAGGGCAACATCGGACCACGTTTTACCTTCATGGAGGGCATAACAAGCTTTATTGATCGCCTTTAAGCTTTTAGAGGCTGAAAAGTCGAGAACGTCCATAAATCCGTTTGCAGTTAGGACATTATTTTCAACGTTATATGACATTGGAATGGTTTTTGTTACACCGTTAAAAGTGAGATCCATCTCCATTTTTTTATTGGTCATTTTTGTTACTTTAGCCGCGATATCACCACCGTTTTTAGCATTTTGAAAAAAGAATTTTACGATCTTTTTATCACGTGCTTTGTTTTTGGTGTTTACACTGTCTCCCTTAATCGTAATGGAAGCAGATTTCATAATTTCTCTGATCGTTTTTGCGGAATCTGATTTTGAAATAGTAAAACCAGTAAGCGCTCCACCGACACCTGCTTTTGCCGGAGTCTTATAAGCTGTCCACTTGACTTCAACATCACCATTGGTGACCGTTAAGCACTCAGCAGCAAAAAGTGTAGTTGATAAAAGTATTGATATAAAAGTTATAAATTTCATAATAAAGTCTCCAATTTAATATTTTGTATACGAATTCTATCCATGTTATCAAGTGTGAACTAATGTATTGGATTTTATGATAGAAGAAAAAGAATACTTTATTCCGATTGAAAATGAAGACTTTAGGATAGGTCGACTTAGTGTGTTGCCACAAAAGTCTGGTTTGATGGTCGGGGTTGATATCATTCAAAAAGATTCAAAAAAAATTTTTTATCATGTGAAGACTTGTTATCACTGTGAAGATTTACAAGATGCAATATCTCAAGGCAGACAGGCCTTGTTTGAATTCCTCAATTCGCCAAGAAAATGACGTATGATTTTGTGCGTAAGCCATATTTTTGACTCGTGAAAATCTATACAGTCTTCAAACAGCTTTAAACGAGCTTTTAAAATTTTCATTTTTGGCACGGACTTTGCTAACTATATATGTGTGTGTGTTGGGGTCTTGAAGAAAGGATTTTTTCAAACTCCGTCGAATGTCTCTCAAAAAGCCTATCCTTCGGATAGGCTTTTTTGTTTTTTATTCAATAAACTAATCATTTATTTACGTAAGGAATGATCTCTAACAGTCTATGTTCACACTTGGCCAAATTCGGAGCAATATTCTCACCTAAGTTTTGAAAGACTCCCTTAAGATCTATCAAACTTCTCGCTTGTACTTCATTTCTCATATCTTTGAGCTCAAGTTCTCCTGCTGTTTTTTGCATTTCGAGAACTTTTTCAGAAGCGAGAGCAAACTCTTTAAAGTTGTTAATAAAATCATCACAGTTGATATCTGTCTTTTTTAGAGAATCACCAAGAATAATAGTATCAATAATAAATTGATAATCATCTTTAGCATCTGCTTGAATCGAAAAACTCGTGATCATTATTGATGCGAGAAAAAGTGCGTTTCTTATCGTTTTCATCGTGTCTCCTTAGAATAAACTTTTCATAACTATAGACCCCAAAGAGATTCAACACGATGTCATTAAAATGTTTACCTAGTGGTGACTAAATTTTTATCACTTTAAATAAAGTCTAGAGGCGTTAAAACCACCTGAAATGATTGGGAAAGCTTAGCTATTAAAGATTGTTATGCCTCTATAAAGGAGAGAGGCCAAATAGCGAGAGCCTTTTGAAGATAAATTATCAAAAAGTGGGTTATATTCATAAATTCCAATGGCCCACTCATTTTTGGGTACGGTCTGAAAATAGAATTCAAACATTTTTGTCACCAGTTCTGACTTGAGACCGTCGTGGTTGACAGCACTAACAGCCTCCATTGTCATGGCATCAATACCATCTGTATCGAGGCTTAGGATAAACCAATCATCACTATTTTCTCTTAGAACATTTTGAAAAAGCTCAATATTGGTTTCATCTTTATGATAAACGTTCATGGTGCAATTTAGTTTTTCATAATTTGCTTTAGTATTAGCATAAGGATGAATTCCAAATTGAGAAATTGTTAATTGATCTTTAAGTTCAGAGGCCAATTGCCTAAAAGGTGTACCTGAATGAATAAGCTGATCTTGCCTTGTATCGAGGTGTGCATCGATATTGAGAATATGAAGTGTCCTTTTTAGATCAATACTTTGCTGTAGGCTTTTTACAAATGGATAGACATGATCATGCCCACCACCAAGGTGAAATGTTGGATAGTATTTATCTTTATATAAGGTTTCAAAAAGAGTCACCTGACGTTGTTGTGATAACTCAAATGAGTCACATTGCTCAAAGACTTCACAGTGATGGAGCTTTTGTTTTGATTCTGGTGAAATGAGGTTTTTAAACTGAGAAAGAATAGCGTTTGCACCGTGGGCCGCTCCTCTTCTTCCGCCATTTCTGACCACTCCTTCATCGTTAGAGCTGGTCGCTAATAAAATATCAAAATTATTTTTATCAAAATCAGCTTTAAGTTTATCTTGGTATCTTGCTTTAAGCTGCTCACGAAAATCCACGTTAAAACTCCGTAATTTGGTTGTGTGTTATCGCATCAAAGTATAGCATTATAGTATGAAGGAGTATATTTGAGCGGTAAAGATTGGTTTGTCATTCATGATGGCCATCATATAGGTCCCTTTAGCACGAATGAAATTCGTGAAATGCTCGGCAATGGACATCTTCATCAAGGACAGCTCACTTGGAAAAGTGGGATGAGTAAATGGGTTACAATTGAAACGATCCTAACAGAGCAAAAAAAGATTGTCGTAGGACCTCCCGAGTCTAACTTTCAAAATACTTTAAAAGAAACGAGTGGGCCCCAAGAAGTACCCGACACTCCTAAAAACAATTTAGAAAATACAGCTGAAGATCTTATAAAGATAAAAGATGAGATTGAGGCCGAATCATCTGAAAAAGTTGATTTGCCTCCGTTACCAGAATTACCGCAAGAAGAAGGACCTGAATCAGAAGAAAAAGAGGTTAGTGAGGAGCCACCACCACCGGTTCCAGAGTTTTCTGTGACACCGATGGAGAAAATGAAATTAGAAATTAAAAAAATCCAAAATAAGGATGTTTTTGATGAAGGGGAGAACGAAGATCACGATACAAAAGAAATTAAAATCAATTCTGGTTTTGAGTTTCGCTTAATACCCGCCGCAGTTGTCCTCATCTTAATGTTCTCAGGAGTATACTTACTTATTTCAGAGATGTTTCCAGTGAAAAAGGGACTGGCCGGTTTATCTCCCGCTCAGCGAAAAACAATGGCCCGAGTTTTTGATCGTCCTTTAACAGAAAAGTTACATTTTCGTTATGCTCTTTCGAGAAAAGGTGACGGTCTTTGGATTACATCAAATTTTAAAAGAAAGGCCAAGATAAAAGTGTTTATGCAAAGTATGAAAGGGCAAGTTCTTGGCGAAGGTCCGGTTAAACTTAGTGCCGAAGCGATACTCGATGGTGGTTTTGCTTATATTACAAGATGGAAGGTTGATAAGGGTTATAAAGTACCTTACGGGAAATATTTAGTTTCACTCACAGGAGAAATTGTTGATCGAGTGCCTTTTCAACTTAAAGTTTTTCCTTTTTTGAAAAAGTTTTTTAAAGAACCAAAAGTTAACTTAGTCGATCGAGGAAATGAAATTTTATTTTACCCCGGAGAGATCGTTAAATTTGAAGGGGAGTTAAAAAACTATCAGTATAATATTAAGAAAAATGTTTTGGGACCACTACAAGAGCAAGTCCAACGTTATAAATCCTTTCTCGGTATGCTTAACCAGGTAAGTGAACTTTATAAAGTTAAGTTAGAAAAGTCTCGTCGAGGCAAACATATGTTAGCTTTTGAAAAAGAATACAACACAGAAATTGGGCCATTACTTAGAGACCTTATTTTAGATTGTAATAGAAAACACTTATCTTTTTTTAATGTCGATCCTAGTCGCGCTAAAGTTTATGATGAGTTAGTTCAGTATGGTAAGGAAGTTGGAGAGATTGCTGCCGTTATTGCTAAAGAAACCACAAGTTATAAGAAATTGAGAAAGAAAAATAGAATCTTCTTAGCAAATAAATACGATAAAAAAATTGATGAGATTCGTGAGAAAGGCGATGGGATCATCGCTGCACTTGAAGAAAAGATCACAACAATCGAGTAAGAGTTATAAACTGATTTACTTAAATGGATATGTTTCATTTTTTGAAATATAGACTATTTTTGATAATCCTAAAAAAACGTCCTTGCTTTTGGATATTTAAAATGCTCCCGTCATG
>JAUHVL010000075.1 GCA_030425045.1 bacterium
GTTCCAATTACTTACAAAATATAAATTAAAACTTCCATGTTTTGTGATAACCAATATTCGGCCATCCATGGCCTCACCCTAACGGGCAAGTATTGGCCATCTCTACAATTAAAGTGGATAGATATTTAAAACTGGCCCACGAAGTGGGTGCGACCACGACGGGAGCATTTTAAATATCGAAAAACAAGGATGTTTTTTTAAGGTTTTTAAAAAATAGTTTTTATTTCAAAAATGAAACATATCCATTTAACTAAATCAGTTTATATTCTTTTTAATGAGTGAAGCGATTTCTTTTAATTCTTTTTTAAATTCGTCATGTTCTCTTAAATGTAGTGACGCCTTTTCGTTTGTATTATAATCGAGTACAAACTTTTTAAGAGCATAGATCGGTCCCGCGATACTATGACCAAATTTTTTAAAGAAAAAATAAGCAAGAATACTAAAATTAATAAAAGCGAGAAATTGAAATGAAAGTCCAATCAACAGATCTGAGCGATTAAAATACTCACTTGGAATCATACTCGACATCATAAAATAAAAAACAAAAAGAAGAACAGTACTGGCCATAAAAAAACAGGCCATAAAGCCGATAATGATCAAGATAAACTTCATTTGAAATTGCGGGTTAATCATCATTTGCTTTCGTCTCGAGTCTTTTAGAATTTGCTTTTTATTACTAAAGAAGATCTCTGATACTATCAAGCCAAGAGAAAAAAGAATAAAGAGGTCTGCAAAATTAAAAAAGATTGCTGTTTTAGTAATTGAGATAAAGTCGATAACAGCACCATGATTTATTTTATCCAAGACGTTTGAAAGAATTCCACTCAATAAAATAATCATTCCACATTTTAATCTAAACATGTTCTTAGGAAGAAAATAGATGAGTGAGAGAAAAATGGGTATTAGAGTAAAGCCCGTGAGAGCATGAAACAATGTTACAAAGATGGGATTGGCCTTTGAAAAAAAACCTGCTGAAATACCATAGTTAAATTTTGTTTTAAGTTGGAAAAGAAATAAGTTTAGTCCTTCTAAGGGAAGATAGCTATAACTTAAATATTTCGTTAGTTGATCTAGACTAATGATGCATAAAAAAAGCAGGATAAGATAATATTTCTTTTTCACAAGTCTTATCCCTAGCGAGGAAGCACCCAATAGTCGATATATGACTTTGTCTCTGTCCCCACATCTATATTTTGCTTTGGCTTATTTTCCCCAAACATATCTTTGGGGATAACACCAAAAATTCTTTGTGGTGCTTGCATTGGTTGCCTACGTCCATCATTTTGAGCTTTGATAGAACTTCTAAAAATTAGTGCTTGTCTATCAAGCTCTGGAAACGACGTATATTTATCTCCCGCTTTTGAGCCGACGACATGACAAGAAATACAAAATTGGTTCTGCCTAAAAGTTGGTCTTGGTTTATTATATTTTAAAACTTTAAAACCATGTGTAAGTTTGTTTCGTACGGAACTTGCATAACCAGGGATATTTTTTATATGAGCAACTCTATCTTCAGAAGTTAAAGACCCTTTCATCGCTCCATGATTATTAGCGTGATAACAAGCATATCTTTCAGACTTAGAAAAGGATACCGTCGCGGCAAGAGAATCTAATCGACTCTTATTTGATGTTCCTTCAACAAGACCATTTTCAAGCGCATTTTGAATTTCAGCGTGGGCTGCCAGAGGATAATCCAATGCCTTTTTTCTCCAATATTGCTTTGTTGGATCTGAGCTGTCTGTTGTGCGAACAATGGTTCCTCTAGCGTAATTACATTTCTCTTCAATACTTGGGTTAAAAGCGATCACTCTAAAATCATCAAACCACCCCTTCACGGCGTTTGTATCTATCGAAGAAATATTTCCAAGTGTGATAATATTTCCTTCGCCAATAGGAAATAAATTACTCAACGTTGCCGTCGCTTTTTTCACCATTGAGCCCGTATAGATACCGTCGATAAATATTTTCGGAGCATCGTTTGTAAATTGAATACCGAGATGCCTCCAATTATTTTGAATAAACTTTAACGTATCACCAGGAATGATAAACTCATATTGATCAACACCAGACCAGTTTGTTAATGTAATGGTATCAAAAGCAACTTTATTAGATTTATATGTTTTTTTAAGAAAAATTTTACTTTTATTTTTAACACTAAAAAGTAATTGTCTTTGACCTCGAGAGGTCCTCGATCTCAAGTCCATATTAACACTGACATAATAATGACTGAGATTTCCTAAATTTCGCTTAACATTACTTTGGCTTGGAATTTTAAATTGTAAACCAGAGCTTGAATTTAACCAGACTCCTTTGCCATGAACTCCACCTTTAGCAATAGGTTCTAGTCTCACATCACCAATCGGTAATCCATATTTAGGAATATTTTGATAACCAGGCATGGTCGCTGCACTATTTTGAAAAAGAAGTGGAGACTTAATGCTAGTTGGTAATGTTTCAAAATTTGTATGATTACTTTGTTTTTCACCACGATGAATTCCATCATAATGTCTCATACGATCAGCACTACCTGTAGTTCCATCGAGGTATCCAACAGCACCATTCATCTCAGCATTGATCACGATATGAGGGTTAATATAATCATCAAAAACCAACTCTTCACTATGCCTCATATTGGAAAAAAACCAAATGACATCTCTAGGAATGACGGGCTTCATCTGATCGATATAATTTAATCTATTTTCGATTGAGCCAAGAAAACTTGAATTGGCAGAAAGAGCGGGATGGTAATCATCTGTATTCGTATCACTATCACCTAGTTCTCGTACAAGGCCTAATGGCTCGTAACCGCTATCTTGATAGAGAGCAAACTTTCTTGTCATTTCTTTTAAGTTATATTTAGAAGTAGAGATTCTAAAATTATAATCGGCATTATTTAACCTACCATCAATATGAACAAGCTTTCCATAAGTCCAAAAACCCATCATACTAAAGCCTGCTGTTCTGGCGCCAGCTTTTTCAAAGTCCGCTCTCTCAGCTTGAGTTTCAGGTAATTCAGAACCAGGTTCTTCATTATAAATTTTCTTAAGAGCACCAGTTTTTTTATTATAGTTATAATAGGGATCATCTGTTCCATAGGTTGTCATAAAGAGATTGGCCGCATCTTTATCAATCCATGGGTAACTTGCGCCTAAAACGCCATCCCATGGAACAAGGTTATTTAAGGTATCTCTAAAAGGATAACGAGCAAACTTAAAACGAGCGGCCATATTATTGACTTTGTCGTAAGGAGCATAGGCGATTGGTAGAAAATTTTTCCACTTCGAAACATCACATTGCTTGCCACCGCTATAAACAGAGTAAGCTAAGTTTGCATCCACAACATTTTTATATTGAAGTTTTCCATCGACTCTCACAAGCTCAAAGTTTGAATCAAGCTTTGGAACGGCAAGAGTTCCCTTCCCAACTCTGGTAACAAAAAGACGTCCCTTGCCACTTACAACCGGTTCTGCCAATTTTGGAAAAGGTCCAAATGATGAACTTATTTTTTTTGTTGAATCTAATAATCGAATGGATTCTATTTTAGCGTTAACAGTCTTTGGATTTTTAACTTTGATTTCTACATCAGTAGCTACTAGTTTCCAGTATATTTCACCAGTCGTTTTATTGGTTTTATTATAACGAGTGATTAAGGTGATGGTATAACAATCCTTACCTGAACATGCTTTTGGGTTTTGATATTGCTCAGTTTTCTCACATAAAAAAGCACGCCCTGATCGAAACCCTTTTAATTTAGCAGGATAAAGGGCCGTAATTTGATCTCTGGTTATATCATCACTAAGACCGCCTCTCATCATACCAATGCCAACCCTAGGATTTTCAGTACTGGTGAGATGCTTTTTTACTCCTTTAGGTTTTAATAACATAAAAGGAATAACACCAGGCTCTGAATTTCGACGAAGAGCAATTCTTCCATCTAAAGAAAAGTCGACAACTGGAAGGTGAGGAGATTTTGTTCTCACCTCTCCATTAAAATAACCCATGGTTCTGGTATCGATATTTCTGGTCGGCTTTTCAGGTACGACTAAAAAATTTAGAAATACAAACGTGATGGTCACGAGACCAAAAAGAACAACAATTTTTCCCTTTCTGTTTAAATGAAACATTCTGGGCCCCCTAGAGTTTTATCTATTTCTATTATCGGCGACTTTAACCGAGCAGATGAGTCGCCTAATGGGTTTATCCTAAGAAATCTCATATTTTCAAATACTTACCTCGACACCTATTTGTTATAGGTATCTTTTTAGCTCCCTTAAAAATAAGGCAGCTTCAAAGGCTTTACCCTCTTCTCATTTTAGGTAGTTAGCTAGGCAAAATGATGACCTACAAGAGAAACTCACTGACCGTGTTAAAATCGATGGGTATTAAATGACTTGAGGGGGTCTGTTTTGAATAACGTTTTTATTTCACTCACCGTGTTTACTCTTTTTTCTTTTTCTCTTTTAAATATCAAGATTAAAGATGCTAGTGCGAGCTCTTCTTCAAAACCAAATATCATTTATATTATGGTTGATGATGCCGGGATGAGAGACTTTATCAACCCTGAGATCAAGTCCCCCACCTTTGATATGTTAGAAGAAAAGGCCTTAAAGTTTACCCACTTTTATACGAATCCAACATGCTCTCCGACAAGAATGTCTGTTATGACAGGTGACAATCCTGCTCGCTATGGAGTTGAACATGCTGTTTGTTTACCTGACAGTATTGTCTTACAAGGAACAGCGAGAGGAATCCCCAGAAAAAGAAATAATGTCGTCTCTAAAATTTTACAAAGGCAAGGTTATAGAACGGCCCATATAGGAAAATGGCATCTCGGAGAAAGAAGTGGAAAAAAAGCTGCTCATCAAGGCTTTAACGATACCATTGTTTATAAATACAATAACCACCATTTCAAAGATCCAGAAATTAGAAAATATATCGATGGTAATAAAGACTATTTTAAAAAAGTCATTGGTCATAAAACAGAAATATTAACGGATTATGCCCTCGGCATTTTAGATACTCATGCCAAAGAGTATCGCGATAAGCCACTTTTTTTGAATCTTTGGTACAATGCCCCTCACCATCCTCATGCTCCCATAAAAAAATGGAAAGATTTTTATGAAAAGAAAAATAAATATTCTCATGAAAAAGAAAAGTTTTATGCCGTGATGTCTCAACTCGATGAGAATATTGCTCGTGTCATTAATAAAGTTAAAAGAAACCCTGAGCTTGCCAAAAATACACTTATTTTTCTCACCAGTGATAACGGTGGATCAGCAAAGCCTGGTAACTATTCCAACACTCCCATTGATGGAAAAGTTGTCACGGGCTCAAAAGGAAGTATTTTCGAAGGTGGTATTAGAGTTCCCCTTTATGCACTTTGGGTTGGAGGAGATCTCAAAAAAGGATTCAAAAATAATTCTGTACTACGCTCATCTGATCTTCTTTCTACTTTTGCTAAACTGGCCGGAACTAACGTAACCACAAGAGATGGTGAGAGCTTTGCCGACATCCTCACTAAAAACAAAGGCCAAAATATCAAAAACCGTGACAAAGCGATGTTTTGGCATCAGCGAGGAAAAATCACTTATTGTGGAAAAGCGGGATATCAAGATGTGATTGATCGAAAAGCTTGGCGTAACGAAGATAATTATCGCCAAGGAATTAGAATTGGCAACTGGAAGTATGTTGTTGAAACGATGGGACAAAATAAATCGGAATACTTATTTGACTTTGCTCGTTCTGAAATTGAAACCGATAACAAAAATTTATCGGGTCAACTACCTGCTAAAGCAAAAGAGATGCGTGATGAACTTAATAAGCTTGCTATTTCTAAAAGCCAAATTTATCAGCAAATTGAAAATGTAAAAGGAAATGCCACTTTAACAGACAATCTCTTGCATTTGAAATCAAGCGGTATCGCTAATATTAAAGCACATGACCTTTATGAACATCATGATGGAAGTTTTACTTTTGCTGCTAAAGTAAAACCTCGAATCGTTGGTGGTAAAACGAGAATAATGGCCTACAGAAGTGGAAGTTGGAGACTTGTTTTACAACCCAACGGAAAAGTTCAGCTTAAAATTAGAGATGAGAAATCTAATCAGCTCGTTACACTCGAAAGTAAATCCAAATTGATAGCAGGACAAGAGTACAATATTGCTTTTACGATATCGGGACACACGGGTAACCCTGAATCAAAAAAGAAGAAAGATTGTGCAGAGGAGTACGCCTTTATAAATAATGTTGCGAGGCTGTATATTTCTCCCGCATCAAAAGCCGATATTCCCCTACCCCAGGCAGATAACGGTGCTGATATCTACAATGTTGCCTACTCGGGTTATTCTAACCCTATTTACTTAGGTAACTCAAAAGAGATG
>JAUHVL010000025.1 GCA_030425045.1 bacterium
AACATCTCTTGTTTTAAAATAGGAGATGACCAATACTTGCCCGAAGGGTCGGGGCATGGATGACCCGATATTGGTTATCGCAAAACAAGGACGTTTTAATATATTTTTTGTAAGTAATTGGAACTTTACAAATATTATGAGTTTACGTCGAAAACTCATCTCCAATTAGAGGGATCAGTTTTAAAACGTCTCGATTTGATTTTCAATCATCCAGTTATAAAAGCGTTGGAGTCCGTCCTCAAGTTTTACTTCGGGATTGTATCCTAAAACTTTTTTAGATTTTTCAATATTTGCGTAGGTAATGGGAACATCTCCTTCGGGGACTTCTTGGTAACTTTTCTTAATGGTTTTTCCTGTTACCTTCTCAATTGCTTCAACAAGCTCTTTAAGGTTCACTGGATATGAATTACCTAAGTTGAAAGTATCGTAGATGTTCTTATTATTAAGAACGTGCAAACAAGCTTTGTAAATTCCTTGTACAGTATCGGAAACATAGGTGTAGTCACGTGCCATTGTTCCGTCACCAAAAAGAGTGATTTCTTCTTCGTTAATCGCTTTTTTGAGAAATTTGTGAATGGCCAAATCGGGTCTTTGTCTCGGGCCATAGACAGTAAAAAATCTTAAGATCGCAATATCAAATTCATAAATATTATGAATAAAGCGACAGAGGTCCTCTCCAGATTTTTTTGTAAAAGCATAATAAGAGATCATTTCTTTTAAAGGATCCAACTCTGAAAAAGGGGTGAGTTTTGATTTCCCATAAACCGAAGAGGAAGAAGCGAAAACTAATTTTTTTAAATTAGCTTGTTTCATGGCCTCGATGAGATAATAGGTTCCCTCAATATTAGTTCCCATATAACTAATTGGGTCTTTAAATGAGGGTCTTACGCCAGCTTTTGCAGCTAAATGAACGACGAGATCGATAGATTCATCTTTTAGTATTTTTGTAAGTGTTTCAGTGTTGCTGATATCATCTTCAAAAAATTTAAAGTTTTGAGTATTGTCTGAAACATGTTTGAGGTTCAGCTCTTTATAGCGGCGGTCATAATAGTCATCAAAATTATCGATGCCTACAGGTATGACGCCAAGGCCATCGAGCTTTTCCGCAAGGTGAGAGCCGATAAAACCTGCGGCACCTGTGATTAATATTCGTTTACTCATGAATAAGTCTTTTAAAATTATTAACTTACATTGATATCGATCTCAGGTTACTTTGTCCATTTACCTGAAAAAAAGTAAGGCTAGTTACGATGCAGTGCGTTCTTTTTTTAAATCTGGGTAACTTCGGCTCTTTTTACGAGAAAGTGTGGGTTATAGATATCCTCTTTATTGTAACGAAGGGGTTCTTTGGAATGAAAGTCGAGAATGTCTCCGCCTGCACCTTTAACAATGGCGTGGGCGGCCCCTGTGTCCCACTCGCAAGTTGGGCCAAGCCTGGGATAAAAATCAGCGGTTCCCTCTGCTATAAGGCAGATTTTTAATGAACTGCCTGATTGCCGAAACTCCATATTGGGATGATTTTTTTGGAGTTCTTCTATGTACGCCTTTGTTTCATCGTTCATATGTGATTGGCTACCAACGACAATGAGTTTCTCATTGTTAAATTCTCTCATGGGCAGTTTATGAGTATTGCCTTCTTCTCGTAAGAAAGATTCGTGAATATCGCCAAAAAATAATTTATCAAACATAGGAGCATAAACGACTCCAAGTTTTGGTTTATTATTCTCAATTAGCGCAATATTGACGGTGAAGTTATTTCTTTTTTTGATAAATTCTTTTGTTCCATCGAGTGGATCAATCAGAAAAAACTGACTCCAGTCTTTACGATCGCTAAAGTGAATGTCTTCACCTTCTTCTGAAAGGATAGGAATTTCAGGAAAATGTTTTCGTAAACCTTCCGTGATAATTTGATTTGATTTTAAATCCGCTTTTGTTAGCGGAGACTCGTCATCTTTGTATTGAACACCGAGATCAAGATCTTCTTGATGAATCTTTTTAATGGCCTGACCTGCGGAAATTGCTAGTTCGTTTAATATCTCAATCATTCTCATAAATTCTCTTTTCTTTTCCATGGTGTCAATGGTTGTTGGATGTGCGCTGCGTTTGTGTGTATACTTGCTATGTGAAAGTCTTCTACGATCATCAAATTTTTACTAACCAAATTTTTGGGGGAATTTCTCGCATCTACTGGGAGTTGATGGATTATTATCTAAGAAATGAGGGGGTAGAGCCAGACTGTGATTTCTTTTACAGCAGAAACTTTTACATGCTCAATAATCCTCTCATAAAAAGTTCTTATCATCCTCTGAGATTCAAAGGAGGAGCACGACTGGGTATTAAAATCAATGAATGGTTGGCAAAGAGGGCCTTGAAAAAAGACTTCGATCTATTTCACCCAACTTATTACGATCCCTATTTTTTAGAAAAGTTAACGTCACCTCTTGTGATGACAGTATACGATATGACTCACGAAAAATATCCCAATCTTTTTTCAGGAGACGATCCGACACCTTCTAATAAAAAAAGAACACTAGAAGCTGCTGATCGTATAATTTCAATTAGTCATTCTACGAAAAAAGATGTGATTGAATTTTTAGGGATACCAGAAGAAAAAATCGATGTGATTCACTTAGCTAATTCTTTAAGTTCAATTGACGAAACAAAATTAAAAAGAGTTCACGATCGGCCATACCTCCTTTTTGTCGGGGGAAGAAGGACGTATAAAAACTTTGATTATACAGTTGAAACATTGAAAGATACTCTCATTGATCGTGAGCTAGATTATATTTGTGCAGGATCAGGATCATTTTCGGAAGAAGAAAAAAAGTTTTTTAAAAAACTTGGAATTGAAAAAAGAATGATTCAAATGGATGTTGATGATGAGAAATTAGCTTCTCTTTATAAATATTGTGAATGTTTTATTTTTCCCTCTCTTTACGAAGGCTTTGGCCTTCCTGCTATCGAGTCAATGTCATTTGGGGCCCCAACGATTTTAAGTGATCGTTCTTCATTACCTGAAGTGGGTGGTGATTTTGCACTCTATATTAACCCTGAAGATGCCCAGTCTTTGATAAATAAAGTAGAAAATGTTTTATCTTCTCATTTCAATAAAGAGGAATTTTCCAAGAAGGCAAAGTCTTGGGCCAATAATTTTAGTTGGGAGAAAATGGCGATAGAGACGGTGAAAACTTACGAGAGAACACTTAACTTGTAATCATTTTCATTGCTTGATCAAGTCTTCCACTGCGCATACCCGTTACGACATATTGTTTTAAATATTTTAGTTTAATCATAAAAGCATTAATGGGGTTAACCAGGTGAGCATTCTTTTTTAATGTTTGGCTAATACCTCGATACATTAAGAGAGTATTTCTCGTAATGTTTTCATCATGCTCTCTTTTATCAACAAGCTCGAAAGGACAACAAGTAATACGATGACTTTTAATCACTCTCAACCATAAATCCCAGTCTTCGCTAACTCTGATGGCTGGATCGAAGCCGCCAAGTCTTTGAAAGACATCTTTTTTAATGGCAACGCTACTGGTTCCAATATAGTTATCGGAATAAAGAATATGGGCTTTGCTGTGGTCAACTGGCTTTTGAGGTTGCGCGATGATTTTACCTGGATAGGCTAAACGAAAATAAGTATAAACAAGGTCAGCATCTTTAAAATAGGGAAGTTGGTATTCCATTTTTTTAGGGTGCCATAAGTCATCTGAGTCGATGAAAGCGACAATTTCTGAAGTCGCGAGACTAACCGCTTTATTTCTGGCAGGCCCTGGCCCTTTAGTCGATTCTGTTGTGACGATAACAGGTTTTGCTAAGGAGTCAATCATATTCATAGTGAGATCAGTTGAGCCATTGTCACAAATAATTATTTCTTTTGGCCTCACTGTTTGTCGTAGAACTGAGTTAAGAGTTTCGACTAAGTATTTTTGTGAATTGAATGTGGGAATAATAACTGAATAATCCATATCTTATTTCAAAGTAAATGCTAAATTATAATGTTGGCACTTCTTATATTCTCCATCATAGTTGTTAAAGTTATGAAAAGGGTAATAATTTACTGATTTGAGTGATTGGTAATAGTTATTTTTCGAAAACAACACTTCTATTTCATCTAAGTTAAATACATATCTTGGAATTACTCTATCCTTCATATTAACTTGTGCACACACGAATGTGTTCACATTTCCCATTGGATGATCCGTGAGTAAAATATGTTTTGGCTTTAGAGAGCAAACATCATTTACTATTTCTTTATAATTCTCAAAATATTGAAGCGAACTTCCAAACAAAATTATGTCAGTTTTTAGGTCTTTAAAATCAGTTATAAACTTTAGCTCGTTTGGAAATTCTCGCTCTAGATCTTTACCTGCTTCAGTTATCTCTGGGAGTTCATAAACATAATAATGAAGTTTTAAATGAGGACAACTAAACTTTAAGTCGATAAAAGACTCCGCTAAGCCTCCACCGATATCAAGAACATGTATTTTTTCTTCCGGTGGAAAAGTGGATACAAATGATGTAAACAGATTTAGTCTTGAATTATTCCAGTCAATAGTTGGAATATCATTATTTTTTAGCTTTTGTACTTTAATCGTAGATTTTTTTAAGGTTTCTCTTGTTGACTCTTTACTATTATAACGTGTGCTAAAAGAGTAATTGCTAAAAACTTCATTAAAGGAATTATAAATTCCATGGTATGTGATTCCGTCATATTTAGAATTACGATTAAGATACTTAAATACTTTTAAAAATATTGGGGGAATAAATAGTTTTAAATAACGCTTCATCTTAAAATTTATTAATTTCCTCAATGACATACTCTATATCTTCACAAGTATTCGCGTAAGAAATAGGAAGACTTAAAATAGTATCGTGTATTTCATCAGATAGTGGAAAGTGTTGTCCTTCAAAATAGTCTTTTAAAATTTTTTGTTTATAGGGAGGTATCGGATAATGAATTGACGTCTGAATTCCTCTTTCCATTAAATATTCTTTGAGCTCATCTCTTTTTGGATGCCTGATAGCAAAGATATGAAAGACATCATCTTCATCGTTATGAATTCTTGGAAGAATAAATTTGTCATTTAATCCTTTAAAATAGAGTTCGGCTAAGTTCTTTTTGTGAGTCGTGATTTTATCAAGGGACTTTAGTTTGATATCAAGAAATCCTGCTTGAATTTCATCGAGTCGACTATTCATTCCGACAAGATCATTTTTATATTTTTTTGACTCCCCGTAATTTCTTAACATACGAAATTTCTGCGCGAGGTTTTCATCAGAGGTGGTTATGGCCCCAGCATCACCAAGGGCACCAAGATTTTTTGTTGGGTAAAAACTAAAAGCACCTATACCAAAAGTTCCCGTTAGTTTTTCCTTATATTTTGCTCCGTGAGACTGAGCACAGTCTTCAATGAGGGCAAGGTTATGTGCTTGGCATAAATCAGTTATCTTATCCATGCGACAAGATTTTCCATAGAGATGGACAACCAAGATAGCCTTGGTTTTCGTTGTGATCTTTTTTTCAATTAAATCAGGGTTAATATTATAACTTTCGATTTCTGGTTCAACTAAGACAGGAATGAGTCCATTTTCTAATACTGATAAGATGGTCGCGATATACGTATTGGCTGGAACGATGACTTCAGATCCCTTTGGTAAATCTAATGCTCTTAGAGAAAGGGTTAAGGCATCTAATCCTGAAGCAACACCAACACAATGGGGGCTCTGGTTAAATGCTGCAAAGTTTTGTTCAAACTGCTCGACACTTTTACCAAGGATAAACCATCCACTATCTAAAAATTTATCAAATGACACTCTAAACTCGGCATAGAATTCTTGATTTGATAATTTAAGGTTTTCGTAAACGACATTACGGTTTGTCATAGAAATAATCCTCAGGATCGTAATTTTCAGAGGCCATCACGATCACAGAACAATGTTCCGAAAAATTTGATAATTGGTGCCAATCTTCAGGATTTAAAATGAGCACTTCAGAGGCAGAGTTTAAATGATAGGTTCGATCTTGATCACGACCATTGGCCACAAGAATATCGACATGACCGCCTGT
Organism: bacterium; assembly: GCA_030425045.1. Taxonomy (GTDB): domain Bacteria; phylum Bdellovibrionota; class Bacteriovoracia; order Bacteriovoracales; family Bacteriovoracaceae; genus JAUHVL01. Next base: position 6,077 of record JAUHVL010000025.1, read on the forward strand.
CGCCACTAAGGCCATTTTTGTTTTGATATGACCATGACCACCTCTTTTTTCTCCACTTTTAATATTGTAGAGGAAAAAGACTCTCTTGATATCAAAGGGAAGAACGTTTTCAATAACACTTAAAGAACCTCTTTCATCAACTTTGGTCGTCAATTTTTTAAGTTCGGCCATCTAGCTTTCCCATTTCTTTTGAACTTTTTCGATCCAATCTTTATTTCCAAGATACCAATCGATCGTTTGAATCATCCCTTGATTAAACTCAACTTTAGGGGTCCATCCAAGTTCAGTAGCCGCTTTTTCAAAATTTATAGCGTAACGAAAGTCGTGACCAAGTCTGTCGGTGACAAAGCTGATGAGATCCTCATCTTTACCAAGAAGTTCGAGAATCTTCTTAACGAGGTCGATATTTTTATATTCGCTATTACCACCAAAATTATAAATTGAACCAGTATTTCCTCTTTCAAATGCATTCCAAATTCCGTGGTTATGATCATCTACATAAATCCAGTCGCGAACATTTTCACCTTTCCCATAAACGGGAAGTTTTTCGTTCTTGGTTGCCTTATCAATCATGACCGGAATAAGTTTTTCTGGATTTTGATAAGGACCATAGTTGTTACTACATCTTGTAATGACTGTGTCTAGACCATAAGTATGGTGATAGGCATGAACAAGATGATCAGCACTGGCCTTTGATGCGCTATAGGGACTATTTGGTTTGATTGGAGTTTGTTCACTAAAGGGTTCTTCATCGTGAGTTAACTCACCATAAACTTCATCAGTGCTTACTTGAAGAAAACGAGTGAATTTATTTTTCTTGTGGAGTTTGAGTGCATTGTTGAGGAGATTCATCGTCCCCATGACATTTGTCTCTAAGAATACATTTGGGTTTTCGATAGAGCGATCGACGTGAGACTCCGCTGCAAAATTAATAATAGCGTCTGGTTGGTATTTTTCAAAAAGCTGACTAACAACAGTACTATCGACAATATCAGCTTTTTCAAAACCTATATGATCATGCTCAAGCTCTTCTTCGATATTAAACATATGTCCAGCATACGTGAGTTTATCAATGATAACGAAGTTAATATCGTTATGAGGCACAGCTAATTTTTTTACAAAATTACATCCAATAAAACCTGCTGCTCCAACTAAGAAGATTGTGTCAGCCATGATTATTCTCCAAAAATACTTCTTCTAAGTATTGTCTATAAGGTGACGTTGGAAGAGAAGAAATGACATTTGTTAGTTTCTCTTTGTCGATAAACTTCATTCTATAAGCAATTTCTTCAGGACAACCAATTTTTAAGCCTTGTCTCTCTTCAATAGTTGCAACGTAACTTGAAGCATCTAGAAATGATTTAGGAGTTCCTGTGTCTAGCCACGCAACACCACGAGTAATTTGAGTTGCTTCTAATTTGTTCTCACTAAAATAATGATTGATAAGATCAGCAATTTCTTTTTCTCCCCGCTCAGATGCTGAGAGGTTTTTTGTTTTGTCCACAACAGAGCTATCAAAAAAGTAGAGCCCCGGAATGGCCATATTTGATCTCGGCTTTTTAGGTTTTTCTTCTATCGAAATAATCTTTTGATCTTCATCAAGTTCGATGACTCCAAAACGCCATGGGTCTCTAACATAATATGCAAAAATATGTCCTGCTTCAGAGGACTTTCTGCTTATAAATTTTTCTAAAGATTGACGGAAAAAATTCATATCTCCGTAAAATAAGTTGTCCCCAAGGATCAACGTTACATCGTCGTTCCCTATAAATTCTTCTCCAAGAACAAAAGCATTGGGGATACCATCGGGCTTTTCCTGAACTTTATAACATAACTTAATTCCCCACTGAGAACCATCGCCAAGGAGCGATTGAAAGGAAGGAGTATCCTTAGGTGTTGAAATAATAAGGATTTCTTTTATGCCTCCTAGCATTAAGAGAGAAAGCGGATAGTAGATCATCGGCTTGTCATAGATGGGCTGAAGTTGCTTACATACAACGTTTGTAATGGGGTAAAGTCTTGAGCCTGAGCCACCTGCTAAAATAATACCTTTCATAGAGCTTTCCATAGGTAGGGTTTTACTATAAGTGTGCACCCATTGTATAAGATAAGGTGTACCTTTTGGAGATATACCATGCTTAATAATAAAAGAATTCTATTAACTGGGGGAACCGGGTCGTTTGGAAAGGCGTTTGTGAAGACGATTCTTTCGCAATACCCCAACGTCGAGAGACTCGTTATTTTTTCACGTGATGAGCTCAAGCAATATGAAATGGCCCAAGAGTTCTCACAGAAAGAATACCCAGCTTTAAGATATTTTATTGGAGACGTTAGGGATGCGGAGCGTCTTAGAAGGGCCTGCCAGGGAATCGATACGATTATTCATGCTGCTGCGCTAAAGCACGTATCCATTGCAGAATATAATCCCATCGAGTTTATTAATACTAACGTTATTGGTGCAGAAAATGTCATCAGTGCAGCTTTGGATAATGATGTTAAAAATGTTGTGGCGTTATCAACCGATAAAGCTGCTGCCCCCATCAACCTTTATGGGGCTACAAAACTTTGCTCTGATAAATTATTTGTTGCTGCTAATAATATTACGGGAAAACGTGATCTGAAGTTTAGTGTTGTCCGTTACGGAAATGTTCTTGGTTCAAGAGGTTCTGTCGTTCCTTTCTTTTTGAAAAAAAGATCGGAGGGAACACTCCCGATTACTCATAAAGATATGACGAGATTTAATATCACTCTTGAAGATGGTGTTGCCCTGGTTTTGAAAGCGCTAAAAACTATGGAAGGTGGTGAAGTTTTTGTTCCGAAGCTTCCTTCTTATAAAATTGGAGAAATGGCCAAAGCGATTTCTCCTGATGCAAAAATTGAGTATATTGGGATTAGACCAGGGGAGAAAATTCACGAAGAAATGATTACGTCAAGTGACTCTCTTAATACTGTAGAATTTGATGACCATTATGTCATCTGCCCAAGTAGCTATTTTAATATTGAAGATTATGTAAAAAGAAATGGCGGTAAAAGAGTTGAAGAGGGGTTTGCCTATTCTTCTGGTAATAATACTGATTGGTTAACAGCGGAAGAAATTCGTACTCAAATTAGAGAACATGTTGATCCAGAGTTTAAGGTTTAGTCATGTCAAAAACAGCTGTCGTTACAGGGATAACCGGTCAAGACGGTGCTTACCTTGCAAAGTTTCTGCTAGAAAAAGATTATAACGTCGTTGGTTTAACCAGAGGTTATAATCGTTCAAACTTATCGAAGTTAGAAAAGTTAGGAATAGTCGATAGAATCAAAATGATCGAGTGTGATCTTACTGACTTTTCAAGAGTTCTCTCAGTCTTAAGTTCAGAATCTCCCGATGAAATCTATAATTTAGCAGCCCAAAGCTCAGTCGGACTTTCATTTGAGCAGCCTATTGGAACAATTGGTTTTAATACTAATTCCGTTCTCAATATTTTAGAGGGAATTCGAATTACGGGAAAAAATAAAATACGATTTTATCAAGCTTCAAGTTCCGATATTTTTGGAAATATAGAAACTCTTCCTATTACAGAAGAGACTGTTATTAAACCAGTAAGCCCTTATGCCGTTTCAAAAGCGGCTGCTCATTGGATTACGGTAAATTATCGAGAGGCTTATAAAATCTTCTCTTGTTGTGGGATTTTGTTTAATCATGAGTCTGAGCTCAGAGATAGTAATTTCTATATTAAAAAAGTTATCTCTCATGCCGTGGATATTAAACTTGGAAAAAGAGAAAAACTTCATGTTGGTAATATCGATGTAAAAAGAGATTTTGGTTACGGTCCTGAGTATATTAAAGCTATGTGGATGATGCTACAAAATGAGACTCCTCGTGATTATATTATCTGCTCAGGGAAGTCGTACTCTCTCAGGGATATTCTTTATCATATTTTAGATAAACTCGAGTTGGATAAAAGTATTGTTGTTGAAGATCCTGCACTCTACCGTCCTACGGATATAAAAAATATTTACGGTGACTGTACCAAGGCAAAAGAAGAGCTGAGTTGGCATTACGATCGTGACTTTATGGATGTCCTCGATCAGCTCGTCGAATATGAGCTCAATGAAAGATAAGCTTAAAATTTTAAACTGTGTACAATTTTTTGAACCCTCTAAAGGAGGTATGCAAGAAGTTGTGAAACGTTTGTCTGAAGGTTTTATCGAAAAAGGTCATGACGTCACAGTGGCCACGTCATTTCATCCCGAAAGAAAAAAAAGCTCCCTTCATATTGAATCTTTTCATATAAGTGGCAGTCTTGTTGGCGGGATTATTGCTGAAAAGAGTGAAGTTCAACGTTATAAGAACTTTGTATTAAACGGCGATTTTGATGTGGTTGTTCTCTATGCTGCCCAACAATGGTCATGCGATTTGATTTTGCCACTTCTTCCGCTTATTAAAGCTAAGAAAGTCTTTGTTCCTACTGGCTTTTCTGGTTTGGGGAATTTTCATTATGATGAATATTTTAAGTTGATGCCAAGCTGGTTGAAGTCTTTTGATTTAAATATTTTTCACTCAGAAGTTTATCGAGATCATAAATTTGCTAAGGATCATGGAGTGAAAGGAATTGTTATTCCTAATGGTGCCTCTGAAGTTGAGTTTGAAAAGTTAGATAAAAAGAAACCCTCTGATTTCTTAAAGCTTGTTCATATTGGAAATCATACTGGACAAAAAGGCCATGATGAGTTGATGGCCATTTATCGAAAAGCTAAAATTAAAAAGCCCAGTGAGCTTGTGATTCTCGGACAGCATAAAATTAAAAGTAGATGTTTTCTAACATGTTTCATTCAATCATTTTTATCAAACGTTCTTTTTAAATTAAAAGGAACTTCAAAGAAAATACGTTTAGTATCGGGAAAACGTGAAGAGGTCCTCAGAGAATTGGCCAGCTCTTCATTATTTGTTTTTCCTTCGAATATAGAATGTTCTCCCATTGTCTTGTATGAAGCAATCGCAGCTAAAACTCCATTTCTAGCTAGTAATGTCGGTAATAGTGTTGAGATCGCAAGTTGGACTGAGGGGGGAGCGATCTTTCCAACTGAGATTAAATTTGGTCGAAGTGAAATTAAAAGAGATGAAAGTGTTAGTCTACTCGAGTCTTGGTGTAACGATGATAACTTAAGAGCGGCTCAGGCAGAAAAAGCATACCTCAATTGGAAGGAGCGGTTTACTTGGGAAAAAATTATCGATACATACCTTTCTTCTTTTAAATCAATTATCGATTAACTAATTTCTAATAAAATATTGTTAAACCTTATTGAAGTAAATTTGGTTATTTTTCCTATAAATACTATGCTATGTTACTTGTATGATTGGTATTAAACTAGCTGGTGGCCTTGGAAATCAGATGTTTCAGTACGCTCTCGGGCGTGCACTAAGTGAAAAGACAGGGCTTCCGCTTTATCTTGATATTGCATGGTATTATCATATACCCAGTACTGATACGCAAAGAACCTTTGATCTCAATTGTTTTGATATCAAAGGTAATATCTTTAGAAGTGACGATGTATCTCCCTTTTCATTCCACCGTATAAAGTTTTTGGAAAAAGTTATGAGAAAACTTTCTCAAAAAAAACTACTTCCACTAAAAGAACTTTTTGTAGAGGAAAAACCGGGGTTTGATGAAAGAGTATTAGCATTTAACCAAAAAAAATATTTAGATGGTTATTGGCAATCGCCAAAATATTTTCAAGAGATAAGAGAGATTCTTTTAAAAGAGTTTTCCCTGACTGATTTAAATGAATTCGATCATAAGATGATCTCTAAGATGAATGATTCTCATTCTGTTAGCATTCATATTAGAAGAGGGGATTACGTTTCAAATGAATACGCTAAATCAGTTCATTTAGTTTGTGATAGAAACTACTACGATTTGGCACTAGAAAAAATTAAAAGCATCGATCGAGACGTAAAACTATTTTTCTTTAGCGATGATCCAGCATGGGTCAAAGAAGAATTTGGTAATCTCGACATAGAAGTTATAGAAGGAAATGATGATCGGCCTTGGGTAGATATGCATCTCATGAGTCAATGTAAGCATCACATAATTGCTAATAGCTCTTTTAGTTGGTGGGGCGCTTGGCTTAGTGAAAGAGAGGGGCAAACGATTGCGCCAAAAATATGGTTTACCAATGGTGATGAAATGAATGACCTTATTCCCAATTATTGGATTAGGTTATGAAATCAAAAATTTCTGTTATTCTTCCTGTATACAATGCCGAAAAATATTTAAAAGAAGCAATTGAAAGTCTTCTTGATCAAACTTATCCTCATTTTGAAATTATTGCTTTTGATGATGGAAGCACTGATTGTTCTGCTGAAATAATTAAGTCATTTAAAGATCACAGAGTGAAGTATTATAAAAATGAGGCTAATAGTGGTCTTATAACAACATTAAACAATGCTCTTGCTGTAGCGTCGGGTGAGTATATTGCTCGTATGGATGCTGATGATATTTGTCTTCCTGATCGTTTTAAAAAACAAGTTCAGTATATGAAGATGAATGATGTTGATGTACTGGGAACAGAAATTTGTTTTATCAACGACGAAGGTAAAAGAATTGGCCTAGGAGTTGGTAAATACCCTGGGATGAAAATAAGTCCTTATACTTTTTTACAACGTTGCCCTCTTTATCATCCAACGGTGATGTTTAAGAGAAAGGTTGTTGATCGCGCTGACTTCTATGATAAAAATTATCCTCATGCAGAAGATTATGAGTTATGGCTAAGGCTTTCTAAAAACTGTAAATTAGACTTACTGGATGAGCCGTTACTTTTTTATCGAGTCCACGGAGAAAGTATTACATCGAATAATTCAAAACAGGCCATACAAAGTGTTAGTGATGCACTTGAAAGACATCTTGGTCACTATCATAAGGGAATTTTACCAAAAGTGAGGTTTTCTGAGTTGAGAGAAGAGCACGATAAAAAGGCCGTTTTAAATTTTTGGTTAAATATTAGAGACAAAATAGATAATGTTTTTCTTGCGCAAAATATTATCAGACTTTACTTTCCCAAAGTGTTACCGCAATTATTTGGTCTTTCAATTAAAGATTATATGATCGCGTACTATTTTTTTACTCGAAGTGTTGTTCGAAAAAAATTATAAACTGATGTTTCTAAAAGAGAATGTTTCATTTTTGAAATTTAAGCTACTTTTGATAATCCCATAAAAACGTCCTTGTTTTTGGACATTTAAAATGCTCCCGTCGTGGTCGCACCCACTTCGTGGGCAAGTTTTAAACATCCCTTTTTTTAAAATAGGAGGTGGCCAATACTTGCCCGAAGGGTCGGGGCAGGATGGCCCGATCTTGGTTATCGTAAAACATGGAAGTTTTAATTTATTTTCTGAAAGTATCAGGAACTTTATAGATGTTACGATTTTACGTTTAAAGTTTATCTCAAATCAGACGCATCATCTCAATAAAATTTAATTTAGAAAATTTGAACTTCCGGTACATAGGTAATCCATTTACGATTAGCACTAAAGTCACCTTCTTTTTCCATAATTTCTTTTCTATGGTTCCATGCAAATAAAAGAGCATAGTCAGGAAAGTCTTCTTTGAAAGACTCATAAGGTTTAATCGGAATATGTTTTCCAGGAGAGACTTTACCTTGTTTGAGTGGGGTAGTGTCACTGATAAATTCGATAAGCTCACGATCAATATTACAATAGTTCAAAACGGTTGTACTTTTCGAAGTAGCGCCATAGCCCACAACACGTTTTCCTTCATTTTTTAATTTTTTAAGGAGCCCTACAAGATCTTCTCTCGATTTCTCAACATTAGCTCTAAAGCGTTCAAAGGTTTCAGGTTTATCGAGTCCAAGTTCTTTTTCTTTTGTTATGAGTTTGGCAACGTTTTCTGCAGGTTGGTAAGCACCTTTTCTCGCAATATAATATCTCATCGATCCACCATGAGTGGGTTGAGCTTCGACATCAATAAGTTCTAAATTAAATTTTTCAGAAAGGTAAGAAACAGAAATCGCTGAAAAGAAAAAAACATGCTCATCATAAATTTGATCATATGAAGTCTTTTCGACAATATCACCGAGATAGGGGTCTTCATAAACAAAAACACCTTTTTCGGAGAGTAGCTTTTCGACACCAGAAAAAATAGAGTCGATATAAGGGATATGGCAAATAACATTGGCCGATAAAATAGCATCTGCTGGCCCAAACTTGTCTCTCGTTTCTGCTGCGAGATCGTAGTCAAAAAAGCGAGATGTCACTCTAATACCTTTTTCTTCAGCAACTTTTGCAACATTTTCTGATGGTTCGACACCAAGGTGCTTAATATTTTTTTCAGCAAAGTTTTTAAGCATGATCCCATCGTTGCAGCCAATTTCAACAACAAAAGGATTAGGATTTTGAGTGAGAAAACGTGTTGTTACAGTTTCTGCAAAGTTTTTAAAATGCACCTGCATATGTTTTGAAAGAGATGAGAAAAATGGATATTCTCCATGGAACATTTTTTCTCTATCCGGCTGATCAATCAGTTGAACCATATTGCAGTTTTCACAATGGCCTACTTTCATTTCAAAAAAATATTCATCATTACTTTTTTCTTCTGGAATAAATCCATTTGCAATTGGTTGCGGCCCAAAGTTAATAAAGGGCTCGTAATTTGAATTACAGACACGACATTGACTCATCTTTTTCTCCTAGAGCGCATAATACAGCGTGTGAGAGTTAGCATGCAAGTGTTTTTGCACAGCGCATAGTGATGAATCTGAGCAAAATAACGTCGTTTGAGTTATGATTTACCCATGCTCGAATACTTATTAGCTTTTAGCATTATAAAAGCACCAAGTGGGATAAAACTTTATCTGAATATCATCCCTATTTTATTGGGGTTTGTTTTCTTTTTAAAAACAAAGAGAGTGAATCCATTATTTTTACCGCTACTTCTACTTCTGGGGTTTGGCACAGTTCGTTCCCTGACATTGATGGATATTTCTGGTGTTTTGAGACTTGGGCAAGTTTTTTGTTTGATTGCTTTTGCCTCGATGGCTAAAAATTGGATTAGTATTGATGGCCTCCATCGCTTCGCTAGAGTAATGCTTTATCTCGGCTTTATTCTTTTACTTCATGAATACTTTTTCTTAGGTTCTATTATAGGTAAAACAATTTTTGGCTTTGAGATTTATCGTTATAACGGTCCTGTTGGAGAATCAAACTACTCAGCTCTTCTTTTTGCTTTTACTTCTTTAATCTTTATCTTAAAAAAAGATTGGCTTCATTTTGTGATCACTCTGGGTTGTATTTATCTGTGTGTTAGCCGAACGGCACTTCTTATGATTCTCTTTTTTGCTGTGCTCTTATTATTAAAATTTTTAATTAAAGATAAGCTTAGAATTTTATTAAAAGGTTTTGCTCTCATTTTATGTTCGACACCACTTGCAATTTGGATGGCCTTTAAGCTGGCGCCATTAGAATACTTACAAGTTTTAGAACGTTTTAGTTCAGGGCGGATTTTTCTTTTTATTCCTTATGTTGATATGGGGCTCGATCAGCTCTTTGGCGTTGGTTATTTCAATGGTTGGGATCGTTATGAAGAGTATATGCAACGATTTATGCATATTGATACGGGAAGAGATCGTCAGATCAATGAGCAGCATAATATTTTTATTCAGGTATTCTCCGAGTTTGGTTTAATTTTATATCCACTATGGTGCTGGCAGATTTTAAAAGTTTATTGGCAAGAAAATCGAGATATTATCCCACTGATATTATTTTCGACGTTACTCGTTGCTTTTTCGTTTTTAAATGGAATGAATGAGTTTATTCTTTATCTCAGTTATGCTTGGATTATTTCTGTTAATGATCTTCCCAATAAAAGTTTATTAGGTATCTTTAATGTTAAAAGTAGCTAGGGTCTCCACAGTTCCTCATTCAATTTTGAGTTATGCTCATCACTATGAATACCTGCAAGAAAGTGGATGTGATATCACAATTATTTGTAGCCCTGGAGAGGGCTTTGATGAACTTTCACAAACAAAGGTTTCGAAAGTTTATCCACTTGAGATAAAGCGTAAAATCGATCCCCTAAATGATCTTAAGTCTGTTTATTATTTAGTTAAATTTTTACAAAAAGAGCAGTTTGATATTCTACATTCAAATACGCCAAAAGCAGCTATTGTTGCCGCACTCGCGGGATTCATTGCCAGAGTGCCAGTTCGTCTTCATACCTTTACCGGTCAAAGATGGTTGACATTAAAAGGCCCTAAAAGGTGGCTTTTAATGTTTATTGATTGGTTGGTCGTTAATCTCAATACACATTGTCTGACTGATAGCCCTAGTCAAACGCAATTTATGATAGAAAGTCTCCATCTTATTAAAGATAAAATGAGTTGGATTCATAAAGGCTCATTTGCAGGTATCGATTTTAACCGTTTTGATTACGATAAGATCGAAAAAGAAGATGGTCACCCACCACGTATATCTTTTTTAGGGAGAGTTGTTAACGATAAAGGAATTTGTGAACTGCTCGATGCTTTTGCCGAAGTGAAAAAAGAAATACCGGAAAGTGAGCTGGTCATTATCGGTCCTTACGAAAAAGAACATGACCCTCTTCCACAAGAGTATGAAAAAAGACTTTTTCAACAAGCTGGGGTTAAGGCCATTGGGCATCATTCGCGACCAGAGCGAGTTCTTATAAACTCAGATGTTTTTTGTCTTCCAAGCTATCGAGAGGGATTTGGAAGTGTTGTCCTTGAGGCAGCTGCTTTAAAAGTTCCAAGTGTTGCCAGTAATATCTACGGCCTTAGTGATGCTATTGTTGATGGAGAGACAGGGCTTCTATTTGAGAAGAAAAATATTAAGGAGCTATCACAAAAACTAATAACTCTTTTAAGAAATAAGAAATTGAGATCGATATTGGCCGAAAAATCTTACTTAAGAGTAAAGCAGGATTTTTCTCATCAAGTCGTCGCGAAACAGTTAAAAGAGTGTTATTTATCACTACGTCGTTGAAGTGATATTTGTTTTAGAGCATTTCTTTGAGTTTCTTTCAGTTCAATAGCTAGATTATTACAGTAAATTTGATTATCACTCGGCAATGTCAGATCTATACGGTTGAGGCCCTTTTTGAAGTTATATTCAAATTCATTATTTATCATTGTTAGAGTGTTTCCGCAGCGATAATGATTATGAGAAATTTTTGTGAGAAAGTTGATTTCTGATTCAAGGTTTAAGATAAGTTTTGTACCAGGTATTCCTTTAATTTTAAGCTCGGTAAATGGGATATAGCTTTTACTATGAATTGAAGGTGAGGTCTCTTGAAAGATAAGTTGGTTATTAGAAAAAGAGAGGTCATTATTTTTTACAAATTGATAGATGAGCTTTTGATCATCTGAGTAATCATGTTGTTTTTTTGATTTGGAAAAAGGGTTCTTATAGTGATTGAGACTCATACATTTAAATTGATAATTACAACCTGTTAGCTCTTGATTTTCGTTGAGATAATAAATATTTTCACTAAAGTTATTAGCAAAAAAAATACCTTGGGAATCAGAATATTTGCGAAAAATGCTTCGACCGACAAAAGGAGAATCTTGGCCTTTATTAATAAAGTCTGAGAGTGAAAGAGCGAGATCAACTTGAGAAAAAGGCGTTTTAATTTTCTTTGGTTTAATGTTTTCTCCGAGTACAAGCAAAAGACCCCAGTTTGAGTAAGTGAGAGGGGATTTGGTGGAAAGTAGCTTGGATTCATCCGAGGTAATGATGATAAGTGTATTTTTAAGAAGGTCCTCTTCTTTAAGTTTCTCATAAAGCTTGCCAATTATAATATCGGTAAAGTGAATAGCTCCCGCTAAACTTCCTTGACTTAGAGGAGTGATATAAGGATGGTGTGTTCCAACTGTTAGTGCGGAGAGAAAATAGGGTTTATCTTTATTCTTTTTTTTATGGTCTTTAATAATTTTTGGAATAGTACTAAATAATGTGTTATCTCCAACCCCCCAGTTTGAAATATACATATTTTCTGAAAAAGAGTTTGCTCCAAGAGCAAAGTCATATCCTGCAGCTTTTGCAAAGAGGTCTTTTCTCATAAAAGAGAGAGGGGCGCTTTGAATAAAGTAATTCGTGTAGTCAAAGTTTTTAAGATATTGAGGGAGACAAGTTTTTTGTAAGGACCCACTGATCAGCATATCTGCTTTTGATTCAAGGTTTCTTAAATTTGGATAGTCACCACAATTTAATGCGTAGAGGCCTCTGTTTGTTTGTAGTTGATTGGTGATAAAGTTTTTATAGTGAAGTGATCTTTTACTTAGTGATAAAAGTTTTGGTGTTAAGTCTTCATCAATAAAGCTTTCACTAAAACCCTCAAGAACCAAAAGAAGTATATTAGGTTTTCTCTTGCTATCATTTTTGAAAAGGAAAGGAGCTTGTAACTCTTTTTGTCTTTTGCCCAGGATTTCTTTTTTCTCTAAAGAGAAGTTCTCATTTACAAAAATTTTTGAGACATAAAAAGATAGTGGATTATGAACTTGCCAATTAGCAAGAGCGACACTACGAGGGGTGATGAACTCTATTATCGTTGAGGATATTAAGATTATAAATAAAGCCTTCTTTTTTATCTTGTAAGAAACCATAAAAGAAATACTGAGAGAGACAAATAAAAGAGTCAGTATATACAAAAAGTTTTTAAAAAATTGGATATTCCAAATTGATGAAAAAAAAGTTTTATTAAAAAGAAACTTTATATGACCAAAATTGAGATGAGAGTTATTTACATAAATATGTTCTAAGTTAAATAAATAAAATAAAGATATAATGATAAAAAGAGACCGCTTTATTTTTTTAATTTTTATGAGTTCTAGTAGAGAGCTCATAATTAAAGCAAAACATAGTTGAGTTAAAAGGTAGGTTAGCCCACTCGTTGAAAAAAGATTAAAAGGGGCAGAAAAAATCAGGAAGAATTGTCCTAGTAGAATAAACAAAAAAATGGCAAAAAACTCGTTAATGGCCAATCTTTTCGGCATGTTGTGAAACTCCTCAGAAAGCGGATCTCTATCAAAATTGTCTAATTTACCGAAATTATACACATTCCAAAAGATAGCTCAAAAATGTTTTTTTACATGCCGTTTAGTGAGATAATAATGCTCGGGAGAGTTGAGATGAATTTATCTGAGTTTTTTAGAAAGTTTCGAAAAGGTCTTTTCACTAAGGCACAATTTGTAACAGGAGCAACCATTTCTCTAATGGTGACTTCAGCTCTGGTTTGGGCCTTTACTCATTCATCGATTACAACTTTTAATCAAGATGATGTCATTAGCTCCACTGAAATGAATAATAATTTCGCTTATGTTAAAGAAAGGTTGGATAAGTTAGCCGGAGGGAAGTTTGTTCTTGCAACGACATCTGTAGTTAATTTAGCTACTCCAACAACCTCACATTGTTGTAAGGCGGATTATCTGTTTCCAATTACATTTGATGTTGCAGTAGAAGATTTTTCTACTCATGGTCAAGATTATCTATCTAATGGAAATATTGTTGTTCAGGAGTCTGGTCTTTATCAAATGATCTTGACTGGAAGAATCCAAAACCCAACATCAAACTATGGTTCTATTGTCGTAGCGAGAAAAGATCCAGGTAGTTCGACATATTCTATGCCACTGAACTTAACGTTTTATAATACAACTAATTTTGATTACAAGAGTTCAAACTCGTCAATTTTTTTGAACTCAGGAACTACAATTCAAATTCGTGGTTCTGCTGATAAATATGGCCCAAATGGAGCTAATGTGGACTTTGATACTAACATTTCATTTAGCTTCAAAAAGTTATAATTTCATTTCAAGGTTTCTTAATAGTATTTTATTTTTTCCATCTTTCGGAGCTCTTTTGTATATTTCTTCAAGAAACTGGGACATTTTTGAATCATTTTTCTGCATATATAATTTACTGAGTATTAAGAAAACCGCTGGTGATTTAACTTCAATCGTTTCTATTCTTTTAATTTTTTCATCAACAGACATCTTCTCCTCAAGATAGAAAAGCATTGCATAAGCTTGGTATAAAATTGTTCGTGCACTAGCACCTAATAAAATACAATGGTTTGAGAGGGATAACTTACCTATTTTTTGAAATTCCTCAAAGTTTGTAATGTGTAGTAGGTGGTTTGTATAAGCTAGTGAATTTCTACAATTGGTCTCTCTTTCGTAAGAGACTCTAAAACGTTCAGTATCAGAAACGGTATATTTAATTTCATAACTAGACTTTAAAAAAAGAGCTAAAAAGATAAAAAAGAAAACCTTTTTATTAAGAAGAAAAGAAAGAATTACTGTAAGGCATATCAGTGGAGCGAGTAAGTAGGTATCGCTGACAAAGATATTTGTCTCTCTTGAGTAAATAACAACCAACGTAAAAAAAACGCTGGTAATTGATGTAATGAAAAACTTCCGTGAAAATTTAAAATAACAGATGAGAGATATGATGATGATTAGTGGTAGTCCAATCAGATTGAGTTTGTTTGAGAGGTTGTAAAACTGTGCAAAACTAACAGGAACCAGTATTTGGGTAAAACTTCTGGAGATACCAAGGATATTAGCAGCAAAGTTTGAAGTTTCAAATTGGCTAATTTTTTGAACACCAAGTTGTAAAGGGTAGAGATTGGCGTAGTAAATATAATTTATCCCCAAAAAAATAAACATCGTAAAGAAAAGGAGACTGCAAAAAATGAGATGGTTTTTCTCTTTTCTGTTCTCCCAGTAAAAAGCTAGAAAAAGAAAAGGCCAAAGGATAATAATGGGATGACTTAATACTGCAAGTATATAAAATAATAGAATTAAGAGTCTGTTTTTCTTTATTTTATTTCTTTCGTAATCAAAAGCAAAGTATGAAGAGATTGTAACAAATAAAATGGCCAAGAGGTGTTTAATAGCTGAAGGCCAACTGACAACCCAAATTGAAATAGGATGCACAAGTATGACTAGTGAGATCAATCCGGAGCTAGTAGTGTAATTAAAACTATCTAAAATTTTCTTTACGATAATTGATATTAGAAACCAACATAGCACATTGAAAGCACCAAAGAGTCTAAAGTCGACTACGCTAGATAACTTTGAAACTAGGATGATAAATAAATCACGAACTGGTTGGACATCTAAAACTTCAAGAGAGTTATAGTATTGACTAAATGAATTAAGATTTTCAATAACACCAATAAGAATTTGATAATCAATATCGGCAAGAGTTTGACTTGAGTAGATTGGCCAAAACAGAAGTAGGGTAACAAATAATTGAATAACCCAAAAATGTCGATTAATGAGATCTTTTATGGACATCTCCTCACTCTACGAACTTCACCAATGTAAAGTGCTACGATATGAAATAATTTTATAGCAATTGGTGTTAATTTTCACTACGATATTATTATCATTGGGAGATTTATGACTATTAGAGATATTGAAAGATATAAAATTCAAATTTCTAGTATGGTATTCGTTCTGTTTCTACTTTTTATTTATTTCTTATTCTACCAAAGATACTTTGCACTAGACGAATTTCAATACATGACAGCTACGACATTGACTGCAAGAGGAATGATCCCTTATAGGGATTTTTTTGAGTACCATACACCTCTTAGTTATATGCTTCATGCTCCTTTCTTTATCGTAAATTGGCTAAGTTTTCCGATGATGGCGCTACTCTTTAGAATGTTAATGTTTTTTCATTTTTTAATTAATTTAGTAATGATGATTTATTATTTTAATTTTAAATTTGATAGTGTTGTAAAAGCTATTTTGTATCCAATCGTGGTCTTTAGTATCACTCTTGGTACACTCTCTTTAGTAGAGTATAGAGCTGATAATCTGATGGCACTGTATCTTGTATCATCACTCTTTCTTTTAGAAATAAACTCTCGTAAAAAGAGCAAGCTTCTCTCACTGTTGATTGGCCTTCTTGTTTCTATTTCAATTTTATTTACTCAAAAAGCGATATTATATGCAGGGGGAATTTACTCATTTCTTCTTATTCGAGAGATGGTATATATTTATGAAAAAAAACAAAGATTTTTCTTTCATATTAAGAAGTTCTTTATTGGTCTTTTTATACCATTATTTATTTTTTTTATATATTTAGTCTTGAGTGATTCTGCTCAAAGCTTTTGGACGTTTGTTTTTGTCGATGGAGCGCTTCATGAAAAATTATATCCCCCCGTTCATTTTACAAGCTATTTAGATAATTATTTATCACTCACGAAAGTTTCAATAATAGGATACTTGTTTCTTATCTCACTATACTTCTCAAAGACTAAAAATAGCTTTTGGGGAGTCGTTTTATTTATTTCTCTAGCGGGACTGGCCCTAACCAGGGCGCAGTTCCCACATAATTTTGTATTGATAAGTATTGTTTTAGGTATAATTTCAGTAATGGGGATTAATTATTTAATTGAAGCAAAAGAAAGTTTCAATTGGAGGTTAATGATCACATTTCTGATATGCCTCATGGTTTTAAATCAAACATTTTTCCTATTTAATAAATATACCAATAAACATCAGCTTAAACTTTATGAAAAGTTAGAGAGGATGAGTAATGGTGATGATCGATATATAGATAACTCTGGCGCAGGAGTATTCCTAAGGCCTGCAAATTTTCACTATCTTCATGGTGCTGCCCATAGAATTCTTTATAGGAAAAAATTCGAAGAGAATTTTGTAAAAGAATATCGCGATAGTGCAGCAAGGTTTCTTATTAAAGATTCACGATATGTCCCTTATGTTCGAGACTATATAGAGTCACTTTACATTCCACTCGATGGAAGTCTTATGGTTTATGGTAAAGTAATGAAATTTTCAAATTCAAACGAACAAAAGATTGAAGTACTCAAAGATGGAGAATATTTCTTTTTTTCAACAACTGATTTATTAAACCTAGATTATAATTTTGAAAAAATAAAAGGTTTGAAGATTAACGGAGAAGAGATCAACTCAAATGTAGTGAATTTAAAAAAGGGGAATTACGATCTTTTTCATATGAGTAGTTCTGAAAATATTGTTTTTAGTAGCGTTGATATCAAGTTTTTCAAGCAAGAGATTGGAAATCTTCCTCACGGCATCATTAATCATTACTAATTAACGACCACGACCTAGTAGAATCACTCGAATTGTTTTAATCATGATGACCAAATCTAAAAAGAAGGTATAGTTCTTTATATAGTAGAGATCATACTGAAGTTTTTCGATAGCATCTTCTTTAGAAGCGCCATAGGGATAATTAACTTGGGCCCAACCGGTGATGCCGGGTTTGACGAGGTGGCGTAGGTTAAAATAGGGAATATCTTTTTCAAGCATATCCGTGAAGACTTTTCGCTCTGGCCTTGGTCCGATAAAGCTCATTTCACCTTTTAGGACATTAAACAGTTGAGGGAGTTCGTCGATTCTGGTGACACGAATGAAGTTTCCAAAGGGAGTGATGCGCGAGTCGTTTTTTTGTGCCCACTTTGCACCATCTATTTCGGCGTTAACAGTCATGGAGCGAAACTTATAAAGAATAAATTCTTCGTTATTTTCTCCGACTCTGGTTTGATTAAAAACGGAAGGACCAAAGTCTTGCAGTTTGATTAAAACAGCCGTTATCAACATCAGAGGTGAGGTAAGCACAATCATGATTGATGAGACAATAATATCAAAGATGCGCTTCATCCTGAGACCGAAAGCATTGTGAATGAGAATAAAACCTCGACTGACGGCAAACCAGCCATCACGGATGACAAAG
The DNA here is from genome assembly GCA_030425045.1 of bacterium. Lineage (GTDB taxonomy): Bacteria > Bdellovibrionota > Bacteriovoracia > Bacteriovoracales > Bacteriovoracaceae > JAUHVL01. Next base: position 23,826 of record JAUHVL010000025.1, read on the forward strand.
ATAGGGATGAAGGCAAGAAATTGTTCGTAATAATCTAGAAGATCAAAAATGCGTAAGCCCTCAAGTCTTTTTTTCATAAGAAAACTTAAAAGAGATTGAGTTTCTTTGATGTTCTCATCAATGATAAGGCCAGAAAGGTACTGGCCAGTGGCCTCTCCTAGTTTTGTTTTGATCTCTTCCTCATTAAGCTCATTAATAAGAATTGAATTGAGAGTTCCGAGGTCAGGTCTTTCACTAAAATAATGAATGAGTTTTTTGAAGTGATCTTCTTTGCCGACAAAAAGCCAGGTGTAATTCGTTCTATGGCGCTCAGACCAAATGCCGAGATAAAAACGAAAGATGGCCGCCCAGAGAGTATAAAGCCCAAGTGCGATGGCAAGCACGCCTCTTCCGGCAAACTCCATAAGGTATGAATTACTACCAGAAGAGTAAACGATTAAACTGGCGAGAAGTCCCAGAAAAATATTGGCCATGATGGTTCTAATAGGAGGTCTGGCAATAAGTACTTTTGAGTGAGATTTATACAAATCAAAGATATAAAAAATGAGAACCATAACGGGAAAGAGGGCGAGAAAGCTATAGTTTTTTATATCGTAAAAACTAAACTCCCCATATCTGATAAGATAGGCTAGCCCAAAGGAAAGGTTGAAGCCAAAGAAATCCCAAAAAAAGAGCACTGTTGACTCAAAGAAGATAAAACTACGAGGATTTTGGAATTTACTTTTATTATTCAAGATTGTGCCCCCGGTTGATACTCAGGAACGATACCTTGGAGATGAAGTTGGACTTCACTTGGTTTAGAAACTAAGAGTTTATTAATAAGCTCATCAAAAGACTCTTGCTCGGGGCTTTGAAGTTTTGCGACTTTAACTTTTGGATGATCTGTTGAGAGAACTTCTTCATCACTGTAGAGAAGTTCTTCATAAAGTTTTTCTCCAGGTCTTAATCCTACAAACTCGATTTTGATATCTCTGTCTTCAATTAAGCCTGAAGCGGTAATCATTTGTTTCGCGAGATCGACGATTTTAATGGGTTCCCCCATATCTAAAATAAAAATTTCTCCACCTTTGCCATAAGTCGCTGCTTGGATGACAAGTTGAGATGCTTCGGAAATAGACATGAAGTAACGTTTGATATCGGGGTGAGTGACTGTTAGTGGTCCCCCATTAGCGATTTGTTTTTTAAACAGGGGAATGACACTTCCACTACTGCCAAGAACATTACCAAAGCGAATCGTAATATATTGAGTGTCACTATCTCTTTGTGCTCGTTGACCAATCATTTCGGCAACTCTTTTAGTAGCACCCATAACATTTGTAGGATTAATTGCTTTATCAGTTGAAATAAGAATAAATTTTTCTACCTTGAATTTACCCGCGGCATTGGCAACTATCTGCGTGCCACCGATATTTGTTTTCACGGCTTCGTGTGGATTTTTTTCCATCATCGGTACATGTTTATAGGCAGCGGCATGAAAGACGAGCTGTGGAGAGTATTCCTCCATAACAGCTTCTACTTGAACTTGATTTCTCACGTCTCCTATAACGGGAACGACGTCAATATGATCTTTTAATTCCGCTTCAATTTCGTAAAGGAATAATTCCGTTAACTCAAAGAGGATTATTCTTTGAGGTTTAAAATTTGCGATTTGCCGACAGAGCTCACGTCCTATGGAGCCACCTGCTCCCGTAACCATCACTGTTTTATTTTGAATGAGTTCTTCCATTTTGCCTGTCTCAAGAGAGACGGCATCTCGTCCAAGCATATCATCGGGAGATATTTCATGAAGCTGTGAAAGGTGAACCTTCCCATCGAGGATGAATTTAATACTAGGTAAGGTTTTAATTTCAAGACCGGTATTAGAGCAAAGTTTAAGAATGGTTCTCATTTGCTCATCGCTTGCACTTGGTATGGCGACGAGAACTGTTTCAATATTATATTGTGAAACGACTTGGGGTAGGCAATCGATTTGACCTAGGACTTTTGCACCTCTCAGTGAACGTCCTTTTTTAGCCGTATCATCATCGAGAAAACCAATAATTTGGTAAGGAAGTTCTGAGTTACTTAAAATTTCGCGAATAAGTTTTTCTCCGCCATCACCTGCGCCGATAATAATTGTTCTTTTCGATGCTTCAGCAGAGGTGGCATTACTTTTAAACTCTGAAAAACGACGGTAGACAAGTCTTGAGAAACCTAAAATAACAACCATCACAAACCAGTTACATACCATAGCAGGTATTTGGTACCAGCCATTTGGAATAATATAACTCAAGAGAAAGTAGGGGATTAAGTTGGCCGTTGTAATCGCGGCGATGAGTTTAATTAAATCAAAGATGCTAAAAAATTTCCAAAACGCCCTATGAACTCGACATAAAAAAAGTAGTAAAAGTTGCAGACCTACAATATTAAAAAATTGCAAACCAAGAGTTAATGAATAATCCGGCTTTTCATAAACAATATTTAAAGTTAGCAATAAAGAAAGAGTGAGAAGTAAAAAATCAATAACGATTAAAACCGTTTTTTTACTTCTTCTGGTAAATTCTAGGTTCAAGTAAATTCTCCGCTGAAAACCGTGTTCTAGGGTAGCAAATGATGAAGATGTTTTCTATGATGAGAAGATAAAAAAGGAAAAGAGATGAAGACTCATTTTGGCTGGCAGGCAGAAGTAAATCCATACAAAGTTGATTTCATAAAACGTCATTTTAAAGCCGGTGAAAAGGTATTGGATTTGGGCTCGGGTAAGGGTTTTTACTCTATGATGGCCAAATCATTAGGTGGAGTTCCTACGGCCTATGATTTTGAGTCACATTTTGATGCAAAGAGTAGTGAAGTCGACTTTATACAAGGAAGCTTAGAAGAGCCGATAAAAAGTGACGACCAGTCTTATGACGCGGTGTTTTGTTGGGATATTATTGAGCATATCGAAAATGATAAACAGTTATGGAGCGAGCTCAATCGAGTTTTAAAACCTGGTGGCAAACTCTACGTCTCTGTTCCTCACAAAGACGATACTCTTTTGGCCAATTGTTATCTCACTTACGGACATCATACTGATAAAACTCACAAGCGAGAGTATTTACCATCTGATTTTCAACAGATCGCCAATGATTATAATTGGACAATATTGGAAACTCACCTCAAGGGAGGTGATGCTTACCCTTACCTTTTATTAAATTTTATTCCAAATAAATTAGTGAAACTTATGACAAAAATATATATTAAACTATTAATGAAACTTGGCTTAATACAACTAAACAATTGTCACGGTGATGTTTATGTCATCTATCAAAAATAAAACGTGTCTTTTCTTAGCAACGGAAACGGAACCAGCATCAGGAGGTGTTGGTTATTATAACGACAGTTTTATTAAAGGCTTGAGTGATCATTTCTATGATCGTGTTATCGTCTATGGGGCCCATGATAAAAATTTAAGAGTTGATTCACTCACATTACCACTGATCAATAATATTTTACCTAAAAAAATTATCAATGCCTTCGTTCTTGTCTTTAAACTTGCTTTTAAAAAAGTAGATGCAATTATTTGTGCTCATGTTTTTCTTTTACCTCTCGCTTTGATTTTTTCTTTTTTGAGAAGAAAAAAAATCACATTGATTGTCTATGGTATTGATTGCTGGGGAGGACGCCTTAAAAAGTATGCGTCCTTTTATGATCGGATAGAGTCGATTGTGAGTATTAGTGAGTTTACTTCAAAACAATTAATCGATCAGGGTTACCCTGAACAGAGAATCATCAAAATTCCTCCTCTCGTTGATTTTTCAAATGCTCCAAAGTCTGTACAGAGAAATCAAAAAGATATGATTGAGGTTTTGACTGTTGGCCGTATGTCTACTCTTGAAAAATATAAAGGCCATCGTGAAGTTCTCAAAGCGATTGCGGAATTATCCAGACGCCAGATAAAAGTTCATTATCATGTCGCTGGTTCTGGTGATGACTTGCCAGCTTTAAAAGAGTTAGCTTCTAAAATGAAAATAGAAGATGTCGTAACCTTTCATGGGTTTGTTTCGAATGAAAAATTAGAAGAGCTCTATCATCAATGTGATATATTTGTGATGCCTTCTCAAGTTTCAACCTTGTCTCACGATTTAAAGGGAGAGGGCTTTGGAATCGTCTTTGTCGAAGCGGCAAAGTATAGAATGGCAGTGATTGGTCCAAATTCTGGTGGCTCTGATGATATTATATTTTCGGAGCAAACAGGTATTGCCATTAATCCTGAAAGCTCAATTGAAATAGCCGATGCTATTCAAAAATTAGCCTCTGACCACAGTTTAAGAGAAGATTTAGGAAAAAATCTTTATGAACATTGTGAGAAATTATTTGCCCTTGATAAAAGACAGGACTATTTAAAAAATCTTTTTGAAGTGAGCTCTAATGTTTAAAAGTGATTTGGCCAAACGCTTTGTCTCACTTTTAAGTATCGATATTTTTCTTAAAATTGTTGGGTTTCTCCTACTTCCTGTTTATTTAAAACTAATGAGTACAGAAGAATTTGGAATCTTTAACTATGCTTTTTCACTAGCAATGGGGCTCTCGTTTGTGATGGGAACTGGGCAACATATCATCGTCTCACGATTTTATCATAACGATGAATTTTCTAATCAAACGATTAAAGAGACGATTCTATTTGGAGTTCTTTGCTTTATCTCTCTCTACGCATTTTTAGGATTTTATTTTGAAGATTACTTTATCTCGTTATTATTTAAATCGGATATTACAAGGGTGTTATATTATGGGGTCATCTATTTAGCCTTGGTGCAGGCTCTGAATCAAATCCTTATGACTTATCTCTATCAATCAGAAAATATAAAAGCTGTAAAAGTTAAAAGTGCGAGCGATATCATTATTTCCCATGGGACGGCCCTCTCTTTGCTTTATTTTTTAGCTGAAATGAAATCGGAAATTAGGATTTATGCGATATCGTTAGGTTTTACCCTCAGTATAACTTATTTTTTCTTTCGTAAGTTTAAGGTGAAATCTTTCTTTTTTAAAACATTTTCAAGTTCACTTTTTAAGAGAGGACTTAAAAATGGCATCCCGGTGGCAATTGGAAGTGTGAGTAATATTTTTATTAACCTCGGAGATCGTTATAATATTGAGAAACTTCTTGATAATCATCAGCTTGGAATTTACAGCTTAGGTATTGCCCTTTGTAATGTTTTATTTGTGCTTTTTAATTCTTTCCAAGGTGCATGGTGGCCTGTGGTTTTTAAAGAGCAAAACTTGATGAGGTCGTTATCTCGAATTCATAAAGCCTATCTCTTTTTCTTTGCCGTTGGAGTTCTCTTTTATATCGGTGTACATCCTTCTATTCATATTTTTACGAAATTTGGTGTTAATGCTGACTATTTAAAAACATTAAATTTTCTTTGGGTTTTAGTGCTTTCTACATTTTTTCAAATCTGTTCTATGTTAATTGGATCTTTGTATGAAATTTTTGAAAAAACATATCTAAGTGTGATTATTAATATTATTTTTTCAATTACCAACATTATTTTGAATGCCTACCTCATCAATATTTACGGCCTTAATGGAGCTGCCTATGCGACATTAATTGTTAGTGCGGGTCTTTTATTTTTTAATTATATCGTGGCAAGGTATTTGTTGAAATTTAGTAAAGCCGCTAGTTTTTACAAATCTCAAGAATGATTTCTTTTGTCTGAGCTGCAATGTTTTGTGTAAGGAATTTTTCACCTTTATTTGATTGGCTCAATGATCCCTTGATAAAATTTCTTATAATATTAGCTAGCGCCTTAGAGTCTCCCTCTGGGAAAATAAAATCATCATTTCCAACGACTTCAGGAATGGCGCCGGAGTTTGAACCGATAACGGGTGTGTGACAGGCGAGAGATTGAGCCGCTACCAAGCCGAACTGTTCTTTCCAAAAAGGAGTTGATTTACTTGGGAGAATCAGTAAATCAATTCCGTTATAAAATTCAACCATCTCACTTAAGTCCAGCTGACCGAGAAAGATATCCTTAGCTCTTAATTGTTTCAGATGATCACGTTCTTTGCCATCTCCGGCCCAGATCATTTTAATTTTTATATCTTTGAGGTCTTCTAAGGCCGCCGTGAGATCATAGATACCTTTTTCTTCGACAAGTCTACCGGCAAAACCAATAACCAGCTCATCTGAAAGATGATGCTTTTCTTTAAAGTTAAAAGTTAAACTCGGGTTTTGGTGAAATATTTCAGACGAAACCCCAATCTCCGTTTGTGTATAAATTGGTTTTGGATAACCAGCTTTTTTAAAAAGAGTAGCGATTTCATTAGAGCCTGCCAGAAAAAAATCACTAAGATGAGTCGTGATATTCCAACGCAAACGTTGATGCCATTTTTCACCGTGAATTTCAATATTTTGCCAAGAGAAAAAACCGATTTTTGCCTTAGGACAAAAAAGTTTGGTGCAAATCAAACTCCAACATAAACTTATCGTCCCTTCTTCTTGAAAACAGAGCACAATATCAGGCTGTTTTTCTCTAAGAAGTTTGGGTAACTCCGGTGTTATAAAAAGAGTCCACTTTTCCTTACTTGTGGTCACGACGGGAATGATTTCAAGATTACCTTCTTTTCTATAGCTGGTGATGGCCTCTCTTTCGTTTCCAAACCAAGAGTTACGCCATATTTTAGGAATAAGCATCATCACTTCCCAGTTATGGCAAAGTTTGGCGAAGTCAAACCAACGTTTTTGGTTTAACGGCTCTGTCATGGCATGGCTGATGATAAATACTTTTTTCATTGTGCAGCAAGCAGTATACTGTAGAAGAAAGTGAAGGAAAAGAGATTGAGTTTAAAGATTGCTCATTTGGTTGGGCCAGATATTCACGGTGGAGCAGCAAGGGGTGCACTCTGGTTGCATGAGGCTTTATTGGATCATCATATTTCCTCTCATCTTTTTGTTCAGTATCAAACCAAAGAAGATCAAGCACATCAAAACGTAACAAGTATCATCAAAAGAAAAAGTGTTTCAGACTACCTTCTTAAAGCTGATCGTTTATTGTTAAAACGTTATTTTAAAAGAGATCGAACAAGTCTTTTCAGTCCAGGGCTTTATGGAGGACTGCTGGATAAAATAGACAACTTAAATGAGTTTGATATTATTCATCTTCATTGGATAAATGGCGGTTTTTTAACAATTAAAAGCTTTTCAATGATAAATAAGCCTATCGTCTGGACGATTCGTGATATGTGGCCTTTTACCGGTGGCTGCCATTACTCTCTTGATTGTGAGAATTATAAAAGTGGCTGTGGTGCCTGTCCTCAGCTTGGTAGTCAGTTTGATCAGGATTTAAGTTATCAATGTTTTAATTTCAAACAGAGCTCTTATGGTGAGAATATTTATCCTGTGGCGATTAGTCCTTGGCTGCAAAAATGTATGTCCGAGTCAAAACTTTTTCATCATAAAAAAGTAGAGATGATTTTCAATGGAGTAAAGACAAGTCAATTTAAAAAAATTGATAAAACTGATGCGAGAAAAAAACTTGGTTTACCTACTGATAAGGTTTTAATTGCAACAGGCGCGATCAATTTGATGGGTGATAAAAGAAAAGGATTTTCTCAGTTTTCTCAGGCTTTGAGTTTACTTAATCCTGATTTTGACGTTGTGCTTTTTGGATCAGATGAAGTTTCTAAAGCAAATTTTAAGCAAACAATTTATAATTTCGGAAAAATAAATAATGAGGTACTGGCCCAAGTATACTCGGCAATAGATGTTTTTGTTGCTCCCTCCATACAAGAAGCCTTTGGAAAAACAATTGTTGAGGCCATGTCTTGTGGAGCTCCCGTAGTTACCTTTGATAATAGTGGCGCTGCTAACTTAATTTCTAGTGGAGAAAACGGTTATACGGCTAAATATTTAGACCATGAAGATCTCGCTGATAAAATAAAACAAGCAGTAAAACTCTCAGAAACTTGTTCTCAAAACTGTAGGAAGTATGCTGAAGAAAATTTTAGCTTAGAGCACTTATCTCGTGAGTATATTGCTCTTTATAAGAGAATTCTAAACTAAAATCTTTTTGCTCCAATGATAAAGCACAATTAATTTCCAAACGGCCCGATATTGGTCGTTATTTTTCTCAAATTGAGAAATACTTTGGTCAATAAGAGTCGGGTTTATCTGTAGAAAAGATAATCCGCTTTTAAGATCTTTTAGCTGATCTTGATATTTTTTAAAGATCCATCTTCCCACTGGCATTTCAAAACCTCTCTTTGGGGCACTGATGACTTCTTTAGGAAGAGCGTCTGGAAATGCATCAATCAGAAGCGGTTTATTGTACTGACGTGAAACTTTGTATTGGTCGGGTAGAGATAAGGTGTATTCAATTACTTTATGGTCTAAAAAAGGAACTCTTACTTCAAGAGAACTATGCATGCTGACAGCATCTACGTCTCTAAGAAGGGTATTGGGAGTATAATATAAGAGTTCATGAATTGAAGTGCTGCTGAGATAGTAGTTTTCTTTGATGGGAAGTGGGTTGAAGACTCTTCTTTTTAGCGGCGCCGGATGAATGATTCGGTGTTCATTTAAAATGGATTCTAAATGATTGGTAGAATACTTTAAAAAAGAAAATTTTCCCTTTCTTCTCAGTTGATTAGGCATGATATTTGAAATCTGTTTTAACGGAGCAATGGCCTTCGATGCCTGATAAATCTTAGGATAGAAAAAATAGCCAGCAAAGGCTTCGTCTCCTCCGAGACCTGAGATGGCCACTTTCAAATCTTTTCCTGTTTCTTTGGCGACAAAAAAAGAATTAAGCCCATCGACAGTAGGATGATCTATGGCGTGAATAAACTCATCGAGAGAGTTAAGAAAGGTATCTTCTGTAATTTTAATTTCGTGATGTTTCGTTTGATATTTTTTAGCACTTAGTTTTGCTAAATCCCATTCTAGCAGTTCTTGATTATCCTCAAAACCAATACTATAAGTATGTAGTGGCTTATCAGTATAACGAGACATTAAGGCCACAAGCAAACCAGAATCAATACCACCAGAGAGAAACGCTCCAACATCGACATCAGCTCTCATTTGATATTCAGTTGTCTCTAGCATTAGCTGGCGAATATGCTTAACCGCATCTTCGTAAGTGTGACCAGGTTGTTGTTCAGGTAGTTCCATTTGCCAATAGCGATCGACTTTTAAATGATCATTCTTATAGACACCAAAATGTGCCGGAGGAAACATTTTAATTTGGTCAATCAGCGTGTGTTCACCGTCAAAAGATCCGTAGGCCAAGAAGTGATCGAGGGCCTTCTCATTTATATTTTTATTCGTGACTAAATTTGAGGCAAGAAGAGCTTCGATAGTTGATGATAGAGCAAACTCTTTTCCATGATTTAAAATATAAAGTGGCTTAACTCCTAAATGATCTCTCGCGATAAATAAAGATTCATCACGATGATCCCATATACAAAAAGAAAAAATACCTCGAAGTTTTTCTAGGCAGCTCTCTCCCCAAAAAATATAACTAGCAAGGAGAACTTCCGTATCACTTTGGGTTCTAAATTGAAGACCCTGAGATATGAGCACTTTTTTTAACTCGATATAATTGTATATTTCTCCGTTAAAAATAAGAGAGTATCTTTTATCATGACTATGAAAGGGTTGATTACTTTGCTGATCGAGATCGACGATAGAGAGACGAGTATGAATTAAATTGAGCGCTCTTTTTTCTTCGCTTACGGTAACTTCTTTATGGAGATGACCTTGTCCATCAGGCCCACGCCTTTGAAGTGTCTCTAAAACTCTTTGATGATTAATTTCTTTTTGAGTAATTGACGCGAAAAGTCCGCACATCTTTATTCCAAATTTAACTAAATTACGCTACATATTATATTGTTTAAGATATACTATTGATAACACCATGAAAATAACTATTGTGACTCCTACATTTAATTCCGCAGCAACGATTCGAAGAAATATTGAGTCCGTTAGATCGCAAACATATTCAGAGATTGAGCACCTTTTTATTGATAATGAAAGCTCTGATGAAACTCGAGAGATTATCAAAAGTGCTTATGCTGATAGTGGAAACTATAGAATTATTTCTGAAAAAGACCAAGGAATATCAGATGCCTTTTCAAAGGGAGTAATCGAAGCAAGTGGTGATGTCGTTGCGATTCTTAATAGTGACGATGAATATTTTAATAGCTCCGTAATTAGTAATGTCATGAATGCCTTTTCTGACCCTGCTATTTATTTTGTTCATGGAGATATGGAATTTTTAGACGATCAGTTTGGGAGTAATATTAGAAGACCTCTTCTTTGTGATATTCGCTATGCCATGCCTTATAACCATCCCAGCTTTTTTGTACGCAAAAAACTTTATCAAGAAATTGGTGTTTTTAAATTGGAGTACCGGTTTGCGATGGATTTTGAATGGGTATGTCGACTCTATAAAAATCACCATGAAACCAAGTATGGCAATGTCTATCTCAATAGAATAGGGCCACTTGTGAGAATGCATGCGGGGGGAGCTTCGGATGTCAATGAACTTAAGTCTATCTATGAAGTCGAAAGGGCCTTGAAAGAACATGGCTTTTGGGACCTAAAAGCACAGTATAATCAGCTTCTTCGTCGGCTTAGAATAAAGATGAAGACATTCCTTTCTTTTTTAGGGCTTTCTTCAGCAATCAAAGTGTGGCGAAAACTCAAATGGGGTTAACTTAATACCAACCATTAAAGTCAGATAATTTTCTTGTCGATAAGTTAAGGATTTTACAACCTAATCAATGAGGAATCATGAGAAAATTAATATTCATTATGATCAGTCTTATTCTTGTTTCATGTTCGACCACCAATAATGATAGAAAGCTTGCGAGTACTGAAGACGGTACGGCGATAAAAAACTTATCAGAGAGAATCGATAATAGTATTCAAAACTTTGATGATTACTCTTCATTATCAAGTGATCAAAAGATCGACCTTCTCGGTGCTCTTGGATATGTCAGAAGTAAACTTGTTGATTATGGAATGTATTCTGATCAAACCTCTCATCAATTTGGTGCTGAAATTGAATTTGGCCCTATCTCTAGAAGTTCTGGGGGAAATATCTATCGAATAGAGGTTAGCCCTGAAAGCTCTCTTTACAGAGTTTCAATCGAGGCGTTAAACGGAAAAGTAAAAGTTTATAAGGTCGAACTTGTGTATTCAGATGGTTCATCAGAGCAGTTGAGTGATGAGTCTTCAAATGAGTTTGTCGAAAACTATCCGAGAGTTTTAAATATTAGTTCTGATCGTATGATTAAAGAAATCAAGTTTCAGTCTGAAGCTTGGGGTGACAATATTAATTTACTGGTAAAAGTTCACAGCGAAAGTGAAGTCCAACTACAGAAAAAAAGAGTGAGAACATTCTATTGTAATAGTGAAGACCTTTACCAAGGGCGTACTTACATTACTGATATGGGAAGCAATAGTCGTTGTGAAAAAGCAGCTCGTTCAGAAAATAATGGGAGAACATTTTATTGCAATAGTGAAGATCTTTATCAGGGACGCACGTATATAACTGATATGGGAAATAATAGTCGTTGTGAAAAAGCAGCACGCTCCGAAAATAATGGAAGAGTATTTTATTGTAATAGTGAAGACTTGTATCAAGGACGCACTTACGTAACTGATATGGGAAATAATAGTCGTTGTGAAAGAGCTGCACGTTCTGAAAATAGTGGAAGAGCATTTTATTGTAATAGTGAGGATCTTTATCAGGGACGTAGCTACGTAACAGATATGGGAAATAATGGTCGTTGTGAAAAAGCTGCTCGTTCAGAAAATAGTGGAAGAAGTTATTATTGTAATAGTGAAGATCTCTACCAAGGTAAAACCTACGTTACGGATATGGGAAATAGTAGCCGTTGTGAAAAAGCAGCTCGTTCAGAAAATAATGGGAGAACATTTTACTGTAATAGTGAAGACCTCTATCAGGGGAAAACATATGTTACAGATATGGGGAATAGTTCTCGATGCCAAAGCGCTGCCGATTCCGAAGATGAGAATCTTTAGGAAAACTGAAGCGTTGAGTTTTGTGGAATAAAGAGCTCTTCAACAATATCGATGAGCTCTACAAGTTGTTTACCTCGATAAGACTGAAACTTTATTGCTTTTAAACTTTGATACCACTTCCTAAGCTGCTCCTGATCTTCATTATAGATAGAAAGGCTTCGAGGGTTTTTCATAATTTGCAGGCCAAAACTGTATTGATTGACGTCACAATATTTCAAAAATTGTGGCAACTCTTGATAGTTTAATTTTTGAATTAAAAAATCAAGCCTAATCATTTTAATATTTCCACTACGTTTTTGATAAGCTTTTAAATCTTTCAATGTCGTTAAGAGAAGTTTCAAGTCACCATCTTGTCTTATCATTTGAAAAGTATCAGGAAAGATACTATCAATACTAACAATGAGCTTATTTATTTTTATCTTATCAAAGGAGGACTCAATCGTTTTGTTTAAGCGCCAATGGGCATTTGTTGTAATATTAAAAAGGCAATCGGAGTTAACCTTCGATACTTCTTCAATCAATCGGTAGGTATCTTTTTGGATGAGAGGTTCTCCTCCTAAGAGGTCAATTTCTTTTAAGAAAGGAAAGATCTTTTGTGGGCCATCTCTCCAAAAACTTGAGTTGTCATAAACATGGTTAGGCCCTTCCCAAACCTTACACATAATACAGCGAAGGTTACATTTGCCATTTAAACGAATATCTAGTTTCTTTACAGGTTCTGTTTGTTCTACTTTTTTTTCAATATCTTTTTCGAGATGACGAAACCAAAGATGACAACCTAGTTTTTCGATATTTTCACGACAGGTTTTTACCTCACCATCTAAAAACTCTCTTCTCAGACTTTTTAGTTTATCGCAGTTCCATAACTCTTCTATTGTGTCATTGTGAATATGACCAAGTGAATGATCATAGAGCTGGCAGCATGGTGTGATATTACCGTCGTGGTGGAGGTTAAGTTCTAAAAAGGGCCGAACACAAAAAGGCTGCTTCATAGAGAAACCTCACCTTCATTTCTTTTCCTATGGTGACGAACCCTCTCATAAAGCCACGGAAAAGTATGGGCGAGAGATTGGTTTCGAATCTTATCGAGCTTCATTGTTAAGCGATAAAAATTCTCAAAGTGAGAATGGTTATCTTGAGAAAGCATCATTTTAATATGAGTTCTCATCATTGCCCCAATGGCCATAATTTCTGTATTAAGTTTTTCTTGGAGGTAAAGTTTTTTGATATAACTTGTTACTTCTATTTTTATTTCTTCTTTGCTTTCGTTATCTAGTATTGATGGAGAGTAGTGGACAGGATGAATAATGGGATGAAGATAAATATTTTTTGGCTTAATCAAAAGTTTGTATAGAAAATAGTCGATGATTTCTGGAAGGTTATATATATTAAAAATTGATAACGTAAGCTGAACACCAAAAGTCATATTATTTAATTCTGATCTAAGCCGAAAAATATTTTCTTTGATTAAATTCCAGTTACCAAGGTGTCTGATATAGTTGAATTTTTCTTCATCAATATGATCGATACTGGCGTAGATTTTTACTTCTTTAAACTCTTTCCATAGAGAAATAAATTTTTCTAACCTTAAGGGGGGAATACTTAAGTTTGTACTATAGCTAAGTAAAATTTGATCAGCTCTGCCTTGGTTTATGAGCTCTTTAATAAAGTTAAAATGTTGATCTTCTAGTAAGGGTTCTCCTCCTGCAAAATAAAAGCGGTCACAGTTTGGAATAGTCGTGACATCAATGTTAGCTGCTCTATTAATATAAGGTTCTTTTAGATCTCCCAACTCAATCGCATCGTTATTCCATGAGGTACTAAACTCAGGACCACAAGTACGACATGCTAAATTACATGAGTTAGAAGTTAATGTTGTGAGATATTTGATGTCTTCAGGCGAGCACTCTATCTTTTTGACTTCTTTTATCGCTTTTAGCTCATCACGGTAATACTCGTTTGATTTCTGTCTTAAGCTTTTGATACCTGACTTTTCAAAGGCCCAGCACTCGTTACAAGAACGAGGCTTTTTACCCGCCAGCATATCTTTTCGAAGTTGGGTAAATTCAGAGGAGTTGAAAGCTTCTATCCAACTCGATGGATTTGTTTTAGGTCCATTAAATGTTTTATTAGAGCGACAGCAAGGAAAAATTCTGTTCGAATCGTATTGTAGATGGAGCCAAGGTAAAACACATAAACTATCTTCCATGACTTTATTTTTACTATGCTGCCAGCGAAAATGATTTTCGCATATCGTAATACTCCAATTGAGTTGAGTATTTCGCATTGTGCGGCATTTCTAGTACCAAGAATACTCCCAATAATCATCACTTGGAGGGATGTGTTGGGAAAAGTCTAAAGTCATTTCATCTTCTGACGAGTTTTTCTCTATCCATTCATAAACCAATTGGGGATCAAAGACCTTTAAGTGAGAAGCATCTTTTTCTTCGGGACTTGCCCAGCGTCCATTTTTCCCTAAGGCGTAACCAAATAAACTTATAAATTGTTTTGATTTATTTTCTGCAAAAAGGTGATGGGGAATTGAGATATCTCTCGACCAAGCTTGGATATAGTTTTGATCTAAAAGCCCTGCCACTTTTAGAAAGCTGAGAGCAAAAGCAATACAGCCTGCACCTTCGCCTAAAAAAGGGTTACTTAAAAAACCGGAGTATTGCTTGTGGTAGTTTCTTTTTTTATAATCAGTGAAGTATTCGATTAAACGAGTTGCTACTTGTTCATTGATGATGAAATGAAGTTGTTTAAGTCGCTTCTTGTTCTTTGCAAATTGAATATTCTTTTTAATTTTTTCTTCTGAGAATAAATCCCCTGGATAAACTTCTGTAATTAACTCCATTCCAAATTTTCCAAGAATTAAATCGAAGTAAAACTTTAAGTTTGATACTCGTCTCATCCCTGCAAGGATGACTTCGTTATCTTGATTTGTTAAACGGATATCAATATGAGACATAAAAAAGGGATCGTTAACTAACTTATTTCGGATTAAAGTTCTGACAACGGTTCCCGGAGATTCCCAGATAATATCCTTACTCGCTCTATAGAGAATGAAGCTTAGTTTATAACTCATATAAGTTGTAAGTCCTTTCGGCCATGGTCTCTAGTGTAAAGGTTTTTGGAAGGGGCTCAGGTTTAGGGGGATTTTTTATCCAGTTTTCTAAAATACTGATGAACTCGTCACTATTATGAAATCGAGTTTCGAAATTATCGTGTCCTGTCACGTTTGATAAAAGTGTTGGAAGTTGACAGGCCTTAGCTTCTAAAACAGAAAGGGGGAGGCCTTCCCATCTTGCGAAACTGATATAACAATTAAGTTGAGCAAGAAATGCTATCGGGTTTAATGTTTGTCCACAGAGTTGAACAAGGTTTCCTATATCTTTTTTTTCAATTAACTCGCTTAAGCTTTCGTGATCTGGACCTGATCCTGCAACTTTTATGATGATACGATGCTTGTTTAGGAAATCTTTGTGCTGATACGCCATTTCGATGAGCAGATCTATTCCTTTTTGAAAATGTAACCTTGCAAGAGTACCCAAAGTAAACTGAGGGCTTTTTTGTCTCAAGCGATCAAATTCTCGTTTTAAATGTTCTTGATCGATGCCATTTTCGATAATGGATATGGGAACTTGGTTAGAAAAGTTAATTTGTTCAAATTTATTTTTTTCATCATGAGAAACACAAATATATTTATTAGTTAAGGGGTGTAATAAATAATCAAGAAAGTATTTTAGTTTTCCCGCCACCGTCTTTTCCATATGTATACCATGGAAAGTATGGATACATTGAATACCAAATAACGTAAGGAGTCTGCCATAAACACCAGCTCCTCGACCGTGAGAGTGAACGAGAGAAATATTATGCTTTTTACAATGAAGTAGAAGTTTAAAATATGACCAAGGGGTGAACGAGCGCTTAGGGATTTCTATAAAATAATCTGAAACTTCTCGAAACTTTTTTGCAAAAGGTTCTTCATCGGGAGCGGCAATACTAAGAGAGATATTTTTATTTTTTTTGAGATAACTTGCTAAATCAAGCATATGCTTAGGACCGCCACCAATATCTGCTCTTACACTTATCATTAATATTTTCATGGCCAGGCATCCCAAAGTGGCTGCAAACAAGGACTAAGGATAGGTCCTTTTGCAAGAAAGTAATAATTATTATTAAGGATAATATTGTATTCACATTTATTGATAGTCTTTTCTATATCTGTTTTATTGTAGGGAAACGTATCACCAGATCCATTTTTTTCTAAGAGAAGATAATCATATTTAGAAAGTCTTTTTGAAAAAAGGCCAGCTTGAAGAATATTCATATTAGGTTTCAAAACTGTGGGTATAATTCCTCCTGTTGCTAGAATTGATTTTTCAGGTGAAATTACTTTCAGAGCTGATTTTAATTCACGAGTTTTTTCCGTTTTATCATCTGAGATAATACATTTCTTACTTTTCCCTAAATAGGCAAGTTTAAAACTTTTGGTGTAATTACCTAAACTACTGGCCAGAAATAAAGCCATTGTGAAGTAAAGAGCTTTTTTGTTTTGAAAAAAAGATTTGAGTGATGGATGAAAGAGTATTAATGACCAAATGGGGATCATTAAAAAGGGGCCATATTGAGAGTGAACCTTGTTGGTTAAAAGATGAAGACCAATAAGTGGTAACCAAAAGAAAAATAATGGGTGAGTTAAAAATGATTTTTTATCAGTTTTTAAAATAAAATAAAGCGGGATGAAAAAAGGATATGAGATTTTAAGAAAAGGTAATAAATCAATTTGTAATAATGTTGCTAGTGGTTGATGAAATAATTGTTTTAATATAAGACCACCATAGCTAACGGTAGGCCCCATAAACATTGGCCTAAATAAGTAAATCATAAAGGCCATAAATACTGAGGGAAAAAAGATACCGATAAAGAGTTTATACTTTTTTTGGGTGTAAAGAATGAAAGACATAAAAATGAGAGCAAGAGGAAAGACTTCTCTAAAAAAACAAAGGGCAAAAGCACTTAAGATAAAACCTCGATCATGATTTTTAGAATAGTAATATCCCATTAAAAAAATGGGAATAATACTCCAAGTACTCGGATGAATAGGGTAGAGTAAGCCTGTGAGAAATGCTTTTGTTGTTAAAAGCATGAACAAAATTTCGATAGCGAAACCTTTATATTGATTGAGTTTGAGTACGATAAGGAGAAACAAAACAAAAATTCCATACTCGAAAATAATGAGTGAAGCGGGATGATAATCAAAAATCCAGACGAAGGGGATTGCAAAAAAAATGACGGGATCAAAATGGTCATTAAAGATCTGAATATTTCGCACACTTAAATAAGGATTTAAGCTTTTCATTTGAGCAAGTTCGTAGATTGCTTGTTGGTAAATGCCAAAGTCAGTGGCATGAAAACAATTGTAGAGGATACCTCTAATATTATTGAGTAAAAGTGTAAGGCCAAAAAAGGCACATAGTGACTTTAAGATGAATTGAGTTTTTTTAAAGGTTAACACGGAGCAATTATATCCCACGCTTAACGAATGAGAAACTGGTTATCGCTGTTGAGCAATGAAAACTTCTTTGAAAAGAGTATAACTCAACGTACAATAATTTTATGTTTAAACATTTTAAAGAGCTATATGAGTCTCATCAAAAAGGTGAGGTCTTCTCAATAGTGCCATTGATTTTTTTGGCCATTGTTCTTTATCTTCAGCAGGCTTGGGTTCCAGGTTTTTTTCATGATGGCTATTTGTATGCTGCTTTTGGTAAACACGCTAGTGAGTTAGGCCATTGGCTGATACCCCATCTTAATTTTTCAACTTATAGTGAGTTTCCTGATCATTCACCTTTTTTATTCATGCTTGAAGGACTGTTCTTTAAACTTTTTGGAAGTGGAGAAACACAGGCAAGAATTTTTGGAGCACTTTTTTCTCTTACAACGGTTTGTTGTCTTTATCTCTTTCTTGAAAAAAATACAAATAGAAAAAGGGCCTTCTATACAACTCTCGCTTTTATCTCCATTTACCCCCTCATTAAAAAGACGAGATTTCCTAACATGGATTTGGCCATCATGCTGTCGATGATGCTTGCCTTTTTTTCTTATTATAAAAATGAGTGGTATAAATGTGGTTTCTTTTCCGGTCTCTCTCTTTTGATAAAAGGACCGATTGCCTTTCTGATTCCTCTTGTGATTTTTGTTCACTTCGTCCTTACAAAAAGTTGGGATAAATTAAAATCACCTAAACCATGGCTTTCTTTTGTGATGGCATTTGCTATTTTTTCGTTATGGCCTCTTTTACTTTATTTCAATGGCAGGATAGATATCTTCACTAAGTATCTCCACTCTACTTTTTCTCATACGATTTCCGGTGGGAGAGGTTTAGAGAGTTATCAGTTTCATGCTTACTTTGTATTTCTACTCAAGCAAACACCTCATCTTTTTCTTTTGCTGATTTATGTTTTGATTAAGAAAAAAGATGACCTTACAAAGTTTTCTCTTGTCGCTTTTATAACGATCTTGCTTTTTTTAACGGCTCAAAAGCTTAAGTATAGCCATTATCTCATCGTTTTATATCCTTACTATGCACTTGCGGTAGGTGAAGCTCTGGAGAGGATTAAAGATGATCTAAGCCAAAAGGTTTCTTTTTTTATTAAAACGATCACCACTATTGGCGCGCTGGTATTATTAATTTTTCCTCTCACAACTAAAATTAAAAGAGATGTTCCTCTTTATGAAACGAAAGAAGTTGTCGAAAGCATTAAAGTAAAACCAAATGCATGGGCCATCATTGGTGATAGTTATCCATTTTTTGCGGCAACGAATTTCTTTGCTTATTACCATCATGCAGATGTATATCGTGCTAAACATTCAATGATTGAGGCTTGGTTGTCAGAACAGGATTTAGACTCTCATGTCATTAAAGATTTCGATCACGATGTAAATAAGTATCAATGGGGATTTCTTGTTCGAAGTGATGATGTGAAGTTATGGCGCTCGCAATATGCTCAGTTTAATGAAAAATTAGTAGCGGTGAAGTCTTTTAACAGAAAGGGTTTAACTCTACTTCTTCCTAAGGTCTATTTCTATAGTGACTCCCTGTTCAAGCTGCCTTGAATAAGTCGTGCCATAGTCGCCTTGTTTTGATCCATGATTAAAGTGAATATAAGTTAAAAAGTTTGCTGTAATAAAAGCTTGAATTAAGAGAACGGAAACTAATATTTTTTTATGTTCAATAAATAATTTTGCTAGCCAAATATAGACAAAAGGGTAAGCAATAATCATATAGTGCTCATGAACTGTCACTCCTGAAAAACCCATCACCAAACCAAGACCTATGAGACAGGAAAAAAGGTAGAAATCAATTTCACTCCAATCATCAAAGAACCTGCCAGTTGATACTGCTACCTTGAAATTTTTTAAATACGCTGGAAGAAGTTTTAATTTCCTTAATCCAAGTGAGATTAAAACCAGATGGCACATTCCAATAAGGTAAGTAGGAATTGAGAAGATAATGGGGTATTGTATAAAGTCCCAAAAATCTTTTTTAAGTGCGTACCGAAGGTGAATTCCTAGAGCATCAAAAGCCCAAAAATAAAAAAATCTAAATTTATAAATATTTTTCCATTTGAGTCCACCACCGGCACTGGCGTCTATCAGGTAGTAGAGCCATGGAAGCATGGGTAATGTTCCGATCACACTGCCGACAACCCACCAAGCAAGCCAGGTACTTTTTTGTTTTTGAGCTCTATCGTAAATTAATGTGCAAAGAAAGAGGCCAAAAGAAAAAAAGAATCCACTCATGTGAATCTGGCCGACTAAGGCACCGATGGCACTCCAGAGGAGAATTCCCCAAACTTTGTTACGATAGAGATGCCCTAAGATAATGAAAAAAACAAAAAAAGGAAGAATGTCTTGGGCCCAAATTTTTCTACTAAATAAAACGGCCAGAGGAGAGACACACATTAAAAGAATACCCCAAAGCCAAATATCTCTTTCTGATTCTTTGATACGTTTTTTGATGAGAAATAAATAAGATAAAATCGTTATGATATTTAAGCCCATCACAAAACGAACCATTCCGATTGGTGTGTCTGTAAATAAGGCAAAAAATGAAAATGGCCAAATGCTCATACCGGGGTTTCTGACATTAACCCCACTTCGCATCCCAAGCCAGCTCCACATCTCTCCTGAGGCGATCGCTTGCGCCATTTCAAACATCCAAGCTTCGTCGTATTTCCATTCCATATCTCCTGCCCAGATAAGTCTGAAGATTATTCCTAGAGATACAAAAAGAGTGATGACGTTTTTCATTTGGCCGACGTTAGTTTTCTATTGTGGATAAGATAGAGAGATAAAATGGCCAAAATAAAAATCAAGGGAAATAAGTAAGAAAACCCATTTTTGAAAACTCTAAAAACTAAATTGGGTAAATTACTTTGAGTTAACTCACCTGATATAAAAAGAGGCCATAAATGTTCTTTAAAGGGGAAGACATAGTCAGGGGCGTAGATAGGATGAGTTGCTTTTGCAACCCAGTTACTTACAAAGCCAATTATGATGAGAACGATTGCTGAGATTCGATGCTGATGAAATTGAGGGATAAATTTCAAGCTGGCAAATATCGCTAACGCGGTTACCGGAACCAGATATCTTGGGCCATGAGAATAACCACCGTGCCATACAAAAAATGAAGACATTAAAAGCATAAAAGTAATACTTCCTAAGAAACTAATTGTTTTGAACTGAAATTTTTGTTCTTTGATTACAATATAAAGAGAGAGCAATAGGATGGGAGAATAGAAAAAGAGACCTCTATTTAATCCAAAAAGTAATTCCCAAAAAACTTCAGGTTTAGGAAGTGAGAATCCAAGATCATGACTCATTTGCTGGAATTGTTCACTCGCTTCAAACATATAAAGTGGCTTGAGTGGATGACCTGTAAATGAGTAATGATAAAACAGAATAATAAGAAGAGGGGTAAGTCCGCCGAGGGCAAGCTTTATAAAACCTTCATGGTTTTTTTCTTTGAGGATAAAGATGACCATAAAAATAGCAAAAATTGCGATTTGGTATTCGGCCATGACAGCAAGACCCATGGCCAGACCTGCAATCAAAAATTTCTTCTTTTCAAAAAGAATTAAAGAGACCAAGAGAAACAAGGTCGTCAGCAAATGTCCCCAAAGAGCTCCACTATAGGCAAATAAGTTACTTCCGTAACAAAGGCCCATCACCCAAAGAGAACTTTGAAATAAATTTGAGACCTTTTTTTCTAAAGTGAGTGTAAAAATTAAAAGGATCAAAACAAAAGGAATACTGCCCGTCACGATTGACCCAAGTCCAATCGCATTGGTTAAATTATCGAGCCTTTTTTCTAAATCAAAAGTTTTAACCTTGCTAAGAATATAAACAAAAGGAGTGAGGACCATGGTGGCAAGAGGTGCCTTGTCTAAATAATAATGTCCATCAATGATGGCCTTATCGACTGTAATATCGGCATACCGATCAATCTTCCAAGTCCCCTCAAGGGCAAGAGAAAGAGCCGGGGCCGCTCGAACAACGGCTGCGGATGCAGGGCGTCCATCTAGAAAATAACTCGATAAAAAGAGGTTTATCACCATAAAGAAAAAAAGATAAAGACGACGATGTGACATGAGCTTATCTTAACGATTTCTTGATCGATATCATAGTGATCATTTGATATTTTTTACCTTTCCCGGGAAGTTGATGATCTCAGGACCGCTTACCATAAAAACGCCAACGGGTTCGACTTTCTTATTGGCCGCAATATTTTCAAGATATCCTTTTTGCGTAAATTTTTCGAAAAGAATGGCGACTTGTTGTTTAAATTCTTCCGATGATTTCTTCGTTAATCTTGTGCTTGCCGCTTTGTAGAGATAGTGAGGTTCCTTGTTGAGAGCATGATCCAGTAAATGCCTACTCCAATCGTTGAATATTTTGGATTGTAGTTTTGTTAGTTTTGAGAATTGAACAAAGCCTTCTTCTGAAAGTTCATACTCTTTTTTCTTATTTAATTTAAGTAAGCCAAGTTGAGATAGTTTTTCACAGTATAATGAGACACACTTCTCTGTGAGTTGATTTTTCTCTTGAACGATTTTAGCTGATTTGTAGAGTGTGAACTGGCGGTAAAACTTAAAGTATTCAGGTTGATCCAAGAAGAATTTTTCAAGTTCCTTATCGATTTTGATAACAGGTAATTTATTATTTTCGTAAAGAGAAACTAAGTCCGAGAAAGAAACACCGACTACGTCACAAATACTCATCAATTTATCTAAGGAGCAATTTTTTTGAGAAAAGATTCTTTTCAACGTTGATTCCGCAACCTGAAGTTCTTGAGCGAGGCTTTTATAGGTAAACCCTTTGCTTTTCATTATTTTTTTAAGACTTTCAAAAACGAGTTCTGTTTCACTAGGCTTCATTTCTTATACTTTATCCTTATTTTAGCATCATTTATTTATACCAAACGTACTTGTTTGACATTGGTATAGCTATTTAATACTAAAAGAGACGCCATTTAAAAAGGAGAAAATAATGCGCTTACTAATAATTTGTCTTTTTTCCCTCGCTCTCTTTCCTTTATCAGCACAGGAAAAAGGTAGTGATTTCGAAAAAATGAATTGGATATCTGGTAGCTGGGTTGGTGAAGACAAAGGGCACAAACTCGAGTTGAATTTAAGCGGCACTGAGGGAGAAGTTCTACTTGGAAATTTTAAAAAATTAACTCCCATCAACGAGTTAAGGTTTGCTCGCTTTATGAATATGAGACCACTTAAGCAAGGTGGTGTGGTTTTACAATTGTACCCATTTTTCCAGCAAAGAGATGATTATTATGTATCGATAGAGCTGACTGAAAGTATGGTGCGCTTTCATCGCTATTACCCTAATGAGGTTTGTAATTTTGAAAAAGTTGAAGATGTATTAAATGATACTGGTGACCAGCTTAAATGTGATCGCTTTCCTGTTCAAATCGTCTATGAAAAGTTATCCGAAAGTGAATTTCAGGAAACATATATTGGATATCAGTACCATAACGGTGAACACCACGATGTAAGCTTTAGCAGAACCTACAAAAGAAGGTAGTTCTCGTTTTTCATATCCTAGTGGGCAATGCTATCATTAGGATATGGATTTAAATTATAAAAAATACTATCAGTTTACATTGATATTATTGTCTTCATTTTTATTAGCATTTCTTTCGTTTTATATTGCTCCTGCCCTTTTTCATGGAGGGCAGCAGATGAAACAGCTTCAGCTGCTTCCTTTTCTCGATCCTGTTGGAGCTGATCTAGATATTTATTTACGCTTTATTGAGTCATGGAGAGAGGGAACAGAGTTTCAGTGGAGTGACTCAAATATTTATCCACCGTTAAACACCTTAATCTTTTTACCTTTTACGTGGATATCGTATTTATGGTCTTTTGGGATTATTACTTTTCTTTCTTTTCTCTCCCTAATCTTTATCGTTCTTGTTTTCCCTTATAAAATGAGCGGTGAAAAATATATATTTTTACTCTCTTTTCCCGCCTTTATTTTAAGCCTTATGACTTATCCTTTCCTCTTTGAAGTCGAAAGGGGGCAGTTTAATTTGATTGCAATGGCCATCTGTTTTTTAGGGATACAGCTTCGCTCGAAAAATAAAATGTTTTCTTACCTTTGCTTTTTGTTTTCAATTCAGCTGAAACTTTTTCCTGCTATTTTTGTTTTCTTTTTTGCAGGAAAAGACTGGAAAAAATACCTCATATTAGGAGGAACAAGTTTTCTCTTACTCTTCTCTCTCGGCTATAAAAAGTTTGCTCATTTTTTATTTGCGATTAAAGAGCGTTCGAAAAGTGATATTTATGTCTCAGAAGTGAATACCTCGATTGACTCATTTTTTCGGTTAACTGAAAAGGTCATGAATGAGTGGGGAAATAGTGCTGCACTCAATGTTTTGCCAACAGTAGAGGCTTTAGCTTACATCGGAATGTTTGGAGTTCTCGCTGTAGGCTTATATGTATTTTTTAAAAAAGAATCTCATGGTGTGAATGCCGCTTTTCTTCTCATTTGTACCATTATTACATTACTTTTACCCCAGACAAGTCATGACTATAAAATAAGTTACTTAGTCGGGCCTATCTTATACTTTATCGGAACCTTAGATTTTAAGAAAACGAATCTCGTCGCTGTTTGGCTGGTAGGCTTCTGCTATAGTTCGATGCTATGGCATTTTTGGGAGCATAAGCAAGGATCACAGCTCTTTCGGATGAATACACCTGCGCTATTTATAATTCTCTTTATTTGCTTAATTCCAATTCTTGATTATTTTAAAAAGAAAAATGAAGTAGGTAAGATTTAAAAAGTGATGTACTTAAATGGATATGCTTCATTTTCGAAATAAAAACTATTTTTTAAAAACCTTAATAAAACATCCTTGTTTTTCGACATTTAAAATGCTCCCGTCGTGGTCGCACCCACTTCGTGGGCAAGTTTTAAACATCCCTTGTTTTAAAATAGGAGATGACCAATACTTGCCCGAAGGGTCGGGG